>JAJPJA010000004.1 GCA_021324455.1 Pseudomonadota bacterium | reverse complement strand
TCGGAATGGTTATGGAGCGGTCAGCCGCGCCGCTATATGAGAGTGGCGTACGAGGATTTCACCCGCCGCCCGCGCGCCGTCATACAGCGGATTGTCGATTTCGCGGGTGAACAAGGAACCCGGCTTCCGTTCATATCCGATCGTACGGTGGAACTGCGGACGCTGCATGGATACGGCGGAGCGCCGGGGCGCTACACCGGCCGGATCGATATAGTTCCCGATAACAAGTGGCGCACCAACATGAGCCTGACGCATCGGCTGGCGGCCACCGCATTTACCATTCCCGGTCTGCTGCGCTACCGCTATCCCCTGTCCTTCGCCGGCATCCCGGCCTTGAGAATCAATACACCGCAATCAAGGGCTCGATGAAAACACTCGCGAATTTCGAAACTTCCTCAAGCGCGCCGCTCCCCGGCTTGAGTAATAACCGCAAATCGGCCGGGATAAAGCGGCCGGCCAGAGTGCTGTTCGTCCACACCTCACTTCCAGGCGGAGACCGATCGCTGTTTAACGTGCTGCGCAATCTCGATCCCGGCAGATTCCGCACTACTCTGTTTCTGCTCAAGCCGGAATGTGTCAATGCCGACGAAATCGCCGGGTCCACCGATCTGATAATGGGAGGCAGACGCGCGGGCCGGATTCGCTACGCACTTCCCGGCCTGCTGCGCAACTTGATCGCGCTCGCCGCCAGCCACGACATTGTGGTTGGCGCCCTCGAACTGGATTCCACCTACCTTGCCTGGCTGGCGGCGAAGATAAACCGCAAGCCGGTGATCGGATGGGTCCGCACCACGCTCGAGGGATATCTGAATTACAAACAGAAATGGCATGTGCCGCTGCTCCGCGCGATTTATCCCAGGCTGGACCGGGTGGTGTTCGTCAATCGGCACGCCGCATCCTCGATAGAAAAGCTGGCGCATCTGCGGCATTCGCAGGTCCGCGTAATCTCCAATTCGCTGGACCCGCAGGCGGTCGAAACCCGCCAGAAAACGACGCCCTCCTGGAACGGCATGCGGGCCAATCAGCCGGTGGTGATGGCGGTGGGGCGGCTCAACCCGGAAAAAGGCTTCGACCTTCTGATCCGGGCGCATCACCGCCTGCGCAATCGCGGAGTGGATCATTTACTCGTGATAATGGGCAAGGGTCCGCTGCGCGATGATTTAGCCGCGTTGGCCCGGCGTCTGGAGGTTGCCGATACGGTCGTAATGCCCGGCTATTTCGTGAACCCCTATACGGCGATGAAAGAGGCGACCGTATTTGCGCTATCCTCGCATGTCGAAGGTTTTCCGTCAGTACTGCTCGAAGCGCTTTATCTCGGAGTTCCCATCGTAGCTACGCGCTGTCCCTCCGGCCCCGAAGAGGTTCTGGATAACGGGCGCTGCGGCGTACTGGTTCCGCCCAATGACGAGATTGCGCTTGCCGAAGCAATCGGAGATTTGCTCCAGGATCCGGTCAAGCGCAGCCGCCTGATCGCCGAAGGGCGCGATCGCATTCGCGAATTCTACGCCCAGAATATCGCATCGGTCTGGCAGGGGATGTTTGACGAATTGCTTACCCGCGCGAAAGCTTAAACGGACCAACTATCGGATGGCCACCAGGACCGCATATCCGCCCGATTCCATTCGATACCGCTTGCGTCAGATCGCGGCGCTGCGGCGCACGGTCCGTCTGGCCAGACGCATCGCGCATTTACCGGACGTGATTCCCAGGTATTTCGCCGCGCTGGGATTGGACGCGGTCCGGGTTTTCATTCTGACCGCTGTCGCGCACCGGGACGTCGAGGTCAGGGTTCCGGGCCTGGCGCGGCCGCTGGCGCTGCGGCCCCGCACGTCCGACAAGTACTGCTTTGAGCAGGTCTTTCTCCGGCATTTTTACCGGCCGGTGTTTTTGCGCGAACCGCGGCTGATTGTTGACGCCGGGGCCAATGTCGGATTTGCTTCGATTCAGTTTGCCAATCTCTATCCGCGCGCTTTCGTCATCGCCCTCGAACCGGAGCCGGCCAACTTCGACGCTTTGGTGCGTAATGTCCGGCCATATCCGAACATCAAGCCCATTCGTGCCGCTTTATGGAGCAGGGCGGAGCCGCTCGTGATCGACAATTCGGATGACGCGTGGGCTTGCTTTGTCACCCGCGCCAATACTGCGGCTGCCGGCTCAACACTGATTACTCAGGCTGTGACTATTCCGGACCTGTTGAAACTGTGCGGAGCGACAACTATCGATATTCTGAAGATGGACGTGGAAGGCGCCGAAAAGGAGATTTTCTCCGCCGCCGACTGCTCATGGCTGGCGCAGACCCGGGTGCTGATGATTGAATTGCACGACCGGATGGTGCCCGGCTGCAGCGAAGCGCTCGACTCCGCTTTCGCCGCATACTCATTCCGGCGAAGCTCATTCCAGGAGAGCACGATCCTGATCAACAACCAACTGGCGCCGGAGCCGCTCGGCCCGAGCTTCGATCCTTCGCTGGACGGCGGAGTTGCCCGGAAGGCCTGAGCCGGTGCCCGCGTCCATGGTCATTCCCGCGGCGTTGCCGCCCGGCCAATTCGAGGAGCTCTTTGAGAGCTCGGCCCTGCTCGCGTGCCATCCCGACGATGAAATTCTGTGGTTCAGCTCGATTCTGCGGCAGGTTCCGAAACTGATCGTCGCGTTCGTCGAGAGCCGCAGCGCCGCCATCACGCGGTGCCGGATGCGGACGCTCGCGGCGCATCCTAAATCCGGTTTCATTTCGTTGGGGCTAAGAGAGGCCTCGGTATTCGGTTTGGGCGGAAAGAACCCGATTCCTTCCCCTTACGGGATCGAAATCCCCAACGCCGCGATAAGCGCCGCATATAGATCGAACTATCACCGGCTGATTGAACTGCTGAGACCGCTGCTCAGCGAATGCCGCAACGTGTTTACCCACGGACCCTGGGGCGAGTATGGGCATCCCGAACACATACAGGTCCATCGCGCGGTGTGCCAGCTTCAGCAGGAATACAATTTCCGGCTGTGGTTTACGAATTACAGCAGCAAACGCGCCGAGCGGCTGCGCGCGCGCATAGCGCCCTCAATTCGGATCGCCCGCCGCGTCATCCTGCCGACCGACCTCGAACTGGCGCGGCGGCTGCAGCGGCTATACGTCCAAAACGGCTGCTGGACATGGTATTTGTCGTATCGATGGCCGCAAACCGAGGAGTTGCTGGCCGTAGAACCGGGCTCGCCGGGCGGACCGTCCGCAGCCGAGTACGCGCCGGTTTCGCTGAACCGGCTGTTGACGGCCGCCGATCGAATTCGATGGACAAAGGCGGCGGTAAGCCAGGCCTTCGGCGCTTCCCCCACCGGAGCTTTCATCGCCGCCCTGGCGTCGCTGGCGCGCAACATAGGCGGTGCTTCGGAATGATTCCGCGCCCGCATCCGGCCCCGCCGGGCTTCGCGCGGGGAAAAGCCGGCCCAATCGCCGTCTTCGCGTCGGTATGCCTTTTCCTCCAGATGCTGTCGGGCGTCGGGGATGCTTTCGGCCGGGATTACTATGTTTCTCCCGGCGGCGATAACCACAATGACGGCAGCATTTCCCGTCCTTTGCGCAAAATCAACAAGGCCGCATCGCTGGCGCGCCCCGGCGACACCATCCATGTGGAGGACGGAACTTATCATGAGAGTGTATATATTCAGAATTCCGGCGCGCCCGGCGCCTGGATAAAATTTATATCCGTCCATCCGCACGGCGCCAGGGTAGCCCCGCTGGGCGCGGGAACCGGGTCCGACGCTTTCAACGTCAATCGGCAGAGCTACATAGAGATCGACGGATTCGAGATCAGTGCCGGGCCCAAATCGCAGGGCGTGGCCGCGGGATGGGGCGGCGTCGGACACCATACGCGGGTCATAAACAATATCGTGCATGACTGCGGCGCAAGCGGGATACAACTGAACAACGGAGACTACCGCGTTATCGAGAACAACGTGGTATATCGCAACGCCCTGATTGCGCCGTGGTCGGGCAGCGGCATTTCTATTTATGAGCCGGTCGCGGTGGACTCCGCTCCCGGATTTCACAACATGATCAGAAACAATGTAGTGTACTTCAACGACAATGCGCCCGGGGGGACGGACGGCAACGGCATCATCATCGACGATTTCCAGCATCGGCAGGACAAGAAGGGCGTGCCCTATACGCCGGCGACCCTGGTGGAGAACAATTTGAGTTTCGCCAACGGCGGCGCGGGCATCCAGGTATTCGAGTCGAATCATGTCACACTCCGCAACAATACCTGCTATTTCAACTGGAGGCGCTATACTCAGTCGGATCATCGGGGCGAGTTGTCGGACGTACGCAGCGCGGATAACGTGTGGGTAAACAACATCGGATGGGCCAATCCCTCCTTCGACCCGCGCAATGTTGCCATTTTTCTGGCGGGCCCGCGGGCCGAGGACGTGATTTGGCAGCGCAATCTCACCTTCGACGGCAGGCCGGGCGAGCCGTCGGTGCGATTTTCCAATGCTGCACAGCCGGCGAATTTTGTGCGCGACAATCTGCTCGGCCGCAATCCGCTGTTTGTCAATCCGATGCTGCAGCCGTCGGCGAATTTCCACCTGCAGCCGGGCAGCCCCGCAATCGGCGCGGGGACGGCGCAATTCGGCGTTTCGGGCCGCGACCTTGAGGGCCGGCCGCGCTCCTCCAGCCGGGTCGATCTCGGAGCCTATTCAGCCGTTGCGGCGCCGTAACCGCATCGGCTACCGTACCCATCGGTGAACGGCATCCATGACATGGGCGGGATGGACGGGTTCGGACCGGTGGTCCGCGAGGAAAACGAGCCGGTTTTCCATTCCGATTGGGAGCGGCGCATTTTTGCCCTGACGCTGCTGTGTCAGCGGGCGGCCAATATCGACGAGTTTCGCCATGCGATCGAGCGAATTGCCCCGCCGCGCTACCTCAACGCCAGTTACTACGAACGATGGCTCGAGGCGCTGCTGATTGTGCTTATGGAAAAAGGCGTGCTGACGCGCGAGGAACTTGAGGCGTGCGGCGCTCAACCGCCTCTACCCGCGCAGCCGCCCAACCCGCCGCAGGCACCCACCGCCGTAACGCGCCCGCGCGCGCGGTTTCGGCCGGGCGACCGGGTTGTAGCGCGGAACATCAACCCGCCCGGCCATACGCGGCTTGCGCGATACGTGCGCGGACGTCATGGCGTGATCTTGAGGAATTGGGGGGTGTTTCCGTTTCCCGACACCAACGCCCACGGCGCCGGGCCGTGTGCTCAGCACGTGTATTGCGTCGCTTTCAGGGCGCGCGAATTGTGGGGTGCAGGCGCGCCCGCCCGCGATACAGTCCATATCGATCTGTGGGAAGATTATCTTGACGCCCGGCCAGCGTCCCCAAACGCCGCCCAACGCAAAGCCAACACCGCATCGGTGCGCGCGAGGACACGATGAGCGAGAATCATAGCCGGGCCCCGTCCGGAGCAGCGCTCAGAGTCAAAGCGCTGCAGACCCTGCTCGAAGAGAAGGGACTGGTCGATACGGTCTCTCTGGATCGGATAATCGAGAGCTTCGGCGACCGGATTGGTCCGCGCAACGGGGCCCGCGTGGTCGCCAAAGCCTGGACTGACCCCGCTTTCCGCAAACGCCTGCTCGCCAACGCAACCGCCGCGGTCGCGGAACTTGGATTCGGCGGACCGGAAGGCGGGCATCTGGTGGCGGTCGAGAACACTGACCGTGTGCATAACATGGTCGTATGCACGCTGTGCTCGTGCTATCCGTGGCCGGTGCTGGGAATCCCGCCGATGTGGTACAAGAGTTTCGCCTACCGATCGCGGGCGGTGCGCGATCCGCGCGGTCTGCTCAAGGAGTTCGGACTGGAAATTCCCCCTGACACGGAAGTCCGGGTATGGGACAGCAGCGCCGAGCAGCGCTATCTGGTGATCCCGCAGCGGCCGGCGGGAACGCAAGGGATGACCGAGGAGCAACTGGCGGAGCTGGTAACACGCGATTCGATGATCGGCACCGCCGTCATCTCCCCGCCTGCCGGGGCCGGAGGCACGCGATGAGCTCCAATCGACCAATTTCGCAACTGCTCGCCGGCACTTGCGTCGATCCCGACCGTCCCTTCAGCGCTCCATGGGAAGCGCTCGCCTTCGCCATCGCGCTTGAACTCACGGAGCGGGGCCTGTGCACCTGGAATGAATTCCGCCGCCATCTGATCGAACGCATAGGACAAGCGGACCAGGCCCGCGCGCACGGATGGATCGAGGCCGGCGAGGGATACTACACGCATTTTCTGCTGGCGCTGGAAGACCTGCTGCGCGAAAAAGGAGTGGTCGATTCTTCCGCGCTGGCGGCGAAGATGCTCGAGCTGGGCGATCCCGATCATTGAAATTGACCGGCAAGATGTTGCCGCCGCTGAGGGAATCGCCCAGGCGCGGATACTACCTGCTGGCGGAAAAAATCCGGTGCGCGATTGCCAATCTCGGATGCGAACCTGCGCAGCCGATAGCGGCACGTTTCCCGGCCGCGGTCCGCTCATCTATTGTGATGCGAGTCCGGACCAAGGCCATGAAAAAATCTGCGAACCTGCCTTCGATGCGTGTTGCCATTGCGTTCGTGCTTGCGTGCCTCAGCGTAATTTCGGCTCCGCCCGCGCGCGCCGCCGATGAGCAAGCCGCCCTTGAGCGGCGCTTCGACGCCCTGATCCATCCCGGCGATCTGCGCCAGTGGATGAAGCTGCTTGCGGCCGAGCCCAATCACGTGGGCTCGCCGCACGACAAAGCCAACGCCGAGCGCATCCTCGGCTGGTTCCGGCAATGGGGCTGGGAGGCGCACATCGAAACCTTTTACGTGCTCTACCCCACGCCGATCAGCGAGACTTTGGAGCTGACCGGCTCCAGGCCCTTCAAGGCGACGCTCCAGGAGCCGCCGATTCCCGGCGATTCCAGCGCGACCGCGACGCAGCCCGCGCTGCCCGCCTATGTTGCCTACCAAGGCGACGGCGAGGTGACCGCGCCGCTGGTTTACGTCAATTACGGGATGCAGGACGACTACAAGACGCTGCGGCGCCTGGGCGTCAACGTCAAAGGACGGATCGTTATCGCACGGTACGGCGAAGGATGGCGCGGGCTCAAGCCGAAGCTGGCGCAGGATCACGGCGCCATCGGATGTATCATCTATTCGGATCCGGACGAAGATGGCTATTCGGTCGATGAAACTTATCCCACCGGGCCGATGCGTCCGCCGTTCGGCATTCAGCGCGGTTCGGTGGCCGATATGACGCGCTATCCGGGCGATCCGCTGACACCCGGAACGGCCGCGACGGCCAGCGCCAAACGGTTGAGTATCGCGCAATCGCCCACGATTCTTAAAATCCCGGTGCTGCCGATCTCCTACGCGGACGCGCGCCCGCTGCTGCAAAGCCTGGGCGGACGCGTGGCCCCGCGCTCATGGCGCGGCACGTTGCCGATTACCTATCATGTCGGGCCCGGCGCGGCGCCGGTGCATCTGGCGGTCAAATCGGACTGGAGCCGGAAGCCGATCTATGACGTGATCGCTGCGATCAGGGGCGCGCGATGGCCGGATCAATGGGTCATCCGCGGCAATCATCATGACGGCTGGGTTTTCGGCGCCAGCGATCCGATGTCCGGTCAGGTGGCGTTATTGGCCGAAGCCAAGGCGATCGGCGCGCTGGTAAAAGAGGGATGGCGTCCCAAACGCACCCTGATCTACGCCAGTTGGGACGGCGAAGAACCGATGCTGCTGGGCTCAACTGAATGGGCCGAGGCGCATGCCGGCGAGATCAGGAAAAGCAGCGTTCTGTATGTAAATTCGGACAACAACGGACGCGGCTTTCTGTACGCCGCCGGCAGCCATGACTTCCAGCATCTGATGAACCAGGTCGCCGCCGGCGTAATCGATCCCGAGACCGGCGTTTCGATCGCCCAACGGCTGCGGGCCAAAATCCGCGTCGATGCGCTCGCCCCCGGCGCCAAGCCACAGGTCAAGGACAAGGCCAAAGCCGCCGCCGATCCGACCAAGGACATCCCTATGGACGCGCTCGGCTCGGGGTCGGATTTTTCGGGCTTCCTCGACTATCTGGGTGTGCCTGCGCTCGACCTCGGTTTCGGCGACGAAGGTTTAAGCAGCGGGGTCTATCATTCGCGCTACGATACGTTTGAGCATCACAGCCGCTTTGTCGATCCCGGCTTCGTGTATGACGCGCTGCTGGCCCGCACGGCGGGACGCGTGGTGCTGCGCACCGCCGACGCCGACCTGCCGCTGCAGCGCGCGGCCGACTTTGCCAGCGCAGTCGCCGGCTACCTCAAGGAGGTCAAGAAGCTGGCCGAGGACAGGCGCGAAGAGGCGCAAACACAAGCCGCGTTGTTGCGCGATCGCGCCTTTCAGCTCGCGGCCGATCCGACCAAGACCAGCGGTCTGCCGGAGCCGCTTGAGCGGGTTCCCCACTTCGAATTGGCCGCGCTGGAAAACGCCATCGACCGGCTGGACCGCAGCGCAAAGGCGTACGACGAGGCGTTGGCGAAGAACGGATCGCGGCTGTCAGGGGAGCGTCTGGTTGGCCTGCAGCGGCTGATGCTGGATATCGATCAGACACTCGCCCCCGATATCGGTCTGCCCGGCCGTCCATGGTACAGGAACCTGATCTACGCTCCGGGGCGCTTTACCGGATACGGCGCTAAAACGCTCCCCGGAGTGCGCGAAGCGATCGAAGAGCAGCGATGGTCCGACGCCAATCGGTACGCGCAAATCACCGCCGCGGCGCTGAACAAGTACAGTGACCGGCTCGACCAGGCAGCAGCTTTGCTGGGCAGCACGACCGCAGCCGCCAGGCCATAGCGATCGGTGG
Source organism: Pseudomonadota bacterium (assembly GCA_021324455.1). GTDB lineage: Bacteria > Desulfobacterota > Binatia > Binatales > Binataceae > JAJPJA01. The sequence goes on along the minus strand of JAJPJA010000004.1, from coordinate 60,609 downwards.
CAATGCGGCGCGATTGGCGTATAGTCAGTGCCATTCAGTCCGCCCGGGTAAACGGAGCAAACCGATGGAAATCGTCGATTCGCAGGTCCACGCCAATCAGCGCGGGCTCGACCAGTCGATCGCAATCATGGACGCGGTGGGGATCAACGCGGCCGTTATCGACGTCTGGCCGCCCGAGCGTCAAAAACTTCCCAGCGGTATTACCCGATTTACGTACCAATTCGCCCAGGAGGCGGTCGCGCGCTGCCCCGAACGCTTCGCCTATTTGGTGCGCTTCGATCCCAACGATCCCGAGATCGACGATCTGATGGCCCAGGTGCGCACGGCACCGGGACGGATCTGCGCCCGCATCGCTTCCGGCCTGGACATGAAAGTCATGCGCGAACGCGGCCATGGCCGGGTGCTGAGCGCGGCCGGCAAGCATAATGTTCCGATGATGATTTACCCGGGCGACGAGCACGATGCGCTGATGGAATACGTGCGCAAGTTCGACAACGTCCAGTTCATTATCGATCATGTGGGGATGGGCGTGGATCGGGCGAGTCTGCCCAATCAGTTGGAATCCACCATCGAACGCCTGCTGAGCTATGCGCCATATCCGCACGTCGCAGTCAAATGGGGCCACGCTCCGCGCCTTTCGCGCCAGCCGTTTCCCTATCGCGACTTGATCGAACAGCTGCGCCGCGTCATCGACGCATTCGGCCCCAGCCGGATAATGTGGGCGAGCGACTACACGGTAACCGTCGATAATCATACCTGCGCCGAATCATTGTTCTGCCTGCGCTGCACCGAGCGGCTGTCCGAAAGCGACAAGGAATGGGTTTTGGGCAAAACCGCGCGCCAAATTCTCCGCTGGCCGCGGAGCTGAGCTGTTGTTGGAACGGGGCCGCGCCGGGGCCCGGACTTCCAGCCTGTACGGCCCCAGGCCCCCGGCAGTTTCTGGAAGTGGGGGAGTTCTTTCGGACGCGGGTGCCGGACGGCTGGCGGCCGATTGGCGAAATTTAGACCAAAGAGCTAAACTTGCGCGCGGTGCACGATGGCTCGCGCACGCAAGAGAAGACCGGGAGCGCTTGGCACGTTTGGAATCGGGATGGCGATGGTTGCCGCCCTGTTTGTGGTCAACGGCTATTATCCTTCCCTGCTCAAACTTGCCGAACTTAAGGCATTCGACCTCCGGATGTACGCCCGGGGAACGCGCAAACCCCATGGCGAGGTGGTTATCGTTGCGATCGACGACAAGAGCATCAGCGAACTGGGCCGATGGCCCTGGCCGCGCACCGTGCTCGCCCAATTGGCCGACGCTCTCAAAGCCTACAAGGTCGCCGTGGTCGGTTTCGATATGGTGTTCAGCGAGCGCGACGATATCGACCGCGAGCGCGAAAAGATTATTGAGGGGCTGAAAAAAGCCGGCATTTCTGACGGCAGCCTTGCGGCCGCGTCGGGACCCGGCAACGATCAGACCTTTGCCAACGCAATCAAGGCGCAGGGCTCGACCTTTATCGGCTACCCGCTGCAGGTGCGGTCCGGAGACGAGGCGGTCAGGATCAGCCCGGGATTCGTAGCCAAAATCACACCGCCCGCGCCGCTGGCGTTCAATCTCGTGCACAGCCCCGCCGGGCCGCCGCCACCGCTGCCGGAGGCGGTTGCCTATCTGCCCAATCTGCCGGTAATCAACAGCGCCGCGCGCGGTACCGGATACTTCGACACGCCGACCGATCCCGACGCGGTGTTCCGGTCGGAGATGATGGTCATACGGTTCGGCCGACGTTACTGCGAGCCGCTGGTACTGGCGGTGACCAGCGCGTCTGCGGGCGGAGCCCTGACCTCTCTGATGCTGGAGAATTTCGGCGTCAGCCGCATCTCGATCGGGCGCGAGGCGCTGCCGGTGGACGAGCAGGGGCGGATGCTGGTGAACTTCCGCGGCCCGGCGCATACGTTTCCTTACTACTCGGTCAGCGACGTCATCGCGCGTCGGATACCCCAGAGCGCGCTGGCCAACAAGATCGTTCTGGTCGGAGCCTCCGCACTGGGGGTGGGCGATCGCTGGTCCACACCGATGGGCGCGGATTTCCCCGGCGTCGAGATCCACGCCAACGCGATCGACAATATCCTTACGGGCGACTTCATCCAGCGATCGGAAGTGACCGCGGGACTCGAGCGGGTGGCGGCGGTTGCGATGGGCATCGCGGTCAGCGCCGCGGTGGCCTACCTGTCCGCGTCATGGTCGGGCGTGGCGGCGGCGGTGATGATCTTCGGCTATTTCGCTTTCGCCCAGTACCTGCTGGTCGCCGACGGCCTGCTGCTGGGCGTGCTGTTCCCGATCGTCACCACGTTCATCACCTACGCCGGTCTGGCCAGTTATCGGTATCTGACCGAGGGACGCGAAAAGCGCTTTTTGCGGCACGCGTTCGAGCATTATCTGCATCCCGACGTGATCGAAGGACTGGTGCAGGACGCCGACACGCTCAAGCTGGGCGGCGAGCGCCGGCACATGAGTATCCTGTTCGCGGACATCGTGGGTTTTACCAGCCGCAGCGAGCGGACGCCGCCCGAAGAACTGGTGGCGCTGCTCAATACCTACATGACCGCAATGATCGACGTGATCATGCGCAGCGGCGGCGTGGTGGACAAGCTGATGGGCGACGGCATCATGGCCTTTTGGGGCGCGCCGGGCGCCACGCCCAACCCGGCGCGATCATCGATCGAATGCGCGCTGGAGATGCTGTCCGAACTGGATCGGCTGCGCCGGACCGACCCGCGTTTCGTCGACGTTGACGTCGGTATCGGGATCGCCACCGGCGACGCCATCGTGGGCAACTTCGGCGGCAAGCAGCGTTTCGACTATTCGGCGGTCGGCGATACCGTCAACCTCGCCTCGCGCATCGAAGGGCTGACGCGGCACTTCAAGGTGCATCTGCTGGTGAACCGTCAGACCCTGGAAGAAGCCGCCGACGGATTTATCGCCCGCAACATCGGCATGGTGCGGGTCAAGGGCAAAGGGCAGGCGGTACAGATTGACGAGATTGCGGGCAAGCGCGGCGGCCCGGTCGACGCGGCATTTTATGAGCAATTCGGCGCGGCCTTGTCCGCCCTGGAAAAAGGCTCGACTTACCAGGCGTTGAGCAGTCTCGAAGAACTGTCCAGAAGGAAGTCCGACGACGGTCCGCTGCAGATTTACCTGGAACGGCTGCATTCGGCCAACGGCAACGGCAGCCTGGTCAGCCGGTTGAATCCCTTCAAGCGCAAATCCACCGGCGCGCAAGGCCGCAACCATCTGCTGTTCGAACTCGACACCAAGTAAGCGCGCTGGCCTCGATCTACCCATCATGTTGTAATTGGCCTCTGATTCCCGTCCGGGAGGCATTGCGGCGATGAGTGCGACAAATCGGGTCAAAGTGGCGATACTCGGCGCGAGCGGATATTCGGGAATCGAAGCGGTCCGCCTGCTCGCCTTTCATCCCTTCGTGGAGCTCACCGTGCTTACCTCGGAGCATTACGTGGGCCGCGAAGTCGCGCAGGTGTACCGGCATCTGGCGGGCATCGATCTGCCGGCGTTGGAGGAGATGCGTCCGGACCTGATTAAGGGCCGCGCCGAGGTGGTGCTGTCCTGTCTGCCCGAGCATGCCGGTACCGATGTGGTGCGGGAGCTGATCGCCGCCGGCATCCGCGTGATCGATTTTTCAGCCGACTTCCGGCTTAAGGATCCCGAAGTTTACAAGGCCACCTACGGCCGGGAGCATCCGGCGCCGCTGATGGCGCGTCAGGCGGCATATGGGCTGACGGAATTTCATCGCGCGGAGATTCGCGAGGCCCGCCTGGTGGCGAATCCCGGATGCTATCCGACGGGCACGCTGCTCGGCACTCTGCCGCTGATCAGCCGCGATTTGGTCGAGCCGGACTCGATTATAATCGACGCCAAATCGGGCACCACCGGCGCGCGCCGCAGTCCGGCGCTGGAACAGCTGTTCGCCGAGGTCAACGACAACTTCCGCGCCTACAAGGTCGGCAACCATCGGCATACGCCGGAGATGGAGCAGGAGATCGCGGCCACGCTGGGGCGCGAGGTGGCAGTAACTTTTGTGCCGCATCTGCTGCCGACCAACCGCGGGATTCTCAGTTCGATTTTCCTGCGCCCGCGCACCGGCACCACCGCCGAGGACATCCGCGCCGCGTTTGAGGCGTCCTACGCCAAGGCGCGATTCATCCGCCTGCTCGGCGCCGGCGAACTGCCCGAATTGAAAAACGTGCGCGCGACCAACTTCTGCGAGATCGCGTTTGTCCTCAACCGCCGGTCGCAAACCCTGGTGGTGTTGACGGCAATCGATAATCTGGGCAAAGGCGCCGCCGGTCAGGCGATCCAGAACCTCAACGTGATGCTCGGGTTCGACGAAGCCGCCGGCCTCCTCCATCCGGCGCCAGTGCCATAAGCCGCCGCACTGCACTACCCGCCAGTCTCTTCATCACTCAGGCCGGACAGGCCGTCGATGCTTGTCCGGTTGTGATCCGATCGGTAGCGGGTTAGCCCTGCGGGGCCTTTGCGGCGCGCCCATCGGGACAATTGCTCGCGCTCGCCCTTATAGACGTACCGCGGAACTCCGTAGCCGCATGAGTCGGAGATGCGCTCCAGCGCGACCACGATGACGGAGCGTATTCCGGGATGTCGGGGAAACAACCCGACCAATTCGCTGAAGCGAGGATCCGGCGGCAAAACCGCCGCGCCGCGTCCGTGAAGCCGCAGAATTCTGGGGGTGCTTTCGAAGGCGCAGAACATGATGACGATGCGGCCATTTTCCCGCAGATGGGCAACGGTTTCGATTCCGCTGCCGGTCAGGTCCAGATATGCGACCGTATTCGGATCCACAATGCAAAAGCTCTGCAGCCCCTTGGGCGAGATATTGACGTGCCCCGCCGGGTCGAGCGGAGCCGTGGCCACGAAAAAAAGGTGCTGGGAGGCGATGAAACGAGCCATCGCGCGGTCGATAGCCGCATACACCTTGCCCATTTGACGCCCTCGCCGGTTCTGAATGGCCTTTCAGTTTTGTCCCACTTCACGGAAGAAGGCGCGGATATCCTCCGCCAGCAGCGCGGGCTCCTCCATCGCGGCGAAATGTCCCCCGCGCGGCATCGCGGTCCAGCGCCTGATGTTGTACGCCTTCTCCGCGTATGCGCGCGGCGGCCTGATCAATTCGGAGGGAAACAGTGCGACTGCGGTCGGCGGTTCGACCCGTTCACCCTTTGCCAGCCGGTATGGACTATGCCTGACTTCGTAATAAAGCCGCGTCGAGGAATTGATGCTCTGCGTGACCCAGTAAATCGTGATGTTGGTCAGGAGTTGATCCCGGGTGAAGCGGCTCTCGACATCGCCGCCGCAGTCGCTCCAGGTACGGAACTTTTCCACGATCCAGGCCGCCAGACCCGCGGGTGAATCGTTCAATCCATACGCCAGCGTTTGCGGCTTGGTGCCCTGGATCTGCTGATAACCGCTCTCCTCGGCGCTGAACTTGCCCATTTCCTCGAGGAACTTCTTCGATTCGGCGTCATCGCCCAGCGCCTTGCGTCCCTCCGGCGCGCCCAATGCGACCATGTTCAGATGCACACCGATGACACTCTTTGGATAAGCATGGCCCACGCGCGAGGCGATGATCGCGCCCCAATCGCCGCCCTGCACACCGAAGCGCCGATAGCCCAGCACTTCCGTCATCAGCTCATGGAAAATGTCGGCGATCGGTTCGATTTTCATCCCGGGCACCTGCGGGTCGTCGGAGAAGCCGTACCCGGGCAGCGACGGCGCCACGACGCTGAATGCGTCGCGCGGATCGCCGCCATGGCGCGCCGGATCGGTCAGCATCGGGATGATCTGCTGGAACTCCGCGATCGATCCCGGCCATCCATGCAGCAACAGCAGCGGCGTCGGACTGGGACCCGCGCCGGGCTGATGGATGAAATGGATGTTGCAGCCGTTGATGGGCGCCTTGAAATGACTGAACGCGTTCAGTTCGCGTTCGTGTTTGCGCCAATCGTAGCGCGTGCGCCAGTATTCGATCAGCTCCTTGAGATAGGCCAGATTGGTACCGTAGCGCCATCCGGAGTCCCGCACCTCGCCGGGCCAGCGCGTGCGCGCCAGCCGCTCGCGCAAATCCGTCAGCACCGACTCGGGAACCTCGATTGTAAACTTTTCGGCCGCGCCATGCGCCATCGCAGATCTCCTTTTTGTGGTCCGCCCTTCTCTCACACCGGGCAAAAGCTCCCTCAGCCCAGGACCCAACCGTCCGGGGTCGAGGACGAGAGATGCCTGAAAAACGTCCCGCGTCACCTGATTAGGTGTCCAATCATTTCCTGGCCAGGGCTTCTTTGACCAAATCACTGGCGAGCTTGCCATCGAGCCGCGCGCCGAACTGGTCGCGCAACGCCTTCATCACCGGACCGATCTGATTGATCCCGCCGGCGATCATGCTTTCAATCGCGGCGCGGATTTCGTCGGCGCCCGCGCCCGCGGGGATATAGCTGTCGAGCACCCGGGCCTCGGCCTGGTTCTGATCGATCAGGTCCTGCCGGTTGCCCTGGCGCGCGAAGCCCAACGCCTCTTCGCGCCGGGCGCGCTCGCGCTTGAGAATCTGCACTATTTCGGCCTCGTTGGCCTCGCGCCGCACATCCTTTTCCAGGCGGCTGATCTCGGTCAAGACGCCGCGGATGGTCATCATGCGGGCCGTGTCGCGGGCCTTCATAGCGGCCTTGAGATCGTCCTGCAATCGTGCCTTCATGGCGTAAACATACCGCTTCCCCGGGTGCGGCGACAGCCGACCGCCATCGCCATGGACGGACGAGGAAGGCGGGGGCATACTTGGCGCAGGGACTCAAACAGCAAAGGAAAGCCCATGAAGTTCACCTGGTTTCATCTGATGCCGTACCGCTTCCTGCCTGACGACTTCACGCACAAATACCGCAGCGTATGGGTCGATATTCCGCGCGGCCTGTACGATCCGAAAATCGGGCATCAGCTTTACAACGAATACCTCGACTCGCTGGAGTTCGCCGATCGGATGGGCTTCGACGGGCTGGGCGTCAACGAGCATCATCAGAACGCGTACGGGATGATGCCGTCGCCCAACATCATGGCGGCCGCGCTGACACGTCGATCGAGCAAGGCCAACCTGGTGGTGCTGGGCAATTCGATCGCGCTGTACAATCCTCCGATTCGAGTGGCGGAGGAGTTCGCGATGCTCGACGTGCTGAGCGGCGGCCGGCTGGTGGCCGGCTTTCCGGTCGGCACCTCGATGGACACCAACTTCTGCTATGGCGAGCCGCCGGCCACGCTGCGCGAGCGCTACTATGAGGCGCACGACCTGATTATCAAGGCGTGGACGGCCAGCGAAATCTTCGCCTTCAACGGCAAGTACACCAGGCTGCGCTACGTCAACCTGTGGCCCCGGCCGCTGCAGCAACCGCATCCGCCAATCTGGATTCCGGGCGGCGGTTCGATCGAGACCTGGGATTTCTGCGCGCGCAACGACTATCAATATTCTTACCTGTCGTTTTTCGGCTATCGCCACGGCCGGCGCGTGACCGACGGCTACTGGCATGCGCTGGACCGCCGCGGCAAGGAGCCCAACCCGTATAGTTTGGGCTTCGCGCAAATCCTGGCGGTTGCGGATACTGACCAGGAGGCGGAGCGCGAGTACGGCCCGCACGTGGATTACTTCTTCAATCGATGCCTGCACGTGTACGCGGGTTTTGCGGAAGCGCCGGGCTATCGCACGCTGGACAGCATCAAGTCGGGCTTCCTGGGACAGATCGGCAAGCAGAACACGGGATTCGACGCCGGCGCGAAGAAGACGTGGAAGGATCTGGTCGAACAGGGATACATCATTGCGGGCTCGCCCAAAACGGTGCGCGAGCGGCTGACGGAGGCGGTAAAGACGCTGCGCTGCGGCCATCTGATGTGCCTGCTGCAGATCGGGTCGATGCCGTCGGAGCTGGTACGCAAAAGCACCGAGCTGTTCGCGCGCGAGGTGATTCCGCAGGTGCGCGGCCTGTGGAACGAGTACGAAGATAAATGGTCGCCGCATCCGCTGCCGCCTGCCGAACGGGCGAAGCCGGCAACACTGGTTTAGCTCAATCGCGCGGCGGGACTGAGACCCAGCGGTTGCCGCGTTCATAGAAGCGCCATAACCGCAGCGCCCATGCGCCGGCATAGTCGACGTTGATTCGCGCTGAGCGGCCGATTCTGACCGCCGGCGCGTCGCAGTCCTCCAGATAGAGTTCGTCGCCGCACAAGTCGCATCCGTACTGGTCTCCGGTGATCGCCAGCGCCTGCGTCAGCTTGCCGGGACCGTTGGTCAGGTCGCGCGAATGGGGCGGTTTGCCGCGCCGCCGCGCCATCAGATCCAGTCCCCGCGCCGGCTCAAGAGCCCTGATCAGGACAGCGTGCGGCTCGCCTTGCGCTCCGGTAACCAAATTCATCGCCCAGCTGCTGCCGTACAGGCGGAAGACGTAGGCATGCCCCGGCGGACCGAACATCGCGGCAGTGCGCCGGGTCAGGCCGCGGGCGCTGTGGGCGGCGAGGTCGCGCGGACCGCGATAGGCTTCGGCTTCGACGATGCGGCCGGCAGTTTCGCCTTGTGCGGTTCGATGGACCAGCAGCTTGCCGATACAATCGCGAGCGACGGCGAGAACCGGGCGGGCGTAAAAGTCGCGGCCCAATCTGACGGTGCCGGGGGGTACCGGCCGGCGGGTATCAGCTGGACTGCGGGATTTCTTATCGATGCGGCAAGTGAGCATTCCCTTTCGCATTTTTGTCACAATCTCAAGATGAATGAAGTTTCCTTCTTTACCGACGCGCCAATTGCTGCGCAGTTAGTTTCGATCCGTTGCCGATGGATTATCCGAAACAGCCGCGCTATTTCCATCTGCTGTGGGATGACGACCTCGACGAACTGCGCGACGTGCTGCAACGGATTCGTGACCGGCGGGGCGAGGTCGTAAGCCATTGGTACGAACTGTACCTGCTGCATTTCGGCGACGACCGCACGCTTTCCCAATCCGACTTCAGGCGCATTTTCGAACCCGCCTTGCTCCGCAACCAGGAAGCTTTGCTGCGCAAGGACATGGACGCTTACGCCGCCAGCGTCCTGCGGACCGGCAGCGAGCTGGCGGAACGGCACGTGCCGCTGGATGAGCTGATCGCCGCGGTGCAGTTGTTCGAAGACGCCGCGCAGGCGGTATTTCCCTGCGATCCCGCTCCGCCGATCTCGGTTTACAACAAATTCGACAAGCTCAGCCATATACGAATCATTCTGCTGGTGGCGGCCTATTCGCGTCTGCAATCGGCGTCGGCGGCGACACGGATTAACGCCCTGGAGCTGGAGGCCAGGAATCTTCCGGCAGATAAACGCAGCCGCTTCCACGGGCTGGTGGGGCACAGCGCCGCGATGCGCGAGATATACGGAAAGATCGAAGAGCACGCCCGCAGCGGCGCATCCCTGCTGATCGTGGGCGAGCCCGGCAGCGGCAAGGAGCTGACGGCCCGCGCTGTCCACGAATGCACGCGAGGGCGGCGCGGACCGTTCGTGGCCCTGCGATGCGAAGCGATGCCGGCATATATGATCGAGGCGGAGCTGTTCGGCTATCAACGCCCGGAGCCCAACTCCCACCGCTATCTGGGACTTTACGGCGCCGCGCTGGGCGGATCGCTGTTCATCGACGAGATATGCAGCCTGCCGCTGGACGTCCAGGAAACGCTTGCCGAATGCTCCCGCCGCGGCGGCGAGGTTCGGATTATGGCTTCCAGCAGCCGCGATCCGGAACCGGCATTGCGGGTGGGTCAGTTGCGCAAGGATTTTATCGGACTCTTCTCAGGCAGGCGGCTGCAGATCCCGCCGCTGCGCGAGCGGCGCGGCGATATCGCGCTGCTGGTGCGGCACTTTATCGATCTGCTCAATCATCGCACGGCGCACGAACCCGCGATCGCGGGAATCGACGATCACGCGCTGGAGCTGATGGAGCGGTACGCCTGGCCCGGCAACGTCAGGGAGCTGTACGAGGCGATCGAAACTGCATTCTGCGGCGCGCGTTCGGATATAATCGGCGCGGCCGATTTGCCCGCCTGGTTAAGCGGCATCGATGGACCCGGCAAACGTTTGCCGACCATCGCGTTCGAAACTTTTGCCGACGCCGAACGCGCAGTGCTTGAGCGGGCGCTGGAAATTACCGGCGGCAACAAACTGCGCGCCGCCCGGCTGCTGAAGATTTCCCGCAAAAAGCTTTACAGCGGGATCGCAAAATACGGAATTCGACCCGTTGAAACCCGTTCGGCCGTTCGCTGATCGACCTCCATCCCGCAGCTGATACTCAATGCCTTTGCGGCGCGCGGGATAACCAATGCCGATGCGCGGGCATCCGCGCCGCAACGCCCGCGCAGCCATCATGAATCAGATTAACAACTGGGTAATCAGCGCGCGCAGTTCGAGATCCTGAATGGGCGGTGTGTGATGGGAATAAACCGCCAACACCACGCCGATGAGCGCCGCCGTTCCGTACAAAAGAAATTTTTTCATGATTACTGAGAGGCGATTTTCAGAGTTCCAAACGGGCAATCCGGCCGGCGCGGCGCGCACAGCCGAATTGCCGAAGACAAACAGATCTGAACGCAATCCCCCTCTTTATTCTCGCGGTCACTCCCGTTTGTCCTCGGACTTTGGAGTAGCAGTATCCATGCCCACTCGGGGCGGCGCCGTGAATCGCCACTGATACGTGTCAGAAGTGAAAGAACGTAGAAGAACACCCGCCTGCCGGCGTTCGATCGATTGTATCGCGCCGCCACATGCAAAGGGCGCGGACCCGCGCCGGTCACCCATCAGGTGATAACTTAAACGCAGTTTGGACCGGGTTGGGAAGCTTAATCAATTCGGACGCCCAATCGATGTCTCGATTGGCGCTGTCTAGCGTAAGGCAGGCCGGCGCTCGGACCTGGCCAAATACCGATGGATTTTACCGGATCAGGGGCGGTCCGTAGATGTGATAGACCATCAGGTAGACAATGACCCCGGTGACCGATACGTAAATCCATACCGGCCATGTCCAGCGGGCGATCCGGCGATGGGCGTCGAAGCGCTTGCGTAGCGCGCGCGCCATGGTGAAGATTGCCAGCGGCAGGGTAAGTCCCGCCAGTATGATGTGAGAAATAAGGATGCTGAAATAGAGCGGACGCACCGCGCCATGGCCCTGAAACCGGACGTCGCCAACCTGGAGATGATAGGCGATATAACAGACCAGGAAGACTGCCGAAACGCCGAAGGCGGTAATCATGCACGCGCGATGCGCCGCAATCCGCCGCCTGCGGATGAAATAGAATCCGGCGGCCAGAAACACCGCGGCAATCCCGTTGAGCACCGCGTTGACCGTGGCGAGTAATGGTACGCTGTACAAGGCGTTCCTTCAGCGGCTCAGGCAGCGGGAGGTCTCTCCGCCCGCGATGTTTCCGGTTGGGCTACGGCTGGGGCGGATTCACGTTCGGATTCGAGCCCGATACGTCCTTGCCCAGCGCATGCTCCATCCTGACCACTTCGCCCATATGATGGCGCGCGTAGATGCGCGTGGACAGGTCGGGCACCAGCATGAAGGTAAGGAACGTGACCAGGATAACCGGGATGGCCGCGATAACCGCCAGCGTTCGGCGCTCGAAGCGCAGGTGCATGAAGTACATCGCCACCAGCACCGCCTTGGCCCATGCCAATCCGACCAGCAAACCTACCATCGCAGCCTTCGGAATCGGCGCATACGCCACTACCAGTTCGAGCACAGTCAGAACGCCGAGGTAAATCCAGATGGCGATATAGTTCGGCTCGACGTGCTCGTGGGCGACCGCGTGAGGAGAAACGGCTACTGCTTCGCTGCTCATCTTAAAACCCCATCCGCTTGTCCCGCGCCTAGATCAGGTAGACGAAGGTGAATATCAGGATCCAGACCAGGTCGACAAAGTGCCAGTAGAGCCCGGCCACCTCGACCAGTCCATACTTCGCCGCGGTGATTTTGCCGGCCAGGCCGCGCAGCAGCAGCACGCTCAAATAAACCACGCCGCCAAACACGTGGCATCCATGGAAACCGGTCAGGATAAAGAACGTCGCGCTGAACAGGCTGGTCTTGATCGACAGCCCGTCGCCCGCAATCAGATGCGTCCACTCGCGCGCCTGCAGGCTGAGGAACACCAGTCCGCCCAGCACCGTGAGCGCCAAAAATTTGCGATATCCAGCCTGATCGTCGCGCCGGATAGCTGACAGCGCTTCGACCATTGTGACGCTGCTGCAAATCAGGACGAAAGTCATCACGGCCGTGGAGGGGATGCCGAGAATCGTGGACGGCGTCGGCCAGTTCATGTTGCCGATGCGCAGCGCGCCGTAGGCGGCAATGGCGGCGCCGAAGGTCATCGCGTCGGCGGCCAGAAACAGCCACATCCCGAGCTTGCCCTTGCTGTCCGGGGTAAGCGGGTTTTCTACCGGATCGACGGCGGCCTCATGCTGGAGCTGGGTCTGGAGTGTAGCGGCCTCGCTCATCTCTATCCTCTCCTCGATTAGGCGGCGATTTTAAGTCGGCTGAAATCAGCGGTTGGGCAACGGCTGCAGTTCGGGCTTGTTCCGCTCGTCGGCTTCGCGCCGGCAGGCGTTGCGATAGGCGAAGAATCCGACGACCGCGCCGACGGCGACGATCACATAGGGCGCGCTCAGCATGAACAGCACGCTGGTGTTGTAGGCATGACTGGCAATATCGCCGGGCGGCAAACCGCACATCGCGCAGGCATGGGCGTCGCGCGCCGGCGCAGCCAGGATTGCGGCAGCCGCCGCTATCCATCCGCCGTGAAAAATCCGTCTGGTTTGAAAAAACCGCATCGCAGCTCCGCTCCTGTTCCGCTTAGAAGTACACCAGATAAAACAGCACCGGCCACACCGCGCAAACGAAATACCAGTAGATGGCGCAGATCTCAACCGGCGCGTACCGAAAAGCCGTGAACCGCCCGGCCATCGCCGCCGCGAAAACGCCCAGCAGCCACAGCACCGCGCACAGCACGTGAAATCCATGCAGACCAATCAAGGTGTAAAACGTAGCCCCGTAGGTGCCGCTGGTCAGATGCAGACCGTGCTCAATCAGGCGCACCCATTCGCGCCCCTGGACCACCAGAAAAGTGGTACCCAGCAGCACCGTGATTCCCAGCATCAGGCGCATCCGTGCCAGCCGATTGCGGCGCACCGCACGCACCGCCAGATGCATCGTGACGCCGCTGGCCAGCAGGACGAAAGTATTGGCCCAGGTTATTTGAATCGGCAGACGTGGCAGCCCCGGCGGCGGCCAGAATGGCGCACCCAGCTTATAGACCAGGAAGGAGCCGATAAAGCCCGCGAACAGCATCGTTTCGCCCGCCAGCAGGATCAACACCGCCAGCCGGCCGTTGCTGATGATGGGGGCTTCGCGCCCGCCGCCGGGCCCGCCGTCGCCCAATCGCGGCCGCCTGGCCGAAGGTAAACGCCGGAGCGGAATCGCCGCTGTTGAATGCTGCGCCATGTCAGTTAAGGGTCAAAACTCCAATTATCGCGATCGCCACCAGCAGCAGGATTACACCAATCAAAATGCCGCCCAGTTTTCGATTGCGCTCTTCAATCCCTTGCGCGCTCGCCCCAGCCATGGTGCCGTTCCCGCATCAAATCTTGTCCAGCATCATTATAAGCAGCACCGCCGGCAGGTATATCAACGAAGCGATCATGACCCGCCGCGCTCCCGCCGCATCCGGCCTGGCCGCGAACTGAAAGCCGCTGTTGAGCATCACTCCGCCCATCGCCAGCGCGACGACCATGTAGGTCACACCGGCAAAGCCCAGCAACGTGGGCAACAGCGCCACGACCATCAGCACCAGCGTGTTGATCACCACCTGGCCCGCCGTGCCGCGTCCGTCGGCGTCCTCGATACCGAGCAAGCGGATACCGGCCGAGAGGTAATCGTCGCGATAGAGATGGGCAATCGCCAGAGTATGGGGCAACTGCCACAGGTACATAATCGCGAACAGGGTCCATGCGGGAGCGTCGATGCTGCCGCGCACGGCGGCCCATCCCGCCACCGGCGGCAACGCCCCCGGAATCGCGCCGACCGCGGTACATAGCGATGATACCCGCTTAAGCGGCGTGTAGGCGACCAGGTAGATGATCGCGGTGGCCGCGGTCACAGCGGCCGCGGCGGCATTCACCGTCAGGTAAAGATAAACCAGCCCGGCCACGGACAGGACAACTCCGAACCACAGAGCTTCGGCCGGATGCAGACTGCCGGAGGGAAGCGGACGGCCGCGCGTCCGCTCCATCAACGCGTCGAGGTCGCGCTCCATGAACTGATTGAGTGAAAAGGTGCCCCCGGCAGCCATCGCGGTGCCAATCATCAGCGCCAACGCCAGGCGCAGGTCGAAATGTCCCGCGGAGCCCAGGTAAAATCCGGCCAGCGTCGCCACCAGCACCATGCTGAGGACGCGCGGCTTGACCAGCGCAAAATAGGACATCGCCCGCGGTCTGCTGCGCGGCAATTCCAGTCCCAGCACCGCGGCGCGATGAGTCATGCGGTCACCTGCCGCCCGACGGTGCCGGCCCGCGCCCGCACGCCCGATACCTCACGCGCACTCTCGGCCGCCATCCTGCCGTCGATCATCCGCAATGCCCGCAGCGTCAGCGCCAGGGTCGTGCCCAACAGGGCGGCGCCAATGGCGACGTGCGCCGTGGTTGGCAGCACTGCGCGCGCACTGAGTATGGTCAGCGCGCCCAGCGTCAGTTGCAGCGCCAGCAACGCCAGCATCCCCAGCGCCAGACGGCACAATTGCGGCTGGTCCGCGTAAAACCGCAGCACGCGGACCGCGGTCCAGCAGACCAACACGCTGACGACAACGGCGCCCACGCGATGCGCATAGTTGATTTGCTCGGGCAGCGATTCCAGCCGCGGGAACAGGCGGCCAAACGCCAGCGGAAAGTCAGGAATGGCAAGTCCCGCCCCCATGTGACGCATCACGGCGCCAATCAGAATCTGAAAGTAGATGACGGCCGTGGTGACGGCGGCGAGTATGGGCAGCCGCGGCCATTCCTGCGCCGCCTTGACCCGCGGCAGTTTCTGCCAGGCGGGATTGGTGAACAACGCCATCGCGATGGTCAGGCAGAAGAAGGCCTGCGCCGTCGCCGCGTGGCTCACGGCGATGGCCAGCGGCAACAGCAGCAGCACGGTGAGTCCGCCCAGAACCGCCTGGGTAATCACAAGACCGAAGGCAATCAGGGCGAGATTGCGCACAAAGGGCCGCCGCTCGACGCGCCAGGCCCAAACCGCCAGTCCCAAAGTCATCAGGGCAACCGTGCCGGCGATCATCCGATGCCCATGTTCATAAAGCACGCCGCCCTGCATCTTCGGAAAGAACTTGCCGAAAGAAAGCGGCCAGTCGGGTACGGCAAGCGCAGAGCCGGTGGAAGTCACCAGGCCGCCGGCGAAAATAAGGATAAAGGTGGCGCCGGCCAATAGCCGGGCATAGCGATGGAGTCCACGATGCGCGGCGCGCGACTGCGCTGGTTCATTGGTCATCAGCTGGCATCCGTGAGGCCCGGTTTCGGATGGAAACCCGGACCGCACGTTCCATTGTGCTTTCCGGGTTCCATTGTCAGGCGCTCATCCGACTGAAGCAACTAGTGCGCCACCGCCGCTTTGCCGGTAATCTCCACGTTTTGCGGCAGATAATCCTCGGTGGTCAGCGGCGAACTGTATTCATAGGGACCATGATGTACCACCGGCAGCGGTCCATCCCAGTTGCCGTGGCCCGGCCTGATGGGCGTGGTCCATTCCAGGGTATTGGCGCGCCACGGGTTGGCCTCGGCTTTCTTGCCCCGGGCCAGGCTCCAGATGATGTTGGCCAGCAGGATGAACTGGGCGGCGCCCAGCACGAAGGCGCTGATCGAGATGAACACGTTGATCGGCTGAATCGGTTTGAGGAAGTCGTACTGCAGCGGATTGTAGATGCGCCGCATATGGCCGTTCATGCCGAGAATATGCATCGGGAAAAAGGTGCAGTTAAACGCGATGAAGGTGATCCAGAAGTGAATCTTGCCCAGCGTCTCATTCATCATGCGGCCGAACATCTTGGGAAACCAGTAGAGAATCGCCCCGAAAATCGCGAACAGACTGCCGCCGAAGAGCACATAATGGATGTGGGCGACGATGAAGTAGGTGTCGTGAATGAACATATCCACCGGCGTACAGGCCATGAAAATCCCCGACAGGCCGCCGATCACGAACATCGCCACGAACGCCAGCGCGTTCATCATCGCGGCGGTGTAGTGAATATTGCCCTTGTAAATGGTGCCCAGCCAGTTGAAAGTCTTAATCGCCGAGGGCACGCCGATTATCATGGTCGTGACCATGAAACCGCTGCCCAGCGCCGGATTCATCCCCGACTGGAACATGTGATGCCCCCACACGATCCATGACAGGAACGCTATCGCCGCCATCGCATAGGCCATCGCGCGGTAGCCGAAAATCGGCTTGCGCGAGAAGGTCGCGATAATCTCCGACGCCATCCCCATCGCCGGCAAAATCATGATGTAAACCTCGGGATGGCCGAAGAACCAGAACAGATGCTGCCACAAGAGCGGCTCGCCGCCGCCCGCGGGCAGAAAGAAATGCGTCCCGCCCAGCCGATCGAACAGCAGCAGCGCCAGCGCCGTGGTCAGCACCGGCAGCGCCAGCAGCAGCAGGATGGCGGTGATGAACAGCGACCAGATCACCAGCGGCAGGCGGAAGAAGGTCATTCCCTTGGTCCGCATGTTGATCACCGTGGTGATGTAGTTGATCGAACCCATCAGCGAGGAGACGCCGAGCACGATCAGGCTGATACACCAGAGATTTTGCCCCCAATCGACGCCGGTATACACGGGTACCGCGCTGAGCGGCGCGTACGAGGTCCATCCCGCGGCGGCGGGTCCGCCCGGTACGAAGAACGACGCCAGCATGATCAGGCCGGCCACCGCGCCGACCCAGAACGAGAGCATGTTGAGCACCGGAAACGCCATGTCGCGCGCCCCGATCATCAACGGGATCAGGAAATTGCCGTAGCACCCGACCAGGATCGGCATCACGACGAAGAAGATCATGATGGTCGCGTGCATGGTGAACATCGAGTTGTAGGTATTGGGCGGGATGGCGCCGTCGTACATGTACGGTTCGGGCACCCAATGCATGAACGGCACGGCGGTTTCCGGAAACGCCAGTTCCCACCGCATCAGCATCGCCATCGCGCCGCCGATCGCCATCATGAACAGCGCCATGAACAGAAACTGGCGGCCGATCATCTTGTGATCGGTCGAAAAGATATACGTGCGCACAAACCCGAGCTCATGATGCTCGGCGTGTCCCACATGAATAGCCGAAGCCGGAGTACTACTCATTTTTTTTCCGATCCTTTGACCGTCGCTTGTGGAGCCGCAATGGCCGTCAGAGATTATTTGCTGGAGTATTTGTCCTTAAGCCAGTGCTGGAAGTCCTGCTCGGATTCGACGTACAGCGTCCCCTTCATGCCCGAATGTCCGAATCCGCACAGCTCAGCGCAGGGAATTTCGTATTGCCCTTTCTTGGTGGCCTCGAACCAGACGTGGATCTGGCGGCCCGGAACCGCGTCCTGTTTGAGCCGTATCCAGGGTACGAAGAAACTGTGGATAACGTCCTTGGAGGTGAGCTCGAAGCGCACCACCTTGTTTACCGGGACGTGAAAGTCGTTCTCCACCGTGACATCGTCGGCCGTGCCCAGCTTGCCGTCGGGGCCGGGATAAGTAATTTCCCAGTTGAACTGCTTGGCGGTGACCTTGTAGAAGACGTCGCCCGGCGGGCCGTTTTCCTTGATATTGGCCCAGGTCGAACGGCTCAGCAGGGCCAGACCGATCAGGATCACGGCGGTCACCGTCGTCCACAGAATTTCAAGCCGTGGATTACCTTCGATATAGGTGGCTTTGCGCCCGGGGCGGGTGCGGTATTTGACCATGAAGACGATCATGGCAATGGTGACCAGGGCCCAGACCACGGCCGTAATCCAGAAGATCAGGGTGAAGAGAAAATCGATGCGCGGCGAGAATGTGGAGATTCCTTCAGGCAGCCAAAAATGTTCGAGCATTCAAACAATCTCCGTTTTTTTCGGACGCCATGAGCGTGGAGAACGCACTAATTCCGCGTCCTTCACGGCGCGTAATTATGCGGCCACGGATTGCTGTTCGGAAATGAAAAATTCTGGCTCTTACTCCGAACCCGCTCTAATGCCGATCCGCCCTTGCCGCACCGCAAACAATCGGCACACTAGGCCGTGGCGGTGAATGTTTCAAGCCCTGCATAAGATTCGCCGCCAAAGGAATTGGACGCGCCCCAATCCGCTCTTGGTAAGCGCCATTTTTCCGGTTAAAAAGAGCGCAGAAAAAGCCAGGAGTGCGACCAAATCCAGATGACCTCGGCGCCGTCAATCGCGCATGCTTTCGAACAGAATACCGCTAAATACACCCGACGCGTCTTTCTAAAGGAAAAACGCAACGGAGCATGGGCCGGCCTGTCATGGAGCGACGTCGCCGCCGCCAGCCGCCGCCTGCGCGCCGGAATGCTGAAGATCGGCCTCACCCCCGGCGACCGCCTCGCCATCCTGTCCGAAAACTGCCCCCAATGGGTGATAACCGACCTCGCCGCGCTGGGCATGGGCGGGATCGTCGTGCCGCTTTATCCGACCAGCTCCGCCGACGAAATCGAGCACGTGCTGGGCGACTCGGGCGCCCGCGCAATCGCGGTCAACGGCGCCGACAAGCTCAGGAAAATCGAGGCCATGGCCGCGCGGCTGCCGCAGCTCGAATCGATTATCGCGATGCGTACGGAGTTGCCCTCAGCGGGACCGGCGGAGCGCCTGCGCGTGGTGACCATGGAAACGCTGGCCGACGGTGGCGAGGCGCCTTTGGGCGAAGCCAGCCCTTCCGATGTCGCCACCATAATCTACACTTCGGGCACGACCGGCGAATCCAAGGGCGTGGTGCTCACCCACGGCAACATCCTGGCTAACTGCGAGGCGTCGCTGACCGCGCTTGACCTGGGCGACCGCGACGAGGTGCTCTCATTTCTGCCGGTGGCGCACTCCTTCGAACGTACCGCCGGCTATTACACCGTGATGACGGCGGGCGGCACGATTTCCTACGCCGAAGGGCTCGGACAAATCGCGCAGAATCTAGTCGAGATTAATCCCACCGTGGTGCTGACGGTGCCGCGTCTGCTGGAAGTGATCCACGGCCGCATCCTGCGCACGCTGGAGAAATCCTCGCCGCTGCGCCGGCGACTGTTCGAGCTGGCGCTGGCCGCGGGCAAACGCGCGGCGCCATACCGCTTCGAGGGGCGTCCCGTACCGCCGCATCTGGCCGCCGCGATGGCGCTCTTTCGCAAAGTCGTGTTCGGACGCATCCGCGGCCTGTTCGGCCATCGGCTGCGCTACCTGATATCGGGCGGTGCTCCCCTGCCCCGGGAAATTTTCGAGTTCTTCGCCGCGGCCGAGGTCCCGATCGTCGAGGGATATGGTTTGACCGAGGCCGCGCCCGTGGTTGCCGTCAACCTTACGGGCCGCACGCGGCCGGGAACCGTCGGGCGGCCGCTGCAGGGAATCGAGGCGAGGCTGGCTTCCGACGGCGAACTGCTGGTGCGCGGTCCCAATGTGATGCGCGGCTATTACCGGCTGGAAGGCGATACCCGCGCGGCAATCGACCGCGACGGATGGCTGCATACCGGCGATATCGCGGCGATCGACGCGCAGGGATTTATTGCGATTCGCGATCGCAAAAAGGAAATCATCGTGCTGTCGGGCGGGAAGAACGTCTCTCCCGCCGCGCTGGAGAACAAACTCGGCCGCATCGCGCTGATCGCCCAAGCCTGCGTGGTCGGCGACCGGCGCAAGCATGTCGGCGCGCTGCTGGTGCCGGATTTCGAAAAAGTCGGCGAAGCTCTGAAAGACGACCAACTCAGGGAGCGTCCACCGCAGGAGTTGGTCGAACATCCCAAAGTAAAAGCTCTGTTTCAAAAAGAGCTGCGCGATCTCAATCGCAATCTGGCGGATTACGAAGCGATCTCCGCCTTCCGCCTGATCCCCGCGCCGTTCACCCAGGACGCCGGCGAAGTAACCCCCACGCTCAAGCTGCGCCGCAAGGTAATCATGGAACACTACCGCCGCGAAGTGGAAAGCATGTACGAGGGCGGTTAGCTCCGCACTTCGCCCGAGCTCAGGCGCGCCGGGCAATTATTGCTGGGGTGCGCGCCGGGGCAAATCGCTTCGCGTTTATCCCTCCCTGCGCGGCGCAGCGCCGCTTTCGGTCGGAAGGCCGCACAACGAAGCCCGTGCGTCAGCGCAGACTGCGTTGTGCGGCCGATCGCCGCATCCGCGGGACGCGGACGCTTATTTGCCCGGAACCGTGCTCTGGCCGCCGTTGCCCGCCGGCTGCGCGGTCTGCTGCGCCTTCGCCATCTGCTCCATCAGCTCGGGGCTGTATCCCCAATGCCGCACCATCGAGCCGTCGGCCTTGTAGCTGTATTCCTCGTTGTACCAGGGCGTCTGCGGTTCGACGCGGCGCTTCATCACGGTTTCGATCACCGGGGCGAGGCGCTCCTCTTTTTCCTTCTCGCGCCGGTCGCGGCGCTCGGCGAATTCGGGCAGCACTTCCTTGCCGAACAGCTCCAGCGATTCGCAGATATAATCATGCGGCAGCTTGCCGAACTGGGCGATCAGGATGAGCTGGTCGACGCCGGCCGCCTCGTACTCGAGCATCACCTTGCGCACGTCATCGGGCGTACCGACGGCGTTGGCAAAGGGATTCATCTTCTGCTCCGGCGGCATCGCCTGCTGCATCTCCCACAGATTGGTGCGTCCGGGCTTGTGCACGCCGTCAACGTAATAGTGGCGTCCGGACAAACCGAACGCATTATCCTCGGCCATGCGCCGGGCGCGGTCGCCGTTGCGATCGCATACGGTCGTCATCAGGAAGCCGACGTTTGGCGTAACGCGATAGGTCAGCGGCACGGCGTCGGCCAGCACGCGATAGTACGACGCGGTCCAGTTGCGCGCGTCGTCGGCGGAGACGAAGCCGAAGGTCAGCGCGCCGATTCCGAACTTGGCCGCGGTCATGATGGTTTCCTGGCGCGAGCAGGCGACCCAAACCGGGGGATGCGGCTTCTGGCGCGGTTTGGGGATCACGTTGCGCGGCGGCATGTTGAAGTACTTGCCCTGCGCCCCGCGGAACGGCTCCTCCACCATCATGCGGCAGACCACGCCCAGCGCCTCGCGCCATTGCGCGCGCTTTTCGGCGCGCGAGACGTGGAACGCGTCCAGTTCGGTGAAGCTGGTCGACTCGCCGGTGCCGAACTCTGCGCGTCCGTTGCTCATCAGGTCGAGCGCCGCGACCCGTTCGGCCACGCGCGCCGGATGATTATAGTTGGGCGGCAGCAGGCAGATGCCCGAGCCCAGACGGATGCGCTTGGTGCGCTGGCTGCACGCGGCCAGAAAGCTCTCGCCCGCCGAGGAGTGGGAATATTCTTCCAAAAAATGATGTTCGATTTCCCACAAATGGTCGATTCCGATCCGGTCGCACAGTTCAATCTGTTCCAGCCCGTCGTTCCAAATCCGATATTCCGAATCGGCGTCCCACGGCTTCGGCAGTTGAAGCCATCCCATGAACCCGAATTTCATAATAGTCCTCCTTCACGCCCGCGAGGCGCCGGAATCCGGCTGGTGTCAAAAACGCGCGCGATTGTATTTGACTATACCCGTTTTCCGGACTCGATTGTCAGGATAAATGACGCCGGAGTCAATCCGGCGAAACGCCCGTTTGCGCGCCGGAATTCCAGCCAAAGCCGCGAGCAATCAGCTTGCTCGAATCGCACAGAATCCGGACAGGACGGGCCCGCGCGCGGCGCCGCGCGCCTGCTTCAACTTCCCCAGCCTGGCAGTCGCCGCAGAACCTGCGGAAGTGTCGACGAATACCCGGTTCAACGCAATGCCTGCTCCATCATGGCCATAGTGCAACGGCATGTGAGCGCAGCAAATCGGCGGCCATTTCGCTCGCAATGCCACAGGCACTCCATCGGGGTCAGCTCGCCTCCCGGTCGAGTTCCTCGATCTGGGCCCTGGCTTCTCTCCAATCGCGCGGGTCGAAACCCTCTGTGAACCCAGCCCTGGATCGCGAGCGTCGTGCGGGCCTCGTCGCGCCCGGCATCGCGCAGCAACCGCGCAAGGCCGGCGGTCGCGCGCTATGCGGCCGAATTCGGCTTTCAGTCGTACAATACCACCGAACGGATCACTTCGCCGCGCTTCATCATTTCGAATGCTTCCAGCAGGTCGTCCAGCCGGCAATGCCGGGTGACCATCTCGTCCAGGTTGAACCTGCCCTGGCGGTAAAGTTCGATATAATTCGGCGCGTCGATAACAAAGCGGGTCGAGCCCAGGATCGAGCCCATGATGCGCCGCTCGCCCATCAGCAATCCGTAGGGTATCGGGATTTCCGGACTGCCCGCTATAGCCCCGATAATGACCGCGGTTCCGCGCGTGGCGGTGCATTCAAAAGCCTGGCGCGCGGTCTGCACCAGACCGATCGCCTCGAACGCGTAGTCAGCCCCGCCGCCGGTCAGTTTGCGGATTTCCTTGACCGGATCGGCTGACGACGCGTCGACCGTGTCGGTGGCGCCCAGACGGCGGGCCGCGGCAAGTTTGTTCTCCAGCACATCCACCGCAATCACCTTGCGCGCGCCGGCCAATCGCGCCGCCTGGATTGCCGACAGGCCGATCCCGCCGCATCCGAAGACCGCCACGGTCGTGCCCGCTTTCACTTCGGCGGTGCGCAGCACCGCGCCCGCGCCGGTAATCACGCCGCATCCGACCAGCGCGGCGCGATCGAGCGCAACATCGTCGGGAATCCTGACGAAGCCGTTTTCGTGGCTCAGCACCTTTTCGGCAAACGATCCGCCGTCGGCGGTCGGAGTGATCTTCCTGCCGCGGAACGAGGTGCGGGGCTTTTCGTCGTCGCGGCGGCGGCTGGCGCCCGGATTCATGCACAGGGTGGGGAATCCCGACACGCAGCGCGGGCAATGGCCGCAAAAGATCATCGGCAGTTGAATGACATGATCGCCGGGCTTGAAGGCGGTCACGCCGGGACCGACCTCCTCGACGATGCCCGCGGCTTCATGCCCCAGAATGCAGGGATTGGGCGACGGCAGGTTGCCCTCGAAATAATGAAGATCGCTGTGGCAGACGCCGGTGGCTTTGATTTTCACCAGCACTTCATGGTCTTTGGGGCGATCGATTTCGACTTCTTCGATCGAAAGTTTGCCCGGACCCTGTAAAACAGCCGCCCTCATGTTCGTGCCTCCCGTTTGCGCCGATCGAACGGCGATTTGGGTATTCGCCCGGCACTCAAAGCCCGCTACCCCGCGGTTTACACCGACTGAGTATTACAACTTCACAAACACCGATTTCATCTGCGTATACATTTCAATTGAATGATTGCTGAATTCACGGCCCTGGCCTGACTGCTTGTAGCCGCCGAACGGCATCGTGAAGTCCAGCACCATATAGCAATTGATCCACACCGTGCCCGCCTTCAGGCGCCGCGCCACCCTGTGCGCCCGGCTGATGTCGCGCGTCCAGATGCCGGCGGCCAGACCGTAGGTGGTGTCGTTGCCCTGCAGCACGGCGTCGTCCTCGTCCTTGAAGGGAATCACCGCCGCGACCGGGCCGAAGATCTCCTCGCGCGCGATTTTCATGTCGTTGCGTACGCCGGTAAAAACCGTGGGCTGCACGAAATAGCCTTTGGGCTGCGGCCCGGGACCGCCGCCGGATGCCGCCCTGGCTCCCTCCGCCTTGCCGGCCTCGATATATCCCAGCACGCGCTGATGCTGCACCTTTGACACCACCGGACCCATGGTCACGCCCGGTTCGAACTGCGCGCCCAGCTTGTGCGCGCGGGCGCGCTGCACCAGCCCGTCGACGAACTGATCGTGGACCTTCTCCTGCACGAAGATGCGCGAGCCCGCGATACAGGCCTGGCCGGTGTTGCCGAAAATACCGATTCCGGCGTAGTTCAGCGCCGGTTCCATATCGGCGTCGGCGAAGATGACATGCGGCGACTTGCCGCCCAACTCCAGCGATACATGTTTGAGCGTCGCCACCGACGCCTTCAATATCTCCTTGCCGGTGGTGGTCGATCCGGTGAACGCGATCTTGTCGACGTCGGGATGGTTGGAGAGCGCGGCGCCCGCGACCGGTCCGAATCCCGGCACGATGTTAACCACGCCTTCGGGAACCCCGGCCTCCATCAACAACTCCCCCAGCCGCAGCACCACCAGACAAGCCTGCTCCGCCGGCTTCAGCACCACGGTGTTGCCGGTGGAAAGCGCGTGGGCCAGCTTGTTGGAGGCCGACATCAGCGGCCCGTTCCACGGGATGATCTGACCGCACACGCCGAGCGGCTCGCGCAGGGTGTAGTTGAACATGTCCGGCGCGGAGGGATTGGTCTCACCGAAAATCTTGCTGGGCCATCCGGCGAAGTAGGTGAACAACTCGTTGGCCGAAGTCACCAGCGCCTGCGCACCCATGATCGGTGCGCCATTGTCGAGCGCGGAGAGTTCGGCGAGCTCCTCGCGGTTATGCTCGATCAGGTCGGCGACCTTAAGCAGGATCCTGGTGCGCTGATGCGGCGTCATGCGGCTCCAGGGGCCTTGCTCGAACGCCTTGCGCGCGGCCTTGACCGCCGCGTCGATGTCCTCCGGTCCGGCCTCGGCAACTTCAGCCAGCACCTCTTCGTTGGCCGGATTGAGGCTCTCGAAGGTCCTGCCGGATTTGGCCGCTACCCATTTGCCGTCGATCAGCAGCTTTTTGGGACTGCCTTTGAGAAACTCCAGGGTTTTGGGATTCCTGGCGCCTTGCGCCGCAACTTCCAAACGTGGTGCCGCTGCCATGGTTTATCTCCGCTGACGATTATGGGGTGATTCAATCCAACAGATAGCATCGCGCCCGAGCCTGGCAAAGGCCGGCGCGAAAACGCCAACATCCGGCCGATCACACCTCGGTAATCGACGGCATCACTTCGGACCCGAAGCGCTCCAGCGAGCGCAGCGCCCTGGCGGGATCGAGCCCCGGAAGCTGCGTCACCACGATCAGCTCGGTGTAGTGGTGTTTCCGCAGCATCTCGCGCAGGCGATCGCGCACCTGGTCGGGAGTGCCGATGATGCTGGTGCGGCGCAAGCGCTCGGGGTCGGGGCGGATGAACGATTGGGCAGGATCGATGCCCTGCGCGCGCGAAATCCATCGCGAGTATAACTCCGCCTGGTACATCAGCGGCCGTTCGATGTCCGACCACGCGTCATCGGCCGAGTCGGCGACGTAAACCGTCTGATTGCACACGAAACTGAAATTCGCCGGATCCCTGCCCTGCGCCCTGAGCGCGTCCATGTACAGCGCGATATTGCCGCCGCCGCCGGTGGCCGCGAACGAAACGCCCAGTTCGGCGCCGCGCACGATCGCCTTTTTGGCCGCCGCGCCCCACAGTATCTCCGGATGCGGCCGGCTGACCGGAGGCGGCAGGATGCGGACATCGGCAAAATTATAGTACTTGCCCGAATAGCTGAAACGCTCCGCGGTCCACGCCCGCTTGAGAATCTCGATCGTTTCAATGGTGCGGCCAAGCCGCTCGCCGCGTTTGACTCCGAATCCGGCAAACTCCTCGACCGCGTAGCCCTGACCCAGACCAAGGCGCAGCCGGCCATTGGATATCGTGTCAACCACCGCGCCCTCTTCCGCCAGTTTCAGCGGATGCGTGAACGGCGCCAAAAGCACGTAGGTGCCGACTTTGATCCGGCTGGTACGCGCCGCCACCGCCGCCGCCATCGGCATCAGCGCGGGCAGATAACCGTCGTCGGTGAAATGATGCTCGGTGAACCAGACGCTGTTGAAGCCCAGTTCTTCGGCGCGTTCTATCTGGCGGAATGTCGCGCGGTAGAGATCGACGAAGCTGCGCCCCGAATTGTCCGGATTGCGGAAGTCCGCCCAGTAACCGAATTTGACCTGCCTCACACCGCGCCCCTACTCAAGACCGTAAAAGCGCCGGGCGCCGCCGGCGAGGATGCCTGCGAGCGTTGACGGCGGCATCCCCATCGCCTTGATCATGTTGGCCGCGCCGGGAAATCCGTCCAGATGCGGATAGTCGGTCGCCCACAAAATGTTGGTCGGACCCAGGTAATCGGCCAGCAGCGGCAGCGTTTTTTCCACCGGCTCGAACGAGATGAAGCATTGGCGATGGAAAATCTCGCTGGGACGCACGGTCAGGCGGGTGTCGTTCATGCCGACGTCGTCGAAATGCCGGTCCATCCGGTCGAGCCATCCCGCCATCCATCCGCCGCCCGATTCCAAAAACGCCACCCGCAGCCTGGGGAAGCGATCGCACACCCCGCACATGATCATGCTGGTGGCCGCCGCCATCATCTCGAACGTATGCGATACGGCATGCCGCACCGCGCCGCCCCGTTTGGCGAAACGGCTGATGGCGAGCGTTTCCTGAGAGGTTTCCGAGCCGCCATGGATTCCGATCGCGAAGCCGATGTCCTGGGCTTGTTCCCATAGCGGGTAGTAATCGGGATCGTGCAGCGCGCGGCCATTGTACGGATTGGGACGGACGAAACCGGTGCGGAACCCCAATTCATGCGCCGCATAGCGCATCTCCCGGATAGCTCCCTCGATCGATTGCATCGGCAGCATCGCGGCACCAAACAGCCGATCCTTGTAGGGCGCGCAATAATCAGCCAGCCAGCGATTGTAAGCGCGGCAGCAGGCGCTGGCGAAGTCCGGATCCCTGATGGCACCCAGGAACAGCGCGAGGCTCGGATACAGAAACGCGGCGTCGATTCCTTCCGCGTCCATATCCGGGATGCGCGCGTGCGGATCGAAGCCGCCCTTCCTGCCCTGCAGGTAAGGAATCTTCGGCGACACGCTACCGTCGCGCGCGCCGAACGCCCCGGTGACGCCGAAGGTGACCGGCTTTTTGCCGCGTCCGATGTCGAGGCCTTCCTCGCCTTCGATCCGCATGATCTCGCCGCCGTTGTCCAGGATGAACAGTTTGGGGCAGATGTCGCGGTATTTCGGATCGATATATTTCTCCCACAGATCGGGAGGTTCGAGGATGTGTCCGTCAGCGTCGATTACCTTGTAGTCCATTGCCGTGGCCTTGTTATCGGATGCCGAACGCAGGTCGCGGGCAGCATCCTCATCGCGAGCAGACAGAATTAAAGACCAGCTTTCGAAACTGGGCATCAGTCGTAGGTTACCATTTCGCCGAACAAGAGTACGGATTTCTGCGGATCGGGCGGCAGCGCGCCCCAGATGTTGCGCGCCGCGGTGTCGATATCGAACGCCTTGCCGGCTTCCAGGTCGCGTTTGACGAAGGGAGCCAGCGGCCATTGCCTGGGATCCACCTTGATCGATCTATGCACCGCGGGAGTATCGACGAAGCCCGGCCTGACGGCGACCACCCAGGGACCGGCGCCGCGGCGTTGGCGTTCGCGCCGCACCACGCGCACCCAATGCTCCGCCGCCGCCTTGGCCGCGCAGTACACCGCGTCGCCCTCCCACGGCACGCGCGCCGCCGCCGAGGTCATCATCACCAGGCCCGATTCGTAGCCCGGCCTGCAGGCGCGCACGAAAGCTTCGCCCACAATCAGCGGCGCCGCCACGTTGGCCGTCACCGCGCTTCGGTATAACTTCGGATCGGTTTCACCGACGAAGCCCTGCACCGCTCCCATGTAGGCATTGTGGATGAAGATTGCGCGCTGACCCTTGAATTCGCCCAGCTCCTTCATGAAATGGGCGGCGACGACATCCCAGGAATCGGGCTCGGCCAGATCGAAGCGCACCGTTTCGTAATCGGGATGCTGGCGGCGCGACAGGTTGATGATGCGGGCGCCGGCATACGGCACGTTGCGGGCCAGCCCCAGCCCGATGCCCTCGGTTGCTCCACTGATCCATACGATGGTGTCGTGCACAATTTCTCCGTACGCTCAAACAGGCGGACCAACGACCGCGATTATCACAGTAGGGCGCGTGCACAATGTCAACAGGCGGGCCGGCGCTTACGTCACACGGTTGCCGGAGGACGGCCTGCAGTTCTTTGACCAGGAGCGTCAGTCACGATGATTCCGATGCGAGTGATGCCGTGGATAATGCTCGGGGCGGTTTTGTGGGGCTGCGCGGGGACCAGGCAAAGCGCAACGCCGGCGCAGCTCCCATCCGGGCGCGCCGCGCGCCCTGCCAACCGCTACATCTATGTCACCGACCGCAACCTGCCGGGCGAATGCTACACCGATTTGGGTCCGGTGCAATTCACGCAACCCTTTGCCGACGCCGCGGTTGACCCCGATCAATCGGAGGCCCGCAGGCATCTGCGGGAGGCCGCGCGCAAGATTTATCCCGACGACGTCGACGCGGTGATTAACATGAAATCCGAACAGAATGACGTCGGCACCGAAGTCACGGTCAGCGGAGAGGCGGTCAGACTTGAAGATCACCCCACGGTGCAATGCGCGCTGCGGGGCGGCGAACATGTGATGGACGAGGCCGCGGTGGTGGGCGCCGGCGCCATCGCCGGCACCACGGTGGGCGGTCTGACCGGCGGTTCGACAGGCGCGATGGGCGGCGCGGCGGTCGGCGCCGGCGCGATGGGTACGCGCGAGCTCATGCAGCATCAGGCCAGCCTCGAACAGCAGCAGGCCGACTTCGAGAAAACCCTCGCGGATCAGCGGCGCGAGATCACGCGGCTGCTGAAGCAGCGCGCGCAATTGCGCAAATGCCAGGAACAGGAAATCACTGTGGCCGTGTGTTTGGCTGCGCCTGCGCCGCCCGATTCAGCCGGCCAGGAATCGAACAACAGCGATCAGGACGTGGTTGATGCGAGCCCGTTCCAGATTCAAAAACATCTGCAGGAGCAGCAGGATTACATCAAACGGCTGAAAGACGAAATTGCGCAAATCAAATGGCAAATGCGCTCCCGCTGAGGATATCGGAAACGGTGTGAAAAAGTTGCATGGTATGATCCTCTTAGCCGCAGTTTTTACACGAAAGGGAACGTTCGAGAACGATCGATGCTTCTGACCCGCGCCGATTTCGGGCGATATCTGGCTGGCATATCGCTTGCTGAAACTGCGTGGCATCTCAATCCCCGAGCGCTTGCCGACACCGCGACGCCTGTCAAATCCGGCGTTCATGGAGGTGCGTTGGCTGCAGCAGGTGTTATGGCCGAGTGTAAACGGATCCTTATCGCCGAGGATGACCCTTCGGTGCGGGGGCTGTTGAAGGAACTGCTTCAGCGCTGGAGTTTCGAAGTGGCGGAAGCCGTTGACGGTTTGCAAGCCTGCAAAATGCTTGACACCTACCGTCCCGATATCCTGTTGCTCGACATCAAGATGCCCAAGGCCGACGGTCTGGCCGTGCTCAGCGAGATGCGCGCGCGCCAGCTTACGATTCCCACCTTTATCATCTCGGGCGAAGGCGGCATCTCCGACGCGGTCAGGGCGGTCAAGCTGGGCGCCGAGGATTATTTGGAAAAACCGGTGGAGCCCAACCAACTGCGGATGCTGCTGCGGCGCACGCAGGAGCGCCTTGCCGGCCAATCCGCCGGCACCCCATGGCAAAAGTTGGGAGAGGGCCCGATCATCGGCCAGTCGCCCGCCATTGCCCAGGTGATGGAGATGATCGGTCAGGTCGCACCCACCGAAGCCCCGGTCATCATCATGGGCGAGAGCGGGACCGGCAAGGAACTGGTGGCGCGCACCATCCACACTCTCTCGCCGCGCGGCGAGGGTCCATACCTGGGCGTCAACTGCGCGGCGCTGCCGGCCAATCTGATCGAAAGCGAGCTGTTCGGCCATGAGAAAGGCGCGTTCACCGGCGCCGACGAAGCGCGCAAGGGATGTTTCGAGCTGGCGCATGGCGGCTCCCTTTTGCTCGATGAATTCACCGAGATGCGCCCGGAGCTGCAGGCCAAGCTGCTGCGCGTGCTGGAGGACCGGAAACTGCGCCGCGTCGGCGGCCATCGCGAAATCGCGCTGGACGTGCGGGTGCTGGCGGCCAGCAACTCCGACCTGGGCCGCGCAATCGTCGAAGGCAAGCTGCGTCAGGATCTCTATTACCGGCTGAGCGTGTTCGTAATCACGGTGCCGCCCCTGCGCGAACGGCCCGAGGACATCATTCCCCTGACCCAGGCTTTTATTCAACGCTTCGCCGCCGAAAGTCATCGCCCGATTACCGGCACCGACGAAGAATGCATGGTGGCGCTGCAGTCGTACAGTTGGCCGGGCAACGTACGCCAGTTGCGCAATGTGATCCAGCGCGCGGTTGCGCTCAGTCCCGGTCCGTATTTGAAACGCTCCGATCTTCCGCCCGAATTTCAGAACCGTCCGCTTACCGGCACGTCCTTCCAGGTGCGCGTCGGCACACCGCTGGAAGAGGTCGAACAGGACCTCATCAACCGCACGATTCTCGCCTTCAGAGGCAACAAAACACGGGCGGCTAAAGCCTTGGGTATAAGCCTGCGCACGCTTTACAATCGTTTATCGCACAATCGCGCCGCCCGGGGTTCGCAACGAGACCGTAGCCGCTAACCGGAGCCGAAAAAATGGGCCTCAGAGCCAAGTTAGCCATCGGCTTTATGGTGCCGCTGGCGGTAACCACACTTGCCATCGGTCTGCTCGAAACCGGACGGACGACGCAATCGATGGTGGACCATCTGGCTTCGCTGGGCAACCTGCTGGTGCATCAGACCTTCGAGGCGATGCGCGCGACGCGACCCGCCAATCTCGCCGCGCTGCGTGATAACCGCGAATTCCGCAGCTTTCTCAGCTCCGTTCTCGCATTCGGCGAAGCGGTTGTCGCAGTGCGCGTCGAAGATCCCCAGGGTGTCGCCATTGTCGCGGTGCCCGAAACCCAGGAGGGCCGCCGAACCACCGACGTACCTTCAATCAGTCAGCTCCAGGCTGAAGGCGGATGGTGGGAAACGCTCTCGATGTTTCTCAACCTGCAGCCCGGTTCGATCTACAAGGCCAGCGGCGCGGTCGAGATCAACGGCGAGTACGCCGGCACGATCAAAATCGAGTTGTCCACCGCTCTGATCGCAGCGCGCGTGCGCAGATCCATAATGACCGGGCTGTATCTGATCGGAGTGGCGCTGGTGCTCGGTTCAGTGGCCGGTACGATCATGGTCGGCACGGTACTGCGCTCGGTCACGGCACTCACCGCCGGTCTGGAGCAGTTGGCGGTGGCGCGCACCAGCACCGATATCAAGGTGGAATCGCGCGACGAGTTGGGCGCCCTGGCGGACAAATTCAACCTGCTCTCCCGCCGGATTATGGCCGACCGCCAGCAGTGGGAACACGAACGCGACCGGCTTACCTCCGCGATTCGCTCCATCAACGACGCCGTGCTGATGCTCAACTCCCAGGAGCGGGTGATTTTCGCCAATCCCGAAGCGCTGGGACGTTTGGGCCTGCCCGACGGCGTCACCTTGGGGAAGGATCTCGCCGCGCTGCTGGGGCATGACCATCCGCTGGTGCGCCTGGCGGGTACGGCCGTGCGTGCGGGCACCGATCTGCACGATGTACGGATGGAACTCAACGGGCGCGGCTCGCCGCAGTTCCTGGTTTCGGTGCTGGCGATGGATCTGGGCGGCGGCAACCAGGGATCGCTGCTGCTGCTGCGCGACGTGTCCTGTATCGAGGAGCTCGAGGACACGCTGAACTTCTCGCGCGTGATGGCGCGTCAGGGACGGCTGCTGTCCGGAATCGGCCATCAGCTGCGCAATCCGCTGCACGCGATTGGAATTCAACTGGAACTGCTTGCCGATGACGCGCGCGAAAGCAAACCGCTGGATGGCAGAATCGAGGGGCTGCGCAGCGAACTGGCGCGGATGACGCGCACCGTCAGTTCGCTGCTGAGATTCATCCGTCTCGACCGTATTGAGCCCACCCGCTTTTCGATCAATGATCTGGTGCGCGAGGTCGCGGTGCGCCATGTCTCGGGCAAGCATCGCGCCGAGTATCGTTTGGACGAAACCCTGGCCGAGATCGAGGGCGACCGCGCGCTGCTGGCCGAGGCCTTGAGCAATATCGTCGGCAACGCGGTCGAGGCGATGCCCGACGGAGGCACGGTCAGCCTCCTTACGGAGTTATCCGGACCCGACGGAGTTGAGATCGTGGTGGCGGACGAGGGCTGCGGCATTGACGCCGAACATCTGAGCAGCATCTTCGATTTCTGTTTCACGACCAAACCGGGGGGCGCCGGAATCGGTCTGTCGATGGCGCTGCGAATCATCGACCTGCATCGCGGAACCCTGCAGATCAGTTCGCGCAAGGATCACGGCACGATGGTGCGCATCGCAATACCTGTCCGGCAGACGCCCGAATACCACTGCGACAACGCCCCCGATGCGGCGGCGGGAGAGCTTCATGCCTAAGCGGGGTTTGCGGGTTGCGGCTGTGGTTTGGCTCTGCCTGTTCTCCGCCTGCGAGTACATGGGCCCATACCGGCCGCCCTGGCTAATTAATGACGATTCCAATTCCCGGCGCACCTACAGTTCGTCCTACCGCTATCGGCACACCCGCTCACAGCGCGCGCGTGTTGCACAGACGCGCGCGGCGCCGCGCGATTCGATTGCGTCCGGAACGCATGATGAAGCGGCGGGGGTGGAGCGCGTCGCAATCGAACGTCCGGTGCCGGCTCCCGCGGTCGCACCGGCGCCCGAGGCAAATCTCAGCCTGGCCGGCGACGTCAGCGACCGGCAGCGCGCGCTGAATCTTCTGGCCAGGACCAGCGATGAGTTGACGCGGGCGCGCGCGCACGCCTTGACCAAAGCCCAAAGAGAAAACTACGAGCGCGCCAGACAGTTGGCCAGCCGCGCGCGCCGGGCCCTGGCGGAGGACGACTGCGCGGCGGCCTCGAGCCTGGCGCTGAAGGCCTCATCGCTGGCGGCGGGAATCAACGAGTAGTCGAACGCAGCGCATGGCAGCTAAAAGCCCGAGCGCTCCCATTTCCGGCCGGCGAGCGCTTCTTTCACTTCAGCGACATATCTGATCGCGCCGGCGTCGTACCAGTTGCCGGAGTACCAATCGCCCATGCATCCCCACAGCATCTGATCGACGTTGCCATACGGATAGCGCGGGTGATCGCCGTCCGGGGTTTGCTGAGCCAGATAATTGATGTCGCCGTTCATGCATGCGCGCTGATAGGCGAGCCTGAAATCCACGTTAAAGGCGGTGCTGTTTTTGGGCAGCGGCCAGCCGCCGAAACTGCTGAACTTGACCTGCATGATGCCGTAGCTTTGCTGACAGGTGGATCCGTCCCAGGCCCCGGGAAAGCCGCGCCCCGGCGGACAACTGGACCAGTCGTGGCTGGCGTCGCCCACGTCGTCCTGATGCCAATGCGATTCGACGACCGCCTGGGCGCGCACGACATCTTCGTCGAT
This sequence comes from Pseudomonadota bacterium, assembly GCA_021324455.1. Classification (GTDB taxonomy): domain Bacteria; phylum Desulfobacterota; class Binatia; order Binatales; family Binataceae; genus JAJPJA01. Next base: position 27,058 of record JAJPJA010000004.1, on the reverse strand, counting down.
ACCCCATTTGCAGGCGCCCCAGCGCAGAATCTGGTCGGTGGTGCCGGTGAACCTGCCATCGACCCGCGCGAAATCCGAGATCGGCGCAAAGTTGCCTTTAATCGGCGCGAGGTGAAACCCAATCAGTTCCACAAATGTGGGCATGGTGTGATTGGCGGCATAGTTGTCGGGCCGCGGTTCCCACGCGTTGCCGGTGCTGGCCGCGGCTGCGCAGGCGGCGCCGCTGGGCAGCTTCGCATGCGGCGGCAGCGTCGGGAAATGATAAGTCGATTGCGCCCGCGCCGTTGCGGCCAGCATGAGCAGGGCCAGGCTTGCGGTCAGCGCGGCCGCCGCCGGCGAGAGCGAGGAATGCTGCTTGATCTGCTCGAGCCGTTCGCGCTGGCGCTCGATCACTCTGACTCGTTCCGCGATAGCCCAGACCAGAAAGAAGCTCAGTCCCACCATCCCGGTAAAATCCGAGATCGATACCTCGGCCACGTTATGCACCAGCATCGGGATCACCATCCAGAAGAACACCGGCTTCAAGCCCCATCGATCCTCGCGGCGTCTGAACAGGGCGAACCACGGGCGCAGGACGATGAACAGCCACAGCAGCAGCGCGGGAAGCCCCAAACCTACGGCGCGATCGATGTAACCGTCATGCAATGAGCTGTGCGGACCTTCATCCCATGGTCCCCACCACACCGGAAAATAGCGGCTTTGCAGAATCGCTCCGGAGACTTCGTAGCCATAGCCGAGCAGCGGACGCTCCTTGATCTGGCTGATGGCGAATTCCCATACGTCGGTGCGGCCGGTAAGCGTGCTGACGTTGCCGCGCGAGAGATATTCCTCGCCGCCCAGCCGCGAGTTGGCCGCCATCGCCAGCAGGGCCGCGAACAGCAGCACGAAAATCGCGCGCCCGCGATAGCGCCATACCAGGTAGCAGGCGCCGCCGATAAGCAGCGCCACGAACGGCGTGCGCGAATCGGCCAGCGCCGCCGCCCCCAGCGCCATCAGCATCACTGCGGCCAGCATCAATCGCCACTTGCCTCTGACCTGGCGCCACAGCACGGCACCGACGCCGACCGTCACCAGCATCATCTCGCCCACGTCGTTGGGACCGCTGAAAATGCCGCAGAAGCGCACCACGTCGCCGGCGCTTTCCGCCATCGTGTCGTCGGGAACAATCCAGGTAAAGCTGCGCGGCATCGCGATGGCCGAAAACGCAACCAGCGCAACGACCACGCCGCACGCCAGCATCAGCGGCTTGAGCATCGCGGGCACCTGTTCGGGATCGGTAATCTGCCAGGTGACGCAACTGACGGCGACAAACACGAGCACGGCGCAGATCAGCCGCCCGGCGGAGAACGCGGGCGCCAGCGAATACGAGATGCTCACCGCCGCCCATCCGAACAGGATGACGTACAGCCCGAAACCGTCCTTCCTGAAAGTCCGGTTGCGCCACGCGCCGGGCAGCAGCGGCAGACACAGTAACGCGATCAGGCCATAGTGAAAAATCGCTCGCGCCGAACCGTTCAGAAACCATCCGGCGGTGAGCAACTCGACCAGCATCAGCGGAAACGCCAGCCACATCGGATGCGCCGCGAAGCAGCGCAGCAGCCACAGCAGCAATACCGCCCCGATCAAACCGCCGGCAGCCACCGCCACTTCGGGTCTGACCGCAGCGATCACGATCGCGATCAGAAGGGCCGCGCTCACCCCGCCGGCCAGCGCAATTTGAAAACCCGCCCCGGGCGAGCTTCCGCGATGGATCGATTCGTAGTAGGTGCTCATGGTCCGGTTGTTGCGCCGAATGTGAAATCCAATCCTCCCCGGCGTGCCCGCGTCATTGTCCGGCGGCCAGCGCGCGGATGCGGTTGAGCCGCCGGTGAATGCCGTTGACCAGGCGGCGGCGGGCAATCAACAACGGACTGTCCGCCAGCAGCATCTTGAAATCATCGCACGTGATCCGCGGCGTGATGGTAAGCCGCGGATAAACCGATCTTCCCGGCACCGCGAGCGCGAAATCGGAGGTCAGAATCGACCGGTATCCGGCCGCGGCCGCGGCGGCGATTACCGCGTTGCTGTAGGCGCCGAACGGAATCGCCAGCGCGGTCACCGGTTTTCCCGTCAGGTCCTCCAGCATCTTCCTGGAACCGACCAGTTCCTCGCGCAATTGTTCCGGCCCCAGGTCGCTCAAACGCGTGTGCCGGACGCCATGGGAACCGATGGTGAAACCCAGCCGATCGAGTTCAACCACATCCTTGCGGGTCAGAAACGAGGGCGAGCCCAGGCGCGTCCAGGTGACAAAAAAGGCCGCGGTCATGCCGCGCCGTTTCAATTCCCCGGCGGCGTCGAGATCGGTTACCTGACCGTCATCAAAAGTGATCACGGCGGTTTTGCGCGGCAGCGACGGCTGGGTAAGAACCTGGGGCGCGGCTGCGCGGAATCCCGCGGCGGTCAGCGCGTCCAGTTGTTGACGGAATGCGCTGAACGTAATCGCATGATAGGGACTCCAATCCTCAGGCAAGGTATCCAGCTCTTCGGACAAAACCGCATGATACGAAAAAATGGGAACGCGTTTGAACACGACGGTTGACAATCACCTCAATGAATTTGGTTCATAGTTGGGAAAACTCGGTGCCCTGAATTCTGTTCCAGTCAAAGGCGCTCGACAGCAGGGCGCCCAGGGTCTGCCCTTCAAGCCATACAAAAATTGCGGCCGGCGGCAGCCCGATAAACGCGAGTACCAGCGGACCGTTGACGCCGCACCATAAGGCAATCGCCTTGCCCAGCGCGGTCGCCAGCGCGCAGGCGAGCGCCAGCCGTATTCCGGGCAGCGCGGCTTTGAGCAGATCGGCCGGAGTAAGCGCCGCCAGCGAACAGGCAACTATCAGTCCGGCCACGCTGATCACCGCCTCAACCCCGCTCATCCCCGCGCTGATTCCGGACAGTCCAGTCCCCGCCAGACCGCACACGGTGACCACCAGCATCAGCAGCCGCCCGCTGTGCAGATAGATATCGATCACCGGACGGCCTTTGGCGTAGTAAACGGCGCCCATTCCGGTTCTCAGACCGACCAGCGCCAGGCCGCCGGCCAGCAGGCGCAAAGGCTGCGCCGCTGGGAGCCATCGCGCGCCGTACACGACGCCGATCAATTCCGGCGCGGCCACCGCGGCGCAAGCGGCGACCGGCAGCACCACGCGGCCGATGTACTGGAGGAAATTGCGATAGCCGCGGCCCAGTTCGGCGTCATTGTCCTGCAGCAGGCAGAACGCGGGAAACGCCACTCGGCCAGCCACTTTGTATAGACGGTCGGGCACGAACCGCAGCAGATCCCAGGCCAGAACGTAGAAGCCCAGCTCGGTGGCGCCCAGCAGCCGGCCGACCAGCAGATAGTCGGCGTTTCCGGATACGGTGCTGAGGATGTTGCCGCCCCACACTCCGGCCGCGAAACGGCGCAAATCGCGCGCGGCGGCAAGGCTCGGCCATGCGCGCGGGAAGCGCGGCGCGGCAAACAGCAGAAACAAGGCGCGGCCCGCCACCCGCGCGGTCAATCCGGCCATCAGGCTCCACGACGCCAGCGGCGTCCAAAGCAGAGCCATCGCGACGATGACGAAAGCGACCTCGGCGGCGACCTCGGCCGCCGCCAGGGTGCCAAACCGCAGCTCGCGCTGCAGATAGGCGCTTGAAGTTATCGCCACACAGTCCAGAAAGACCGGAATCGAAATCAACCGCACCCCGGCCGCCAGCCGCGGCATCGCCATCAGCCGGGCAATCAGGGGAGCGCCGCAGTAGAGCATCGCCACGCCGGCCAACCCCAGAACGGCGCTGATCAGCCACGCGGTGGATTCATGAGCGGCGGTCAGGCGGCGGCGCTGCACCAACGCTTCCATCAATCCGGGTTGCAGGGCCGTAACCGACAGCATGGCAACGACCAGGAGCACGCGGAAAATGCCGAACTCGGCGGCGCCCAGCGCGCGCGCCAAAATCACCATCGCGGACAGCCGCACGCCCTGAATCACGACCTCCGCCACCACGTTGTCCCTGACGCTGCGGGAGAAGCGGCGATCCAATCCGGGATTATGCGGCGCCGCGGCGGGGATTTCGCTTTGCGCCGGTGCGGCGGCTTGCATTTGGGCGGACTGGCTCATCGATTCATGCCCGGGGTCAATTCTCTCCGATGGCGCGGCCGCGGCGGGCCGGCATTTCGGGCTTGATTTCCAGGGCGCGCATCTCGTTCGATTTCAACACCGCCTCCAGCAGCCGGGCCGGCGCAATCTGGAGCAGCAGATTGATATTGGGAATGACGCAATGGCCGCCGATGACGCCGGGAAAATATCTGGCGCGGGGCAGGAACTGCACTTCCTCGAAAAAAGCCGTGGCTTCTTCGTAATCCGCCCCTACGGCGCCGGCGTAGCGATTGAGCTCCTGGGCAAACGCGATGATCACCCCGAAGTAGGTGGTCTCGGCGAGCTTGGCCAGCTCCAGCGTTTCCGGTGCCTGCATGGTGCGCGTCTTCATCCCCACGGCTTCAAAATGATCGCGCGCCATCCGCAGCGCTTCCTCATCCAATCCACTGATGAACTTGCGGTAGTGCAGCAGCTCCTCGGGCATCCGCGCATGCTTGCCGCGCACCGGACTGTAAACTATGCGCGCACCTGTGGCGGTGGACAGATTTCGCGTGGTTCCGGGCAGAACCGTGCTGTTGATGATGGTCAGATGCGGGTTGAAACGGCGAATGTAGCCGCGCGCCGCGCTCTCAAACTGGCTGCGCGAGCTAAAGGGGAAGCACAGATGCATCACCTCAACGGGCTCATCGATGGCCGCGGGCTTCAAATCCAGCAGTGCCAGCCGATGGCTCTTCTCCAGTACCTTCGCCAGCGCCCCGCCGACCTCGCCGACGCCAACCACCAGGGTAATACCGGATTCCACTTGGGAGCCTCCTTTCTGTTTGAGCTTGCCAGCGGCCGGGCGTGAGCCCGGAGCTGTCATCTATTTCGATTGAAATATCTTTTGACCTGCGGTTCGGGATGAGATTGGAACTGGTCGCGTGCCGCCGCCTGGCGCGAGGCACCGCCGCGGCGCCCGGCCAGCTCATCGATCGCGGCGAAGAGCTGATGCTGCTGTTCGGCCCAGCTCAGCTCGCGCGCGATGCGGTATGCGTTGCGCGCCAGTTGCCCGCGCATCTGCGGGTTGCGCCACAGCTCCTCGATAGCCGCCGCCAGCGCCGCCGGATCCCCGGGATTTACCAGCCGCACGGCATGCGGCGGGAAATACTGCTCCAATGTACGCAGACGCGAGGCGACCACCGGGATGCCCAGCGCCGCGTACTCCATCAGCTTGACCGGCAGCATAAGATGGGTCGCGTTGCTGGCGTGGTTAGGCACCAGTCCGATAGCGGCGTCATGCAGCACGCGCGGAAGCTGGTCGATTGGAACCAGTCCCTCAAACCGCACGTGATCCAGAACGTCGAGGCGCGCCGCCAAACGCTGCGCTTGGGGCATGAAATCGCCCGCGCCGATCAGGCGCAGCTCGATCCCGGGTATCCTGTCCACCAGCTTGCCGATGGCTTCGATCGCGCAATCAACGCCCAGGCGGCGGGTGATCGTGCCGTGGCACACCACGACGCATCGAGCCAGTTCCGCTTTCGGACCGCCGGACCGATTGAAGATGTCCGGCTGCGGCGAGTTCATTACCACCATGATTTTGGCGCCCGGAATCCCGGCTTGCTGCAGGCGCGTGCGATGCGGCTGATGCACGGCAAAGACCCGATCGGCGAATCCCGCACAAACCCGCTCCATCACCATCAGCAGCCTGGCGCCCACCGCGCCGCGCCGTCCACCGAATTTGTCCAGGTAAAGCTCGGGCATGGTGTCGTGAATATCCAGTATAACTGCGCTGCCAAACAGCCGCGCGGGCAGCGCGCTGAGCACCGCGGTATCCGGCATCGTGCAGGTGATTACGACGTCGTAGGGCTGGATTCGGCTCAACTGGTAACCCACGCGCGCGGCGCGGATAAAGAATCGCACATAGCTGCCCACATAGCGCGTGCGGCTGGAGCCGCGATAGCGTTCAATCGGCACACCGATTACATTGACACCGTTTTGCCGCCCCTCCTGACCGCTGCTCAGCGCGATCACGTCAACCCAATCGCCGCGCGCGGCCAGCGATTCCGCGTGTCGCTTAACCCGGCCGTCGTACGGAAAGCTGGTGTAGGCGATGATCAGAACCCGCGCCATGCCTTGCATTCCCATCGGGCGAGCGGCTCCTGGCTGAGCAGACGCGGCACGATCGCGCCGGGATGGCCCCCCGCAAACGGATGTCCGTCGGCAATCTGCAGCTTGGCGCAGGCCCGCAGCCTCCACCATTGCGCCGCTTGCGAAGGCAGCGCGTACCAGGCGTTATCGATGCCGGCGAGGTATTCGAGCAGCTTTGCGTAAGCCTCCAGATAGATACCCGACCCGCAGTAATCGGGATGGGTCAGGGTAAGAATCATACCGCCCAACGACGCTATCCAGCGGGCCTTGCGGATCCACGTCGGCATCAGATCGCGCCCCAGCAGATTGATCAGGGTGTGATCCTGGGGCAGCGTGTAAGGCAGCTCGACCACTTTGCGGTCGAGGAAAAAGGGAAAGATGCTGCAGGTGCCACCGGGTTGAGGCTCGAAGATGTCGGTATCCGAAAAGCTGCTGTCGAAATCGCACTCGAGCTGCGGAATCCATTGCGCGCGTCTGAGCGTCGAGGGCGCGCGAAAACCGCACAGTCCGTGCTCGCGCGCGATTGCCCTGATGCGCGGAGCCAAAGTTTGGAAGTCGCGTTCGCTGCGGAACAAACGGCCGTCATGCTTGAGGCCGTGCGCGCCGAACTCGAACCCGCGCGCGCGCAGCTGGTCGATGCGCTTCCAGTCGATCGGATATTGCTCCAGCGCCAGATTCCACGCCGAGCGAAAGCCATAACGCTCCTCCAGGTCGGCCATCGGTTCCATGGCCCGCAAGCCCTCGGGCCCTTCCACGTCATGCGTCAGCACGACGCAGCAGGATTTGCCCTCGGGCCAGAATGCCAGATGCCACGCGTCCTGCGCGTTCCAGCGCTCCAGAATCGCCGCCAGGCCGCGGCGCCATATCCGCAGCAGGGCGTCTTCGCATGGCCAGTCCGGAAAAGCCGGCCGGCGCCGGTTCCGGATCGCAATCGAATTGAGCCAATGGCGCACGCCGGTCGGGATCAGATCCTTGAACGTATAGTAATAGTTGAGCAGCGGCGACGGACGCCGGCGGCGGTCGTCGAGATATTCCTCGAACAGATAATGCTGCGCGCTGCGTTCGGACTCCTCTATTATCCTCTCGGTTCCGGCGCGCCACGCCTCGGGCAGCTTCCAGAACGAAAAGACATCATTGGTAAAACTGATTTCCGCCGGCCGCGGCAGATGTCCGCGCGCCGGCATGCGTGGGCTGCCCTCGCTGTTCAGGTCCACACGCTCTTCATCAAGAGCAAGCGCCGCACCTGTTGCCTGCGAATGAACTTTACCAGTTCCGGCGAAGCGGCTCGTGGTTTGCATCGAACGTATCCCTCCAAATAGCCGGCTGCGAGCCACGCCGCACCGAGAACGGGCGGCCAGGCAAGCACATGGCGCAAGGCGCGGGCAGCCATGAAAACGGGTGAATATCCGCATTGATACGCGGCCTGTCCGGCCGCCAGTCGTCCGCGCAGCACCCCGGCGGCCGCGCCCTGCGGCCGATGATGACGGGCGTGGATGTGCCGGAAGCTGCGGGTGGTGTAACCCAAAAACGCCGCGTGCGCCTCGTCGATCGTGTCCCACCCCAACCCCGCTTCGATTCCCCCGATCGCCTGCAGACATTCGCGCGAGTACATCTTGATCGCTCCGCGCGTGTGAAAGCGCGGCGTGCGCACTTCATGCCATCCGCCGCGATCCTGTTCGTACAGCGTGCCGCCCGCGATGCCCAGATTCGAATCGCGGCCGAACTCCACCAGCAGCGACTGGATGAAACCGGGTCCGAAGGTGATGTCCGCGTCGACCCGGAATATCATGTCGCAGTCCTTCCACAGCGACGGCGCGAGAAAGCGCTGCAGCGCCGTCTCCCCGCCCGGCTGACGCGCGCCGGTGCGCCGCACATGATGCACGCTGATCCATTCGCAGCGCCGGGCGGCCTCGTCCAGCAGCGCCGGTGTCGAATCAGTCGATCCGTCGTCGATGATGATCCAGCGCACCGGGAGCACCGTCTGCGATACCATGCTCTCGATCAGACCGGGGAGAAATTTTTCTTCGTCCCGCGCCGGCGTGATGGCTCCGTAGGTTTTCATCGCACGCTCCCGCCCACAGCGGCGCGCACCGCCCTCACAGGCCTCCTCCGCGAACCAGCTCGGGCATCGTCAGCGCCAAAATCTTGAAGTCGGTCGCCAGCGACCAGTTCTCCAGGTACTGGACGTCCAGCCGCACCATGTCCTCGAATGAGAGATGGTTGCGGCCGCTGACCTGCCACAGCCCGGTCACGCCCGGCAGCACCTCAAGACGGCGGCGATGACGCGGTTCGTATTGCTCGACCTCGTAGGGCAGCGCCGGACGCGGACCGATCAGACTCATCTCGCCGCGGATGACGTTGATGAGCTGCGGCAGTTCATCGATACTGAAACGGCGCAGCCAGCGGCCGATCGGAGTAATGCGGTCGTCGCAGGACAGCTTGAACACCGCCGCGCCGTTGCCGTGGCGCCGCGCCGCGTCTTTTCCCGAAGCGATCCAGTTGCGCACGAACTCGCGATGCACTTCGTCGCCCGCCTGCGGCTTCATGGTGCGGAACTTCAACATCTGGAAAGGACGGCCATGCAGTCCGATGCGGGTCTGACGGTATAGAATCGGACATCCGCTGGTGAGCGCGATGGCCGCGCTCGCCGCCGCCAGAATCGGCGCGGCCACTACCAGCACCGCGGTTCCGAGCACCAGGTCCAAACCGCGTTTGAGCACATAGTTGAGTCCCTCGATATTCGACCCCCGCGGTCCCACCAGCGGAATCGCGCCGATCATGTCCAGCCGCAGCCCCGACGCCATCGAACCGAACAACCACGGCACGATGCTCCAGCGGATGCGCAGTTCTTCGCACAGCGCAACCAGCTCCGCCTGACGATCCGCGCCCGCTTCGGGCAGCGCGATGATCGCCTCCAAAGCCGGGTATTCGCCGGCTATCTGACGCAGCGCCCACGTCGGTCCCAGCAGCGGCAGACCGCGATAGCTGGCGCAGTCGGAGTTATCATCGACAAACCCGAGCGGCTCGTAATGGCTCAGCTCATCAAGCACCTGATCGCACAGGTAGCGTCCGACCCGGTTCAGCCCGACAATCACCAGCGGCACGCAGACGTCGCGGCTGGCGTAAAGATTCTTGATCGCGAAACGCGCGGCCATCCGCAGCGCCAGCACCCAGACCACCGCCAGCGGATAGGTGAGCAGAGTCGTGATGCGCGAGGGGTCGAGATGGAACAGAAATCCCACCGTGATCGCCAGCAGCGCGCCGATCGCGTTGGCCCGGCACACGGCCAGCAGCTCGGCCAGACCGCCGCTGCGCATGCGGTAGAGATCCATCCAGCGGAAGATCAGGATCCAGCAGCCGAGCACCAGCAGTCCAACCAGGATGACGCCGGCCGGGCTCTGCATCAGCCGATGGCGCATGGCGTGGGAAGGATCATGGATGACCAGCGCGCACCAGGCGGCCAGAATCAGGGCGGCCGCGTCAACCGAGGCGAACAGCACTTTTTGCTTGCGTAATTCGTTGACAAACATCGTCAGGCAGCCATCGGTTTTATTTCGCCAGCGCCGCCGCCACTGTCTGGGCGACAACACTGATTTCGCGATCCGTTAAATGAGGATGCATCGGCAGCGACACAACGCTGGCGGCCCACTGCTCGCTCGCCGCGAACTCGCCGCGCTGATAGCCGAGCGCGCCGCAGGCGGGCTGCAGATGCAGCGGGACGGGATAATGTATTCCGCAGCCGATCTCCGCCTGCGCCAGCGCGTCGCGGATGCGGTCGCGCTGCGCGCTGCGAATCACGAACAGGTGGTAGCAGGATTCCGTCCCTTCGGGTTCAATCGGAGTCCGCACAGCGGTGCCCGAAAGCAACTCGCGATAGCGCCGCGCAATCGCGCGCCGGCGCGCATTCCATTCATCCAGCCGCTCCAGCTTCGCCAGCAGCACCGCCGCCTGCAGCGTATCGATGCGGGCGTTGTAGCCCGATTCCCGATGCAGGTAGTGCGAGACGCGGCCGTGATCGCGCAGCACGCTGACGCGCTCGGCCAGTTGCGGATCGTCGGTCGCGATCGCCCCCGCCTCGCCCCACGCGCCCAGGTTCTTGCCCGGGTAGAAGCTGAAACATCCGATCGTGCCGGCGGCGCCCGCGCGCTTCCATTGGCCGCCCACGTGCACGCGCGCGCCATGCGCCTGGCAGGCGTCTTCGATCACCGCGAGCCGATGCCGCCGGGCGACCTTTAGCAGCGGGTCCATCGCGGCGGGCAATCCATACAGATGCACCGGTACCACGGCGCGCGGCCCGTTGGGCGATCTGAAGCTGCCCGCATCCAGGTACCGCCGCACCGCTTGCACGTCGATCGTTCCGGTTTCGGGATCGATATCTACGAACACCGGCGTCGCTCCGGCCTGAAGGATCGCTTCAACGGTGGCGATAAAGGTCATCGGCGTGGTGATCACCTCATCGCCGGCGCCGACCCCGGCGGCGATCAGGGCAAGGCGCAGCGCGTCGGTTCCGCTGCCGACGCCGATAACATGCGCGGCTCCCAGGTATTGGGCAAAGCGGCGTTCGAATTGCGCCACCTGGGGTCCGCCCACGTACGCCGTCGCGCGGTGAATGCGCTCGTACTCCTCATCCACGCGCGCCCGGATCTCGGCGTTTTGCGCGGCCAAATCCAAAAACTTAATCGGCATCGGCGCGCCTCCCCTCGCCGCGGGCGGCAAGCCGCAGGTGCAGGCGCGCCGGATTTCCGGCCACCACCGCCCCCGCCGGTACGTCGCGGGTAACCACCGCTCCGGCGCCGACCAGCGCTCCTTCGCCGACCGTGACGCCGCACATGATGACGGCGCCGCTGCCGATCGCCGCGCCCCGGCGGATCACCGTACGCTCCATCAGCCAATCCTCGCCGCCCTTGAGCGATCCGTCGCTGTTGGTGGCGCGCGGCATGCGGTCGTTGATGAAGATTACGCCATGGCCGACGAAAACCCCGTCTTCAATCGTCACGCCCGAGCAGATGAAGGTATGAGAGGAGATCTTGCAGCGCCGGCCGATCCGCGCGTCAGACTGCACTTCGACGAACGCGCCGATCCTGGTCTCATCCCCGATCTCGCATCCGTAGAGATTGACGAAGTTGCTCAGCCGCACCTGATCGCCCAGCCGCACGTCGCCGGCAACACTGAGGAATTTGGGAGCTTCCATCGCTATCCTCTCCACCCCTCAGCGCATCTCGCCCAGCGGCACCGCAGCGCCGCCGCTGCGCAGCGAGCGCTGCGCCGCTTCCAGCACCGCGACCACGCGCAGCCCGTTGAGGCCGTCGGTGGCCGGCGTCAGGTTGTTGCGGATGCAGTCGACAAAGTGCTCGCATTCGCGCTTGATCGGCTCGACCTCCTCGATGCGCGGGATATGGATATCGCCGTAGCGATACGCGTACTGAAACTCGCCGTAATTGTCGTAGTACGGCCGCATCGTCACACCGCGATCGTAAACCCGGATCTTCTCCTGCAGCGCGGTATCGTCGTACACCAGCATCCGGCGCGATCCGACGATGGTCGTGCGCCGGATCTTGTTCGGATCCAGCCAGCTCACGTGGACGAAAGCGATCACATTGCGCGGCAAATGCAGCGTGATCAGGGCCACGTCTTCGACCTCGCGCCGGAAATGGCTCTGGCCCTGGCATGACACCGATTCCGGCATCTGCCCCAGCAGCATCAGGATGATCGAAATGTCGTGCGTGGCGAGATCCCAGGCCACGTTGACGTCATGCTGAAACAGTCCGAGATTGGCCCTGACCGAGCTGATGTAGAGCACTTCGCCAATCTCGCCGCTGGTGATCAGTTCGCGCAGCTTGATTACCGGCGCGCTGTACTCGAACGTATGCCCCGCCATCAGCACGCGGTCGCGCAGCCGCGCCAGCCGCACCAGTTCCGCCGCTTCCGCGCGCGAAGTGGCCAGCGGCTTCTCCACCACCACCGCCTTGTCCGCTTCCAGGCATTGTTTGGCCAGCCGGTAATGGGTGCTGACCGGAGTGGCGATCACCACGCCCTCGATTTCGGGATCGCGCAGAACGTCATCGAACTTCTGCGTCAGCTCCAGGCTCGGATAGAGGCCTTTAACATGCGCCAGGCGTTCGGCACTCAGGTCGCACGCAATCAGGCGGCGTGCGCACCGCAAAGTGTAAAAGTTGCGAATCCAGTTCGGACCCCAATACCCCAGGCCGACGACCGCCAGGGCTTTCAGACTTCGCTCGGGGCCGGCCGCCTCGCTCGCCTGCGCGAGCGTTGCGGCCTTCCCGTTGTGATTAGCGGTTTCCAACTTCATTGACTCCTCCTCGGAAAGCTTCGGCCCAGCGGCGCATCGCCCATGGCAGTTCCGGCACTCCGTTCATGATCACGCCGGCGACCGTGCGCGAGGCCGCTTTGAGCGCCGCCACAGTGGTCGCAAGTTCCTCGCGTTGGGTCGATCCGTAGCGCGTAACCACGATGATCGGGTCGCTGGGACGCGCCAACGCCAGCAACCGCCCGTCCAGGCGGACGACCCCCAGATCGACCACTGCCAGTAAAAAACTGTCGAGCAGCGCCTCGTAGCCTCGCGCCTCGCCCGGCTTGAGCGCCGCCGCGGCCATCGGCAGACAACTGGCCAGCTCCAGCCGCGGCATCGCCGAGGACCGCACGACAAATTGATCGCCCAGCAGCAGGGGCGCGTTGGCACCCGGGGCGGGCGGAAACATCTTGTGCAAGGTGGGTTTGCGCAGATGCGCATCGACCAGCAAGGTGCGCAGGCCAAGGCGCTGGCTCATATCCAGCGCCAACCCCATCGCGACGGTTGAGGCGCCGTCTCCCGGACGGCATCCCGTAACCAGCAGGCGCACGCTCTGGCCCACACCGGCCAGCGGCGCGACCCGCTCGTTCAGGCCCTGAAGCGAACGATCGCGCGAGGCTTCCAACGGCGTACGCGCCTGGCCCAGAATCGGTATGGGAGCCAGCGCGCCCGATCCGGAGTTCGGATCGATGACCGTCTCCTCTTCGGCGTATCCGTTGTTCCATAGCGGCGCGGTGCCATTTCGGCCGCGCCGCAAGATCTCAAAGTAGTTCACCATTTCACCTATTCCACACCGGTATCGCCGGTATTCCGATCCTCCGAAGTCGAAGCCGACGCCGGCAGATATACGATTTCGCCCGGATAGACCCGCGACGCGTCGGTGATGTGCGGGTTGAGATGCATCAGCAGATGCACCGCCGTCACCGAGCCCAGATGGCGCAGGGCTATGCGTCCGAGCGTATCGCCGCGCGCGACAATCACGTATTGGGAATCGGCATGCGGCGAATCGCCGTCGGACGCGGACCCATCGATCGACGCGGTTTTAAGCCCCTCGGAGTCGGACACCACGGAAACACCCTCGCCCGGCCCGCCGGCGTCGATGCCGCTCTGATCCCTGGCGCCGACGCTCTCGCTGCCCGGATTGGGCGCCGCGGGATGCTCCAGCGTCGCCGCCGGCGGGCTTTGCGCCGGGCCTGCGCCGTCGCTTAGCGGAGCGGGAGCGGATGGAGCTTTGCGATTCACATCGAGCGCCGGCATTGCCGCCGCGCTCGCGGTATGGGAGGAGCGCTGGAGCCAGCCGTGCCGGCGCTCCACCGGGCCATGGCTCATGAGGAATTCGCCGCTGACAAATCCTGCCACACCCAGCAGCACGAGCCCGAGTACCGGTTTCAGCGGCCGCCAGAGCTGGCGCCAACGCCCCGCGCTCGATCCCTCGTCTGCGGCCGCAGCGGCGCTCTGTTCGAGCACCGGATAGTCTGCCGCCGCCTGGCGCACCATCGCCGCGCTCACCCGTTTGGACTCGGTCGAATAAGCCAGCAGCAGAGAGTTGTGGCACAGGGCGTTGATGCGCCGCGGCACGCCCGCGCTGTGGCGCACCAGCGGATCGAGGGCGCCGCGCGCGAAGATCCGATCGCTGCTGCTGCCGCACAGCCGCAGGCGATGTTCGATGTACTCGCGGCATTCCATCGGCGTCAGGGCCAGGAGCACCGCGCGCGCCCCGATGCGTTCGTTGAAATGGCGCATCGCGGGGCTCGCCAGCCGGCGCGCCAGCTCGAACTGGCCCGCCAGTATAATCTGGGCGGCCTTGCGCCCATGGCATTCCATGTTCGACAGCAGGCGCAACTCCTCCATCGCGTCCTCGCTCAGCAATTGCGCCTCGTCGACCAGAATTGCGATGCGCTCGTTAAGCGGCATCGCGGCGGCGTACTGCTGAAAGGCATTGAGCATCGCACCCTTGCCCGATCTGCCGCCGCGCACGCCTATCTGGCTCATCACGCTGCTCAGCAATTCGGGGAAACTGAGCTTCGGGTTACCCAAATAAGCCGCATGAACCGCGCGATGCTGGCGGGCCAGCAGCGCGCAAATCAGCGTGGTTTTGCCGGTGCCGCTGTCGCCGATCAGCAGGGTCAGGCCGCTGGGTTCATGCAGCAAACCCCATTCCAGCGCCGCCAGGCCTTCGCGATGCGTGCGGCTCATGAACAGCGACGCCGGCGAAGCGGTGAACTGAAAGGGCGGCGCGCTCAGACCGAAATGCTCCAGGTACATCGGCTACTCCTGACTGAGCTCGCGCAACTGTGCGATGGTCTTCAGCCCGCTTACCGCGGTAACCGTGGCGGGCGAATAGATCCTGGGATCCAGCAGTTCCTCCAGATAAGCGACCGCCACCGCGCATCCGATCGCAAGCAGCACGCCCACTCCCAGATTCAGCGGAACAATGGGATAGGAGGGGACCGCGGGATGATTGGGCGGCTCGGCGATGCTTACGTTCAGAATCCGGCTGCGGTTAAGAGCGCCGGCGGCGCGCGCTTCCTCTCCGCGGCGCAGATATGACATGTAGGCCTGCTTTTCGGTATCCACCACGCGCTGCAGCCGATCATTCTCGACGCTGGCGTTGAGCAGCACCTTGACCTGGTCCTGCGCCTTTTCAATCTCCTGGCGCTGCGCGCTCTGCGTCGCCTGCAGCGACGCCGCCAACGCCGTGGCCTGTTCCAGTTCCGTATCCAACTGCAGCCACACCGGGTTCAGGTCGGTGCTCTGCTCCTGCACTTCGGTCTGATTTTCGTGATCGAGGATCTTGTGCGCGGCGGCCAGACGGGCGTCGATCTCCTTCATCCGCTCGCTGTCGGGCTGATAGCGGGTGAGCAGTTCGGCGCGTTCGGCTTCCAGCTGCAGCACTTGCGGCTTGAGCTGCTGCAGCGCCATGTTTTGAACGATTTTAATCTCCTTGCCCACGCGCTTGGGGGTTGAGGCTACCTGCTGCTGAAGCACCGCGACGCGCCTTTGCGCCGCGGCGAGATCGGCCGCGGCCTTGGCGGAATCGTTCTGCAACTGGGAAATCCGCATGATCAGGGCCTGCTTCTGCGCCGACGGATTGCTGATGCCGGTCTGCACCTCGTAGGCGCGCAGCTGGTCTTCGGCCGCGCGCAGCCGGTCCTGCAGAATCGCCGCCTGCTTCTGGAAGAACTTCTCCGCCTGCGGGTCGTGCGACATGCTGCTGTGGAACTCCTGGTACTTGTCGATCAGCCGCTCCAGAAATTCGTGGGCCCACCTGGGATCGTGCGCGGTGAAACTGATCTCGATTACGTTGGACCGCTTGATCACGTAGGAGGAGAAATGCCGCTCAATCCGATGCGCCCACTGTTCGCGCGGACTCTCAGGCGCGGCCCCGTGAAACATCCGGTATAACCGGTTAGGCAAATCCAGCAGCCATTCAACCGCATTCACCGCCATGCCGCCCGCGCCCGCCCTGGGCTGCGGCAATCCTTCGAGCGCCTCTTCGACCAGGTAATCGCTGGAGATCAACTCGCGTTCGGAATTGAGTTCCTCCTCGGTCACGGTATTGGCCACCACCGCCGGCTGATTGGGGCTGTTATTCTCCAGCGCCGGAGAGACCAGCAACTGCGCGCGGTTGTCCTGGATCAGGATCTTGGCGCTCGACTTGTAGGTCGGCGGCCAGACAAAGGTGGCAATCGCGACCACCGCCATGATCGCAGCCGCAACCTCGGTCATTATTACGCGCCGGCGCAGCGCAAAATGAATCAATTGATCGAAGGAGAAGTCGTTCATGTACCTAAGCCCTCGCTTAAAGCGGTATCGGCATATAGGGCGGGACTGGTATGAGATTGGTAATGTACTGTTTGACGAACAGGTCGACGTTGGCGATCGGGCTGCGCGGCACGACCAGGATGTCCGAGGGCATCAGCGCCACGTCCTGAACCTTCTTACCGCTGTCCGCCGCGCGCAAATCCACCTTGATGCCCTGCGGGTTGCCGCATGCGTCGCGGCGGATAAGCACCGCACTGTCAGCCCCGGCGGTCTCATTGACGCCGCCCGCCTCCGCGATGGCCTGTAACGCGGTCTCACCGGGCTGCAGCGGAAAAGCCCCGGCGTGAGTCACCTGTCCCTGCACGTAAACCCGGAATGTGGGGCTGTTCTTGACGTGAACGACCGCGCCGGGATTGCGCAGTTCGTGCAGATAGGCCTGATTGACCTTGTCGGCGAACTGCTCAGGGGTGAGCCCGGCGGCCTGCACCGTTCCGGCCAAATCCAGGGTAACGTTGCCGTCAGGCCTGACTGTCACGTCGCGGTTGAACTCGGGATTAAGGTAGAAGTCGAGCTGCAACTCATCGCCGGGCCGGATTACATAGCCGCCTTTTTCCGCCTCCTGAGCGGCCATCATCGCCGCCGGAGAACAGACATTCTTTTGCGTGGCGGCCTTGGCCGCCATTTCATCGCCGCGGCTGGCCGAACTCGCGCATCCGGTCAGCAAAGTTGCCGCGAGCACCGCGGCTGCAGCAGCCGCCTGGAGCCAGAAGGCCGTACGGTGAACATACGACGCGCCCACTGTCATTCGCCCTCCCATTGCCAGTTGTCGAACCATCGAAAGGTCGAACGGTGAAGCCTGCGCCAATACCAACCGCGCAGCCCGGGAGGCTCTTCCGCAAGAGCGATGCCATCGGCGTTATGCTTGAGATTTGAGGAATTTCCCAACTCACCGATGCAGGATCTGCACGGTATTCAGGGATTCACCTAATGTAGAAATTACTGCGGTTCATGCCCGAAAAGCCGCGGCTCGGCCGGCATCCCGTGTAACCAGCGGGTTATTCAAGAATCCGGCCAGGTGCGTACAAAACCCGGCCGCGCCCGGATTGCGGACCAACCCGGTCTGGCTGGGGAAGCAGCCGCGCAAAGCTGACCGCCATATATCGACGGGAGCCCTTTCGATGCGGGGATTCAGGCAGTCGAGCGCAGTTTTGACTACCAACTTACGCGATTGGGAACACGCTCGCTGCAAGAATCGTATTACTCAGTGGAACAAAGTAGATAATACCGCGGTCGAACCGCAGCCGCGAAAAACCATGCGGCGGCGCGCCTTCAGGCTCGCCGCCGCATTATCGCGCCGCTGCAATCTTCTGATTGTCCCGCCGTCCCTTAACGCCTCCCCCCCGGCCAAACCGCATGGTTCAGGTGATACAGGAAGCCGGAGCTGCTGTTGCTCAGATAGCTGATGGCTCCGCTGTCGTACCAGTTGCCTGAGAAGTGGGTCGCGATACATCCCAGACCCAAATACTGCAGGTTGGTCTCGTTGGAGAACAAGTTAACCGGTCCCGCCTGCCCCGACGGCACGATGCCGTCGGGATTGGACCGCGCCCGCGATACCGCGTCGAGGTAATCCGAGGCGTTGCCGAACCAGTTGGCATAGTCGCCGTTGACGCAGGCGCGATACTTGGCCCACCGGTAGTCCTCGCCCCAGGCCGTGGACAACGCCAGCATCGGCCACGTGTACCACTCGAAGGCATCGGTCTTGGACTGGATGATGCTCCAGCTTGCCCAGCTGGAGGAGCAGGTGGATCCGTTGGCGTTCTGGCCGCCGTAGCGGCTGGTGCCGATGAACGCGCCGCCGCTGTCGGTGACGGCAAATCCGAGGAAGCTTAAATTGGGCGTCTCGCCGCCGGAATTGGAGTCGGGATTGCCGCAGTCCCCGCCCTGGCTGCAGGAGCTCCCGCCGTGCAATTGGGCGCAGGCGTTGGTCCATCCTCCGGTCTCTTCCGCGGTCTCGGCATAGGCCCAATCCTCGTCAACCCCCCATTTGCAGGCGGCCCAGCGGATGATGTCCTGGGTCGTACCCGAGTAGTGTCCGTTGACCGCGGCAAAATCGGAGGCCGGCGCCAGCCCGTTGCGGCCCGCGTTGGCGTAGAAGTAAGACGGTGTCGTCCAGATCTGATTATTGGCGTTCCAGCCGGTTCCGTCATTTACATTCTGCGGGCTGGTTTCCGGGAAGTTCGCCTGGTTGGCCAAAGTGACGCAGGTCGATTCGGACGGCAATGCCGCGTTGGGTGAGAGGTTGTTCAGATGAGCGCCGGGAGCGGGCGTCGCCGTCGGCATGGGAGCCGGGGTGGAGGTCGCGTTTGGCGTTGCCGATAAGGTCGCCGTGGCCGCTCCGTTCTGTACCCGCAGCGATTCCGACGCGCTGCCCAGCACGACACTGCCCGGATTCATGCTCTGACTGGTGACTTTGATGGTGTGCAGGCCGTTGCTCAGAGAGGTGCTGTCCAGAACCACTGCGCCGGGCGCGTAATCGCCGGCCGGCGCGCCGTCGACGTAAAGCCCCTCAAACCACAGGCCGGGACACGTATCATGCGTGGTGATGCCAACGCTGGCGCCGCTGATTGTCACACCGGCAGCCGGCGCGGTGATACTGATGCATGAAGCCACCGCAACGGGCGTGGGCGCAACGGTGGGTTTCGGCGTTGCGGTCGGTGTGGGAGTCGACAGGGCCGAAAGGTTCCGCACCGTCACCCCGATCGAGGTTTTCACAAACGGCTTGTTGCTGGAACTGTATCCGATAACCGACAGCGTATGCTTGCCGTCGGCCACCGTGGCCGTATTCCAGGTCACCGAATAGGGCCGCGGCGCGGTGGGCGAATTGGACCCCATCCAGTAGCCATCGACAAACACATTGATCCAGCTCACGTCGGAGCCTTCCGAGGTAGCCACTGTAATGGTTCCTTTGACGGTGGCGCCGTTGAGCGGCGAAATGATGGCCACATAGCCGGCCCTGGCCGCGGCCAGGGCGGTCAGAAACCAGCCCGCCGCGCACAGCGCGACCATGCAATATTTGAGCGGCGCACCGTGAAATTTCGAACCGGATTCATGTCCCCGGAGGCACGATCGACCCCGCCGCGGCCATGACCAGGACTGGGCGTTACTAACTACAAACAGTTTGATTCTCTTCATGCTCGCACTCGTTGCTTGACGGGCCGCGAGCACGAAGAGACAATTGAGTTGCCAGCCTCGATTGTGTCCGTAATGCTCGGGCACATCAGGTGAAGCCCGGTGCGGGCGTTAGCGCGCCCGCACCGGGCGTCGTTCGATGCCCTCTATTTAAGCTTCGGATAGGCGCATCCGCCCGGGTGGATTGCAGGGACTGGCGCGCGCCAGGGTTGCAACTGTCCGCTTCTCCATCTTCCAATCAGGCATCTCAGGCCGGACCGCGGCCAAAAAAATGTCCCCGGTCAAACTCACAAATCGGCCGCGTTTCTCGATCTCGCCGCGGCGAAAGCGCGTTATACGATGGACCAGCACCGAGTCGTGTAAGAGGGTCTGCGGAATCAGGATGCCCGGCACTACCCCTGAACTAGCGGGCCGTGCGCGCCGCTTCGTTCAGGGTGCAAAAGAATATCACTAGATACAAGATAGCTATTAACTTTTATCCACAGCCTATGGATTCACCAATTACAACTACTCTTCCCAATCAGGCGAAGTATACCCGGCGCGACAAATTAATCAAGTAGAATTTACCCGTCGAACCCGCCGGTTTTGCCGTTTTTCGGAAAGCTTTTCAGATTGAAGCGTGCAGCTTTTGCACGATCACACACATCCTGCATGTTTTCAGAACCGCTCCCGATGACAGTTTTTGAAAGTTAAAGCCCTGAGCTCCGATGAAATGAAGATTATTATCACGAAATGAGTATTAGACTGACCATGCCGCACCTTGCACTCCCTCAAAGTGAAATTG
The DNA here is from genome assembly GCA_021324455.1 of Pseudomonadota bacterium. Classification (GTDB taxonomy): domain Bacteria; phylum Desulfobacterota; class Binatia; order Binatales; family Binataceae; genus JAJPJA01. The sequence goes on along the minus strand of JAJPJA010000004.1, from coordinate 6,771 downwards.
GCTACAAACTGTACCATACTGAAACCTCGAGGTGAGCCGGCCGCCGTCCGGCGCTGGCCTCAGACCCGGCCGCAGGATTAGCATCGCTGCCATCCCACGGCGAAAGGCAAAACGATGGACCAACCCGGAGTTCTGGACGCGATTCACACCTGCCGCGCGCTGCGCCGGCTCAAACCCGATCCGGTCCCGGACGAAATCCTGGTGCAAATCCTGGACGCCGCTATCCGGGCGCCCTCGGCCAGCAACACCCAGAACTGGGCCTTTGTTGTGATAAAGGAGCCCGGACAACGGCGTAAAATTGCGGAGATCTACCGCAAAGCCTTCGACCTGATGTCCGCCATGTACCGCGACCGCCAGCCGGCGCCGCACCAGACCCTCTCCGCCTATAACAGGATGATGGGCGCCGCCGAACATCTGGCGAATCATCTGGACGAGGTCCCGGTAATTATTGTCGCCGGCCTGATGACCCCGGCGGCGAGTTTCGCACCGCCCGCCCGGGATACGGCCCGGGTCGCGGCGGCGCGGCCGCGAATCTCCGGCGCCAGCATCTATCCCGCCGTTCAGAATATCCTGCTGGCCTGCCGCGCGTTCGGACTGGGCTCGGTGCTCACCACGATTCACGCCTATTATGATGAGGAGGTTCGCGCCGCCTTGAACCTGCCGCAGGAGTTTACAACCTACGCGATGCTTCCGGTGGGCTACCCCGCCGAGGGATCGAGACACGGTCCGGTCAAGCGCCGGGCGCTCAACGAGGTGGTATGCCTCGACCGATGGGGCAATCATTGGCCGGCGCGATGAAACCGGGATGGCGGCAGGCGTATCGGTCACTCTCAGCCTGACGCGGCAGGTTTACCGATGCTCAATGCAACGGCTTGACCGAAGTAGTTGCCTGGCTCATCAACTCGGTCGCGGCCTTGCGGTCGGGGGTGCACAGCGCCTGCGCGAAGGCGCGGTTGGTCTCCCCGGGAAACCATGTGGGTCCGTCTTTTATATGATCGAGCCCTTCCTGCGCCACGTCGTCGGGCTCCATGATGAAATAGCCCGATTCCTCCAGCCGGGTGCCATGGCGCGCAATGGCGGGGGTTTTGGTATTGCCGATGACATAGCTCAGGACGTCGACGCCAAAAGGCTTCAATTCGTACCACAGTCCTTCGCCCAGGATCTGCTCGAACGCCTTGGACGCGGCGTAGGCGGCAATGTTGGCGCTGCCGGCGCATCCGCCAAGCGAACCGACCAGGATGATGCCGCCGCGGCCGCGCTCACGCATCTTCGCGCCGAAATGATGGCACAGCATGGCGGGTCCCACCACATTGAGGCGGATGATCCGCATCGCCGCTTCCAGCGGCCGTTCCACGAACAGTCCGTGACCGCCCTCCAGTCCGGCATTGTAGATGAAAAGCCCCACTTCCAAGCCATCGGTAAGGCTCTTTAACTCCTGGATATCCCCTTCAACGGTGAGGTCGAGCGGGGCCGCCCTGACCTCGACCTGGCTGGCCGCGGTAATCTCCCGGGAGAGCTGCACCAGCGGCTCGGGCTTGCGCGCGACCAGAAACGGCCGGATTCCGTGAGCGGCGATCTTGCGCGCGAATGACGCGCCCACGCCCTCGGAACCGCCCGCGATCACCGCCCACGGACCGTACTGCTTGTAGAAATCGCCGCGCGAAGTGAAGTCCAGCTCCATAGTCCTCATCCCGCGAAGCGCGGCTCGGGCTTGCCCTTCACCCCCAGGCCGCGGATTACGTACAAGCCGCCGTCGGCCTCATTGGGCTGCAGCATCCCGCCCAAAGCGCTGCCGATCGAGGTTATATACAGTTGGTCAAGGTTCGGGCCGCCGAACATGGTGCTGGAAACATGCTTGGGCGGAACCTTGATCAGACGCTCCACCTTGCCCTCGGGCGTAAAGCATCCGACCTGGCCGGATCGTACCAGCGCCGACCACACCCGTCCCTCCGCGTCCACCGTACAGCCGTCGGGGCTGCCGCCCAACTCGGTGGTCTTCACCAACACCCGCCGATTGGAGACCGCACCCGAATCGACGTCATAGTCGCAGGCAAAAATCGTATCGACGGTGGTGTCCGAGAAATACAGCGTGCGGCCGTCGGGGCTGAAGCAGGGGCCGTTGAAGCACGCCACACCCGCACCCAGCCGCGTACACTTCAGATCCGGATCGAGGCGGTAGAAACGCCCGATCGTCTCGCCCTTGAGGTTGATTTCGCCCACGACGAAACGGCCGCGCGCGTCGACTTTGCCGTCATTGAAGCGAGTGTGCGGCAGCTTGCCTTCGGGATAGTCGATCGGCGACAGCCGCCCGCTTTCGAAATCAAACAACTCCAGCCCGTGATTGGTGGCGAGCAGCGCGCCGCCGCCCTTGCGCAATGCGAACGAGCCGACGTGGCGCGCCGGCGCGACGGTCCATGAACGGGCGGCGCCGCTGGCGGGATCCAGACGGAATATCTCTCCCCGTTCGGCGTCGATCCGGTACAGCACCCCCTCAGCGCAGTCCCACACCGGCCCCTCGCCAATCTGGTCTTTAGAATTCCCGATTCGATCGATGGTTACCGCCATTGCCGCATTCTCCGCGATAAATTTTCCGTGATCGGCTCTGCCCAGTCTGTAGCCCTAAGCCGGCGCGCGGTCAATTGAAAAGCCGCCGTCGCGATTGACACGGGCGTGCGGGAAGCTGACAGTTGCGGCTAATCGCCGCGATGGCGGGGAAATTCCAGCAACGGCCGGAGATTGTCATGGACGACAGGACGCGCGAACTTTGCGATCGCATCGAAATCGGCGAAGTGGTGTTCCGCTACGCCACGGGCGTGGATACCAAGGATTGGATGCTGTTTGGGAGCTGCTTTACCGATCCGATGGAAGCCGATATGACGGCGACGCTGCTGGCCACCACCGCCCCGCAGCAGTTCCCACTGGAGCGATGGCGCCGCGTGACGGAGCGGACCCTCAGCCCATGGAACCGCACCCAGCATTACATGTCGAACCTGACCATCAAGGTGCAAGGCGATCGCGCGCAATGCGTCGCCTATCTGTACGCAAGGCATTACCGCCCCGACGATCCCGAGGGCCGGGACCCCTATGACATGGGCGGCTATTATACCTTCAAATTCGTCCGCACCGCCGAGGGCTGGAAGATAAACAGTTACAAGCTCAATCCGATCTGGGATGAAGGCACGCCGCCGGGGCGGCGATAAAGAATAAAGGCGAAAGCCGGCGGCCGGCGGGGCTGAGGGTTATTGGGCCCGCGTCATCAGCCAGCCCGTCAGTATGTATTCTGGCCTTCCACGATTCCCTTGCGGGCGGAAAAACCAGCGGCCGCCGACCTTGCGCAGTTCATCCTCGTACTTGCCAAACGCGAATACTTCGAGTTTACCCTGGCGGCCAACGCAATAGATGAAGTACGCGCTGCCGCTCCCCCGCTCCCCGCGCAAATCCATGGTCACGTTGGTGGTTAGATGCCGTTGGCTGGCGCCGCCTAGCGCCCGCTTAACGTTGGCCATGTTGTGTAAAATCGCCTCGCGCCCGGCGAAGCGGCCGCGTTGACTTTCGAATATCGCGTCCGGCGTGAAGCATTGGGCCAAATCCTCCACCCGGTCCTCGTCCCAACTGAGCGCATAGCGGTTGTACAGCTCGCGCACCTCTTCAATATCCTGATACTGAGCCATCCAATCCTCCGCCGGAATCGGGAACCGGCCGCCGCGGGCTTACGGATTCGACCACCTGATCGCCGCGTAATGGCCGTTCTTGCCGGAATTGTCCCAGCGCATGCCGTAGTCGGTCCAGATGCTGCCCTCGTCGCCGACCGCCAGAACCACTCCTTGGGGAGCAAAGGGATGAGCATTGGCGGCGACGATCTCCCGGTCAGGGTCCAGTCCCGGCACGGCACGGACCGCCAGATGCATCAGGGAGGGGATTTCCAGCGAGCGCCGTTTGCCTGCTTTGCGGTAGCTGATCGGCACGCTCTTGATCCCGAGCACATTGGAGATGAGCGGGGCCAGCCCGCCCAGGGGACCGCCTGCGGCACCGGTGAAAATATTCTGAAGTGCATCGCGCTGGCGCTCGTCGGCGCGGTCGTCGAGATAAACCGCCACCGTCCAGTTCCCCTCGGCCATTACGCCCGGGGTGCGGGCCGTCATCACCGCGCTCAGACCGTCCAGCGCCACGCCGCCGTAAGAGCCCTGGTCAATATGGAAGGCAAGCGCCACTTCACACAAGCCGTTGGTCGGCTTGCCGGTAAGGACCGGACCCGCGGAGAAAACGCACGGGCAGACCACGTCGCAGTTGCAGTTTTCGAAATAGTCACCGCTGATTTGCCAGCGCATCGGGGACGTGCTCATATTATCTCCCCATCGGCACCAAACGGCACCGGAGCGCCGATTTTCTTACGTCTGGCGCCTATGGTGCAAGCCGCTGTCATGGGCGCAAAGCAGCAGGATGATTGTCCTGAGCCGGCTCCAATGGCAGGACCAGTCGATGAGGTGAAACCATGAGCATTCCCCAATGGTCGATCGAATGCGACTATATGGAAACCTGCAACTGCGATTTTGGCTGCGCCTGCAACTTCAGCGGCGTGCCCAACTCCGGACGCTGCGAAGCCCTGGTCGGCTACCACATCCGTAAAGGCCGGTTCGCAGGCGCGCAGCTCGATAATTTGGATTTCGTCTACGCGGCGTCATGGCCGCGGGCGATTCATCAGGGCGGCGGCACGCTGATTGTTTACATCAGCGATCGGGCCAACGACGCGCAGCGCCAGGCCATCGCGGATATCGCATACGGCCGCGCCGGCGGCAGCGGCTCCTTCGCCGTCTTCGCCGCCACCATGCGCTACAAGCTGGAGCCGCAATTCGTCCCGATCGAGATGCATGTCGATGGCAAGCGCAGCCGCTTCTCGGTTGCGGGAGTTCTGGAGGTCGAACTGTCGCCGCATTTCGATCCGGTGTCGGGCAACGAGCATGACGTGCAGATCAACTTGCCCGCCGGCTTCATCTGGAAGACCGCGCACGCAATCAAGACCAGCCTGATGAAGATCACTTCTCCCAATCTGAACTTCGACCATTCCGGCCGCAACGCCTTCTATACCGTGGTCGAGTTTTCAGGCCCCTGAGGCGCTGAGCCCTATCCGAAAACGGCCAGCAGCAGGCCGGAACCGACCAACGCCGCGCCCGCCGCGGCCGCGACGGGTTTTCCGTAGCGGCTTACCTTCTCCACCAGGACCAATCCGCTGATGGCCGCGACCCACAGCAGGTTCATCACGCCGGCCACAAACAGCAGCAGCATCAGCGGCCAGCAGCAGCCCACGCAATAGGCGCCATGGCGGATACCCATGATGAGGGCGCCGGCCGCGCCGCCGCGCCAGTGGGTCATGAAAAAACCGACCGGCGATCGGCAGCGCGACAGACACAGGTTCTTGAGCGGAGTGAATTGATAGAGGCCGGCAACAATCAGGATGAGACCGCCCAGCCGCGGAGTCGCACGCAGATTATCCGCCACCAAAGACGCATTCTGAAGCGCGGTTTGAAGCACGGTTGCCGCCGCGCTGAACACCGTCCACACCACGACGTAGCCGCCGGCAAACATCCACGGGTTGATTCCCACGCTGAGCCCCCTGCCGCGCGACACCGCGGCGTACATGGTCAGCATCGGAGACGCGCCCGGCAGCATCATCGCGACCATCATCACGGCCCACATCACGAACATCAGCCACATGTCGGCGGCGGTCCATCGATGCGCCATCGGCATCGCCATGTCCATCCCCGGCATCGCGGACGCGTTCGACATCCGGACCAGATAGATCCACGCCAGCGTCGTAATCGAACCGAGCCCGGCCCAGATTACGATGCGATCGCGCAAGGGAAGCGCCAGCCTGCGGCCGGTCGTGGCCATTGCGGGACCCGGCCCGGAGCTATCGCACCCGCAGCGATTTTATTTCCGGATGTGCCAGCACGGTCAGGGCGCGGTTGACGGCGAAATCGAAATCCGGCACGGCGAGCGCGCAGCCGGTGCTGTTGAGCGCGTTGTGCAGCGGCGTAATCAAGGCGGCGGCCACTTTGGAATCGGCTTTGATCGCCGCCAGGCGCGCGGTTTCGCTTTCCTGACCGCGCTGCGACCGCGCCCGTTCAATCTCGGTCAGCAGCGACTTCAGTCCCGCGATCGCCCGCGGTTGGCCGCCCTCGACGTTTATGATCAGGTCGGGTTCCACGCTGACGTCCAGCGTCGCCATAACGCGCTCGCCCTCGCGCACGGCGGGCGGTGGATTCTTGACGCTCATATGGAAGCCGAGCTGATGCCATCCGCGCCAGGTCTGGGCATTGGCCGCGCGCTCGGGGTCGCCGGTCAGCAGCAGGGCGTAATAGAGGTGCTCAATTCCGGCCAGCATCCTAAACATGCGCGTGCTGGTGGGCATCGTGGTGGACTTGATCTCGACCGAAAAGCTGGACATAGCGTCTCCACAAAAGGCGCGCCCGCCGCAAGCGGCAGGCGCGCGTGGTTTACTTCGAAGAGAGAGCGCAATCAGGGCGTCGGGGTGAGTTCGCGGTTCGCATCCAGACCATAGAATTTCACCATGTTGTCCACCAGCACCTTTTTGCGATCCGCCTCGGTGGCGCCTTCGAACATATCGTCAAGCATCTCGCGGCTGACCGGATAGGTGCCCATGCTGTGCGGGAAGTCCGACCCCCACGCCATCATGTCGGTGCCGATATAGTCGCGCAGCTTCATCGCGGTATGGTCGATGATGAAGCCGAACATGCAGTGCTCGCGCCAGTA
>JAJPJA010000131.1 GCA_021324455.1 Pseudomonadota bacterium | reverse complement strand
GCGTCCGTGGCCCCAGATGCCGATCAGGAAGTACATCGGGATCAGCATCAGCTCCCAGAACACGTAGAACAGGAAGATATCGACCGCGACCAGCGCGCCCAGCAATCCGGTCTCCAGCACCAGCATGAAGAAACAGAACTCGCGCGCGCGGAATTCGATGTCGCCGCCGGCCGAATAAAGCAGCGAGATCGAGATCAAAATCGTGGTGAGCAGCAGCAGGAACAGGCTGATGCCGTCGACGCCGAGATGATAGGAGATGCCGAACTGGGGAATCCAGCTGTAATGCTCCACCAGCTGGTAGCCGGCCTCATGCGGGTCGAAGACGGCCAGCACGTAGAAGCTGATCGCCAGCGGGATCAGCGAGAAGATGAAGGCCGAACGCCAGGCGGCGCGCTCGTCGCTTTGCAGCGTAACAAAGGCGGCGCCCAGCAGCGGCGTGAACACCAGCGCGGTCAGCCAATATCCGCTCATCAGCGCAGCACCAGGTAGAGGTAAAAGGCCGCGATCGCCACGGCGCCCAAAAGATAGACCAGGGCGTAATGCTGCACGTTGCCGGTCTCGATCCGGCGGGCGGCGTCCCCGCCGACCTCCATCGTGATTCCGGTGGCGTCGACCAGGCCGTCAATCGTGTAATGGTCGATTCCCCTGAACAGCACGTACTGCGCGATGAAGAACAGCGGCCGCGACACCATCGTGTCGTAGATCTGGTCGATGTAGTACTTCTCCAGCAGCAGCTGATAAAACGCCCTCACGCGCCAGGCCAGCACCGTCGGCAGGCCCGGGTACTTGATGTAGAACAGGTAGGCGATCGCCAGGCCGCTCAGCGCGAACACCAGGCTGAGCGTGCTGAGCATGAATTCGCTGACTTCCAGCGACGGCTTGAAAACCCCGACCGAGCCGCTCAGGAAATGCGAGAACACGTTGCCCCACAGCACGCCTTCGGGCAGCCCGACCCATCCGCCGACCACCGATAAAGCCGCCAGCGCGATCAGCGGAATTGTCATTGAGGACGGCGATTCATGCAGATGATGCGCGCGTTCGGGCTCCACGCGCGAGATGCCGTGGAAGGTCATGAAGATGAGCCGGAACATGTACAGACCGGTCAGCCCGGCGGTGATCAGGCCGATCAGCCACAGCGCGAAATGGCCCGAGGTGTAGGCGCCCGACAGGATCAGGTCCTTGGAGAAGAAGCCGGCAAAGGGCGGGATCGCGGTGATCGCCAGCGTCGCGATCCACATCGTCGCGCACGTGATCGGCATCTTTCTGGCCAACCCGCCCATCTTGTTCATATCCTGCTCGCCGCTCATGCCGTGGATGACCGATCCGGCACACAGGAACAGCAGCGCTTTGAAGAACGCGTGGGTCATCAGGTGGAAGATGCCGGCGGAAAAGGCGCCCACGCCCACCGCCATGAACATGTAGCCCAGCTGACTGATGGTCGAATAGGCCAGCACCCGTTTGATGTCGGGCTGGGTGATCGCGATGGTCGCGGCAAAGAACGACGTTACGGTGCCGACGATCGCGACCACTTCCATGGCGTCGGGCCCCAGGTCGTACAGGAAATGCAGCCGCGCGATCATGTACACGCCCGCCGTCACCATCGTGGCCGCATGGATCAGGGCGCTGACGGGAGTGGGGCCGACCATCGCGTCGGGCAGCCAGACATACAGCGGAATCTGCGCCGATTTGCCGGTCGCGCCCACGAACAGCAGGATACCGATCACGGTCGCCATCGCGGGCCCGACCAGGTTTATGTGCGCGCGGAGGTCCATGAAGTTGAGCGTCCATACGCCATGCGACGCCAGCACCGAGACCAGCGTCAGGATGCCCAGCACGAAGCCGGCGTCGCCGATACGGTTGACGATGAACGCCTTGCGGCCGTTGTAGGCGAACTGCGGATTGGTGTACCAGAACGCAATCAGCAGATAGGAGCAGAGCCCCACGCCTTCCCATCCCACGAACATCAGCAGCAGATTGTCCGCCAGCACCAGCGTGAGCATCGAGAGGACGAACAGGTTCATGTAGGTGAAGAAGCGGGCGTAATCCTCGTCCTCGGCCATGTAGCCGGCCGAATAGATGTGGATCAGGGTGCCGACCCCCGATACCACCAGCACCATCACGGCGGTAAGCGCGTCGAAGCGCAGCGCGACGTCAATCCTGAAGCTGCCGGCTTCGATCCACGGCCACAAGGTGGAGACCAGCGCCGCTCCCGCGGGCATCGCGAGCAGGCGGAGGAAGGCAATCGCGCCGGCCACGAAGGCCGCGCCAATCACGCCCGCGCCGACGGCGTTGACTGTGCCGCGGCTCGTCCGCGGGCCGAGGAACAGGTTGAAAACGACGCCGAGGGCGGGGAAGAGCAGTATCAGTCCAAGGGGAAAATTCGCCGCCATTTCACCACCGCATCAGGTTGAATTCATCCGCGTTGATCGTGGCGCGGTTGCGGAAAATGGCCAGGATGATGCCCAACCCAACCGCGGCTTCGGCGGCCGCCACCGTCATGACGAAAAAGACGATGGCCTGACCGTCGACGGAACCCCACGCCCGGCCCAGCGCGACGAAGGCCAGGTTGACCGCGTTGAGCATCAGCTCGATCGACATGAAGATGATGATGACGTTGCGCCGCAGCATCACGCCGGCCACGCCGATACAGAACAGGATCGCGCTTAGACCCATGAAATAGCTGGGCGGTGCCATCACATGGAACCTCCCGCGCCGCCAGCCGCGGTCCGGCGCGCCAGGGCAACGCCGCCAATCACGCCCACCAGCAGCAGAATCGAAGTGATTTCGAACGCAATCAGGTAGCGCGAGAACAGCCCCTGCGCCAGCCGTCCGATCGAGCCGTAATCGGGCGCGACGGGATGCTCATGGCCCAGCGGCGCCGGCAGATGGAGCACGAACGCCAGCAGTTCCGCGATCAGCGCGGCACTGCCCAACGCGCCGATCAGCTTGAGCGCCAAACGGCCGGCTTCCAGCGGCTGCGATTGCAGGTTCAGCAGCCAGATCACGAACAGAAACAGAACCATGATCGCGCCGGCATAGACGATCATCTGCAGAAATCCGACCGTGGTCGCGCCCAGGCCGATGAACAGCACCGCGATCACGATCAGGGTCAGCACCAACGCCAGCAGGCTGTGCACCGGATGACGCTGCAGGATCACGCCCAGCGAGGAGATGATCGACAGGGCGGCCAGGAAGATGAACAGCCACAACGGCATCCTAGACCCCCCCCACAACGATGACGCAGGCGGTGGCGACGACGTTGGCCAGCGCCAGCGGCAGCAGCCCCTTCCATCCCAAACGCATCAGCTGGTCGTAGCGGAAGCGCGGCAGCGTCCAGCGGGCGAGGATTTGCAGCCAGCACAACGCCACCACCTTGACCGTGAAGCTTACGATTCCGATGATCGCGACCGCGAGGTTGGGCAGCGCGAAGAAGGCCCCGCCCGGCAGATGGAAGCCGTCGGGGTAAAGCCATGGAAATTGCCATCCGCCGAAGAAAAACGTGGTGATCAGCGCCGACACCAGCACGATCTCGGCGAAATCCACCAGCATGAAGACGGCCTGTTTGCCGCCCGAATATTCGGTGAAGTAGCCCGCGATCAGTTCCGATTCGCCTTCGGGCAGGTCGAACGGGACGCGCTTGCTCTCCGCCATCCCCGCCGTCAGGAGCAAAAGGAAGGCCACCGGCTGCACGAAAATGCCCCAGCGCGGCAGCCATCCGAACCACACCCCACCCTGCGCATGGCACATCGCCTGCAGGTCGAGCGTGCCGTAGGTCATCACCATCGAGACAATCGCCAGACCCATCGCCAATTCGTAGGAAATCATCTGGGCGGTGGCGCGGATGCCGCCGAGCAGCGCCCAGCGGTTGTTCGACGCCCATCCGCCCAGCGACACGCCGTAAACGCCCAGCCCGATGGTTGCCAGGATGTAGAGCGCGGCGACATTGAGATGGGCGGCCTGCAGGTTGATGTGATAGTTGCCGATGATCAGGACGTCGCCGAATGGCACCACGGCGAACGTGATCAGCACCGGGAACATGGCCAGAAACGGCGCCATCGCGTGCAGGAATTTGTCCGCGCCCGCGGGCACGAAGTCTTCCTTGGTGAAGAGCTTCAGCGGGTCCGCCATCAGGGTGTTGACGAAGCCCAGATTGGGCATCCCCAAACGGCGTCCGACCCCGGTGAGGGCGGCGCGATTGGCTCCGATGCGGTCCTGGATCAGGGCGCTGCCCTTGCGCTCGAACCACAACAGGATGGCCGAGAGCTGCAGCACCATCACCAGGACGATGATCGCCTTGATGGCGCCAATCAGCAGTTCAATCGCCACGGCGCGCCAGCTCGTCGACCAGGTTGTCGATTGATTGCGGGGTCAGGTTTTCGTAGTAGCGCTCGTGATTGAGTTGGAGCATCGGCGCGGTGCCGCACGAGGCCAGGCATTCGACCTCGGTCAGCGAGAACTTGCCGTCGGCGGTGGTCTGACCCGGGCCGATGCCGAGCTTGCGGCTGATGCAGTCGACAATCTGTTCGGCTCCGCGCAGGCGGCAGGGCAGGTTGGTGCAGACCTCGAGATGCCAGCGGCCGACCGGCTTGCGGTAGAACATGGTGTAGAAGGAAACCACCGCCCGCACGTGCGCCGCCGGCAGTTCCATCAGCCGCGACACGTAGTCTTCGACTTCGTCGCTGATCCAGCCGAACTCCCGCTGCGCCATCCACAGCGTAGGGAGCAGGGCGGCCTGACGGGTCGGGTAGCGGCCCAGTACTTCGTGATATTCCCGAAGCGTCGCCTCGGAGAACTGGATTGGATTGTGGTCAGCCATGGTCGAGATTAATCGGGGTGTCTTGGGCTCATGACGCCGGTTTCAGAAATCTTATGACACCTAGCTAAAAGCCTCCCTCGCCGCAAGTATTCCGCCCGGCACAAGCGCGCACAAGTAGTCCTGTTCGAAGCCGCCGGCTTTCGCGGCCGCGTTTTGCTGCGGCTTGCGAAGTGGATAAATTTAAGCCAGATGCGAGTGATCGCCGGAGATGCGCGCGGACGCAGACTGAGCGCGCCGCGCGGCCTTGCCACCCGTCCCACGCTGGCGCGGGTGCGCGAGTCGATGTTCTCACGTCTGAGCGTGCGGCTGGACTTCGACGGCCTGCGGGTGCTGGACCTGTTCGCCGGCACCGGCGCGCTGGGAATCGAGTCGCTGTCGCGCGGCGCCGGGCACGTGACCTTCGTGGAGTCGGCCCGCCCGGCGCTCAACGCCCTGCGCCGCAACCTGGAGGCCTTGAGGCTGGCGGGACGCGCCCGGGTGATGAAAGAGGACGTGATGCGGGCGATCGAAATTCTGGCCGGCGAGGGGCGCCGCTTCGACCTGGTGCTGCTCGACCCGCCCTACCGCAAAGGATGGGGCGACCGCGTGTTGATTCGCCTGATGGAATTCGATCTATTGTCTGACGGCGCGTGGGTGGCCACGGAAGTATCGCGGCTGGAGGCGGCGCCGGCTTCCCTTATCGGACTGGAAAGGGTAAGCCTGGCGACGCTGGGCGATCATCAGATCGCGCTTTACCGGCGCCAGAGCGGAGAGGCTGCGCAATGAACAAGAGCAAGGACAGCGCGCATCGATGCGCGGTTTATCCCGGGACCTTCGACCCGATCCACAACGGCCATATCGACATCATCCGCCGCTGCGTGGAGATCTTCGACGAGGTCATCGTTGCCGTCGCCTACAATCCGCATAAGGACAGCGCCCTGTTCACCCCCGACGAGCGCGTTGCCCTGATCCGTGAATCGATTCGCGACCTCGAACCGCGGGCCCGGGTGGACAAGTTCAGCGGCCTGTCGGTGGATTACGCCGAGCGCATCGGCGCCAAAGTGATCATCCGCAGCCTGCGCGCGGTCACCGATTTCGAATACGAGCTCGGCATGACCCACATGAACAAGTACATGAAACCCAACGTGGAGACCGTGTTCCTGTTCGCCAATCCGGCGCTGTTCTTCTCCGCCTCCCACCTGATCAAGGAAGTGGCCGCATACGGGCAGCGGCTGCCGGCTCTGGTGCCCGGCCCGGTGATGCAACGGCTGCGCGAAAAGTACAAACTGGATTGATACGCCGGCCGCGCCGCTTCGCGGCCGGCGCGCAATTGCGCCTGGCCGCGGGACACGGGCGTCCGCGCGCCGCGTTGCCATGCCGCGTGAACGTCGGCTTTTGAGGCCGTCTAAGGAACCTTCGATGCTCAAATTAAACCGCAGAGTAGCAGCGCTGAAGCCGTCCGCCACGATGGCGGCCGAGGCCCGCGCCACCGAACTCAAGGAGGCCGGGGTTGATATAATTTCGCTGGCCGCCGGCGAGCCCGACTTCGACACCCCCGAACGCATCAAGGAAGCCGCGCGCCGGGCGCTGGCGGCCGGGCAGACCAAGTACACGCCGGTGGGCGGAACCAGCCGCCTCAAGCAGGCGCTAAGCGTCAAGCTCAAGCGCGACAACGGACTGGATTACGAGCCCGCGCAGGTGATGGCGTCGGCGGGCGGCAAACAGGGCGCGTACAACGTCATCGCGACCCTGTTCGACGAAGGCGACGAGGTGCTGATTCCCACTCCGGCATGGGTGAGTTTCGCCGAGATGGTGCGGCTGTCGGGCGCGCAGCCCAAACTGGTGCCGGCACCGGAAGCGCAGGCGTTCCGGCTGACGGCGCAGGACTTAAGCGCCGCCATTACACCCAATACGCGCGGCATCATCCTCAACTCGCCCTGCAATCCCACCGGCGCGGTGTATCGCGACGAGCATCTGCGCGCGCTCAGCCAGGTGCTGCTCAAGACCGGAATGTGGGTGTTGTGCGACGACGTTTACGAGCACATGAACTACGAAGGCCGCCCGCGCCATCTGTTTGCGATTGAGCCGCGGCTCAAGGATCACGGTATCGTGCTCAACTCGCTGTCCAAGACCTACGCCATGACGGGATGGCGAATCGGACTAGTCGCGGGACCGAAGGAAATCGTGCAGGCGGTCACACGGCTGCAGGGACAGAACAGCGGCAATCCCAATTCCATTGCGCAAGCGGCGGCGATCGAGGCGCTGAGCGGACCGCAGGAGGAAGTCGCCGCGATGGTCGGGGAGTTCCGCAAGCGGCGCGAGTTTGTCGTCGATCGGGTCCGTTCTCTGCCCGGCTTCAGTCTGCCCAGCGTTCCCGACGGCGCGTTTTACGTCTTCCCCAGCGTCAAGCCGCTGCTGGGCGCGAAATGGAAGGGCGAGCCGCTGGCCGACGGCGACCGCGTCGCACAGATGCTGCTGGACGAAGCGCAGGTATCGATGGTCGGCGGCAACGACTTCGGCGCGCCGGAGCACGTGCGCATTTCCTACGCCACGTCGATCAAGAACCTCAGCGAAGCCTTCGATCGGATCGAGCGGGTGACGCGCAAGCTGTTGGGCGCCTGAGCCTGCGGGTCCGTCAGCCGGCCCAAATACACGATTGAAGGGCGCGGCCTGTCCTGGCTGCGATTGCCGGTTCGTGACATTCGCCGCGCGGGTGCGGTATTGTCGGCGCGGCTCAAGGAGGAGGCAAAACATGAACCGCTGGCAAATCGGCGACGTCGCTATCACTCGGATTGTCGAGAGCGAAAACGCGTTCGACATGACTATGCTGCTGCCGGACGCGACGGCGGAAAACATCCGCAAGGAGCAATGGCTGCTGCCCAACTTCGCGGATGAAAAAGGCGCCGCCAGACTGAGCATCCACGCCCTGGCGATCGAATCCCGCGGGCGCAGGATCATCGTCGATACCTGTATTGGCAACGATAAACGGCGTCCCGGGATGGAGACCCTGCATACTTCTTTTCTGCAGGACCTGGCGGAGGCCGGCTTTGCGCGCGAATCGGTCAATCTGGTTCTCTGTACGCATCTGCATGTCGACCACGTCGGATGGAACACCATGCTGGTGGACGGGCGTTGGGTGCCGACCTTTCCCAAAGCCCGCTACCTGATGACAGGCAAGGAATGGGAGTTTTGGGGACCAACGCAGGATCCGGCCATCGGCGATTCGGTGCGTCCGCTGTTCGATGCCGGTCTGGTGGATCTGGTCGATACCGATTACCGCATCAACGACGAGCTTTGGCTGGAGCCCAGCGTCGGCCACACTCCGGGCCACGTCAGCGTGAGGATTTCCTCCAAGGGGCAGGAGGCGGTGATCAGCGGCGATTTGATGCATCATCCGATACAGCTGGGGCATCCGGAGTGGAAATGCACCTTCGACGCCGACCCGGATCAGGGATGCAGGACGCGCCGCGCCTTCATGGAGCGCTACGCTGACCAGCCGATACTGGTCTTCGGTACGCATTTCGCCACCCCGTCTGCGGGCCATATCGTGAAGCAAGGCAGCGCCTTCCGCTTCAGGATTTGATGTTATAGGCCAGCTGCCCGGACCCGGAGTGGATCGATGCGATTAATCAAGACAATCACTCCGGGCAAATGACGGAAGGCGCTTACTGTTCGATCGGTCCGGCGATCTGCAGTTGTGTGTATCCGGACGGAACCGCGAACATCGACGGCTTGAGTGCAACTTTCTTTATGGCGGTCACTTGTTCCGCGATGGCCTGCACCGGTCCGTTGTTCAGCTTGCGTTCGATTTCCAAACGTCGGGACTGTGGTATTCCGGATGAGACTCGATAATGGGGCTCAATCGTCGTCACGATAAAAAGCGGCAGTCCAGGCGGGAGGCCGGAGTTTCCGGCATTGCGCCCGGCTCGGAGCATGAGCAGCCGATTGAATTGACGATATTCCTGCCATCCCGGAACCGATGTGGAGAAACATCCCGTGATCGTCTGGTTGCTTTCGGCCGTATTTGATGAGGCGACGAAGACCTTGCAGTTGAAACCGGCGATGGTGCGCGTCTTTCCCGTCGGCACGAACCTCAGATTGGCGTTGGGATGCGCGTTTGCCGGCAGATGATCAAAAGCATTCTCAGAATAGGTTCTGGTGGATCCGTTGAGGATCTGGACCGTGCCCCGATTGGCATCGATCAGAATCGTCTGGCGACCCGCCTCAATCCGCTCATGACAACCTTCAATCATCACGACTTGCTCGCGGGTTTGATGGGGAGCGTTGTTGAGAGGCGTGCGCTTTCCATAGTCAGGGGATCAGCCGACAGAATCACAAAATCGGCCCGCTTGCCCACTTCGATACTGCCGAGCTCGCTGTCTTTGCCATACTCCCACGCAGCATCAATGGTGTACGCCTGGATGCCTTGCGCGATCGATATGCTCTCCCTGGGACCTTCAACCACCGGACATGTGCCGGCATTCAGATTGGGATACCACGACGGTTGCTGCGTGTTTCGAGTTTTGGCCACCCAGATTGCGAACAGCGGATACGGCGGAGTCACAGGCGAGTCGGGATGCAGGCTGACGTGAAGGCCGGCGGCGAATGCGGACGCCGCAGGATACAGCGCGGCCGTGAGGTCCGGGCCAATTATCTGCTGACAGAAGGGCAGATCGCGGCCGCCGCCGGGCATCTCCCGCGTCGGATTGTTTACCGCGAACGTCCGCAAGCGCGATGGACGGTCCGGCGGTGTTACAATTCGTGCGAAAGCTCAGGCTGGCGGGTGATATCCGGGCGGGGACGAAGATCTTCGCCCCGAATACTGAAGCCCGCCCGTATTTAACCTGGAATTCTGAAGTTGGAATCCTTAAAGGAGAAGTCTATGCAGCGGCCGCGGTTTCCTGCGGCTTGCATCCTCAGTTTTCGCACCGCGTCAGCGATACTCGTCGCCGCAGTCGCCGATGGCTGCGAACAGGTCGCGCGAGTTGGAGAGCGCGGCCTCGATGAGCGTCAGGTCGCCGTCGTCCAGGCTCAGGCCGAAGGCGCGCGCGTTGTCCTCGATATGAGCGGAGCGGCCCAGGCGCGCGCCGACAATCACGCCGGCCACGGCGGGTTGCGCCAGTATGTAGCGCGTGGCGACGTTTGCGATACTGACGTCATGCCGGCGCGCGATCCGGTCCAGCGTCGAGAGCAGGTTCTGGAACAGATCCCATCCGCCCCACGCGTCGATCATCCTTTTATATTTCTGCAGCGACGCGGTATCGAGCTGACCGCGAGGCGGCTCGGGCGCCGCCAGAAACCGGCGGCTCAGCAGTCCGCCGCATACGGTGCCGTAAGTCAGCAGCGCAACGCCGTGGTCGCGGCATAGCTGCGCCATCTTGATTTGCGGACGGCGGTCAACCAGCGAATACTGCACCTGGTTGGATACGATTCGAATTCCGTTTCGGATGATTGTCTCCAGGTGCGCGGTGTCGAAATTGGTCAGCGCCAGATGCCTGATCTTGCCCTCGCGCTGCAGGTCAGCCATATGGCCCAGCGCCTCCAGGTAGCGATCGTCGCCGTACTCCCACCAATGGAACTGGATCAGGTCCAGCGCATCGACGCGCATCCGCCGCAGCGAGCGATCGATGGCGGCCTCGACCGCGCCGCGCGTCATCGGCCCGGGCATCGGCACCCACTTGGTCAACGCCTGCATGGAAGCAAGAGCGCCGCGGCCGCGGCGGCTTTGGGGCCGGCTCCGGAATTCACCGATGAAATCCTCGGCCGGACCGTAATGGTCGGCGAGATCGAACGTCGTGAAGCCGGCGTCGAGGTAATCGAACATGCTCTCGACGGCGCGCTCCGGGTCGATCCGCCCATGCGCCCCCGAGACCTGCCACATGCCGTTGAGGATGCGGCAGATGTCAAGCCCGGGCGCGAGTTGAAACCGGCTTGATTGGGGCAGCGTCATGGAGGCGATGGTGGTCCTTCCAGGCCGCGATGTAAAGCTGCGCGGTGGCCGCTGTTCAAGTGGCGGGCGGCCCTTCGTCGTCGCATTTTTTGCATTCCAGCACGACGCCCAACCGGCTTTCGCGGCCCTGCGGCGTGATGACCCACAAACGCGTCATCCAGGGCGGATTATGCCGCACGTGCTGCCCATGCCCGCAGTCGAGCTCTGCCACCCAGTGGCCTTCCTCATCCTGATGGAAGCCGACGATCTTTCGCTTCACGGCTGGCCCGGCGCATTCGCAGCGGTCCGATCTAGATCGTACCGGCGCGGGCGAGCGCTTCAAGGTCGGACTCGGTCAGGTCCAGCAGCCGACGGTAAACCAAATCGTTGTCGCGGCCGACGCCGGCGGCGCCGCGCCAGATTTTTCCCGGTGTCGAGGAGAATTTCGGCACGATTCCGACCCCGCGCACGCGGCCCAGTTCCTGGTCCTCCCATTCGATATGGAGGCCGCGCGCCTGGTAGCGCGGATCGGACGCCATGTCATCGGCATGCATTACTTTGCTGCAGGCGACGCCGGCCTCGCTGAGCGTTCGGATCGTCTCGGCGCAGGTGCGCGACGCCGTAAAGTCAGCCAGCGCCCGCGCGAGGTCGCCGCGCTGCTCGCCGATCGCCGTCTTGATCCGGCCGGTATCCTCCATCGGCGCGACTACGACCCATCCGTCGGCGCAGGAAAAGGTCCCCGCAAACGGCTCATCGGGCGCGCGATTGCCGCTGCGCGATCGCACGTGGCCGCCGCGGAAATATTCGACCATCGTACCGCCCAGCACCTTGTGCGCGACTTCGTACATCGCGATATCGATCGCCTGTCCCTGTCCGGTCGCGCGCGCATGTATCAACGCCGCCAGCGACGACCACATTATGAATGACGAGGTCAGATAGCTGAGCGTGGCCGGCTGCAGCAGGGCGGGGGCGGCGGGATCGGGAAAGCCGTTTTGCGACGTCAGACCGCCGAACGCCTGACCAATCGGGTCATAGGAGGCCAGCCCCACGTACGCCGGATCGCCGTCCTGACCGAAACCGGAGACATGCACGATGACGAGGCGGGGATTTGCCTTGAGCACGGCGGCGTCATCCAGGCCGAAGCGCTGATAGGTGCCGGGCTTGGAGCTTTCCAGCCAGATTTCCGCGCTTTGCAGCAGGCGCAGAAAAATATCACGCCCCGCGGCGCTGTCGAGGTTGAGCGACACGCATAACATATTGCGCCGCTCCTGCGCCTTGCGAATTGCGGGGTAGCCGTCGCCAACTTTGGGCCGCTCGACATGGATAACCTCGGCGCCCAGCTCGGCCGCCAGTCCGGCGGCAAACGGCTGCGCGATAAACACGCCGCTGGAGATGATACGCACGCCCTGAAGCGGGCCGAATTGTTCGGGAAGCAAAGGTCTGATCACGCGGAAAATCTCTCTGGTTGAAGCAACTGGTCCATCGGCGTTATTCCGCACCGGCCGCCAAAAGTCCAGCCATTCAAGGTTCATCGGTGCGGCCGATTCAAAACGCCCGCCTCTTGAAAAGGACGCATCCAGCTATTTCAATGGTCCTGTGCGACTGTTTTTGAGCTTACTCATCCTGCTGCCGGTGCCGCTGTTGGCGCGCACGGTTGGCGCCGCCAGTCTGGCCAGCAGCGGGACCCTGAACGTGCCCGCCGACGCGCGCATCATGGTGATCTCGACCGACACGGTCTTCCAGCAGTTGCTCAGCGAGGATTTCGCGGTGGCGCGGCGCAGCAAACCCAAAGGTCCACCGCAAACCCTGACGCTTACGGTTGCGGTCGTGCAGCGGCTGCTGCGGCCGGGTATCTCGATGCTGGATCTTGCGCCGGGAGTACCCAACGTGGCCCGGCTGCTCAAGACCGCGGGCTATTCGCCGCCGGCCGAACAAACCGGGGAGCCGCTTACGGGAGACGCCGCCGAGTACGTGGCGCGCGGCAATCCGTCCGTGGCGGCGTACCAGAACTATCAGACCGCCGGCCAGCTCGATCCGATGCACAATCAACTCGACAGCCTCAGCCCCTACGCCCCCGGTCCACCGCCGCCGCCCGACCCGCGCGATCCTCGCAACCGGCCGATGCCGCCGCCGGATTACCTGCTGCCCGATCCCAACAAGCTTTACGACAGCGCGATCATCGCGCATGCCGTGCTGAGCGACGGCAAAGGCGAGCTGAGCGCCGTCGCTCTGGCGCATCCCAACGAGGACATGCATGCGGTCAAGAAACAGCTGGCCGAACGCATCGCCAACGCCGTCCTGCATTGAGTTGCGCGGTGGCGCCGATCAATGGCTGTACGACGCCTTGGTCATGACCTGCAGCACTTCTTCTTCGACCACGTCGTCAAGCCGGGCGGCCAGCTCGCGAAACGCCTTGAGCTGGCTGGCCGCGCCCAGCACCTGCTCGACCGAGTTCGCGTCGGGGATTTCCCACACGTCAACGATGGTATTCTGGCGTCCGATGAGGTTCTGATAGGCGGCCAGCAGTTTCCATCCGCGTTCCTCCAGAATCGGCACCACCCCGGACATTACCTGGCAGAATTTCTCCATCTTGCCCTGGTGGATTTTCAGCGTTGCCTGGAGATAGACCATCGCTCGCCCTCCATATATCAACAATTTTCGAAATGTAGGATTCCGCTCTCGGTGAGCTGCCGTACCTGCTCCTCCGAGTAATCGAGATAGCGCTTCAGCACGGCGGCGTTGTGCTCGCCGAGAAAGGGCGCCTGCAGATCCAGCGGGTCGGGAAATTCGGAAAAGCGCCACGGCGACGCCGGTACGTCGAAGCTGCCCAGCACCGGGTCGCGCGCGACGGCGACAGTGCCGCGCTGGCGCAGATGCGGATGGTTCACCGCCTCGGCCACGCTCAGCACCGGCGCCACCGGTATGCGGTTGTCTTCCAGCACGCGGATAATCTCGTCATCCGACGGCATCGCATCGAGCCACTCCTGGATGAGCGGCCTTAACCACGGCATCTGCTCCACGCGCCTGGTGCTGGTCGAGAACCGCGGATCCTCGGCCAGTTCCGGATGCCCGATCACCCCGCACAGCGATCGCCATTGAGCGGCCGTGATGCCCATGATCACGATAAAGCGCTGCTTGCCCCTGAACACGCCCGCCGGAGCGTAGCCGGGAACATTGGGGCCGGTGCGCCGCGGCATGATATCGCCGCGGGTGGCGCTGAACGCCTGCACGCTGAAGTCGTGGCAATGGAAGTAGGTATCGAGCAGAGAAATGTCGAGGAACTGGCCGCGGCCGGTGCGTTCCCGATGCAGCAGGGCGAAGCCGATCGACGCGGCGCCGTTGAGTCCCGCGGTCACGTCGCCAATCGCGGCGCCGGGCGGAGAGGGCGCTGCGTCGGCATGGCCGTTCATGTCGATGACGCCGGCGTACGCGGCCCCCAAAGTGTCGAATCCGGGTTTGTTGGCCAGCGGTCCGGCCTGGCCGAAGCCGGAAATCGAGCACATGATGACGCGCGGATTGATGCGGCTCACGGCGTCGTAGCTCAGGCCCATCCGGGCGATGGCGCCGGGGGTGAAATTTTCCACGATCACATCCGCGACGCGGGCGAGGTCGAGCAGAATGGCGCGCCCCTGCGCGCTCCTGGCGTCGAGGCACAGGCTCATTTTGCCGCGATTGTGCTGGACGAACAGCGAGCTGCGCCCCTCCTTGAGGACGTACATGGTGCGCAGCGGATCGCCGCCGGGCGCCAACTCGACCTTGATCACTTCGGCGCCCATCTCGGCCAGCAGCCGCGTCACCGTGGGGCCGGCGACGAACTGGGTCAAATCGAGGATTTTGTAGCCGTCGAGAATATGGCTGTATGCGCCCATGGCGGATTCTCCCCGCGGCAAATCAGCGCCAGCAAAGCAGAGTTTTGCCGCAAAGACCACAGGCCGAGGCGTCGATCGCGGCGGTTGGGTCTGCGCGCGCCCGGGACGGCGCCGATGCTTGACGGCAAAGGAACCGCGGGATTAAGCCTGACTGAAATCAGCTGCAAGGAGATTTCGCCGATGGCCGCCGAAAGGATCGTTTCCGCTGACTCCCACGTGGTCGAACCGGCAGACCTCTGGACCGCGCGCATCGAGCCGCGCTTCGCCGGCCGTGCGCCGCACGTGGTCAGGAATCATGGCAAACTCGAAGGCGATTTTTTCGTCTGCGAGAATCTGCCGCCGACTTCGGTCAAGGGTTTCGCACTGGCCGGCCACGATCCCAGGGATTACTTCAAGGCCTCCAAAGCCGGCTACGCCGGAGTGCCGCCCGGCGCCTGGGATCCGACGGAGCGGCTCAAGGATCAGGACCGCGACGGCGTCTGCGCGGAG
This sequence comes from Pseudomonadota bacterium, assembly GCA_021324455.1. Classification (GTDB taxonomy): domain Bacteria; phylum Desulfobacterota; class Binatia; order Binatales; family Binataceae; genus JAJPJA01. The sequence goes on along the minus strand of JAJPJA010000131.1, from coordinate 4,503 downwards.
GTGCTTTATCCGAGTCTGGCGATGGCGCTGTTTCAGCTGCAGGACGGCGAGCTGCGCGCCGCCAGCTTCCGCGCCTACAATGACTGGCTGGCCGATTACGTATCGCAAAATCCCAAACGGCTGGCGGGCGTGGCCCTGATCCCGCTGGACGATCCGCAAACCGGCGCCGCCGAAGTGGAGCGTATCGCGCGCAAGGGGCTCAAGGGCGGGATGATCTGGGCGGAGCCGCCCGGCGACCGCCCGTATCATCATCCGGCGTACGATCCGTTCTGGGCCGCGGCGCAGGATCACGACATTCCGCTCAGCCTGCACATCCTGACCGAACGCGTCCGCGAAGGCGGCGCCTTGGATTTCGTGATCAAGTATCCGTCGCTGCATCACGCGACCCAGCGTTCGCTCAGCGGCTTCATCCTGGGCGGCGTGCTGGAGCGCTTTGCGCGGCTGAGGCTGGTATCGGTGGAAAACGACATCGGCTGGATCGGCCACTTCATCCAGCGCCTGGAGCATTCCTATGAAAAGTTCAGATACACGACGAAGAACATCATTCCCAATCCGCCCGGATTTTACTTCAGGCGCCAGGTGTACGCGACGTTCCAGGACGATCGCGTCGGCGTGGTCACGCGCCAGTTCGCCGGAGTGAAAAACCTGATGTGGGCGAGCGACTTCCCGCACGCCGATTCGACCTGGCCCAATTCGCGCGAAGTGATCGAGCGCGATTTTCAGGACGTGCCCGCGCAGGAGCGGCAGAGAATCGTCGCGGACAATGCGTCGGAGTTGTATGGAATTGGATGAGGATCGACGATTATCCGGCCTGGCCCGGCGTTGCGGCCGCCCGATGATAACCGGCACACCAGAAAAAACGGCGGCCAGCGACGCCCGGCCTGCCTGAATCAGGAACACTATGGACTATTTCGACGTAGAGCAGCGCGGGCCGATCCAGATCTGGAAAATCAAAAACCCGCCGATGAACTACATGACCGGGCCGCTCAGCCGCGAACTGGTGCAGCTAATCGGCAAGCTGGAGGGCGATGACGGCACCCGCGTCCTGATTGTCACCGGCGGCGTCGAGGGCAAATTCATCACTCATTACAGCGTTGATGAACTGGCCGCCTCGGCCGCCGACCCGGCTGAGGCGGCGCGCGTGATGCCGCGCTTTTTTGCCGCGTCGCATCGCACGCTGAACCGCATAATGCTGCTGCCGCAGGCGGTCATCGCCGCGATCAACGGCGATTGCATGGGCGGCGGCTACGAGTTGGCGCTGGCCTGCGACTTCCGTATCGCCGCTGACGGTCCCTACCAGATCGGCCTCATCGAAATTCTGCTGGGCTTGCTGCCCGGCGGCGGCGGCACCCAGCGGCTGACGCGGCTGATCGGACGCGGTCCCGCGCTGGAAGCGCTGCTGTTCGGCACCGCCTACAGTCCCGCCCAGGCCCATCGCATCGGCATGGTCAATCGCGTGGTGCCGCCCGACAAGCTGATGTCGACCGCGATGGAATGGGCCGAGACTTTGGCCCAGCGGCCGCCCCGCTCGGTGGCCGCCATCAAACGCGCCGTATACCTGGGCGGCGACCGCGACCTGGAAACCGGCCTTTACGTCGAACGCAGCGAAATGGCGGGGATTGCGTTGTCCGAGGATGCGCGCAATCTGATGCGCGCGTACAACGCGGAGGTGGCCAAAGATCCGATGGCGGCGCGCAACAACTTCCTGCGCGGCAAGGGCATCCCGCCGGCCAAAGGACGCTGAGGGCGATTGGAGCCGTTGCCGTTTGCGCGCCGTTTGCGCTACTGAATTGGTGTCACCGGGCCTGCAGCAAATGCCAATCGCGAGGTAAGCCGCCAATGCACGTTGGAACCACCGTAATCTTTCAGGGGCAGGGCGAAGGACGCACCGACCGCGAGGTCTATCGCAGCGATCTGCGCCTGGGCGACCTGGCCGAGCCGCTCGGCTTCGATTCGCTGTGGGGCGTGGAGCATCATTTCACCGACTACACGATGTGTCCCGACGTGCTGCAATACCTGACTTATTTCGCCGGCCGCACCCAGCGCATCCGGCTCGGCTCGATGGTGGTGGTGCTGCCGTGGCATCATCCGATGCGGGTGGCCGAACAGGTGTCGATGCTCGACCACATGTCCAACGGCCGCGTCATTCTGGGCATCGGCCGCGGCGTGGCGCGGGTCGAGTTCGGGGGCTTCGGAATCGATCAGAACAACAGCCGCGACATGTTCGTGGAATTCGGCCAGATGATTCTCGAAGGGCTGGAGCGCGGCTACTGCGAGTTCGACGGCAGGATGATCAGACAGGAGCGGCGCAATATCCGCCCCGCGCCGTTCAAATCCTTCCGCGGCCGCAGCTACGCCGCCGCGGTGTCGCCCGAGTCGATGCCGATAATGGCGAAGCTCGGCGTGGGCCTGTTGATTATCCCGCAGAAACCGTGGGACCAGGTGGTCGCCGACCTCGACAATTACAACCGCACCTACCGCGAGGCGAACAGATCTGAACCGCCGCCGCCCGTTTTGGCGGGATGGGTGTTCTGCGACCACGACGCGGACAAGGCGCGCGAGGGCGCACGCAAGTATATTGGCGCCTACTACCAGTCCATTTTGCGCCACTATGAATTGCTCGAAGACTACCTCAGCAAACTGCGCGGCTATGAATCCTACAAGATGGTGGGGCGCGGTAACGCCACGCCCGAGGTTATCGACCAGATGACCGAGTTCTTCCTCAACCTGCAGATCTGGGGAACTCCCGAACAGGTTTACAATCGCATTGTCGAGTTCAAGAACCGGACCGGCGCCGAAGCGTTCACGGCGGTGTTCAGCTACGGCGGGATGCCCTACGATATCGCGGAGCGCAACCTGCGCATGTTCGCGCGCGAGGTGATGCCGGAGTTGAAGAAGCTGGTGCCCTTCGAGCAGCAGGTAATTGCGCGCACCGCCGCCACCGCCGAAGCCGCCGCCTGAGCGCTCCCGGTTCCCGCTGTGAATCCGGTTCCCTCTTCCGTGCAAGCCTGATGGGAGAGGGAACGGGAAAATCCAGGTGAAGACCGGTTCAAACCGAAAGCTTGTACAAACGCGCGGCGTTGCGCCACAGGATCTGCTCGCGCTCGTCCCCGGGCACGTCGGCGAAATTATTCTCGATCATGCGTGCGGATTCCGGGTAAGTGGAGCTCGCATGGGGAAATTCCGATTCCCACAGGATGCGATCCGCTCCGATATAGCCGCGGTTGCGCAGCCCGACTTTTTCCTTCCACGTGGTCACGTAGCATTGCCGATGGAACACTTCCGACGGGCGTTCCTTAAGCCCCTCGTTCCGGGCCAGAAGCTGCCGTTCCCACTGATGGTCCAGCGCTTCGAGCGCGAACGGCACGTAGTCGATAGCGCTGCCCGGAAACACCACCTGCAGCCCGGTGAAGCGGTACAGAATTCCCGACAGCACCATCCCGTTGATCAGGGCCGCGCTGCCCGCCGATCGGCGCACGTTGTCAAACGCCCTGGCGCCGATCGAATCGTAAGCGGGGCTGATATCGAACAGCACGCTGGGCGCGCTGCCCGCGTGGAAGCATACGGGAACGTCCAGCTCCTGGATCGCCTGCCACAGCGGATCCCAGTCGGACTTGTACAGATGCGGCGCGGCGGGGTTTATCTGCGAGGGCTGCGCCGGCATGATAACGCCCCTGTGGCCGCGGCCGACCGCGCGGCGCGCCTCCGCGGTTGCCGCCTCAATCGATCCCACCGGCAGTATCGCCTGCGGCACAAAACGCGGGCTGCTGGCGCACCAGACGTCAATTATCCAGTCGTTGTAGACGCGCGCGCATTCGATCTGCAGCTCGACGTCCTTGATCGCGCCGATCGCCTCGCCGCTGAGGCCGGCCGCGGAGGGATACAGCACCGAACAGTCGATGCGGTCGGAGTCCATTGCGGCCAGCCGCGCCTTCGGATCGTAGGCGCTCTCCGGTACCTGCTTCCAGTTCTGCGGCTCGCTGGTGCGATCGGCGCAAAGCGCGCCGGTTGAGGCCAGCGAACCACTCGCCCTGGGCTGGCCGTCTATCACCCATCGCTCGCCGCCGTCGGCCTGCGCGGCGACATGAGGAATCCGATCGCCCCATTTTGCCTGCGACATGCATCGCGCCCACAAATCGGGCGGTTCCTGAACGTGGTCGTCAGCGGAGATAACGCCAAATCGCAAAGCCACGGCTGTACCTTTCGATCAAGTGGGGCGGAATTGGGCGGTTGGCGAAAACCGCGGCGGCGCGGACGCCGCCGCCGGCCTTTTCTACAATTTGTAAACCCGTTTCGGATTGTCGACCAGGATCTTGCGCTGGTCTTCCTCCGGCACGCCCTCGAAGCTCCACTTGAGCCACTTGTCGGCCTCGGGCCAGATCGAAGTCGGATGCGGGAAGTCGGTCTCCCACAGGATGCGGTCCACGCCGATATAGTCGCGCAGCTTGATTCCCGCCTGCTCGTACCAGAAATCGACGTAGCATTGCTGGCGGAAAACGTCGC
>JAJPJA010000025.1 GCA_021324455.1 Pseudomonadota bacterium | reverse complement strand
CGCAAACCAACCAGTTCTGGAGCATGCTCGACGTGCACATGGGCGTGCTGGGCGCGCGCGCCGGCAAGGACGGGATCGACGGGCTGCCGCCGCTGCTCAACGCCACCCCCGGTTACATGCGCAACGCGGAGCATTACGAATGGGAATATCCCGTCATGTACGATTACTTCGCGTTCCGGCCGGATACGGCGGGAGCGGGCAAGTTCCGCGGCAGCTCCGGGATGGTCAAACACGTCACCTTCAACAGCGACGCCGACCTGACCGTGCGCGCCGTCGATCGCTGCAACCTGCCGCCGCGCGGCGTAAAAGGGGGGAAACCGGGCGGCCCCGGCGGATGGATCCTGAACGAAGGACGCGCCGACGAGCGGCGGCTGCCGATGAAGCAGACCAACCTGCGCATCCGCGCCGGCGACACGCTCACGATGTATGTCTCGGGCGGCGGCGGCTACGGCGATCCTTTTACGCGCGACCCCGAGCTGGTCGCCGCAGACGTGCGCAAAGGCATGGTCAGCGCTGAGGGCGCCGCGCGCGACTATGGCGTCGCGCTGGACGCGGCGGGCCGCGTCGATCCGGCCGCCACCAGGCGTCTGCGCAGCCAACATCAGGCTTGAGTCCGGCTGGTCATCAGAAAATCGCCGCCGGATTGACCGGCGACGCGGTTCCGCGCGGCAGCACCAGCGGCAACATCACAAACTGGAACTCGTAGCGGCCCAGCCGCCCGCACGCCGCTGCCAAATCGTCGAGGTCGGCGTTGTCCAGCAGATGTATGCCCATCATCGCGATCGCGCCCACGTGAATGGGAAAAACCACATCGTCATGGCCGCTGGGAAACACGTCGCTGACGCCGTCGGACCCGAGCAGGGCGACGCGCCGCTCGTGCAGCCATGGCAGGCAGGTGGGATCAAGTCCGGGCATGGGAAAGATGCCGTCGCGCGCCGGCTCCCATCCGCCTTTGGACTTGCGCCGCTTGGAGCGGCCCAGGCGAATCAACAATATGTCGCCTTCTTCAACCTGAAGTTTATGATCGCGCTGCGCCTGCTCGAGGTCGCCGGGGTATACTCTCTGGCCCGGTTCCAGCCACGGCAGGTTCCTGATTCTGGGAATATCAAGCAGAACGCCGCGGCCGCTGATGCCGCGGCGCACGACATCGATCGCGCAGCGTTTGGCGCCGCGGTAGCCAACCTCATCGGCGGCGAATCCGTTGAACATCCGGCCGTTCCAGAAAACATGGCACAGCGCGTCCAGATGAGTAGTCATGAACCCGTGATGGGAGATGGCGAAGTAATCGGCGCATCCGCCTACGCCGTGCGCGGGCGCGTCCGACTGGACCATCAGATGGGTGACCGGGGTGTCGTTATCCGGGGCGGGCGCGGTAGCCAACGGCAGCGCCATCGAAACCATTTCGCCGGACTGCACCAATTTGGCCCCGCGCGCGCGCTTGTCGTCGGTAATGTAATTCAGGGCACCCAGTTCGTCATCCCGGCCCCATCGGCCCCAGTTGCTGATGCGGTCGAAAATTTTTCTCAGCTCCTCGGAAGTGACCTGCGCCGCCATTTGGTTGTCTCCTTATGTTTTAATCGCCGGGCCGATCATCGAAATCGCGGCGGCAGCGGTCAAGCATCGCGGCCAGACCGGCGCCATCCACCCCTCCCCCGGACGCATCGGCTCGATGCGGGGGCGCGGCGCGCCGGGGCTCGTCACCCGGCGCCGGCGGCGCCGCGGTATTCGAAGCGCTTGCCGATCTGCTCCTGCGGCAGCGGCTTGCCGTCCACTTCGACATAGGGATAGATGAGGAAATTGAGCGGCTCGCCCTGCTGAGGCGGAACCAGCTCAAGGTCGCGGCCCATCGTGAACGCGACCCGATCGGCGTCCAAATGGCCGAAATAGTACTGGCGCAGCTGCGGATGCTTCCACGCCTCCGACGCGTCGACCGGCACCCATTGTCCGCCCGCGTAAAACTCGGCCCAGCAGTGATAACCGGCGATGGTCCCCGAGCTGGAGGAACCCAGCGGAAAGCCAATCGTGAAACGCGCGGGGATGCCGCGGGCGCGGGCCAGCGCGATAAACAGCGAATGAAAATCGGTGCAGTTGCCCTTTTTCACATCGCAGGCATAGATGGCGTCGCCGCGGCCCCATCCGCTGCCGCGCTTGTCATACGCCATGTTGGCGATCACGTAGCGATAAATCGCGCTTGCCTGCACATAGGCAGAGGCCCCGCTGTCGCCGATCTTCGCGCTTAGCTGCGCGATTTTGCCGTCGATCGGCACCAGCCGGTCAGGGCGCAGGGAGACCGCGAACTTGCCGTCGCGGGGTTCCGGCAGATCGCGCCGCGCCTTGCTCAAATCGGCGGTTTCCTCAACCCGGCGCACCCTGAACCGAATCGTCACCGGAATCGAACGCGGCAGCGGCGCCGCCATCGACAGATGCGCGATGCGATTGCCGTTGCTGGGCTGGTCGACAATCTCAACCCGCGCGGGAGTGTCGATCGAAATCCCATCCGCACGCTGAAAGCGGTCGTTGCGCGGAATCGGAATCCAAACCTCGACACGGCTGCTGTTCGGATCGATGCCGGCGATGTCGGCGTGATAGGTGAACTCGACTTCGCGCACGGCGGCGGGCGCGGCGGCCGATGGTGCGCTGAACAGCGCGATAATCAAGGCCGCGGCCGCGAGGATTGCCTGCGCACGCCCGATTGAGAAATGCCTCACCATGTTGCTCTGTTGCACCGGCCCGGTTGAGTCAGTCGGAAACTCCCGGCGCTGGCGCCGCTTCGTAGGCGTCAACCACTTCGCTGCAGGGGCCGAACATGCGCACCCTGCCGTGCTCCAGCCACAACGCCCGGTCGCACAGATTGCGCAGCAGCTTGAGGTCGTGCGCCACGCAGATCAAGGTCTTGCCGCCCTGTTTGAGGCGCTTGATTTCGCCCACGCATTTTTCCTGGAATTCGATGTCGCCGACCGAGAGCATCTCATCAATGACCAGGATATCGGGATCGACCCGGACGGCGACGGAAAACGCCAGCCGCAGCACCATCCCCGAGGAATAGGTGCGCAGCGGCTCATGGATGAAATCGGCCAGGCCGGAAAACTCCACGATTCGATCGAACTGCTCGCAGGTTTTTCTGCGCGTCAGCCCGAGCAGCGACGCGTTGAGCATCACGTTCTCCGCTCCGGTCAGGTCGGGATGAAATCCGGCGCCCAGTTCCATCAGGGCGGCGATCGTGCCGCGCACTTCGACGCGGCCGGAATCGGGCGCCGAGATCCCGGTTGCGCAGCGCAAGAGCGTGCTCTTGCCGGCGCCGTTGGCTCCCACCACGGCCAGGCTGGCGGCGGCGTGCAACTCGAAGGAAACCTCGCGCAAGGCATAAAACACCGAGGTCCGCGAGCGCGTCAGCCACGACAGCATCCCGCGCCGCAGCAGCGTGCGCGCGGCGTTGTGCGCGTAGGTCTTCGATACCGCTTCGAACCGCAGCACGGCATGACCCGCGGACGGCGCCGGGTCGGCGAGGTCATTTCCGATTGCGGGCTGGGTCGCGATGGATCGGCTCATGGGATTAAAGATTGTCGGCGATGTTGCGCTCGAGTCTCCCGAATACGACAAGTCCCAGCGCCAGGCATCCCACCGACACCAGCGCCATCGGGACGAGCAGCGCCGGCGCGGGAGGCTTGCCGTGCAGCAGCACGTCGCGGCCGGCGACCACCACCGCGGCAATCGGATTAAGCAGGTAGAGCAGACGCAACCGCTGCGGTACCATTTCGAGCGAATAGAAAATGGGCACCAGCCAGAACATCACCGCGTTGGACGCCTCGACCAAATAGCGTACGTCGCGATAATACACGTCCAGCACCGAGGTCATCAGCGAAAGTCCGCTCATGAAGATGATTTCCAGCATCCACACCACGCCGAGCCACGGCCAGAAGCGGTTGACGCGGTAGCCGAAGGCGAGGACGAACGCTATCAGCAGGGCTATCTGGATCAGGAAGTGAAGACAGTTGGCCAGCACCGCCGCGATCGGAAAGATCCTGCGCGGACAGCGCACGCGTTTTACCAGCGACTGATTGTCGAGCAGCGAGGTGGTGCCCGCATTGAGGGACAGACTGTAGAAATTGAACGGCACCAGTCCGCACAGAATGAAGACGGCGAAGTTCGGGACCGCGGGATTGGGATAGATGCGGGTGAAAACGAAGGTCAGTATGCCCATCATCACCAGCGGATTGGCGAACGACCACAGCACTCCCAAAGACATGTTGCGGTAGCGGATGCGGAAATCCTTCAGCACCAGGTTCTGGAGCAGGAAAAGCAGATTGCCGCCGCCGCGCCCGGCATCGAGGCCGGAGGAGGCCGGCAATGAAAGCGATAGGCTGCCGTTACTCATCGCGGTTGGGATTTCTCCGGCGGCAATTATCCCCCGCGGCGATAATCAGCGCCATCGCCGAGCCCGGAGGCGGCGCGTGATGGCGGCAGGCGGGCGTCTGCGAATCGGCATCATCACCGACGGGCTGATGGAGCGGCGCATCGGCGGCGAAGTCAGGATCGCCAACGGCGGCGTCGGCGTTTACATCTACCAACTGATCAAGCATCTGTTTGAAGTCGATGGGGTCAACGAATATTTTCTGATCCGGTTTGGCGCCGGCGAACTGGACGTGTACCGGCATCCGCGGGCCCGCAGTGTGTTTCTGCGATCCACCAGGATCAGCCGCACCCTGGGCGCGGCGGACGCGCCCTACGCGGTCCTGGCGCGTAAATACGGGCTGGACCTGCTTCATTATCCCAATCAGTTCGGCGGCGCATTTCTGCCGCGGCATATCAAACGCGTCGCGACGCTGCACGACCTGACTCCGCTGCTCTTTCCGCAGCTTCATCCGCGGCTGCGGGTGTGGGGCTTCCGGCTTCTGGCGCGCGCCTCGCTGCGCCGCTGCGACCGCATCATAGTATACTCCGCCAACACGCGCCGCGACCTGCTGGCCCGCGGCCTGGCCGCGCAAAAGGCAATCGTGAGCATCCCTTTGGGCGTCAATCCCGGGCTGAGACCGGGAACGGCCACGTCCGGCTTCACGCAACGATACGGGCTGAATGGCCCGTTCATACTTACCGTGGGCGTGCTGGAACCGCGCAAGAATCATATCATCCTGTTCCACACGCTGCGCCGGTTGCATCAGATGGGCGAGATGATCGGGCTGGTCGCAATCGGACGCGAGGGATGGCACTGGACCAGTCCGCTATCGAGGCCGGAATTCAGGGATTTGGCGCCATGGGTCCGAATAATCCCCGACGTCCCCGACCGCGATATGGCCGAGTTTTATTGTCGCGCCGCGGTTTTCGCCTATCCGTCGTTATACGAGGGATTCGGGCTGCCGGTGCTCGAAGCGATGGCCTGCGGAACGCCGGTGGTGGCGTCCTCGGCGTCGTCATTACCCGAGGTGGGAGGCCAGGCGGCGCTGTATGCCGATCCGCGCGACGCGCAGGACTTCACCAACCAGGTGCTGCGTATCCTGCGCGACCACGAGCTGCGGCGCACCATGATCGACGCCGGCTTGCGCCGCGCCCGCCGCTTCAACTGGACGCGCACCGCACAGCAGACCCTGGCCGTATATCGGAGTATCTGCGGCGCCGATCCCGCCGCTGTCGGCGAGGGCTTTTGACTACGCCGATGCGCTGGGACGCGGTTGAAGCATGGCTGAGGGCCCGGAACCACCGCCCGCTTCCCTGGCTGGCCGCGGTGGCCGTCCTGATGGCGATCCAGATCAGTCCGTGGTGGTATCCGACTCCCGACGCCGCCGCCTACCTGTCAATCGCGCGCAGCATCGCCCTGACTCATCGGCTGAGCAATCTGGGCGGGATGCATCTGGGCTATCCTCCCGGATACCCGCTTCTGATCAGCCCGGCGTTTCTGGTCTGCGCGCGCCCGTTCCTGCTGTTGTCGATGATGCATTGGGCGATGGCCATCATTTTCATGTGCGGAGTTTACCGATGGAGCCGGACGGCCGCGCCGTCCGCGGCGCTGATACTGACCGTTTTGACCATGGTCAACGCCGCGCTTTGGATCTATTACCGCCGCACGCTGAGCGAGATGGCGTTTATGGCGGTGATGATGTGGACGGTGATTGCGCTCAACTCGGCCATCGCCGCGCGCGGCGCCCGATCCAGCGCGATTTCCGCGGCGGCCGGCACCGTGCTGCTGATCGTTGTGGCGATGATTCGCGAGACCGGCGCGCTGATCATCTGCGGATTCGCCCTTGCCGCGCTGCTGGAAGTCCGCCGCGGCCGGCTGCGCGTGGGCCGCGCGCTTTGGATGACCGCCGCGGTGGCCTCACCCGCGGCCGCGGGCGTTGCCGCTTTTCTGATCTATGACGCCGCCACCGCGCACGCCGCACCCAGCGCGGTTTTCGGAACCCATCTGAATGGCTTGTTCAATAACAACATTCCAATGCTTGCGCGGATTGTTGAAGGATTGCGCCTGCGCCTGAGCGAGGCCGGGCGGCTGGTCGTGCCCGGGATGTTCAAGGCCTATGCCGCTCATGGGCAATGGCTGCACGTCGATATGTTCATATATGCGGTCGTGTTCGGGTTGATTGCGTACGGATGGGCGCGGATGATGCGCCGGCGCAGCGACGTTCTGGCCGCCGCCGCGCCCTTTTACTTCGCGCTCTACGCCGTATGGGCCTTTGACGCCGACACCCGCTATCTGCTGCCGCTGCTGCCCCTTTTGCTGGTCTGCCTGTGGTTCGCGATACGGCGGTTCACGCGCTGGCGCCTGAGCGCGCTGGCTATCCTTTTGCTGGCGCATCTGGCGGTGGCGCTGGGCTACTGGACCGCGGTAGAAATCCCGCGGGGCCGCGAGTGCAATCGGCAATGGACTGCCGCCGCCGCGCTGGCGCCGGCTTTGAACGGCCGCACGGATCTGGTCGTCGCGGCGCATGCGGTGCCGCAATGCGCCCGGCTGATGCTGTCGTTTCTGATCGATCGGCCGGTGCCGGAGCGGACGCATCCGGATGAGTATCGCGCGGCGCGCGCGATCCTCGAGCCCAGTGCGGATCCGGATCCGCCCGGTTTCAGAGTGCGGCAGGTTGCCGGTCCTTATAAATTGTTGACCGCGGATCGCGCTGCACGCTGACCGCGCGCAGCCGCGGCAGCGCGCGAGGGAGGCGCCCTTCGATGAAAATAGTCGTGCTCGACGGTTACACTTTGAATCCAGGCGACTTGAGCTGGGACGCGCTCAGGGCGGTGGGCGATCTTGAAGTGCACGATCGAACCGGCGACGAGCTGATCGTGCGGCGCGCCGAGGGCGCTGAAATCGTGCTGACCAACAAAACTCCGCTTTCGGCACATACCCTGAAACAGCTCAAGGGTCTGCGTTATGTCGGCGTACTGGCTACCGGCTACGACGTGGTCGATGTAAAGGCGGCGCGCGAACTGGAGATTACGGTCACCAACATCCCGACCTACGGCACCGCCTCGGTCGCGCAGTTCACGTTCGCATTGATCCTGGAGCTGTGTCATGCGCCGGCGCTGCATGCCGCTGCGGCGCGCGCCGGAGAATGGTCGCGGTCGCCCGACTTCAGCTTCTGGAAAAGCCCGCTTACCGAGATCGCCGGCAAGACCATGGGCATAATCGGATTGGGCAGAATCGGACGCCGCGTCGGGGAAATCGCCGCCGCAATCGGTCTGCGCGTGATTGCGGCTGACGAGGTCAAAATTGCGGCGCCCAACTGGCCCGGATTCCGCTGGTGCGAAGTGGAGGAATTGCTGGCGGAGTCGGATATCGTCAGCCTGCACTGTCCGCTGCTGCCGCAGACCCGCGGCATCATCCACGCCAAATCGCTGGCCCTGATGAAGCCGACAGCGATATTGATTAATACGTCGCGGGGGCCGCTGGTGGTGGATCGGGACCTGGCCGACGCGCTCAACAGCGGGCGTCTGGCGGGCGCGGCGGTTGACGTGCTGTCGGTGGAACCGCCGCCGGCGGACAATCCGTTGCTGCAGGCGCGCAATTGTATCGTGACGCCGCATATCGCATGGGCGACAAAGGAAGCGCGCACCCGCCTGCTGAACATCGCGGTTTCCAACCTGCGCGCCTTCCTGGCGGGGCATCCGGAGCATGTGGTGAACTGACCGCAGCGGCCGCCGAAGCCACCTGATGGCGCGGCGCGTTGTTCAGGGCGTTCGCGCCTGCAGAATCGATCGATACAAGCGCTCAATCCGCGCGACCGAACTGTCCACGCTCAACTCCCGCGCGCGCCCGCGGAACCATCCGTAGGTGCTGCGAACCATCGCGGGGCCGGCCTCATACACCCTCACGATCGCCTGGGCCAGTGCGGCGGGAGTTGCCGCCGCTGCGACGAAGCCGTTGACGCCCTCCTGAACCAGACTGGTTGCGGCATTCCCGGCGCCCTGGACCACGATCGACGGGGTGCCGCGCGCGGCCGCCTCCACCACGACCAGGCCGTAACCCTCGCGCCGCGACGGCAGCATCAGACACATCGCGGTTTTCATCGCACAGTCGATTCGATCCCACGGCGCGAATCCGGGGCACGCAACCGCATCGTCGAGTCCCAGGCGGGTGATTTCCGCGCGCACGCGCAACCGCTCGGGCCCGTCGCCGAAAATCATCCCGCGCAGATTGGGCACCTGCCGGCGCGCAATGGCGATCGCTTCGGGAATCAGGGTGACCTGCTTCTCCGGAATATGACGTCCGGCGAACAGCACCACGGGATCGCGCACGACCTCGGCGGGCGGCGGCAGAATCGGACCGTCGTAAATTCCCTGGAGCACGACAGGCGTTGCGCGATAGCCGTGCTCGCGTAAAACGTCAGCGGAAAGTTGCGAAAGAGTGAATGCGGGTCCGGTCGCCGCGACGCACAACCTCTGCACCGCGGCGCCGGCCGCGCCGCCTAGCGGGCCAAGGTAATCGCGCCAGTAATCACGCGGCCATACCTCGACCCAATCGGTCACCACCGGCGGACCTCCAGCCGCGTGGGCCATCGCCGCCGACAGCAAAGGGAAATAGGGAAAGCTGCAGGTGTGCACGATGTCGTAGCGCGCGCGGTTGCGCAGCAGATGCGTCAGCATCGCGAGTCCGAAACGGATCGGCGGCATGACCCGGCGCCGGCCCCGGGGCGTGTACAGCCGGCGTCCGGCATTAACCCCAATCACTTCAACGCCGGCGGGCGCGTCGGGCCCCTGGCCCAGGTCCCATTGAACGCGCGTGAGATAGGTCACGCGATGGCGCGCGGCCAAACGCTGCGCGACCGCCCGGTACCATCGCTCGCAGCCGCCGATGGTATGCGGATACAGGCAGTCATACACGATGGCTACCCGCAGCGGCCCGTGGCGGCGCGCCGCTTCAGCGTTCATCGGGCGGCCGCAGGAGCCACAGCAGGCTCAGGAAGAACGAGGAGAAGACGGTTTGCGCGCCGATAATCATCAGGGTTGAGGCCTGCGTCGCCGGTCTGATCGCGTTGAGCGCGCCCATCCCGCTTTGCAGCCATCGGATGAGGATGCGCGCGTCGATGGCAAATCCGAACAGGAACAAGGCCGCGCCCACCGCGATTCCACGCTCCAAATTGAAGTGCCGGCGCAGCGCCTCCAGCATCGGATCGGCCGCGTACAGTCCCGCGCCATGGCAATACGCCTTGGCGAACAACCCGGTCATCGCGACCTGAAAGCCCAGGATGCTCAACAAACTGCCGACCAGCATATAGTGGTAATCGAAGGTGAGTCCGGCGATCGACACCGGGCCCCAGCCCAGCGCAATCAGCGGCAGGATTCCCATCAGCATCAGGAGCGCGCCCGGAATCAGAAACAACCAGGTCGGTGAATGCAGCAGCATGAAGCGCAAATGGCGCCATCCGTCGCGCAGCGGCCGCAGATGCGGCCCGTGCGAGGCGCGTCCGTCGCGGCGCAGCGTCACCGGTATCTCGACGATGCGCATCCCGGCCAGCGACGCCTTGATCACCATCTCGGAGGCGAATTCCATCCCCGGCGCGGTGGTCTTCATCCGGCGATACGCGCTTTTGGTCAGCGCGCGCATCCCGCAGTGGGCGTCGGACACGCGCCCTTTGAAGAAGAGATTGAGGATCCACGACAGCAGCGGATTGCCGATGCGATGATTGAGCCACGGCATCGCGCCCGGTTCGATGCGTCCGAGCAGGCGCGACCCCATCACGAGGTCCGCACCGGCGCGCAACTGCTGCACAAAATTGCCCAGTTCGGAGAGGTCGTAGGAATCGTCCGCATCGGCCATCACGAGCAGCTCGGCGCGCGCTTCTTCGGCGCCGCGCTGCAATGCGTTGCCGTAGCCGCGGCGCGGCTCGGTCACGACACGGGCGCCGGCGCCGCGCGCCGCTTCGGGCGAACCGTCGTCGGAGCCGTTATCGACCACCACGACTTCGCCCCGCAGGCCCAGCCGGCGCAGCGCCTCAATCGCGGTGGCAACGCAGGTGCCGACGGTTTCGGCTTCATTGAGGCAAGGCAGGATGACCGAGACTTCCGGTCTGTCCTGCGATACCGCGTCGACCGCGGTGTCTTCCAAAGCCGCGCCCATAAAAAAACCGGTACTTCTCCGCAAACCGGAGGTTGAATCTACCAAAAACCCGGCTCCATGTCTCAAAACGGGAACGCGCCTGGGTGCGGCCCGCGCTCAGCCTGAAAATTGGCCAATTGTGCATACAGGTCGCGCACGTTGCGGCCAATAATATCCCAGGTATAGCGGTGCGCCACCTTTTCGAACCCGGCCTGTCCAAGGCGGCGCGTCAATTCCGGATCGGCGGTCAATTGCGCGATGCGGCACGCCATCTCGGCGGCGCCGGAACACACAAATCCGTTTACCCCGTCGTCGATGACGGAGCGTACCGGGGCGCAAAGCCGGTTGCCGATTACGGGCTTGCGGCAGGCCCACGCTTCGAGCACCACCCATCCGAAACTTTCGCTTTGGGATGGAACGATCAGGAGATCGCAGGCGTCATAAGCGTCAAGCAGGTCCTGGCGCGGCAGCTCGCCCAGAAAAGTCGCATACGGCGAATCAACCGCAATGCCGTCCACATCGCGGCCGATCATAACCAGCCCAACCCGCTCGTCGGCCAGCAGGTTGAGCGCGTCGATAGCGAGGTCGTAGCGTTTGAAATATTCCTTGCGCCCGACGAACAGCACGATTTTCCCGGCGCGGATACCGTAGCGTTGGCGGAAGCGCGCGCCGCACCGCGCGGAGCGGTCGAATTCGCCCGGATCGACGCCGACGCCGGCAGAAACCGGACGCGATTTGGGAAACATCCGGCGGAACAAACTTTCGCTGAAAGGCGTTTGCGCCAGGATTGCGCCGGCGCTGTTCAGGCACCAGTAAATCGCCCTGAAATGATGGTAGAGATCCTCGGGATGGAACAACGCGAGCAGCGCGACCGGTTTGCGCAGGACGCGGGCGGCGCAAATCACCTGCCAATTCAGGGCGAATGGGATGAAACCCACCAGCAGCACGTCGTAATCGCGGCCGATTCTGAGCAGGCGGCGGACCAATCCCGGCGCGTACGGGCCTCTCGCCAGCAGCATCATCGAATCGTAATACCAGGGGCGCTCGCGCGCGCGCCGGTAATAGTAGTCGACCAGATTGAGCGAGCCTGCCGCCATCAGGCCATAGCGCAATTCCTCGCGCCGCCATCGCTTGAGCATCAGGCGGGACAGCGCATGTCCGATTCGCGGCGGAAGCGAGAAGCTGGCGAAACGCTCAATCCGCATCCCGTCTGTGACTTCGGCCGCCTGCCGGTAATCGCGCGGCCAAGCATTGGACAGCGCCGAAGTCTGACGATAGCTGGCCGTCAACGTCGTCAGGACATCGACCGCGACGCCGAGTTCGACCAGTTTTTTTGAAAGCAGGTATTCATGCCGTTCGGCGCCGTAGACCAGGTCGGCGCCGAAGGTGGGAAAGACGTGCAGCGCGCGCAACACCTAGTCAAACCGGATCGAGGAGACCGCCACGCCCAGTCTGCGTCCCGATTTATCAACGAAGTCATCGTCGCACCGCAGCAACACCTCGTAATCGCCCGCCGGCAGATGGGCCCGGAAACGGCGCGACGCCCATCGGATTTCCGGCATCTCGAAAATTTCATCGACGCACGCTTGCGCACCCCCGAGCCCGCGTATCACCAGGCGCGCCTTGCGCCCGCTCGATCCGCCGAACACCAGCGTGCAGGTCACCGCCGGCTGGCGCAGGCGGAACAACGCCGAAGCATGCGTGGAGCTCCAGCGGAAACTCGTCGATTCGTCTCTTTCGGAGCGGTACCAGCCGAAGTTGAGCTGATGCATGTCGCTCTCGCCGTCCAGGTTGAGCGTCGCGCCGGCGCGCGTCAGATCGGGACGGTTCTCCAAATTGACCGGCGCCGTGGTTCCATATTGACCCCAGAACGGTTCCATCAGCTCCCACAGAGGATTGCTCATCGAAATAAAGCTCAGCCGCGCTCTCACCACCGAGGGCAAATGGCACAGGTTCCAGAGCCACGCTCTAAGCACGATGGGCCGAATCGTGCGGTCCAGCCGCCGCAGCAGTGAAAACTCGCGCCACAGCCATCGTGGCAGGCGCAGCGCGGGATAATGCTTGAGGGCGACGCGGAGCCGGGCCTGTTCGAACAACTGCGCCCGATTGGCGAGAAAGTTGCCGCTGTAGTTGAATTCATGATCGACCCACGAGCAGGGCGCCACCGCCACCTGCATCCCCGCTCTCCACACCCGGATTCCAAGTTCGGTGTCGTCAAAGTAACGCACCAGCCTGGGATCGAATCCGCCGGTGCGCTCGAAGATCTCGCGGCGAATCACCATCCCGCATCCCATCGGGTACAGGACCCGGTCGCGAAGCTGCGCGAATTCATAAGGCGTGTCGAAACACCAATCGCGGCCATAGCCCTGGTAATTCATCACGCCGCCGGCGCCGTTGAGAATGGCCTTGTTGCGCTGGAAAAAAACCACCGGGGCAACGGCGCCGATGCGCGGGTCGGAATCCAGGCGGGCAATCGCTTCCGCGAGCCAGTCAGGCGCCGCGTAGCCGTCGTTGTCGATAAACGCGATTACGCGTCCCTGGGCATACAGCAGGCCGAGATTACGGCCGCCGGATATTCCCAGATTGCGGGCGGCGCGCACCACCGACAACTTGCCGCATCCGAGATAGCGCTCGGCGATCGCGGCGCTGTCGTCGGCTGAATGGTTGTCGATCACCAGGATCTCGAAATCCTGATAGCGCTGGGCCAGCAGATGATCCAGGCATTTGGCGAGGATGTTCGCGCCGTTGAAATTCAGCACGATCACGCTGACGCGCGGCGCCGCGTATTGCGAATAGCGTTTTGACGGTGCTTGGTCGATATGCACGCCGGTTCCGCGGTGTTCTTGTTTGGGCGCGGTTATTGTACGCAAAAATTCCGGCGGACGTAACGCGATGCGCCAGACCGCACGATTTTGCGCGCCATAAAGTAGCCATGGCAGCCCGCTTGTGATACTTACGACGCACAATTTCAGGACCGTAATTATTTGCGATTCGCCTTGAAGGTGACTGGCTGACGATGGCTGACGTTGGACTCATATTTTGTGGCGCAAAATTTTGCCCCATGTACCGCACGCCTGCAAAACCGCCCGCCGCCCCATCCGGTCAAATTGCGGACCCCGCGCCTGAGCGCGCCTGATCCGCCATCCTCGTCCGCCGCCCATGCATACCGCCGAGCAGCACCGCCGCAAGCAGGGCGCAAAACTGGTTTCGATTATCGTCGTCAACTACAACGGCAAGGCGGTGGTCGCGCGATGCCTCGATTGTCTGCTGGCGCAGAATTATCCGAATTTCGAAATCATCGCCGTGGACAACAATTCGACCGACGGCAGCCGCGCGATGCTCGAGAGATACGCGGCCAAAGGCGTCCGGGTTATACGCAGCGCGACCAATTCGGGCGGTCCGGGCGGCCGCAATCTGGCGCTGCCATACGCCGGCGGCGAGATCCTGGCCTTTATCGACAACGACGGCTACGCCGACCGCAACTGGTTATCGGCCGCGGTAGGCACCCTGGAATCGGACGAGCGCATCGGCGCGGTCGCGTCGGCCGTCTTCTTCGCCCGGCGCAGAACGATATTGAACGGATGCGGCGGGACCATCAATTGGCAGGGCTACGGCGGCGACTTGTGTTTTCATGCTCCCTACGAATTCGCCGACATTCCGCGCGAAGTGCTCTTTCCGATGGCGTGCGGCGCCGTCGTCCGCGCCGACGTGTTCGCCCGCATGGGACAATTCGATCCGCTGCCGCTCAAATGGTATGAAGACGTGGAACTTGGCATCTGGGTATGGGCGTGCGGCTACAAGGTAGTGGTCGCGCAAGAGGCGTGGATCGATCACGTATCGGGTTTTTCCGACGCTTTCCTGCCCAGCAAAATATATATGTGCGAACGGGCCAGGATCAGAACGGCGCTGAAATACTATCCCGCCCGGCGTCTGGGCGCATGGCTCGGCCGCGAATTGACCCATCTGATGTCGCTGGGGCGGGATCAGCGGCCGCTGATAATCAAGGCATGGATGTGGAATTTGGCGCATTTGCTGTCGGCATGGCAATGGCGGCGAAAAATCCGTCCGCACAAAGGTTCTTTCTGGCATCTGCTGGATCGGTCATGGGGCCACTATCCGCCGCCGGTAGCTGAAAACGGCGCGCTGCACCCCGACCCGGCGCGCTGGGGATCCAGTCTCAAGTTCGACGGCAGCATCGAACTGGCGCAGTTGAATTTCGGCTGGAATGCCGTGGAGCGCAGCAGCGACGGCCGTCCGTTCCGCTGGACCGAGGCCCACGCTTCGGCGTTTTTCAAGCTGCCCGACGGGGCGCAATACTGCCGTCTGGGTTTCTTCTCGCCGCTGGCCGGGCCCAAAGGACAAATAATCGTGCGCCGGGCCGGAACTCTGCAGCCGCTGGCGCGGTTCGATCTGATGGCCAGCGGCACCGGCTGGGAGCAGGTGTTTTTCCCATGCCGGTTGACGCGCGGATGCTACGAAGTGCTGATTGGAATCGCCCGGCCGGTTAAAGACGACTCCGGCCGCATCATCGGGCTGCCGGTATCATCCATAACTTTTGAGTAAGCAGTTGCGGGCGCCCTCTCCCTGTTTCTTCCGGCAAATCCAGTTCGAAGAGAGCGGAGAAATTGCGAAGCACCGCGAAGTCAATCGCTCAGATGCTACTTTGTCGCGATGAGCGCGTACTCCTGACTGGCATAGAGTATCTTGTTCAAATAGTCAGTCGCGCGATTGAATTCATCCAATGGCGCAATTCCCGCCCCATCCAGCCGCGGAATCGCAAATACGTCGGGCGGCGATGCGTAGCAGGTGGAAATCTCGGCGAAACCCGCCGAGTCGAGCAGGAAACGCAGGGTCTGCGGATGCACCAGGCGAACGTGGCTGGGATCCATCCAGAACCATTTGTAATGGACCCACAGCGATTCCGGATTGAGCGTTTCCAGCACCAGGATGCCGCCCGCTCTCAGTTTACGCCAGGCCAGCGTCACCAGCGCGTTGAGCTGCGCTGGGGTCAGATGCTCGATCACCTGGGCGGAAAAAATACCGCCGGCGGCGCCGTCGGGCTGCGCTCCCAGATATTCAATCCCGTCGCATAGCTGGACCGCGAGACCTTTTTCCCGGCACTGCAGGATCATGTCGGGGTTGAGGTCCAGTCCTTTGGCCTCGATTCCCGCCTCGCGCATCAGTTCCAAAAACTCCCCCTTGCCGCATCCGATATCGATCACCGGAGCGCGGCCGGCGAAATACTTGACGTACACGCGCTGCTTTTCCCTGACGGCCTGGCTGTCGCGCAGGGTCTCTTCAAACGCGGCGTAATCGATCGCGCTGTCCACCGGATCGGGATTCGCCGGCCGGACCTGGTTTTCCAGCGCGTCCTTGTCCCCGTTGAGCGGCTGCGCGGCAAGCAGGCGGCGCAGGCGATGTTCCAGGCGCAGGATACGGCCGCGCACAAGATGCAGATCCTCCCGATAGGGGTGCGCGTCCGCCGCCGAGATGGCCGCGGCCAGCTCGGCATAGCGGGTCTGCAGCGTTTCAAGCGTCTCATCCCGCGCTGCCAGAGCCCGATCGATGTCGCGCAGCCGCGCCGCATACGAATTGTCCAGTTCCTGGCGAATCACGGTCTGGTTGTGTTCCAGACGATCGATCCGCTCGGCCTGTCGGAGCCATCCCGCGTACCCCCGCTCGAGCTCCGCGATGCGCCGGCCGACGTCACTCAGCGCCTGCGCATGCATGCGGAGGTCATCTGAGTAATCCCGGGGCAGTCGGCGCGCCATCGCCTGCAGACGCGCCGCGACCTCGTCGATATTATGGGCCAAAAACCGCCCGGAGTCGCGCAGTTCGGCCATTTGCCGCCCGAGCGCCTCCAAAGTCTGCCGCACATGTCCCATCAGGCGCGTGTTGGCGGCGTTGTATTCCGACTGGCGGCGGATGACGGGCCGCAACAACTGACTGACAGCTTTTGCTGCCTTCAGTAATGTCCAGCCCAGGAAGCGGCGGTTGGGATCGAGCGGCGCCTGGGTCAGGTCATAGGCGCGGTCGAGTTCGGCCATATCCCGATCCGGCGGCTGATCGTTGCCGGGCGCGGCGGGCGCCTCTCCCCGCAGCCGTTTCTCATGAATCTGCGATCGTATCCGATCCATCATCTGTTCGAGGTCGATATCGCGGTCGTCCATCGGCTTCTCCATCCGGCGGCCGTGATTCTAGCCCAAGCGGCGCGGGTTGGGCACTCGGCATGGGCGAAGTCATGGTCTCGGCAGTTTTGACCGCCGACAAGCGGTCCGTTTCGGCCAATTCCCAGGGCGTACCGGGCCGCGGGAATCGGTCGGCGTCGTTACCTGATGTTGAAGGCTCCGGCGGGGGTATTCCCCGAGCTGGTAAAGGGAATGAACGGCGGATTGAGCGCCTGGATGTAAGCCGGGCCCGCGACGCTGCCGGCCGGAAGCGTGAACGTGAACTCGCTATTGTTGAGCACGGTGAGCGGGATTCTGGCGCTGCCGTCGGAATTCAGGCCGCCCAGGTCAACCACCGTGCTGCCCTGCAGGTTGAACAGGTTGATCACCGTGAGGTCGCAGAACCCGGCTCCATTGACGGTTATTGTCGAGCCCGACTGGGTAACCCGGCTGATGGCGATTTGCGCGCCAATCGGCACCGAAACCGCGGCGCTGGCCAGAAAATTGCCCAGGTTGGTCACCCTGAATGCCCCCGGACCCGTGCCCGGACCCAGCGACCCCGACGGCAGATTGAAATTCAAACTGGACGCGCTCAGACCTGGATTGCCGCGGCCCAGATAAAATGGCCCAATCTTTCCTCCCGGACAATCGCAGAACAAATCGATCGCGACCCCGTTGGACACGTCGAAGCCGCTGCCGCTCAGTGTCACCGCGGAGCCCGGATGCACCACCGTGGTGACGTTGGCAACCGCGATACCGGGATCAACGCTGTGCGGCGACAACCCAACACCGTTGATCGCGGTCAGATTGGGAAATCCGAAAGCGGGATCGCCCTGCAGAAAAGTCAGCATCACGTTGGACGCAATATGACCTTCATCGGTGTTGATCACCTGCACGGCTACGACACCCTCGCCCTGGATAACCGAGGTCGGCACAAAGACCAGCAAACTTTCCGGCACGCTTGAGCCTGGATCGAAAGGACCGAAATCCAGTGCCCCGGCGGCGGTGGCGACGAAGAAATTGATCACCGAGCCCGAGGTAAAGCCGCTGCCGCCGATGGTGAAAACGTCGCCGATGTCGATGACCGGCGGCAGCGAAGTGATCGAAGGTCCGGATAGGTCGGCGCTGGCGGCCGACGGGGCGTCAGGTTGGATTTGGGCCCGCGGATGCCCGATCCACAAGGTCAGGATGGATAGCAGCAATGCAGCCGCTGAGCACGATCTCTTCCGGACCAAGGCTCCCCCCTGTCACGGCGCTGGCCAATCCTCCGCCAAGATACGCCGATGCTGGCCTAAGCTACCAAATCAGCCGTCCAACTCCAAACCGTCAGCATCGGCGGCCGGTTTTCAGCGTTCCTCGCCCGCCAGAAAGAGCGCGGCGGCCAGCATTGAAAACAGGAAGTTGGGCGACCACGCCGCCATCCAGGCCGGCAGAACGCCTGAGCGGCCGAACGAAATTGTGAATCCCAGCGTGATCCAGTAGGCCAGCCCGATGCCAAGGCCCAGAATGAAGCCGCGTCCGGCGCTGAACGCGCGCGGCACCGGGTCAAGGCTGAGTGCCAGTCCGCAGAACATCATCACCAGGCAGGACAGCGGCAGCGCGTATTTCACGTCGCGGTCGACCAGATAGGAACCGGGGTCCAAGCCGTTGCGCCGCAATTTGGCGATATAGTCGTCCAGTTCGGAAAGGCTGAACTCCTCGGGACTGAGGATAGCGAAGGAAAAGTCGCCCGGTTTGGCGTCGAGATGAAAGCCGCGGGTGTGGGCCGCGGCCACCGTTCCGCGCCGCCGCAGTTCAATGGTTTTCAGGCCCAGGAAGGTCCATTGCCGGCCGTCCCACTGCGCCGCGTCGGCGCTGTAGATCGCGCCCAGCGTGTATTGCGGTCCGATTTGGAAAATCCGCACCCCAATCAGACGCTGATGCTCCGCGTCGTAGCTCTTAACGCCGACAAAGCAATCATGCGTCCGCAGCCAGTTTTGCGCCTTGTACACGAACTGGCCCTGATGATGGATCACGCCGTCGAGCAGGTATTTCGACTGGCGCGTCGCCGCCGGCACGATGGTTTCGTTAAGCACGAAGGTCGCCAATGACAGAACCGAGGCGATTGCGAGCAGCGGCAACGCCAACGCCAAACGGCTGATGCCAAGTCCCTGCAGCGCGAGCAGCTCGCCGTTGCGATTGAGCATCGCAAAGCCCATCAATACTCCCGCCAGGCACGCCACCGGAATCAGCTGCGCCGTCATCAGCGGCAGTTTCAAAACCAGGTATTCGATACCGGCGGGCTTGAACAAGCCGTAGGACACCAGATCGTCGAATTTGTCGATGAAGGAGGCAAGCAGGTCGAGCACGATAAACGTAATCAGCGCGCCGCAAAAGGTTTCGCCGAACATCCTCACCACCAGCCATGCGGCCGTCGGCGGCATCCGCCATCCCGGACGCACGCGCGCCGACGCGCCGGCACCAACGGCGCCCAAACGCCATTGACCCGCCATCTCGATTGCCGATGATTCGATTGCCGGCTTCAAACCGCCACCATGCCGCCGCGCCCGCGATTTGAGGGCGCGCGCCGGCCAAAACATATTACGTTTCGCGCCGGGGCGTTTCGAGGGCAAGCACGGTTCGACCGCGCCGGCATCATTGACTAGCATGGTGAAGCTTCCGATGAGCACAGCGCCGCATCGCGAACAGCGCCGCCCCATCGCGCCCTCCGCGTCATGAAGATCATGCTCGCTTCGGGCGCGCGCGCCGTCGGCGGCGCGGAGAGGGCCACGCTGGCAACGGCCCAGGCGCTCATCCTCCGCGGCCACCGCGTCGCCGCAGTCTGTCCCGCAGCCGGTGAATGGAACGCGGCGTTGAGGGCGGGGTCAATTCAGGCCATCTCCGCCTCGATCGGCGGATCGCTCAATGTCCTCGCGCCCATCCTGCTTTCCCGCGCGGTGAAGCAGTCGCGTCCGGACATCCTGATGGTTACGACCAGCGACCTGTGGGTGTGGTCGTGCCTGACGCCGCGGCGCTTCCGCACACCGCGGCTGGTGCTGGTGCGGCACATGGAACTGACGCTCCCGCCGCGAGTGCGCCGGCTGGCCGCGCTGCGCGCCGACGCGTTGGTGGCTGTCAGCCGCGGCGTGCGGCACAGCCTGCTCAATGGCACCGCAATCGCGCCCTCCAAAGTGCATGTGATTCCGAATGCCTGGCGTTTTCCACCGCGTGAAAGGATTCCCGGTCAAGCCGAGCGCGTCCGCGCGCGCATCCTGATGGGGTTGCCACCGGCTGGCCGATGGATCGGCTTTTTGGGCGGAATCAATCTTGGCAAGGGAATTTGCGACGCGATGGCGGCGGCGCAGGCCGCGGGCGCGCTGGGCGAGGTCCATCTTCTGGTGTGCGGGACCAGGGATGAGCGCCATCAGGCGCCGCCCTTCGACCAATTGATCCGCACTTTCCGCCTAAATGGACGGGCGCATTATTTGGGCCATCTGGACGATGTCGTCCCGGCGTTGACCGCGTGCGAATGCGTGGTGATCGCGACTCATTCCACCCTGCGCGAAGGATTATCGCAGACGGCAATCGACGCGATGGCCTGCGGCACGCCGATTGCCGCTTATGGGCTGAGCGGGGTGACGGAAGTTGCCGGCGAGAACGACCCCGCGGCCATGCTGGCCCGACCGGACGATGTCCGCGACCTGAGCGGCGCGCTAATCAAACTGCTGCAAGATCCGAAGCTGGCGGAGAACATCGCGCAACGCGGTCTGATCCGGGTGCGGGAATTCGACCCGGCAACGATGGCCAGCCGCTACGAACGGCTCTTCACCGAACTCATCGCGGCGCCGCCGCCCGCCTGAGCAGCCGGACGCATTCGCGTTCCCGCCTTTCGCGGATTTCTTATGGAATTTCATGTGGAAGGAATCAGGAAAGGGGGGATTTGGAAATTTCGATTCATCGATCGGCTTCCGCATCCCCGACGCTTAGCTGATCGGCAAACAATTCCCGAAACGCCGCGCTGCCGGCCACCAACTGCGGCATCGGCCCGTCCGCGATTATGGCGCCGTCCTGGAGCATTGCGATCCGGCCAAAGCGGCTGACCGTGGCCAGCCGATGCGCCATCACGATGACCGTCCGCCGCTCCATCCATTCGTGCAGACCGGCAAAGATAATCCGCTCGGTATCGCTGTCGAGCGCGCTGGTGGCTTCGTCGAGCACCAGCACGGCGGGGTCGCGAGCGATGGTGCGCGCCAAGGCGATGCGCTGGCGCTGGCCGCCGGAAAGATTGCGTCCTGATTCCGTCAGATGCGCATGCAGCCCTCCGGGTACCGAAGCCACGAAAGTCTCCAGACCGGCGAGCGCGATCGCCTCTTCGATCGAATTGCGGGGGGCATTCGGGGCGCCGTAACGGATGTTGTCGAGGATTGAACCGCTGAAGATGAAGGGGTCCTGCTCGGCGACGCAGACCGCGCGCCGCAGGTCCGCCACGCGCAACTGGCATAGCTCATAACCGTCGAGCAGGATTCGTCCGCGCTGCGGCTCCAGGAATCGCAGCAGCAGATTGGCCACGGTGCTTTTGCCCGCGCCGCTGGCGCCCACCAACGCAATCGTCTCGCCGCTCCCGATAACCAAACCGAAATCCTTCAGCACTTGTTTGCCGCCAAAGCTCAGACACACCTGATCGAACCGCAAATCCCCCCGCACGGGCAGCCGGAGCGCGACGCCGCCGTCATGCCGCGGTGGAGGCAGGTCGATTATTTCGTAAACGCGGGTCGCGCAGGCAATCGCGCGCTGCGACATGTTGTGCACCTCGCTGAGGCGGCGCAGCGGCTCGACCATCTGCACCGCGTACAGACAAAACGCCAGCAGCACGCCGGTAGTGACGCGGCCGGAGGCGACCATGGTGCTGCCGTACCAGACCGCCGCCAGCAGCCCGGCGGCCGCGATCAGCCATACGGAAGAGATGAGCGCGGCCGACCAGAACTCGCCGCGCAAAACCTGCCGCCGCCAGGTGGAGTCCTGCTCCGCAAAGCGCTCCTGCTCGGTACGTTCGGCCTGAAATCCCTTGATCGTGGTAAGACCGTGGAGCTGCTCGTTCAAGGTGGCGCCCAACGCGCCCGCGGCCTGCTGCGCGGCGGCGCCCCATTTGCGCACCATCCTCCCCAGCCGCGCCAGCGGCATCGCGACCGCCGGCACCGCCGCGCCGATGACCAGCGCCAGACGCCAGTCCAGCCGAAACAGCATCGCGACGGCGCCCAGGATGACCAGCGTCTCGCCCACTCCGCGTCTCAGAATTTCGCGTACGAACTCCGACAGCGCGCCGGCGTCGTTGAACATCCGCGACATCAGATCGCCGGTCTGGAAGCCGCGCGCCACACTCAGGTCGGTTTCCAGCAGGCGTTCATGCGCGCGGTCGCGCAGCAATTGCACCAGGTTCTGGTCAACGGCGCGCAGCGAGTAGCGGGAGAAGAAAATGCCCGCCACCATCGCCAACGCGGTAATCGCGGCCCGCAGAAGCAGGCGGGTCATCGCCGCGCGGTCGCCGCTGAGCAGCGGTCCCTCCGCCCACAGTTTGGCAATCCAGGTCAGATAGAGCTGCGCGCCGCCGAGCACCGCCAGGCTCAACAGCACCATCAGCAGATGCCCCCGCAGACGCATGCAGTCGCGCAGCAGGCGCCAGAATATGCCCGGAGACTCCGCTTGCGGCGCCGCGGCCGGCATGAGCCGGCGGATGCGGTCGGCGGCTGAGCTTGCGATGCGGCGCCAGTGTCCGACCGTGTCCCAATAAAGCCGCCGCGCGTCCTTGCGCCCTTGCGGGTCGCGGGCCGCGCGCGCCAGCACAGCGGCGGTCTGCCCAGTCTTGTGGCGGAACTGGCGCCATTGATCCGCGAGCAGCTTGCGCAGCGGCCATATCTCAACCGGGATCCGATCCAGCTCCAGGGCGCGGCAGGCGCGGTAGCGTTTATGGCCGTCGGTGATAATGAAGCGCGAGCCGATCGCAATTACCGATACGGGCGGGAACAACCCGCCGCCGGCCATCGCCTGGCGGTAGCTCTCGATGCGTTCGGGGGCGTGGGTGTCGGTGAACAGATCGACCACGCGGCGTGCGGCAACCACGCGGACCGGAAAATCGGCACGCGAGGGATCGAAACACGGGGGAGCCAGGCCGGACGGTTTCAATGAGCTCGCCACGATTTCCCAACCACGAATTATCCTGCTTTAGGCGCAAAGGTTATCCGCAGGCGCCACGCCCAAGTCTATCCGGAAACGCCCTGCAACACACGCCGCTGCCCGCGCGCGAGCCGGCGGTTTGCCGGTTCTTCTCTTGCCATGCGTCGGCCGGCAGTTAGCGTCCGGGTCGCGAACACGATGCACGCTTTTTCGACAGTGCGCATACAACAGGCAGCGACTGCCCCGCCGCCGCGCCAGACGCGTTTCATTGCCGCCCATCAGGATGGCATCGCATATGCTTATCGACCGCGACTAATCCGCCTCCAGCGGCTTGCAAAACGCAGAGGAGAACCGCGATGGCGATCTATCTGAGTATGCAGAGGGTGCGATTCTCAAGTCCGGACGGCTATGAGAAATTCAGAACCGTCTTCGCCGACGTACGCAACCATTTGCGCAAACTGCCCGGGTTCATGCATCTGACCTGGTGGACGCATCCCGACGACCCCGGCTGGTACAACGAGGTCAGCTTATGGACCAGCAAACAGGCGCTGGACGACTGGCATATGAACATTTATCACAAGCACGCCAAGACCTGGGCGGCGCAATCCGGCGCCATAATGGAGGACATCATCACCAATTTCGAGCTGGCGGGCACGCGGCTGCTGCGCATCTGTCCGACCTGCGGCCAATTTCAGGACAAGTCGTACGACCTGAAAAGAGAGCAGGCGGTGCTGGCCGAGCCGTGTCCGAAATGCGGTTTCAGCTTTCCCCGGCTCGAAACCACGCCGACCAGCTTCGCCGTGTTCAAGGACGTCGAATAGCGGCCGCGGCGCGGGTTACAACCATGCTGGCATTGAGGCGCGCCGGAGGGCCGCTCCGACGTGCCGCTCCCGATCAGGCCCGAGCGCCAATCTCCGCCTTCACCTGCTTTTCCACCCGCGTACCCCGAAAGAAGTCCGGATTGCCGGCGGACCAGAAACGGGCGGCGTTGGCGAATACGAAATCGCGGAAGTCCGCGGCGCTGATCAAACCCTCTTCGACCAGCTCATGCGCTTCGGGCAGCACCTGGCTCATGTCGGGGACGTCAAAATGACCGATATCGGAGCCGAACAGCGCGTTGAGCCGGGCGCCATAGGGATTGAACTTGCGGTTGAAAGCCCACGCGTTGATCGGATCGTCGGCTTCGCATCCGAAGTAGAAATTGGCCGCGAACAGGTCGCGGATATCCTCGGCGCGCGTGATTCCGCAGGCGGCGAAATCATCCAGTTGCGCCGGCGCGTTGTCGCGTGTGATCCGGGTCACGTCGATTTCACCGCCATTGCCGCGCAGATAATCGGCCACCGCCGGACCGCCGTAGCGCGCGGCCAGCTCGTTCAGCAGTTTACGGTCGAGATTGGCAGGATTGGTCGCCTCCAGGGCTTCGAGGCTGCGCTTCTTCCAATGCCCGATCAGGTCCGCGTACAGATTGCAGGCCCATCCGACGCCGCCCTCCAGAAACGCGAAGTTCAGTTGCGGAAAGCGCCGCGTCACTCCGCCCATGAACAAGGCCTTGCACACCGCCTCGCCGGCGGCGGCGAAATGGCCGATGTGGTTGTAGACGAAGTTGGTTGGTGAAGTGCGCAGCCCGAATCCGCGCGAACCCGAATGGAACGTCGGCGCCACGCCCAACTCCTGGCATCTGGCCCACACCGGGTCATAGTTGTGCTCGCTGTCCAGGCCGACCGTGTCGTACCAGAAGGCGAAGCGCGCGGCCTGCGGCGATTTGCGCTCGACCGCCGCGATCGGACGGCGCATCAGACTGGCCATCACGATCACCTTGAGACCCAGCTTGCCGACCGCGTAATCGAGTTCGGCGATAGCTTCTTCGGGCGAGTCCATCGGGATGACCGCCGCCGGGGTCATGCGATCCGCCAGCGGGCCGAACTCCTGGGCGATATAGGTATTGAAAGCGCGGCAGGTCGCGCGGCGGGTTTCATGATCGGGATTGAAGGCGATACCCAGAGCGCCGGTCGGATAAAGCACGGCGAAATCGATTCCCAGCTCGTCCAGCCGCTCGTATAACAGGCGCGGGAAAAGCGCCGTGGCGCCGTCGATTGTTTTGGCGCTGGGAAATGACCACCACGCCTGCTGCGCGGAACGCCGCGCGCGCCGCTCATCGTCGCTGAACGAAAGGATACGGTTGATCAGGCCTTCGACCGCGCGGAAGCCCTCGCCAGCCCGATCGCCGCCGATCCGGCGGAGCGCCTCGGACACTACCGGCGAAAATTCCACCCAATGCCCGTCGGCGTCGATCACCGGATGATTGAGACGAGCGCGAATCGAAACTGCCTTGCTCCCGTTGCTGGACATGGCATTTCTCCCCCGAATCACTGCGTCGCCGCTTAATGTCGATGCATAGCGCAGTGCTTGCGCGCTTTCCACTCCGAAGTGACGTCCCCGCGCGTGCGGCCGCGCTTTACCCCGTACCCGCCGATCATCGGGTCAGGGCTGTGGCCCCGCGTCGGGCCTGGCGCGCGATTTAATCAGATTGTCGGGCACCCAGATGCTCTGGAAAGGGGTGACGTCGGTGGGCGAGTTAAGCCCGTTGCGCTCGGCGATTGCCTTCCAGTTATCGGCGTTGCCGGTGACGCGCCGGGCCAGACCCTTTAAATCCTCGTTCGGCAGCAGGGCAAAGTTGACGCCGCCGGTGGCTGGTGTCTTGCGCGCCGGTGGAAGGTCGGCCGCCAGTTGATCGATCTTCTGAAACATATTGAAGCGGCGGCTCGCCTTGTATTTCGCGATATCGGATTCGGGTACGTATTCGGTGCGCGTATTGACGATGATCCGGCTCTTTGAGCCGCCCTCGGGCAGGACCGTGATCTCGTAGCGGTATTGCGGCTTCATACCGGCGAGCGAGCTGAAGAATCCGGGCGGATTGTCGGCCGGTTTCCATAATGTCACGATCGAATTATCGGAGCGTACGTCGAACAGAATCCCGTCGCCCCTGAGCACATCCTGAACCAGTTCCAGGGTCTGGTCGGCCGGAAACGGCATCTCATGCTGCTCGCCCACCGCGACGTCGTCGGTGCCGGCCGCTGAGGCGGGCGGCTGGATGCGGCAGAGGGAGAAAAGGCATGCCGCGAAAAACACGATCCACATTGTGCGCGCCATGATTACGACCATACGAAACCACGCCGCGGCGCGTCCGCGCAAGGCGGTATGCGATGCGCGCGGATAATTTAAGCAGGGTTATTGAGCTTGGAATGCTCCTATCCTATGCTCACGGGCCGAAATGGGCGGGTGTACCATAGCCGGCGATCAGGTTCCCGCGCGTTCGGAACATTTTTGACACCCGGGTTTTAACCTTATGGCTATCGACAACTCCCTGGCGCGCCACGTCGTCGCCGTCATCGGCGGCGCCACCGCAGGTTCCGAGGTTGCCCACATCCTCGCCCAACGCGGCGCTGTGGTTGCCGTCATCGAACAAAATCCCCGTCCCTACGGCAAGATCGAGGACGGGCTGCCGCGCTGGCACGTCAAGCAGCGGCGCGACGAATATGAAGAGATTAACTCCCGGCTCGATCATCCCGAGATCGAATTCGTCCCGCTGACCCGGCTGGGACGCGACCTGCAATTCAACGACCTGGCCCAAAACTGGGGGTTCAGCGCGATCGTGCTGGCCAACGGCGCCTGGCGCGACCGGCCATTCCCGGTCGAAGGCGCCGATCAGTTCACCGACCGCGGTCTGATCTATCAGAACTCGCTCATTTATTGGTTCAATCATTACCCGGAGAAGGATTATTCAGGGCCGCGCTACGAACTGGCGCCGGGTGGAATCGTCGTGGGCGGCGGCCTGGCGTCGATCGACGTGGTCAAAGTGCTCCAGATCGAAACCACCCTGACCGCACTGGCTCGCCGCAATATCGAAGAGGACATGGTGAAGCTGGAGCGCGAGGGAATCGAGCCGGTGCTCAAGGAGCATGGACTTGTCTGGGCGCAGCTCGAGGTCGCTCCGTGCAAGCTCTATTATCGCCGCCGTGTGCTCGATATGCCGCTATCGGATATCCCGGCCGCGGCCAATCCCAAACGAGCGGAAGCGCTGCGGATGGCTCGCGCCAAGATCCTGGAAAAGGCCCAGCGCAAATACCTGTTCCAATTCCAGGAACTGCGCGCACCCACGGGGCTGATCGAACGCGACGGACGCCTGACGGGGTTACGCCTGAGCCGCACCGAAGTGGTCGATTCCCAGGCCCGAATCATCCCGGGCACCGACGAGGAGGTGCGCGGCCCATTCGTCGTCAGCTCGATCGGCAGTATTCCCGAACGTATTGCGGAAATTCCCCAACAGGGCGAGGTTTACCGCTACGTTGACAGCAGGGCCGGCCTGCTGATCGATGGCCCGACGCCGGTGTTTGCCGCCGGCAACGTCCTGACCGGCAAGGGCAATATCAAGGATTCGCTGGACAGCGGCACCGAAATCGGCACCCGGGTGGCCGAGAGCTACCTCGGACTGAGCGAGGAGCGGCTGCCGCTGGCCGAGGTCGAACGCAATCGGGCGCATGAGCAGGGCGAGAACCTTGCGGTCGCGATTGCGGCCAAGCCGGCGCTGTCAGCGCAGACTGTGGCGCGGCTGCGCGTCCGGATTAAACAGCTGCAGGCGGCGCGCGGCTACGACGGCAACTACCGCGCCTGGATTGCCAAAGTCACGCCCCCCGACCTGCGCTAGCCCGGCAGCCGCGATGGAATGGGTGTCCGCATCCCGGTACTCTTATCCCAGGAGTTAGCAACCGTGCAGGCACTCAAGCAGACCGATCCCGAGATTTATGAGCTGATCCGGCAGGAGGAACGCTACGAACTGGACACCGTGCGGCTGATCCCGTCGGAGAATTACGTCTCCAAAGCCGTGCTCGAAGCCAGCGGATCGGTCCTGACCAACAAGTATTCCGAGGGCTATCCGGCCCGGCGCTATTACGAGGGCCAGCGCTACATCGATCAGCTCGAGAATCTGGTCATCGAACGGGCGAAAAACCTGTTCGGCGCGGAACACGCCAACGTGCAGCCCTACTCCGGCTCGCCGGCCAACCTGGCGGTCTACTTCGCGCTGCTCAAGCCGGGCGACAAGATCATGGGTATGGGACTGCCGCATGGCGGACATCTGTCGCACGGCTGGAATATCAGCATCACGGGCCAGTTCTGGAAGGCGGTTCAGTATCCGGTCGATCGCGAAAGCCGCCGGCTGGACTACGACGCAATCCGGGAGATGGCGCGGCGGGAGCGTCCGCGGATGATAGTGGCGGGCGCGACGGCGTATCCGCGTCAAATCGACTTCAGCATCTTCGGCGCCATCGCCAGGGAGGTGGGCGCGTTCCTGCTGGCCGACATCGCTCATATCGCGGGGCTGATTATTGCCGGCGTCCATCCCGACCCCGTCCCCCACGCCGACGTGATCACCACCACCGCGCATAAAACTTTGCGCGGGCCGCGCGGCGCCATGATCCTGTGCCGCAAAGAGGTCGCCGATCGCATCGACCGCGCCGTGTTTCCGGGTCTGCAGGGCGGACCTCACAATCAGACCACCGCGGCAATCGGCGTCGCCCTTAAGGAAGCTTCCACTCCTGCGTTCAAGGAATATGGCAGGCAGATCGTGCGCAACGCCGCCGCGATGGCGGACGAGTTGATGCGCCGCGGCTTCGACCTGGTATCGGGCGGCACCGACAACCATCTGATCCTGATCGACCTCACCAACAAGAACGTGCCTGGGAAAAAGGCGGCCAAGGCGCTGGAGCGCGCCGGTATCGTGTGCAACTACAACACCGTGCCCTACGATACGCGCAAACCCTTCAACCCCAGCGGCATCCGCCTGGGCACGCCGGCGGTCACCTCGCGCGGGATGGGCGAGGAGCAGATGCGTCAGGTCGCGGCGTGGATGGATCAGGTCATCAGGCACGTGGATGACGAAGCGGCAATTGCGCGCGTGGGCGAAGAAGTCCGCGCGATGTGCCGCGACTTTACGGCTCCGGGAATTCTGCAGGGGGACTGAGATCAATCGCAGCGCATTATGGTTGAATTTTCCGCACCACTGCGCCTCCAAAAACCACGCCGCCCGGATTGATTCCGCTTGACAGTTGTGTGCTGACCAACTAATGACGAAGTGGCACTTGGCCGTTGGCGGACCGCTGTGAGCTGTCTCCGGGCCGGGCGAACCGACGCTCCCGTTGCGGCGGCGTCGCGCTTCGCTCCGAAGTGGTGTCGCTGGGTCCCGGGGATGGACTGTCAATGTACGGGCATGACAGCGCATTAGTCATACATCTGGGGTTTCCTCCGCTGGAGGGCTGCTTTCACCGCCCGCCTGCGTCGCTGACCGTGTCCTCAGGATGTCCGGTTTGCTGCGTCCTTCTCGTGTATCGATGTATCCAGGCACCTGAGGGTGCCTCGAGTTCAGGAGGCTAAATTGGAGATGAGAACACGGTCCCTTGTCATAACTGGCGCGCTCGCATTGGCGCTCTCATTGATATGCTCCGGCGTGCGCGCGGAAACCATGTTCGATCCGGCGCGGTTCCAGGCGCTGGCCGACGATACGTCATCCCAAACGATTGCGCCCGGCACCAGGATCACCACGCAGAACTGGAAACAGTATGCCAGGTTCATGCCGATATGGCTGCAGAGCCTGTACAGCGGCGACTATCATTGGCATATCGGCGACGGTCCCGAATTCACGATAGAAGTCGGACCCACGCATGATTTCCCGCTGCCGAAAAAATTCAAGGAAGATACCGAGAAATACGCCGGGCAAACCAAACTGGTCAAGAGCGCAACCGGCGGATGGACTATCCAGGGCTACACCGCCGGCGTGCCCTTTCCAAACCCATCGGAACCCGACAAAGCCGCCAAGGTGATGTACAACGCCTGGCTGGTATTCAGACCGGCGATCATCCACTACTACACCTACGACTGGATCGTCGACCAGTACGACAACGTTTCCGAGGAAGAGACCGACGACACCTGGTATCAACTGTCGCATCTGAGCGAGCCGGGGATGCCGGTCAATCTGCCATATGCCAACGGAATCCTGTTTGCCGCCCGCTATCTGGTCGCGGCCCCGGAGCAGTCCAAGTACACCACCGAATTGCAGCTCCAGCCGGCCGATCCGGCGCGGTTCCAGGAAAGCTACGTATTCCTGCCCTCGCTGCGCCGGTCGTTGCGGCTGTCCTCGGCCGCGCGCTGCTCGCCGGTGCTGGGCACCGATTACGTGCAGGACGACGGCGGCTGGATGCCGACCAACTTCGACCCGCATTATTTGGGATCGAAGAAGCTGCTGACGGTCATCATGGATCCGGCCAAGGCCTATTCCGCCGCGGCATACGTGGGCGGCGGCGGCACCAAGTCGGGCAGCCTGCCGGGATGGCCCAAGGCGGGTACCAACAAATGGGAGCTGCGCGATTACGACGTGATCGATCTGCAGCCGTTGCCGGTCCTCGGCGCCTACTGCTACTCGCATCGCATTTTCTACGTGGACAAGCAGACCAAGATCACCGCGATGGCGGGTTCGGAGGGCTACGACCGCACCGGCAAGCTGTACAAGGTTCTGTGGGAAGCACTCGTGCCGCATGACGTCCACGGCGAGACCACGATTCTCAGCTACACCACCGGGATGAGCCTGGAGTGGGACTTCCAGAACAAGCACGCGACCGCGAATAACGACGAGCCGTCAACCATCGATGAGGCGGTGCCGGCGCAGTATCGCGACGTCGCCACGCTGTCCACCCCCGGCGGTCTGGCCAGCGTGATGAAATAAACGCCGCGTCTGAGTCGTCCAACGCAAAGGGGCTGGCCGGAAATCCCGGCCAGCCCCGCAGTTTCTACAATTGCCGGGGTTTTGTCATCCCGGCCGCGAGCGGCGCCGCAGCGGAGGGAGCAAACGCGAAGCGATTTGTCCGCGCGCGCACTGCAAATAATCGCTGCGCGTGGATTTCCTTCGGCAGCCTCAGGACCGGCTCCCCTTCCCTCACTGATGCTCTCAGCTTCGCTGCCGCCCCGAATGACACGCTTTGTCGGCGCGGGCCGATGCCCGCGATTGAAGTGCGCCGATTGCGACCTTCAAGGGGTCTTTTCGCGGATGTATGCGCCGATGCGCTCCACCGCCTGTTTGGCTTCATCCAGCATCGGCACGAAGATCTGCCAAACGTGGATCATGTGCTCCCACGGCTCGTAGGCCACCTCGACTCCGGCCTTGCGCGCGCGCTCGGCCAGACGGCTGGAATCGTCAAGCAGAACTTCAGCGGTGCCAACCTGGATCAGCAACGGCGGCAATCCGCGCAGATCGGCGTACAGCGGTGACGCGAGCGGAGTTTTGGGATCTCTGCCGCCCAGATAGGCCGACGCCATGTCGGCCAGGTTGCCGCTGCCCACCATCGGATCGACGTCGGCCTTGGTCTTCATCGATTCGCCCGTGCCCTCCAAATCCACCCACGGAGAAAGGCATACGCCGGCAGCGGGCAGCGGCAGGCTGGCATCGCGGATAGCGAGCAGGGTTGCGACCGCCAATCCACCTCCGGCGGAGTCGCCGCCGACCACCGCCCGCGACGGCTTGACCCCCGAATCCAGCATGAAGCGCCAGGCGGCCACCGCGTCATCGACCGCGGCCGGAAATGGATTCTCCGGCGCCAGCCGGTAATCGATCAGCAGCACCCGCGCCTGGGCCGCGCGCGAAATCCATCCGGCAAGGCATCGATGGGTCTTGATCGATCCGATGGTGTAGCCGCCGCCGTGGAGATAGAGCACACTGCGTCCGGTATCGGCCGCGGGCGCGGTGATCCATTCCGCCGGCACGCCGTTGGCGCTTACAGGTTCGGCCTTGATATCGGCGTCGAGCCGGAAGGCGGCTTTTTCCATCGCGGCGCGCCGGCGGGCAAACGTTGCGGTCGGATCGACGGGAACCGCCTTGAGTTTCTGTATCAGAGAGTCCAGTTGCTGTAGTGACATCGATGCGAATCCTCCTGCCGCCGTCAGTAAGTAGCATCGCAGTGGAAATTTTGGAAACCGTTGAGGTGTTTTCCCGCCCAACCGCGATTTGCGGCGGCGACGCGCACTGAGACAGAATTCCGATTCCGGTTGTACGTCCCGGATTCAGCAACAAAATGCAAGTCCTCTCCCCGCCATGGGTCGGGCAGGGAGAGGACTTGCGCGATTGGTCAGTCGCGGGCTAGTGGCCGTGGCGCAGCAGCTTGCCCGGGGTCGCGCCGGTGCAGCGCTCGCCCTCGAAGGTGACCTCGCCGTTGACGATCATCCATTTATAGCC
The DNA here is from genome assembly GCA_021324455.1 of Pseudomonadota bacterium. GTDB lineage: Bacteria > Desulfobacterota > Binatia > Binatales > Binataceae > JAJPJA01. Next base: position 26,088 of record JAJPJA010000025.1, on the reverse strand, counting down.
GTCGGAACGCTGGACGCGGCGCCATTCGTTGCCCGGCAGATCGTGCAGGATTTCGATCGGCCGCACCGCCAGTTGGTCGAGATCGTAGATCACGATGTCGGCGGGCGCGCCCTCGCGCAGCATCCCGCGATCGCGGAAGCCGGCGCAGAAGGCGGGCAGCGCCGACAGCCGCCAGTGAATGTCTTCAAGCGAAAGCCAGCCGAAGTCGCGGCAGTACTTCGCGATCGCTTCGGTCGGGTAGCGGCCCGCGGTCAGGAACTTGGTATGCGCGCCGCCGTCGCTGACGCCGAAGGTAAGATACGGATAGTCAATCACCTCTTTCATCAGCGACATGTCGCGGTTGATGGCGGGGGCGAAGAATTCGGTCTTGAGGTCCTCCGAGACGGCCAGATCGAGCATCACATCGACCATATGCTTGCCGGTGCGCCTGGACGCCTCGCCCATAGTGAGCCCTTCCAGGGGCTTGTTTACGGCCTTGATGCATTCGGTGATGATGATCTGGTCGAAGTAGCTGATCAGGCTCTCGCGCGGCATCTGATCCTTCAGGGCCTGACGCCGGCGCGGATCGCCCAGCTTTTCCTTGCGCTCCAAAACGGTGCCGAGCGTCGCCTCGCGCCACGCGTCGGAGTCGTCGAACAGGTTCCAATCCTCGAAGGTGAAGCTCAGTCCGGCGTCGGTGGTGATGGCCTGACCGAAGACCGGCAGTCCGCGCTGGCGGCAGCTCTCCAGCCATCGGATCTGGTTGCGATGGCGATGGGGGAAGCGATCCTGGCTGGACACCGCTTCGAACATGATCGGGCGTCCGCTGAGTTCGGCGATCTTCTCGTAATGCAGCGCGTCGATCTTCGGATCCTTGCCCACCAGCGTCAGTTCCTGGAAGCCGTCGCCGCGCGCGCCCAGCACCCGCGCCATCTCCAAACAGGTCTCGTCATGCATGATGTCGGTGTTCATGGGCGAGCCGTCGTAGTCGCGCTGCACGGAGGAAGGGCCGTCGGGCAGCAAGCGCTGCGCGGACCATCCGTGCGCGCCGGCGTCCATCGCCTCGTCCAGGATGCGGCGCATCTGCGCATGCTCGGCCTCGGTCGGCATCCGGCCGCTCTTGGCGTCCTCGATACCCATGACGTAATTGAGCAGCGGATTCATCGGCACGTAGGGCAGGATGTTGACGCCCTTGGGCAGGCGCTCCAGCGTGTTGAGGAATTGCGGATAGGTCTCCCAATCCCAAGTCATCGCCGCCTGCATCGCGCGCAGCGGAATCGCCTCGGTGCGCACCATCGTGAGCATCGCGCGCTCGCGGTCGTGCGGTTTGACCGGCGCGAAGCCGAAGCCGCAGTTGCCGATCACGACCGACGTGATCCCGTGCCAGCTCGAGATGGTGAGGTACGGATCCCAGAAAATCTGGGCGTCGTAATGGGTATGCAGGTCGATAAAGCCGGGCGCGACGATCAGGCCGCCGGCGTCGATGACCCTGGCGCCCTGATGGTTAGCGATGCGCCCGACGCGGGCGACACGCCCGTTGGCGATGCCGACGTCGCCGCGAAAACGCGGAGCGCGGGTGCCGTCGACGATCATTCCGTTTTTGACCACCAAATCAAATTCCGGCATAAGCGTATGTCCTCATGGTTGTGACGTCGCCTTATTTTCCTTTTCGCAGCTTCGGGCGGAAAAGTCAAAAGAAAATTGAACGCCCGTTCCCGGCCCTGACGCCGGCCCGATGCGCCTTCAGTCATGCTTGACCGCAGCGGTCTCGATGGCGCAAAACGGTAGCGGAGGACCTCATGGAAACGTCATCGCCAAAACGCGACATCGTGGTGGATTTGAGCCGCATTGCGTGGAAGCAGGCTGAGGAAGGCGGCCGCAGCTACCAGTACCGCATCTGCGTGGACGGCGGCGCCGACGGTCCCGAAGCGATGCAGGTGCGGCTGCCGGGGATGGACGTGCCGCCGCATTTCCATCACGCCGCGCAGTTCCAGTTGCTGCTCGAGGGATCGATGCAGTTCAGCGACCGGCGCATGGAAGCGATCAGCGTTCATTACACCGACCATGACGTTCCCTACGGACCGTTCAAGCCCGACGCCGATCACAGCATGCTCATCCTGCACGCCAAGCCGGCGGGATACGCGCCGATGAGCGACAGGCAAGCGCGCAAAATGATCAATTCCAGCGGACGCGAACTGGAAGGCTGCGCGCGCGAGGCGCAATCGCAGGCGCTGCCCAACGGCGGAAGCTGCAAGACCCTTCTGGCCGACAACGGCGGCGTCTGCGCGCAGATTATCGAATGCCCTCCCGGTGCCAGTTTCAGCGGTTCGGCCCCGCTCTACGGCCGCTACGAGCTGATACTCGACGGCTCGGCCATGGCCGGCGACCGGCAACTCGGGCCCCAGGCCCTGCGCTTCGTGCAGGGAAGCGAGCCTGAAACGCCCCTGGTCGGCGGCCGCAATGGGGCAACCTTTATCGTACTCACGTTTGACCACGACGCGGCCCGGTCGTACGGGGGTAAGGCATTGGACGACGTCAAGAGCGTCGCCGACTGACTCTGACGCATCCTTACTTCCGCAGAGTCTGATTGCAGCGGCGTTTTCGGCTTGCTGGCCCGGTCCGAAGCCCGGACAGGTCAGGCCCGGGACCAATGGCGTCTGCGCCGCGCAGAATTTTCATGCCGGCAGGCAAAACTGACGGCTCGGAATCGGACGGCTACTCGAGCTGCCTGAAACCCGGGCCGCACAGTTGTAACTATGTCTTACCGGGCTGCGTAATTCTTCCACGCCGCTTTGGCGCCGCGCCCAAGTCCGCCCGAGCCAGTTATTGCGAGATTCTGGCGCAGGATGTAACGGCAGTTCTCCTGTCTGACGCCGCGATTATCGGGCGGCACACAAATTGAACCTTCAGCTTGCGGCGTCGTTATCGCAACGCCAACAGCATCACAAATTGTCAGGAGAATCATCATGGCGGATAGGGGCACCTCTAACCGGGGCTTTGCGCGAATGAGCGCTGAGAAGCAGCGTGAAATCGCCAGCAAAGGTGGCCGCGCGGCGCATCAAAAGGGCACCGCGCATGAGTTCACTTCCGAGGAAGCGCGCGAGGCCGGCCGCAAAGGCGGCGAGCGCTCCCATCGCAATCGCACTCAGAGTGCCGGCGAGCCGGAGCAGACCGGCAGCACGAGCAGCCAGCCGCCCTCCACCCCGCAGGAATAGCCCGCGAGCGGGCATCGGCAGGCCCTGGCGGAGCGGCATTCACCGCCGCCGCGACAATGCCCTACCCGCTTTTTTCAACTCACCCAGCGAGGAGAATCAGCATGAAAATAACCACAGCACTGAAGATGGCAGGTTTGGCCGGCGCTTTGGCGTTCGCTGCCGCGGCCGGCGCTCAGACCGGTCCGGGCGGCGCGATGGGTACAAGTCCAAATACCGGTTCCGGCTATGCCAATTCAGCCAGCGGTCCGACGATGCCCAATTCGGGCGCCGGCAACACTGCCGCGCAACCCAACAACCAGGACATCACCCAGCAGAACAACACCGGTACCGGTGCGGTCGGCACCTACGGCAACACGGGTGCAACCGGCAGTGGAGCGGCGGGCACGGGATCGAGCGGGACCTCGATGGGCGCAAGCGGAACGACTTCAGGTTCGATGGGTTCCTCAGGTGCGGCAGGCGCTCCGAGCGGCACCGGCGCCGCGGGCGGCGGCGCGCCGTAAGCGCGGCTGCGCAGGCCAATCACTCTGTTCGCCAAAGGCCGCACAAATCCTGGTGCGGCCTTCTTTTTTAATTGCAGCCGGCGGCCGCAACTGCTGTTCGGAACCGGGAGTTCCGGGACGCCGCTATAACCCTACATTACCGATGCGCGGAGCTTTGCAGATTATCCGGCGATGCGGAGGCCGGACTTCATCACCGGCAGCGTGCGCAAACGTTTGCCGGTCGCGGCGAAGATGGCGTTGACCAACGCCGGTGCGATGGGCGGGGTTCCAGGTTCGCCGATACCGCCGAGCTTGCCGCCGGTCTGCATCACCGATACTTCGATCGCCGGCATCTGCCCCATTTCCAGCATCGGATAGTTATCGAAATTCGACTGCTTGACGCGGCCGCGCTCGATGGTGATTTCGCCGAACAACGCCGCGGTCAGACCAAACACGATGCCGCTTTCCATCTGCGCCGCAATCGTGGCGGGATTGACGGCGATGCCGCAATCGACCGCACAGTCCACGCGATGCACCCGCAGGCCGTCATTGCCGATGGAAATTTCCACCACTTCGGCGACCATCGATCCGAACGACGGATGCATCGCGATACCCCGGTAATGGCCAGCGGGCGGCGGCTTGTCCCAATGCGCCATCGCCGCCGCCCGTTCCAGCACGGCCCGCTCTCGGGGATGTTGCGCGAGCAAGTCGCGCCGGAACACATAGGGGTCGCGCCCGGCGGCATGCGCCAGTTCATCGACCAGTCCCTCGACGTAGAATCCGGAAATGCTGTTGCCCACCGAACGCCAGAAACCTACCGGCACGCCGATGTCCGTCATCACGTATTCGATCCGCCGATGCGCCGGCGCGTAGGGCGATTTGACCGCGCCCTCCACCGAGCTGGAATCGAAGCGATGCTGCACGCGCTGCGGAAACAGCCGGGCCATAATCGAGGGCGATGCGATCCTGATGTCCCACGCCGTGACCTTTCCGCTCCGGTCCAGACCGGCTCGCATGCGCGCGCGCGAGACCGGGCGGTAGAAATCGTGCTGGATGTCTTCCTCGCGCGACCAGATCAGCTTGACGGGTTTGCCTACTTCTTTGGCGACTGCGGCCGCCGCGCGGACGGTATCGAGTTCGCTGCGGCGGCCGAAACCGCCGCCCAAATAAGTGGTGTTGATGTTAACCTGCTGGCTGCCGAAGATATGGCCCGCCGCCTCCTGCGCCATCTCCTGCATCTGCGTGCCGACCCAGACCTCGCCGCCCCCCGGACGCAGGTACGCGGCGGCGTTCATCGGCTCCATCGTGGCATGCGCCAGGTACGGAACGCTGTAGGTCACGTCGATAGTTCTGGCTGATTGGCGCAGCGCCGCCGCCGCGTCGCCGCTCTCCTCCGCCACATAGCCGCGAGCCGCCAGCGCCTGGCGCTGAATTTTGTCGATTTGTTGGCTGTCGAGCGCGGCGCCCGCGCCTTCGTCCCACTGCGGCTTCAGCGCGGTCAGGCCTTTTTTCGCCGGCCAATAGCCGTCGCCGACCACCACCACGGCGTCGGGCAGCTTGACCACTTGCCTGACACCCCGCACCGCCATCGCGGGCCTTTCATCGACGGCTTTGAGCTTGCCGCCGAAGACCGGAGATTGAGCGATTACGCCGACCAGCATCCCGGGCACGCGCACGTCGATTCCGTAAATCGCGCTGCCATCCACTTTGGGCGGCGTATCCAGCCGCGGTGTGGGCTGGCCGATCAATTTCCATTGGCTGCGCGGCTTGAGCGGAACGTGGGCGGGGACCGGAAGTTTGGCGGCGGCAGCGGCCAGCGCGCCATAAGTTGCGCTTTTGCCGCCGGGATGCGTAATACGGCCGTCGGCGGCCGTGCACTGCGCCACCGGCACGCCCCACTGCGACGCCGCCGCGCGCAGCAGCATCTCGCGCGCCGCCGCGCCCGCCTGCCGCAGCGGCACGAAGAAGGCCCGCGTGCTGGTGCTGCCGCCGGTGCCCTGAATTTGAAACATCGGATTGACGTACGGCGTATCGACCGGCGCAAACTCGACCTTTACCTTGCGCCAGTCGCATTCCAACTCCTCCGCGACCAGCATCGGCTCCGACGTCGCCACGCCCTGCCCCATCTCGGAACTGGGCAGGATGACGGTCACGGTGTCGTCGGGCGCGATCCGCAGGAATGCGGTCAGCGGCTGAGCGCCGGATGCGGCGCGGGCGCGCAGCGGCGCAATCGCGACGGCGATCATCAAACCGCCCGCCGCCGCGGCGCCGGCCTTGAGCACCTGCCGCCGATTCAAAGGATGCGAAAGCACGGGGCTGGAAGCCATGGCGAACTCCTCTATGCGGCGGCGCGATGAATCGCCTTGCGGATGCGCTGGTAGGTGCCGCAGCGGCAGATATTGCTGATGGCGGCGTCAATCTGCGCGTCGGTGGGTTTCGGCGTATGCGCCAGCAGCGCCGCCGCGGCCATGATCATGCCGGACTGACAGTAGCCGCATTGCGGCACGTCCTCCGCAATCCAGGCCTGCTGCACCTTGTGGCTGCCATTGGGCGACAGACCTTCGATGGTGACAACCTCCGCCCCGCCGACGCTGCTGATCGGAGTCACGCACGAGCGCGCGGCGTTGCCGTTGAGATGCACCGTGCACGCCCCGCACATCGAGATGCCGCAGCCGAACTTGGTGCCGGTCAGGCCCAAATTGTCGCGCAGCACCCACAGCAAAGGAGTATCGCTGTCCACATCGACGGTGTGCTGCTTTCCGTTCACCTTTATCTGGTATGGCATGATCACCTCGGGGTGCGTTCAGGGAGCAACGCCGCCGCGGGTGTCGCGTGCGCGGCGGCATGGTTGTGTTTTGGAAGGTACGCCGTCAGTGCCCGGCAAGTCCACAATCCGCAGCGCCGCGGTTTCGCGCCATTTGGCGGCTTCTGAACCGCGGCGGTCAGCGCCGTACCCGGAGCGCGATTGACAGTCGCGGCGGGGGATTACGATACTCGACTACGACCGGAACTGCGCTGCTGCATTCGGGGAGGGCCGTGGTTGAAATAAAGACATCCACCTGCAGAGCCTGCTCGGCCTACTGCCCAATCGAAGTGACGCTCGAGGACGGCCGCGTCACCCGGGTCGAGGGCAACCACAACGCCCCGCTGTACGGCGGCTTCATCTGCCCCAAGGGCCGGGCGCTCCCCGCGATGCATCGCGACCCCCGCCGCCTGACCCATTGCCTCAAGCGTCAGCCTGACGGCAGCTTCATCCCGATCGGCAGCGATCAGGCGATCGACGAGATCACGGCCAAAGTATCCGCGATCATAGCGCGGCACGGGCCGCGCGCGGTTGCGGGATTCATCGGCGGTCCCAGCGTGGAGCAGCCGGCCGGCGCGCCGCTGATGATCGCTTTTTTGCGCGCGATCAAATCGCCCATGTCATTCAGCGCCGCCACCTTCGATCAGCCCGGAATCAACATCGCCAATGCATTGCACGGCGTTTGGATGGGCGGGCGCATGCGCCCCGAAGATCTGGACGTGTTCATGCTGATCGGCGGCAATCCGATCATCTCCAAGCAGTACTTCGGCCAGAATCCTGGCGATCAACTCAAGGCCCTGCTGAAGAACGGAACCCGGCTTATCGTAATCGATCCGCGGCGCACCGAGACCGCGCGCAAGGCGCATGTGCATCTGCAATCGATACCGGGCGAGGATCCGGTCATCATCGCGGGGCTGATCCATCTGGTGATTGCCAACGGCTGGGTCAATCGCGAGTTCGTCGATCTCAACGCGCAGGGGTTGGAGCGGCTGGAGCAGGCGGTCAGCCGCTTCACGCCGGATTATGTGGCCCATCGCGCGGGCATCGACCAGGACGATTTGCGCGAGGCCGCGCGCATCATCGGTCAGGCCAAAGCCGGCGACTTCGGCACCGGTACGGGCCCCTCGATGGCCACGCGCGGCACGCTCACCGCTTACCTGGTCGCATGCCTGCAGACGCTGCGCGGGTTCTGGGCGCGCGCCGGACAGGAAGCGATCCAGCCTCATGTGCTGCTCCCGCGCGTCAGGTTCAAGGCGCAGCCGCGCGCGCCGTATCCCGCGGTCGGGTTCGGCGAGAAGCTGCGCGTGCGCGGTCTGCAGCAATCGGTGGCGGGTTTGCCGGCGGGCGCGCTGGCGGAGGAGATTCTCACGCCGGGTGAAGGACAAATCAGGGCCCTGTTCCTGCATGGCGGTGCGATGCTGACCTGGCCGCAGCAGGAGCTTACCCAACGCGCCCTGGAGTCGCTCGACCTGCTGGTGCTGCATGATATCGAGATGTCGCCCACCGCGCGGATGGCGCACTACGTTATCGCGACCAAAATGGGATTTGAGATCCCGGCCATTTCGATGGTCGGTGAAATTTCCAGCCTGCTCCATCCGGGCTATGGATGGGTCGAGCCTTACGCCGCCTATCAGCCCGCATTGGTCGAACCGCCGCCGGGCGCGGACGTGCTCGATAGCTGGCAGATTTACTATCGGATGGCGCGCAAGATGGGGCTGAAGCTGCAACCCAGCGCGGGCAAGCCGCCCATCGATATGGAACACGAGCCGACCACTGACGACCTCTACGAATATTTGTGCATCGGATCCGCGGTCCCGCTCTCCGAAGTCAAGCAGTATCCCAACGGGCATATCTTCGACCAGGCGCGTGAAATCGTCGCGCCGCGCGACCCCGGCTGCGCCGCGCGGCTGGAACTGGCCAACCCCGCGATGATGGATGAACTGGCCGTGATCAGATCGGAGGACCCGATTTTGCGGCGCAAGACCAGCGCCGAGTTCCCCTTTTTGCTGATCCCGCGGCGGATGCAGAACGTCACCAACGCCGCGTATCGCCCGCCCGGCGTGCTGCGGGTGCCGTACAATCCGCTGTTCATGAATCCCGGCGACCTCAAGCGCCTCGGCCTCGATAACGGCGACGTGGTGCAAATCCGCTCGCGCAACGGCGCCATCCTCGGCGTGGTGCAGGAGGACAAGGGACTGCGGGCCGGCGTGGTGTCCTTAACCCATGGCTTCGGCAGAAACCCCGGCGAAGCGCCCGACCCGCGCAAGGACGGCGCCAACGTCAACGCGTTGACACGGGTGGACGAGGACTACGATCCCTACAGCGGTATCCCGCGCATGGGCGCACTGGCAGTCGCAGTCTCGCCGGTTGCTGCGAATTAGGACTGTGACAGGCGTTCCCGAGTGGCCCTGGCGTCAGCCCGCCATTGGGACAAAATGTCATTCCGAATAAGCTTGCATACTTCTGCACAAATCGGCTAAAGCCCTTTCGTCAGGCTGGACGGATCAAAAGGGGGACCGGCCATGGTCAGATATCTGGCCCGCGCCGCCGCATTGGGATGCGCGGCGATGCTGTTGGGCGGCTGCGCCACAGTCATCCACGGCACCACGCAAGAGGTTCGGATCGAGTCGAACCCGCCCGGCGCCGACGTTGCCATCGACCAGTCGCAGCATATAATCACTCCCGCCACTGTTCGTCTTGCGCGCGGCAGTTCGCATGTGCTGCTGTTTCACAAACCTGGATATGAGGATTCGACGCAGAATCTGAATTCAACGCCGTCGGGATGGATTCTCGGCAACCTCATCGCCGGCGGCGTGATCGGGATTGCGGTGGACGCGTCGGACGGCGCGGGGCGCAAACTATCCGACGCGGTCAATGTCGCGCTCACGCCGCTGCCCTCCGCCCCCGTCATGGCGGCGCCCGGCTATGACCTTCAGGGACTGTTCCCGGCCGCCGCGACTCCATCCCAGGCGCCAAAGCCGCCGCCAGCGGTGCATGACGCGGAGGAGGACGAACCGCTCAACCCGGCAGTGCTGCCCGAAGCAGCACCGCAGGACTTCACCGATGATGAGGCCGGGTTCGCCCCGCCGGCACGGCGGAAATGATTTGATCGCCGGCCGATTTCAGGCCGCCGCGCGCGAGGGCGTAAACCTGACCGGCATATGCTTAATCCCGGCCACGAAGTTGGAATACAGGCGCTGCACCGCGCCGGCCTGCTCCAGATCGGGCATCCGGTTCAGCACTTCGTCGAACATCACCCGCAATTGCAGCCGCGCCAGGTTCGCACCCAGGCAGAAATGCTCGCCATGCCCCAGCGCCAGATGCTCGTTGGGCGTGCGCGTGATGTCGAAGCGGTCCGGGTCGGGAAATTGCGCGGGGTCGCGGTTGGCCGACGCATTCCAGATCACCACGCGGTCGCCAGCTTTGATCCGCTGTCCTCGCATCTCGACGTCGCGCGTTGCCGTACGCATCAGATGAGTAATCGGCGAGGTATAACGCAGCACTTCCTCGACCGCGGTGGGCAGCAGCGAGCGGTCCGCCATCAGGCGTTCGCGCTGGGCGGGGTCGTGAATCAACGCCAGCATCCCGCCCGAAGTGGCGTTGCGGGTGGTTTCCTGCCCGCCGATGATCAGCAGGAAGCAGTTGAACAGGATTTCCATGTCGGTCAGCTTCTGCCCGTCGACTTCGCCATGCACCAGGGCGCTGACCAGGTCGCTGCCCGGGTTCCTGCGCCGCTCGCCCAGCATGGTAAGGAAGTAATTGAAGCAGTTGAGCTGCGCCTGCCGCCCGGTGGCGTAGGCGTCGCCGTCGATCTGATACTCGGGATCGTGGGTGCCGATCGACATGTTGGCGACGGTGAACATCATGTCCCAGTCGGCCTTGGGGATGCCCATCATTTCGCAGATGACGGCAGTGGGGAGCCGGGCCGCGACGTCGACCACGAAATCGCATTCGCCGCGCGCCGCCACTGAATCGATGATCTCCGCCGCAATCGCCCTGATATGCGGTTCCTGCGGCGCCAGCGCCGCCCGCGTGAAGCGCTTGTTGATGATCTGACGCATCCGCGTATGCCGCGGCGGGTCGGTCACAATCAGCATCTGGCCGAAGCCCGCCTGCTGCGCCATCTGCTCCTCGTCGGTCAGGCCATAGTTGAGCGCGATGCCGCGTTCGGAGCTGAACGTATGCGGATTGCGATAGATGGCGAGCGCGTCCTGGTAGGTGGTGATCGACCAGTAGCCAGCGTCGTCCTTTTTGTTCCAATGCACCGGCGCCTGCTCGCGCAGCACCTTCCACGCCGCGTACGGATCCCCATGAATGAACAAATCGAAGTCGTTCAGATCGATCTCGCTTAACTCCATGGCCTGCTCCCGAATCGGTACAAGTGGTCGATTCGCGATCAAGTTTAACCAAATGGTTAAGCGCGCGCAAGCGCCGTCCTCGCCACCTGCGCCGCAATCCGGCTTCAGTTCAGCTTTGCGTTGAGCAGTTCGATCTGGCGCTGGATGCGCTGGTCGCCGGGGACGAACTTGAGCGCCTGCTGGAATTCCCCGATCGCTTTGATCAGCTCCCCGCGCTGGGCATAGATATGGCCCAAATTGATGCAGGGGAAATGGCGCGGCTCGTAGCGGGAGGCGAGCTTGGCCCGCTCCAGCCATGGTATCGCCTCGTCCAACTGATTGCGCTGCATCAGGTAGACGCCGATATCGTTGTACGGGTTGCCGAATTCGGGATCGATTTCGATCGCGTGGCGGCAATGCTCGATCGCTTCGTCGATTTTGCCCTGGTAGCTGAGCGCCCAGCCCAAATAGGTGTGGCCCTCCGCGGTGGGAAAGATCTCGATCGAGTCGCGGTAAAGCTCGATGGCGCGGTCCGTCTCGCCCTCCTGCTGGGCGCGTAAGCCCTCGTTGACGAGGGCGGCGGCCTTTTCCAATCTGGTCCGGTCGTCCACCATCTGCTGCCCCACTTCAGCTTGGCGCGCAGGCGGCCGCGGACTGTGAACCCGATGTAAAGTCAGAAACCTGCGGTCCGTGCCTCTCCCACGCTCTCCTGCTTTTAATTGTGACGATTCACTTCGGTGTTGCAAGAGCGGGGGCTGACTCCGGTGCAGGGTCTTGCGGTCAGGTATCATCCGTGGGCGCGCGGCCGCGGCAAAGATCAGCGCAGCGATTGCCGGCCGCCCGTGATGGCGAATCGTTCGGGTTTAGTCCTTGGCGTCCCTTACTGGCGCCCGGCCGGCCGCGATGACATCGGCGGGGATCCTTTCGCTCAGCAGCGACTCAATCTCGGCCAGGGCGCGCGCCACGTGGGTGGCATCCCAGTAGATTTTGCCGCAGCGCGGACAGCGGGCGAACCTGTCGTGGCCGGCGAAGACGAAGGGCGGCACGCGGCGCGCGACCAGGTTGCGATCGACCCATTGCAGCGGCTCGTTGCATGCGGAGCATCGCGTGAACGCGCGCGCCCGCGGATCGAACGGGCATCGCCGCATCACTTCACGCAGCTGATCGCGGAAAAGATTGCCGGTGAGAAAAATCACGCCGGACGCGGTGCGCAGCCGCTTGTCGCGGGTAATCACGATTCGCCCCTGCGCGCGGGCGCAACGCAGCAGCTCGCCGCCGCCCACTGCGGGGTCGAACAGCACGTCGGCGCCCATCAGCCGGAGCCATCGCGCCAGCCGGGCGAGCATCCGATCGACAGCAAAGCGCGGCGTTTCGTCCATCGCAGCTCCATAGTATAGCAAGGGAAACGGATCGCCGCCGGTACGGAGGACGCCGGATGAAGGAACAGCGGGTTGTATTCCCCTCACAAAAGCTGAAGCTGGAAGGTTTGTATTCGCCGGCGGATGGGGCGGCCAAAGGCGCCGTCATGTGCCATCCGCATCCGCAGTACGGCGGTTCGATGCACAACAACGTGGTGGACGCGGCGCTGGAAGCGTTCTGGCAGCGCGGCTTCGCGACGCTGCGCTTCAACTTCCGCGGCGTCGGCGAGAGCGAAGGCAGCTATGGCGGCGGACAGGGCGAGGCGCAGGACGCAATCGCGGCGCTCAGCTATCTGCGCGGACAGCCGGGGATGCAATCCGCGCCGCTGATCCTGGCGGGCTATTCCTTCGGCGCGGCGGCGGCATGGCGCGCGGCGCCGGAAGCGGGCGACCTGGAGGCGTTGGTGCTGATCGCGGCGCCGCTGCAGATGATGAATTCCACGGCGATTGCCAACGCCCGCAGGGTAATCCTGATCGGCGGATCGGAAGATTCATTCTGCCCCGCCGCCGGGCTGAAGGATTTATGCGCGCGGCTGGGCAGCCAGGCGTCATTCAGGATGATCGACGGCGCCGACCATTTCTTCGGCGGGTTTGAGGAAGAGGTCGCGCAGGCGCTGATGGAGATGCTGGCCGATGCCGGGTGAGCGGCGCCGGAAAGCCGCACTGGCCTGTGATTTCCTGCTCCGCAACCTCCGCCAGGAATGACACGGCGCGCCGATAAACCGCGGGACGCGGCGCTAATGCGCGCCCTTCGAGGCAAGGCGGCCGCCCACGGTCAGGGTGGTCTTCCCGCGCCTCCCCCACCTAACAAGGGTGAGAGAGGCGCGGAAAAAATCAATTCAGCATCGACGGATGCGGTTTGCGCAGCGCGGCCGGGTCGAACTTGAACAGGCGCAGCGCGTTGCCGCCAAGGATTTTTGCGCGCTGCTCGTCGGTCAGATGGCCCATCTGGCGTTCGATCGCCTGGTACGAATGCGGCCACGATCCTTCATGGTGCGGATAGTCATTCGCCCACATGAAGTTGTCCACCAGTCCATACTTGACCGCCAGATCCAGTCCTACCGGATCTTCCTGGAAGGAGACGAACGCATGCCGCTTGAAATATTCGCTCGGCAGCAGCTTAAGCTTGGGCTGCACCCACATATGATGCTTATGGTAGGCCTCGTCCATCGCCTGCAGCGCCCACGGCACCCATCCGATACCGCATTCGATGGCCGCGAACTTCAGCCCGGGGAAGCGCTCCAGCACGCCCGAAGCGCACATGTTCGCGATCGGCTCGATAGTGGGCGACAGCGAATGGCACACGTAATTGATCACGGCGCCGCCGTCCTTGCGCGCGGTGCGCGGGTCGCGTCCGGTGGAGATGTGATAGGTAATCGGCAACCCGGTTTCCTGGATCGCCGCCCACAGCGGATCGTACAGCGGCAGATTGTAGTTGGGGTCGCGCGAGTCGGGCGGGCCGTAAATCGGTTTGCAGGGCAGCGCGAGACCGCGGAAACCCATCCTGGCCACGCGCTTGATCTCGGCGATTGCGGCCTGGAGATCGGCGGGCGCGATCGCCGCCATCGGCGACATCCGGTCGTTGTAGGGGCCGAAGAACTCCCAGGCCCAATCGTTATAGGCGCGGCATTGCGCCATCGCGAACTCGCCGTCGCGCGTGGCCCACACCAGCAATCCCTTGTTGGGAAAGATGATCTCGGCGTCAACGCCGTCGCGCGCGTGATCCTTCAAGCGGCCCTCGGGCGTGTAGCCGGCCTTGCCGCGGATGAAGTCCTCGCCTTGGAGATCGCGATTCATCAGCAGGCGGGATTTGTCGCCGCTGTCGGTGACGGTGAACTTGGTTCCCTTTTCGTCCACGACCACACGCGGCATGCGGTCGCGGAATTTTCTGTCGATGCGCTGGCTGATGAATCCGCGCGGCTCGTTGGCGTGGCAATCGACCGAGATCATCAGGTACTTGTTCGGATCGCCGGGGCGCGCGGTATGCTCCCAGCCCTCGCATCCGGGCGTTTCCAGGCGCCAGCGATTGTTTTCGTCCACCGTCAGTTGGTTGGTTTCCAAGGTCTGTCTCCTCAACGCTATTGTAGGATTCCGAGGGATATCCTCAAAGCAAACCGCGCTATGACGCGGCGCGCCATTGGACCAGCGTAAAGCCCTCGTCGTGGTCCTCGAACACCGCTTCGACCGGAGCCTCGATTTGCGGATCGCGGCGCGGATCGCCAATCAGGTTCCCCAGCATCCGCACGCCGCCGGCCTGCGGCAGTTCCACCAGCACGACCAAATAGGGGCATGCTTCCTTCAGCGCCGGAAATGACGGATGCCAGATGCGCTCCCAGCTGAATATTGTGCCGGCCGGCTCGACGCGCTCCCAATGCAGATCGAAGCCGCGGCAACGGTAGCAGATTTCCTCGGGGCCGAACTGAAACGTCGCGCAGGAGCGGCAGCGCTGGACCACCAGTTCGTGGCGGCGCGCCGCTTCCCAGAACCCATGATGATAGGGGGCGGAACGGGCCGGATCCGGCATCGGCATCCCGGCCGGCAGGTAATAGCGTGACTTGACCGCTTCAGACGCCATCGATGTCCCTCCTAACGATGCAGGATCAGATCGCTGACCAGCGGCACGGCCGGACCGGCGACGACCAGGGAAATTTCGCAGTCGCGCACCTGGCAGGTTGAGGTGCCGCGCACCTGGCGCGCCGCTTCGAGCACCAGTTCCATCCCATGCACGTAGCATTCGGCGAGATTGCCGCCGCTGGTGTTGATGGGCAGCTTGCCGTCGGGCCAGGTCAGGTTTTCGAAGCGGCAGAAGTCGTTGACCTCTTCGGGCGCACAAAAGCCATGCTCAACCAGCGCCATCACGACGGCCCCGGTGAAGTTCTCGTAGCATTGCGCGACGTCAACGTCGGCCGGCCCGATTCCCGCCATCTCGAACAGGCGCGGCGCCAGCGTCTTGAAATTGGAGGTGCCGTAATCGGGCGAGTTGTGCACCCCGGCGCCCTGGCGGAAGCCGGAACCCTGCGCCGACGCCATCAGGTAGGCGGGCCGCTGTTTGAGGTCGCGCGCGCGCTCGGCGCTGGTCATGATCACGGCGGCGGCGCCGTCGTTCTCCATGCAGCAGTCGTAGAGATGAAACGGCTCGACGATCCAGCGCGAATTGTCGTACTGCTCGCGCGTCAGCGGCCGCCCGTACATCACAGCGCGCGGATTGAACTGGGCGTGGTAGTACGAGGCCATCGCGACCGCCGCCATGGTATCCTGGCGCACGTTGTATTGGTGCATGAAGCGGCGGGTGCGCAGCGCGATCATCTGCGCCGCCGTGCCCATGCCGTAGGGCAGGGTATACATCGCGCCGCCGGTGACGGTTCTGGGCGCCGGCGCCGCGCCGAAGCGGTAGAACTGTCCCTGCGCCAGCGAGCGATACACGCACACGTATCTGGCGTACCCCGCGGCAATCGCCGCCGCCGCGTTGCCGATCGCTCCCGCCACGCCGCCGCCGCCGCCGCTCCAGAAAATATTGGACAGATGCAATTCCTTGAGCCCCAGCGCCGACGCCATCCGGATCGGTTCGTTGCGATCGTCGGCGTAGGAAGCCAGGCCGTCGATGTCGGCAACGTCGATTCCGGCATCTTCGGCGGCCTTGATAATCGCCTCGCAGGCCAGGCGGAACTCGCTGACCGGCGCGCCGCCGCGCTTGTAGTATTTGGTTTCGCCCAGTCCGGCGATGGCCGCCTTGTCTTTGACGGTTGGAGCATCCGATGCCATAGCGGTTAGCCTCACGCCAGCTATAACCCGCTCAACCCGCAAAGCTCAACCCCGGCGCGGGCCTGCGTTGACATCCCGCCCGGCAGCGCTATTAAAGATGCAGCGCCTGTGAGGCAGTCAGAATCCGGAGGACCGGCAATGGAAAACATTATCGTTTCGGCCGACTCGCACGTGGTGGAACCCGCCGATCTGTGGGTCGATCGGATCGACCGCAAGCATCGCGACTCCGCTCCCCGCGTGGTGCAGCAGGACGGCAAATGGCTGATCGTCGCTCCGGGCGGAGTGGCATTTCCGGTCGCCGGCCAGTTCGCCGCCGGCAAACGCGGCGAGGAGCTGCGCGAGCATCTGGGCAAGGGCTACGAGGCGGGCAGACCCAGCGGATGGGACCCGACCCTGCGCATCGCGGACCAGGAGACCGACGGCGTCAAGGCCGAGGTGCTCTACACCAGCAACGGCCTGGCGCTGTTCTCAATTCAGGACGGCGAACTGCAGCGCGCCTGCTTCAAGGTCTATAACGACTGGCTGGCCGAGTACTGCTCGGAAAATCCCAAACGGTTGCTGGGCGTGGCGCTCATCTCGATGCTCGACATTCCGGAGGCGGTAAAGGAGCTGGAGCGATGCGCGAAGCTGGGCCTGCGCGGCGCGATGATCTCCAACGGACCCAACCAGCCTTATCATCGATCACTGTACAATCCGTTCTGGGAGGCGGCGTCGGAACTCAACATACCGCTGTCGCTGCATATCATCACGACCAGCAGGAAGCAGACCGTAACCGACTTCTCCAAGGGTGCCGGCAATCCCTTCATGATCCTGTTCGACTGGGTGCATGAGACGCAGGGCTCGCTGGCGGCGTTGATCATGGGCGGAGTGCTGGAGCGCTATCCGAAACTCAAGCTGGTATCGACCGAGAACGACATCGGATGGCTGCCGTATTTCCTGCATCGGCTCGATCACAATCATGGCCTTGGGGTGCAGCCGAATTTGCCGCCGCTTAAGCCGAGCGAGTATGCGCGGCGCCAGTTGTGGGCGACGTTCCAGGACGATCCGTGCGGGGTGGCGCTGTATAAGATGTACGGCGAAGACAATTTCATGTGGGCGTCGGATTTCCCGCATCTGGATTCCACCTGGCCGCATTCGCGCCAGGTAATCAAAGAGAACTTCGCCGGGATTCCGGAAAATGTCACGCGCAAGATAGTATGCGACAACGCGGCGCGCTTGTACGGAATCCAGCTTGAGTAAAAGCGCGGTCTCAATCGGTGTGCCATGCCGCGTTGACGCCATCGGCGCGGCTTGGCTGGTTTTGGCGCCGCTCTTGGCTTTTCCGGGAAAATGCCCTACTTAAAAAACACCGGTTGGCGGTCCTGCCCGCGGCTTTGGGCAAAACACCTCGGTGGAGGGTTTGTTCGATGAGACAGCGAGGCTCGCATCGGGCGGGCACCTTCAGCGCGATCAAGGCGGCGGGCATCCGCCTGATCTATGAGCATGGCTATGAAGCGATGACGCTGCGGATGCTGGCGCGCAGCGTCGGCCTGGAAAGCGGCTCTCTGTATTACCACATCAAGGACAAGCAGGATTTCCTGTTCCGGCTGCTCAAGGAGATCATCGAGGCCAATATCGCGGCCCTGGACGAGAAGCTGGCCGAACTGGACGATCCGGAAGAGCAAATCCGCGCCTTCATCTGCTTCTTCATCACTCATCAATGGGAAAAAAAGGAAGAAGCCTTCATCATCTCCAGCGAAGTTCGCAGCCTCACTCCGGAAAACTACCAGGTGATTAACGGCCTGACCCGCAGCTTCCAGGACCGGGTCGAGGAGATCGTAAGACACGGCGTGGCGCGGGGAAAATTCCGCGTGCGCAACGTCGGCGTAGCGGCAATCGCCGTATGCGACGTCCTGAGCGGCCCGGCGCGATGGTACTATCCCAAGGAATTGCTGGTGCTGGACGAGATGATCGAGATGATCACGGAGATGGTGTTCCGGCTGCTGGGAGTGCCGGCTTACGCCGCCAATACGATACCGCTTTGCCGCAACGCCGCATCATCCGCCGCCGACATCCAGCCTAAGGCCGGACCGGCGGGCTTTCCGGCTCGCCATTTGTGGGTCCGCTGACGCAGTCGGGCAGCCAACCGCGGGCCGGCGGCTTCACCGCCCGATGAATCGCGCCGAAGGGGTCGTCCGGGTCGCTTTTGGCCAGCTCGATGATCGCCGCAATCGTCGCGCGCAGATCGCAGCGATGCATCGCGTCGAGCGCGGCGAAATCCTCCAGGTGATGGAAATAGAGCTGGTAGTTGATCAGGACCGCGTTGTTGAGTTTCTCCTTGTCGAGGTCGAAGCGGTCCAGTCCGGATAGCTTTGGCTTGAGCCGGGTGTAATCGGCCTGTATCTGGCGGAAGAGCGCGGGCCGTTGCCTGACAATCTCCGCGCGCGGCTTGCCGCTGTGATACAACGCCAGCAGCTTGTCCTCCTCCCGCGACAGGAAGTTCCCGAATTCGATATCGCTGCGGACCACCGCGCGCGCCGCCGCCGAATCCTCCGAATTGGGTCCCTTGAGGTGATCGAAGAAACCCACCGCGCCGCGGCTGCCGACGTAATTGGCCGCCGACTCGTCGAACATCACGTTGCTGGCCAGAAAGTAGGTGCGATGAAACAGTTCGTGGATGATTACGCCAGCCAGCGTCACATGGTCCAGCGTCAGCAGATTGGACAGCAGCGGATCGTTGAAGTAGCCCAGGCTGGAGAACGCCACCGCCGGACGGATGAAAGTGTCGTAGCCCTCGGCCTCCATCGCCGCCGCCGCCGCCTGCGCCGACTCCTTGTTGAAATATCCCTTGTAGGGCACCGAGCCCACGATCGGGAAATACCAGGTATGGGGCTTCAGCCGATCGGGCTCGGCCGCCATCAATATCCATGTAACGGCGGATTTATCGACCTGGGTCACGGTGGTATAAGCGCCGCCGACGTTGAGATCGAGATTGTCGGCGGCAAATCGGCGCACCTCGAGCACCATTTCCAGGTCCGAGCGCACCCGCGGCTGCAGATCCTTTTTTTCCAGCACGCGCTCGATTGGGCGGCGATTCCACAGCAGGCGGATTTCCGAGCAGGCGCCATGGGCGAGATAGCCGATATCGCAGGCGCACAGGGAGAGCGCACACCAGCTCAGCGCAATCCTGCGGATTAGCCGCAACTTAGACAAGGGATTCGCATCCGCAATTGCGATCGGACCCGCCCCGCGACTGCCACTTTGGCGGCCTCACCGGCTCTGACCCTCGGCGCCGGCCCCCGCTTCCCCGCCGCGCAGACGCGCATACTGCAGCTCGAACAGACGGTAGTAAAGGCCGCGGCGCGCCAGCAATTCGTCATGTGTTCCGCTCTCGCGCAGCTCGCCGTGGCTGAACACCATGATGCGGTCGGCCTTTTCGATCGTCGACAGCCGATGCGCGACGATCAACGCCGTCCGTCCGGCGAGCAGTTCGACCAGGGCGAGCTGAATCAGCCGTTCGGTCTCGCTGTCCACGCTGGAAGTGGCTTCGTCCATCACCAGGATTCTGGGGTCGTAAGCCAGGGCGCGGGCGAATGACAGCAGCTGGCGCTGACCGGCGGACAGATTGGAGCCGCGCTCGCGCAAATCCTCGTGCACACGCGCGGGCAGACGCTGCACGAAGCCCAGCGCCTGTGCGCGCTGCAGCGCCGCGGTAATTTCGGCTTCGCTCAGATCCATTCGGCTCAGGCGGACGTTGTCCAGGATGCTGCCGGTAAAGATCTGGACGTCCTGCTGGACCAGGCCGATGTTGCGCCGCAGCTCGCGCAGGTCCCAGTCCCTGACGTCCACGCCGTCGACCAGGATGCGCCCGCTATCGACGTCATAGAAGCGGTTGAGCAGCTTTATAATGGTTGACTTGCCCGAACCGGTGGCCCCCACGATCGCCGCCTTCTGGCCCGGTTCGATCGCGAAGCTGATCCCCTTGAGCACCGGCTCGCCGCGGCGGTAGGAGAAATGTACCTGGTCGAAAACAATGCTGCCGGACTTCGCCGCCGGCGTACGCGGACGGGCGGGGCTGTCGATCGTAACCGGCTCCCGCATCAGGGCCTCGAGCCGCTCGGCCGAAGCGAGCGCCGACTGCAGCACGGTGTACTTGGAGGAGACGTCGCGCAGCGGCATGAAAAACTGCCGCGCATATTCGATAAAGGCCACCAGCGTTCCGAGTCCTACCAGCCGATGGATCGCTTCGCCGCCGCCGATCCACACAATCAGTCCGATCGTGATCGTGCTGATCGCCTCGATCAGCGAAAACAATCCGGCCTCATAAACGTTGGCCATCATCTGCGCGTCGCGGTTGCGCCGGTTGAGCAGGTCGAACTCGCGGGCGGTCTCGGCATGACGGGTGAACAGCTGCACGATCGAAACGCCGCCGATCGCTTCGGACAGATACGAGTTCAAGGCCGCCAGGCGGTCGCGGATCTGGCCGTAGACCACGCGCGCGCGCACCTGGAAAAAGCGGATCACGACCAGCAGCGGCGGAATCGAGACCAGCGCCCACAGCGCCAGCCGTAAGCTCAGGCTGAACATGATCACGATGATGCCGCTGAGGGTCAGCAGGTCGATCAGCAGCGTCAAGGAACCGGCGCCGAACATTTCATTGATGGCGTCGATATCGGTGGTCATGCGGCTGACCAGACGCCCCACCGGATTGCGGTCGAAAAACGCCATCGGCAGGCGCTCGACATGCTCGAACAGGGCCAGGCGCAAATCCGACAGGCTGTACTGAGCGACGATATTGGTGAGATAGAACTGTCCGTAAAAGCTGCCGAACTCGCCGGCCAGCAGCAGCACATAGATTGCGCCCATCACCGCCAGGCCATGCGCGCCGGCATTGCGCAGCAGCGGCGCCAGCCAGACGGGCGGATGATGTCCCGCGCGCGGCGACAGGAACAGGTCCACCGTCAGCTTGATCATGTAGGGCTGGGCGAGCGAAAACGCGGTGTTGAGCGGCATCAGCACGATCGAGAACCAGAACATGGCCCGGTATGGACGCACGAACGCCCAGATCCATCGCAACAGCCCCCAGTCGTAGGAGGCGGTCGGCCGCCG
Organism: Pseudomonadota bacterium; assembly: GCA_021324455.1. GTDB lineage: Bacteria > Desulfobacterota > Binatia > Binatales > Binataceae > JAJPJA01. Next base: position 5,007 of record JAJPJA010000025.1, on the reverse strand, counting down.
GCGCTCCAGTTCGCTTTCCATCGTCAGTAAGCCGCCAGTTCCTCTTCGAGCAGTTGACGCCGGAACAGCTCCGCGTAGATGCCGCCCGCGGCCATCAGCTCGGCGTGGGTGCCGCATTCGGCCACGCGTCCGCCGTCCAGCACGACGATCTGATCGGCGTCGCGCACGGTTGAGGCGCGATGCGACACCACGATAGTGGTGCGTCCGCGCACGCCTTCGGTGAGATTTTCCAGCACCATCCGCTCGGTTTCGGTATCGACGCTGGCCAGCGCGTCGTCGAGCACCAGCACGGGGGCGTCATAGATGAGAGCGCGCGCGATGGTGACGCGCTGCTTCTGGCCGCCGGACAGCGACATGCCGCGCTCGCCGACCACGGTCTCCAGCCCGCGCGGCATCGCGGCCAGGTCGCCGTCAAGGCCGGCCACGCGCACCGCGTCGAGGATTTCGCCGCGGCCGGCGTCGATTCGGCCGAAGGCGACATTATAGGCGATGGTCTGCGAGAACAGGTTGGCTTCCTGCGGCACGACGCCGATTACGCGCCGCAGTTCGTTCAGAGGAATCTCGCGCACATCGCGCCCATCGATCAGAACGCGCCCGCCGGTGGGTTCCAGCAGGCGGGTCAGCAGCTTGATCATGGTGGTTTTGCCGGCGCCGGTGCGACCCACGATCGCAAGCTTGGTCCCCGCTTCCACCTTGACGTTGATCTCGCGCAGCGCGTACGGCTGGCCGTTTGTGTCGGCGCCCAGACGCGGGAAATAACTGAAAGAGACGTTTTCCCATTCCACCTGCCCGGCGATTTCGAGCTCGCCGTTAAGCGCGGGCAGCGAGGCCGGCAGCGCGGCGTCATAGATTTCCTCCAGCCGCCGCATCGCGGCCTTGCCCCGCTGATAGATGCTGATCATCCATCCCAGCGAAGTGGTCGGCCAGGCCAGCTGACCGACGTAGCCGATAAACGCGATCAATTCGCCCAGAGTGACCGCGTTGCGCTGGACCAGGGTGCCGCCGTAAATCAGCACGATCATCACCGCCGTGGCCACGGTCGAGCGCACCAGCGGCATCATCGAGCCGCGCAGGCGGGCCAGCGCCAGGCCCTGCTGGTTGAACTCGTCGTTGAGCTGGCGGAAGGTTTGCGCGTCATGCTCCTGCACGCAGTAGGCCTTGATCACGTGAATCCCGGTCATGCTTTCCTGCACCTTGGAGCCGATCTCGGCCAGCCCCTCCTGGACGCGCAGACTGCGTTCCATCAGCGAGCGGGTCAGCCGCTTCATCACCGCGAACAGGACCAGGTAGGGCGCCAGCGTGGCCAAAGTCAGGCGCGCGTTCATGGAGAACATGAAGCTGAGCGCAAAGATGTAGCGCAGCGGGGTGTCGGCGATCGACAGCACGCCCATCCCGGCCATCATCCGCACCGCGGAGAGGTCGTTGATCATGCGCGACATCAGGTCCCCGGTGCGCAGGCGTTCGTAAAAGCCGCCGCCCAGCAGCATCAGGCGTTCGAACAGGTCCTTGCGGATTTCGTATTCGATGTCGCGGCCGCAGTTGAAGATGGTGAAGCGGGAAAACCAGCGCGCCACGCCCATCAAAATAGCGGCGCCGCCGATCGCCGCGGCGATATGCGACAGGCGCACATATTGCCCGGCCTGAATCGCGTCGATGCCTGTCTTGAGCAGGTAGGGAACCAGCATCGCGAGCGTGGCAGTCGCGAACGTGCATAGCACGCCGAAGGCGTACCGCCACCCGACCCCGCGCATGTAGCCGAACAAACGCCTCATTCGTGAGGCTAAATTATCAGGTTTGCCGGGTTAGGGAAGCGCAGCGCCTGCAACGCGCGCTCAACTCAGCCGGTGGCGCGGCGATCTTTGAGTTTCCGCTCGTAGATTTTCGCGTATTTGAGGAAGACGTAGAACGACGCCGCCATCGCCGCGTAAAGTCCGCTGGCGCCCTCCAAAAAACCGCCGCGCAGCAGGTAGAAATTGAAAAAGCGCCACGCCGGATTGGCGAACATCTTAAGCGGTGTGGACATCCGATATTCCGCCTGCGCCGCCGCTTGGGTGGTCAGGCGGTTGATCGTCGCGACATGGTCGGCGATATCGGCGTAGCTGAAATGCAGCATCGGATTGGCCAGCCGCCGCACGCTGCCGTTGACGATCGCTTTGGCATGCGGCTCGCGCCCGCCGAAACGGGCCGCGCCGCGCCGGAACAGCCGCAGATGGTAGTCGGGATAGACGGCGCGGGAGTAGTAGTGGTCCAGATGATGGAGAATACGCCGTATTTCGTAGCCTTCGACGGGATTGGCGGCGTCCAACGCGGACTGAATCTCCTGGCGCAAGCCATGCGTCAGCTGCTCGTCGGCATCCAGGCTGAGCACCCAGTCGGAGGCGGCCTGGTCGAGGGCGAACTGCTTTTGCGCGATGTAACCGGCGAACTCCTTTTGGAAGATCCGGGCGCCGCGCGCGCGCGCGATCTCGACCGTGCGATCGGTGGAGAACGAATCGACCACGATCAACTCGTCGCAGATTGGCGCCGCACTGTGCAGGCATCCGCCGATCAGCCGCTCCTCATTGCGCGCGATCACGATCAGGGCGAGCGATGGGCGCGTCATCGGGGCCTCTCCGCGCCAATCTCGGCCAGAAAAGGCGCCGCCGCGCCGCAGGCGAGCTCGTAGCGCTGGCGGTCGACGCGTCCGCGGATCAGTTGAACGCGCAGAAACAGGAAATAAGTCTGGATTACGTCGCGGCGGCAGTAGCGATGAATTTCATCCAGACGGCCCGCTTCGTACAGCTCCTGGACCATGGCGCCGTCCATGCCATGCTTGCCGGGCATGCCGATGCTTTTGAGCAGCAGGTCGAGGCCGCCGCGAATCCGGAAGTCGCCGCGATTGGTGAGAAAATCCTGCAGGTCGAGATGATACGCGCGGGATCGGCGCGAACGCCGGGCGAAATGGGCCGGCGCTGGAACTCCATGGCGCAGCGCCTGCAATTCGAGCACCGGGATATCGAAGCCGCGCCCGTTGAACGTGACCAGGCATCCGTTGAAATGCTCCGCGCGGCGCCAGAACTCGCGCACCAGCTCAGCTTCGGAGCCGCCGAGGTTCTCCACCGATTCCAGGACGTGATCTTCGTTGACGTTGCCGACCGCGATCGAAATCGGCACATGCAGCGAGGTGGGGAAAAAGCCGCCGCCCAGTTCCTCGCGCAGGCGCAAATACGCCTGCTCCTCGTCCAGCTGCTGGCCGCGATAAAGCGCGTCGCGCAGCAGGCGTTTGTCGATGCGGGTTTCGATATCGAGAATCGCAAAACGCATCATGAACCCGCCCCCGCGGCCCGCGCTTTATTGGAGGATTTCCGCCAGCGGCTTGGGCAGCCGCGCCAGCCGCTCGAAGATGCGCTCGGCAATCGCTTTGAACTCGCGGCTGGCCGGATGTTCCGGACTGACCGCGACCAGCGGACGGGCGTGGTCGCCGCCCGCGCGGATCTCGGGCGCAATCGGCAGCTCGCCCAGCAGCGGCAGATTCAGTTCGGCCGCCATCCGCGCGCCCCCGCCATGGCCAAAAATCGCGTGCCGGCGCTCACAGCGGCGGCAGACGTAATAGCTCATGTTTTCGATCACACCCAGCACCGGAGTGCGCACTTCGTTGAACATCGCCACGCCGCGCTTGACGTCGAGCAGCGCCACCTCCTGGGGCGTGGTGACGATAACTCCGCCGGCCAGCGCCACGCGCTGGGTGATAGTCAGTTGCGCGTCGCCGGTGCCGGGCGGTAGATCCAGCACCAGGCAGTCGAGGTCGCCCCATTCGACATTGAACAGGAACTCGGTCTCCAGCTTGGTGACCATCGGACCGCGCCATATCACCGGCGTCTGATCGTTGACGAACAGCGCCATCGACACGTAGCGCACGCCGTAGCGTTGGAGCGGGATGATGCGCCGCTCGGGGCTGACCGTGACGTTCTGATCGACGCCCATCATCATCGCGACGCTGGGTCCGTACACGTCGGCGTCCATCAGGCCGATCCGGCGTCCCAACGCCTGCATCGCCAGCGCCAGGTTTACGGCCACGGTCGATTTGCCGACGCCGCCCTTGCCGCTGGCGACGGCGATTACGTGCCGAACGCCGGGGATGGAACGGCGGCCGCTGTGAGCCGGGGCGGGCCGCGGCGGCGCCGCCTCGACCTGCACTTCCACCTTCGTCACGCCGGGCATCGCGCCCACCGTTCGCTTGACCTCATCGGTGACGGTGCCGACCACCTCGGGATTGGCCGAGACCGCGCCCAAAAAGACGGTGACGCCGGCATGGCCGACTTCGATGTCCTTGATCAGGCCGAAGGAGACGATATCGCGGGTGAAGCCGGGGTACTTGATCTTCTTCAGCTCATTGAGAATTTCGTTAGGGGTTGGCATCGCTCTGCTTGCGCCGCGCTTAAATGTTATCATCACGGCGGCGGGCACAAAACGACGATATGAAGAACGCTGACGCCGCAAACGCGGGCTCTTCTTCGCGCCAGTTGCAGGTCGTACATGCGCGGGGCGGCCGGGTGCTGGAATTTGCCGCGCGCGAACTGGCCGCCGGCCTGGGCCGGATGTTGTCGGAAAAGCTGGAAGTGCTGCCCAGCGACCGGCTTAACGGCGCACGCCTCGACCTGACCTACGGCCCGCTCGCGCATCCCCCCCAACCATGGCCGGGCGAAGGCTACGCGATAATTCCCGCGCACGGCGGTGTGGTGCTGTGCGGCGCCGATGAGCGGTCCGCGCTGGACGCGGTTTACCGCCTGATGCGCGAGTTGGGCGCCGGCTTTCCGCTGGCCTCGCCGCCCGTGCTTCCCGGTATCGATCGCAGCCGCTTGAGCGAGATGAACCCGGTTTACGTGGTGCCGGCCTTCAGCCGCCGATGCCTGGCGTCGGACATCCTGACTTGGCACTACGACGATCCGGCTTTGTTCGCGGCGCATCTGGCGCACGACCGCAGCTTTATCCCCTGGATGGCGCGCAGCGGGCTCAACGCGTTCTTCT
>JAJPJA010000084.1 GCA_021324455.1 Pseudomonadota bacterium | reverse complement strand
TTGAGTTCATGCGCAATCGAAGCCGCCAGTTGACCCATGGTGGAGCGCCGCGCCGCAAGTGTAACCTCTTCGCGCAGCCTGCGTTCCTGCAGCGCGCTGCGTTTGCGATCCAGCGTGCCGGCGATTATCTGGCCCACCACCCGCAGGCGCCGCACCAGTGACGGCGGCCACTGGCGGGAACCGCGGAATTTGCCGAAGGTCAACCCGGCAACCACGGAGCCGCCGATCTCAAGCGGCAATATTATCTGGGCTTCGGGACCATACGCTTTGAGAAATTGCCTGAAACTCGGCTCGGCTTCGCCCAGCTCCGAAAAATGGGAATAGATGATTGCCTTGCCGGACAGCACCTGCTCGGTCACCCACGGTGAAATCTGCATCGAAGCCATCCGCTGCGGAAGCTTCGGAATTCCGGGACGCGCCCACCAGTGAGTGCCGACAAATCCAATCTCGGGCGCCGACCGTTCCCAAACCGTGCTGCGGTCCACATCGAGGGAAAGTACGATTTCGCGCAGCCATTGTTCGATCGCGCTGTCGACCTCATGCGCCGGAGTCCGCGCCATCGCGCTCGACATTTCATCCAGCAGCGTTTCGAAACTATCAGACTCGTCCGCGGACGACCGCCGCGGCTTTGAGGCCGGACCAGCCTTGCGCCGAGACTTCGAACTGATCTTTTTGCCCATCGCCACGCGGCCATACATCCCTGTACCGGGAATCCGCCTGCAAGCGTAAAATCAGGCGAGCCGATTGTCGCGCACTGCCGCGCGCAGCGCAAGCCTTTTCAGTCTGCTTGAATTCGTCCAAATATAACACCTGGTTGCGGGGTTGCTTCCTGAATGTCAATGTCAATGAGGGCGCCGCCTATTTCACGCCCAGCGCTCGCATGATGGTATTGAGGAGTACATCCTCGTCGAAGGGCTTGTAAAGAGTTCCAACGGCGCCCGCCTCGCGCACGCTGTTCCGCGTCTCCTCGTCGTCGTGCGCGCTCATCAAAACAGTCGGCAGGCTTCGGCCGGACTCCGCCAGCGTCCGGCATAGATCGAGTCCGCTGATTCCCGGCAGATAAAGATCGAGCAGCAGACATACTCTTTGCGCGGGTATCTCACTGGCGAGAAATCGCTCGGCGCTTTCGAACACTTTCACCTTCAAGTCAGCGGCGCTCAATAGCCGGCGCAAGGCGCGCAGCAGAGAAAGATCGTCATCCACCACGAGCACCGTGCCTTTTGATCCTGACGCCATGTTTGTAACCGGGCTCGCGCGGACGGCCCGATTTCTTCGAAGGGCCGGCGAGCTGACCGAAAATTCCACATTTCGCCGCATCAACACATTGTACCTTGGTCCAATAAGGAATTCGGCGGAATATTGCACCAAAGTACAATTTACACTTCCCCGCCGGGCTTTCTAGAATTTGTACTGCTTCACGGATCGCGGCATGTCAATCACAGGCTCGAATTGAATGGACAATCGCTGAATCAATACCGGGCTCAGTCAATGGCTCGGAAGTGAGGTTCGAAACACAAGTCAAGGAGATGCAGTATGAACCGGCTTTGCAACACTGTCAGATTTTCCGCGGCGCTGCTGGCGTTCACCACGGCAGCTTCGCTCCTGGGATGCTCGCAAACCGCCGCCCCGGAACCGAACGTTGTGGAACGCGTCCAGAGTGAAACTCCGGCCCCGCCGCCGCCGAGCGGATTCTTGGGCAGCGATTACGCTTTACTCAAACCCGCGGGTCAGGGCGCCAACGCCCCGTCCATCGTCGGCAACCAGCAACAGCAGGCCGCCCTCGCCTACATCGCGCCCGGCGTCAACTTCTCCCAGTACAACAAAGTCATAATCGCGCCCGTCACCTACTGGGCCGACAGCGATTCCACGCTTTCCGCCGACCAGCAGCAGACGCTTTGCAACTACTTCTATGACGTGCTGGTACAGAGCTTCAGCAGGAACTATACGCTGGTCAACGATCCCGGGCCGGGCACCGTTCGGCTGCAGGTCGCGCTCACGGACGCGACCGCTGCGACTCCGGGCTTGCGCACCATATCGGTGGTCGTGCCGCAGGCTCACGCTCTCAACATTATCAAGATGGGACTGACGGGAACGTACGCATTCGTCGGTTCGGCAACGGGGATGGCCAAGATGACCGATTCGGTGAGCGGCCAGCTGCTTGCCGCATGGGCGGATCAGCGCTTTGGCACCGCCGCGGTCAGAAACGCGACCGTGTGGCAATGGGGAGACGCCGAAAATGCCATGAATTACTGGGCCAACGGTTTGGATCAGCGCTTCGTGACGTTGGGCGTCGGCATCACCCCGTCAGGGTCGACCGGCGGCTGACAAAAAATCGGCGGCCGCTGACAGCCGAAAGAAGGACTCCCGGCTTTTCATCACTGGCAAAGTTCCTGTTGGCCCAACAGTATTCGCAAACCAATTGATGGCCCCAGGCTCCGGCGCCGCTGCCCGCAAGGATGCTGAAATGGCCGGGCGAAACGACCCCGGGCCATCAAATAAGGAGCCGAAAGTTAAGTGACCAAAAACAAATTGCGGCTGAGTCTGCTGGCGATTCTGATGACGCTGGCCGGTTTGCTCACGTTCGGCCATTCAACTCGCGCACAGATGCGTCAGAGGCCCAACATCCTGGTCATCATGGGCGACGATATCGGCTACTGGAATCTCAGCACCTACAATCAGGGCATGATGGGTTATCGCACCCCGAACATCGATCGAATCGCGAACCAGGGAGTCAAATTCACCGACGCATACGCGGAGAATAGTTGCACTGCCGGGCGCTCCGCCTTTATCACCGGCCAGAGTCCGTTTCGCACCGGGTTGCTGAAGGTGGGTTTACCCGGCGCCAGAGAAGGATTGAGCGACAAGGACCCGACCCTGGCGGAGTTGCTCAGGCCCTTGGGCTATATGACCGGGCAGTTCGGCAAAAACCATCTGGGCGATCGCAACGAATTTCTACCGACGGTACACGGCTTCGACGAGTTCTTCGGCAATCTTTACCATCTCAACGCCGAGGAAGAGCCGGAGCACGAGGACTATCCGAAGAATCCCGAGTTCAGACAGAAATTCGGTCCGCGCGGCGTACTGCATTGCCGCGCCAGCGAGGCCGACGATCCGACGTCGGATCCGCGCTTCGGACCCATGGGAAAGCAAAAATGCGAGGACACCGGGCCGCTCACCCGCAAGCGCATGGAGACGGTGGACCAGGAGTTCCTCAAGAGCAGTCTTGACTTCATCGACCGGGCGCACAAGGCAAACAAGCCGTTTTTCGTCTGGTTCAACTCGACCCTGATGCACGTCTGGACGCATCTGCCGCCGCAATGGAAAGGAAAAACCGGATTGGGTGTCTATTCCGACGGAATGGTGCAGCTTGACTTCATCGCCGGTCAACTGTTGAAGAAGCTCGATGATCTGGGTATTGCGGACAATACTATCGTCATCTTCACGACTGACAACGGCGCGGAAGTAATGACTTGGCCCGACGGCGGCGCGATTCCATTTCGCGGCGAGAAAAATACCACGTGGGAAGGCGGCTTTCGGGTACCGATGCTGGCCCGCTGGCCGGGACACATCAAACCGGGCGTGATCGCCAACGATCCGATGTCGCTGCAGGACTGGCTGCCCACGCTAATGGCAGCCGCCGGCCAGGCCGATATCAAGAAAAAGCTGCTCGGCGGTTATTCCGCGGGCGGCAGGACCTACAAAGTCCACCTCGACGGCTACAATTTTCTGCCCTATCTGACGGGAGGAGAGGCCAACGGTCCGCGCAGGGAGTTTTTCTACTTCACCGACGACGGCGACTTGTCCGCGCTTAGATACGACAACTGGAAAATACTATTTCTGGTGCAGCGGGCGCACGGCTTTGACGTGTGGCAGGAGCCTTACGCAACATTGCGCGTTCCCATACTCGAGAACCTCAGGTCGGACCCGTTTGAACGCGCCGACGAGTCCATCGAGTACAGCAGATGGCGGGTGGATCACCTGTTTTTGCTGGTCCCGGCGCAGGTCATCGTAGCCCGGTTTCTGGAGACCTTTCAGGAGTTTCCGCCGCGCGCGAAACCAGGATCATTCACGATCGGAAAGGCACTGGAAACGCTTTACCGCAATTCCGGCGGTTCCAACTGAGGCAAGGCAATCCCAGCCGCGGCCGGCGTTATGCTCGAAGTTCAGCGCATCGTACTGTCCGGCGTCATGCTGCTGACGTTCGCATCGTACTCGCCGCTTTTAGCGCAGGCGCCGGGCACAACCGAATCGCTCGAACAGCTCACCACCGACGCCAACGATCCCACCGCAATTCTGGCGCAGCTGAAAATCGAAGACGACTATACGACCAGCGAATATAACACCCAGGCCGAGCCCAACACCGTGGTGGTGCAGCCCGTGATTCCGATTCGGCCTTTCTGGCTGATGCCGTGGGAACAACTGGTTCGCCCCACGTTCAGAGTCGCCACGATTCCGTATGGCGGCGGACCCGCAACCAATACGCAGTTCGGAGACACCCAGTTTTTCGATCTGGTGGTGGCACGGCGGCCCAGCCCGGAAATTACCGGCTTGCGCTGGGGTATCGGACCATATTTCGTATTTCCCACCGCCACCACCCGGGCGGCCGGAAGCGGGACGTGGCAGGCGGGCCCCGCAGCCGCGCTCACCTTCCGCGGCATTACGGGCCTGCTTATAGGCGGGCTGCTGCAGCAGGGAACCTCTTTCGCCTATACCGATGCGGATCGGAAACCGGTCAACCAACTCACCTTCCAGCCGTTCTTGGTTTATCAACTGGGACAAGGCTGGTATTTCAGGTCGCGCGACGCCACCTGGACGTTCAATCTGCGCCGCCGCACGGCGAGCGAAATTCCCCTGAGCGCCGGAATCGGCAAGGTTTGGAAACTCGGAGAAGACCGCGATGTCAACGCGTCAGTCGTCGGTGAATGGATGACCTATCGCCAATTCGACCCGCGCGCTCCGCAATTCACTTTGAAGTTTCAGGTGACCGTCATTCTGCCGCGGGTGCAACTGTAGCAGTCAAGCATCCAAACAGGAATTACAGGGTCAAGTAATGCAGCCGGTACTCTGTGTGCGGATACGGAATTTTTCATTCAGTCTGACGGCGTTGATGCTTTGTTTTCTGACGGAACCGGCGGCGGTGCGGGCGGGCGGCTATTTCCTTTACGAGGTCGGCACTCCCGATACGGGTTTGGCGAGCGCGGGCTACGCGGCGCGGGCACAGGACGCCTCAACGGTATTCACCAATTCCGCCGGGATGACGATGCTGGATCACAGCCAGGTTCTGGCGGGCGTCCAACCGCTATATACTCATTTGAATTTCGCCCAGGACCGGAGCACCAGCGCGCGGGGGACCGACGGCGGCAACGCGCTGGTGCCGCTGCCGAGCGGCAGTTTCTTCTATGTTTACAGCCTGAACAGCCGGATCAAACTGGGCTTCGGGTCGTGCACCTACTTCGGCGGCGCTTTGGAATACAATCTGAACTGGGTGGGCAGATACTTTCTTCAGGGCGCGACGATTCTCGGCACGTCATTTATCCCCGCCGCCGCTTATCGGGTGAACGACTGGCTGTCGGTGGGCGGGGGAGTCAACGTGATGATCGGGTTTTTGCGGGAAAAAGCCGCGGTCAGAAACCTGCGCCCAGGCCAGGACGGACAGGTGAAATATCAGGATTATACGGTCGGCGTCGGCGGAAACGTGGGTTTCATGATTCAGCCGGACGCGAAAACCCGCATCGGCCTCACTTATCTTACGCCCGTGGATCTGAATTTTTCTTCCATTCCGCACTTCAGAAATACCGGACCTGTCCTGCTTACGCTGCTGCGGCGGCGGGGACTTCTCGGCTCGCCGGTCGATCTCGGCATAACCGTGCCGCAGGAGGTGACGGTGAGCTTCTATCGCGAGCTATCCGAAAGATTCGCGCTGCTGGGCAGCGTCAACTGGCAGAACTGGAGCCAGTTCGGACTGGTCGGCATCAGCATCAACTCGGTCAATCCCCGCAGCCTCACTCAGAACCTCAATTATGACGATACCTGGCAAATCGCCGCCGGCCTGCAGTACAAGGTATCGCCCGAGCTGATGCTTTCGGCCGGTTTCGCGTACGACAGCTCGATGGTGAGCGACGGGGATCGTACGGTGAGCGCGCCCGTAGCCGCCCAATACCGTTATGCCGGCGGCGTGCAGTACCAATGGACGGAGCATCTGCGAACGGGTCTTGCTTACGAGTTCATGTGGCAGGGGAAAATGCCGCTGGAGCAGTCGCGGCGGACCGGCGCCGCTCTCTCCGGCCAGTTCACCAATACGCTTATAAACTTTTTCTCACTGAGCCTGATCTACGTGTTTTAGTTTGGTAATGAGGATTGAACTACTACAGGTGCGGCTGCTTTTATCATTTCGATCGGCACCGCCTGGGTATCGCCGCCGAATAACCTTCAGGAAGCGCAGAGGCAACAGCAACCCGCTTAAGACAGCGAGAGCGTGTGAGCAATGAATCACTACGTATATCTGATCAGAACTCAGGCGCTCCGGCTTCCCGATCTGGCCAAGTTTGGGATTGGGATGGCCGTCATCGTCGGCATTCCGCCGCTGTCGCACCGGGTTCGGCTTCCGGCAGTGGTCGGCCTGTTGCTGGGCGGAGTCGTGATCGGACCTCATGGTCTGGGCTTGTTCGGCGAGAAACGGCCTATCGCGGACTTTCTCGCGGAGCTGGGCAAACTGTTGTTGATGTTCTTTGCCGGTTTGGAAATCGATCTGACGCATTTCCGATCCGCAAAGAACAGATCGGCGGCTTTCGGCGTAGTCACGACCGCGATTCCTCTGCTGCTGGGCACCGCCGTCGCGCTCCAGTGCGGCTACAGGCTTGTGGCTGCGATCGCGATCGGTTCGCTGCTGGCTTCGCATACGCTTCTCGGATCTTCCATCGTTAGTCATCTTGGTCTGAGCCGCCGCGAGCCGATCACGGTTGCGATCGGCGCAACGGTGCTGTCCGATACACTTTCGCTGGTGGTTTTCGCGATTTGCGTTTCGACCTACCACAGCGGTTGGTCGATATTCAGCCTGACCCTGCAGCTGGTCGAAATCGCGGTGTTTGTGCCGTTCATATTGGTTGGCCTGAGCCGGATGGGAAGCCATGTGCTCGGGCGGGTGGAGAACGATGAGAATGCGTATTTCGTACTGATGTTCGGGATGATGGCGGCGGCGGGTGTAATCGCCCAGGCAATTAATCTGCCCGGCATCGTGGGCTCATTTCTGGCGGGATTATCGGTAAACAATGCGGTTCACAACCATCCGGCCCGGGCCAAACTGGAATTCTTCGGCAACTCGTTTTTTGTTCCAATTTTCTTCATCGCGACCGGCTTCCTCGTCGACCCGCGGCTGTTCATCGCGGGTATCATAACCAATTTTCGCGCAGTGACAGGGATTATCGGAGCACTTCTCATCGGGAAGTGGATTGCCGCCGAAGCAGCTGGCCGCGTTTTTGGCTATTCTCCCGACACCCGTCTGACGATGTGGTCGCTGACGATTCCCCAGGTCGCGGCAACTCTGGCCGCGGCGCTGGTCGCCTTTCACACCTTCAACGCGGCCGGTCAGCCTCTGATCGATCGGCAAATGATCGATGTCGTTCTGGTGCTGATGCTCACCACGTCGATCATGGGACCGGTGCTGACGCAGCGTTTCGCGCCGCGGATGCTCTTGGCGGCCGCCGCGGCATCGCCCGAACCCGCCGTGACGCAATCGTGAATAAGGCCATGCAGCCACAGCGGCGGACCCCCTTCCGGCTTCAGGCGGATGGCCCAAGGAGCGGGCACATGGGACCAAAGTCCCATTTTCCAAGCTCGTCTGTTTGGGATAATTATGAGCATCGGTCCGTACCGGTGGACTAATTGAGCGACAGCGGCCGGGCGGCGTTCGCCTCTGGACCCGCGCACGCATGGAACCTTCAATGAGCATGACTCAATCGCAATTGCGGCAGGGCTCGATCGCCCTTGACCGGAGCGACTCGACCCTGAGGCTGCGGCTGAACGGCCATTGGCACTTAAGCCGCGATCTGCCCGCGGCTTCGTCGGTGATTGCGGAACTGTTCAAGCAGCCCGCGCCCAGGGTCGTCAGCTTCGATACCTCGGGGCTCAGCGGATGGGACAGCGGGCTGATTTCGTTTCTGCTGGAAGTGGAATCGGCCTGCCGCGAACGCGGCATCAAGGATGATCGGGAGGGTCTGCCGGCGGGAATCCGGCGCCTTATCGAGCTGGCCGAAGCGGTGCCCGAAAAGGAAGGCACACGAGCCGCCGCCCGGCGCGCATCGATTCTGGAGCGGGTCGGCGACCGGGTTCTGGCGTACAGCGTGGGGATGGCGGATTTTCTTACCTTCCTCGGCGACCTGTCGATTGCGATGTTCAAGTTCGTGCGCGGCAAGGCGCGCTATCGCACGTTCGATTTCATGGAAACGGTGCAGCAATCGGGGCCCGAAGCGGTCGGGATAGTCAGCCTGATCGCGTTTTTGGTCGGTGTGATTCTGGCTTTCATGGGCGCCGTGCAACTGCAACAGTTCGGGGCTTCGATCTATGTCGCCGATTTGGTCGGGATCGGGATGGTACGCGACATGGGCGCGATGATGACCGCGATCATCATGTCGGGCCGCACCGGCGCCGCGTTCGCCGCCAAACTGGGCACCATGAAGGTGACCCAGGAGATCGACGCCTTTACCACCATGGGCATCTCGCCGCTGGAGTTCCTGGTGCTGCCGCGGGTGATGGCGCTGATCCTGATGATGCCGCTGTTATGCCTGTTCGCGGACCTGGTCGGTATCTTGGGCGGCGCGTTCGTCGGCATCACGATGCTTGATCTGTCGTTTTCGACTTACATGCGCGAAACCATCTCGACCTTCACCTTCGTCAATTTCATCGGCGGGCTGGCCAAGGGAACCACTTACGGCGCGCTGATCGGACTGGCCGGATGCCTGCGCGGGTTTCAATGCGGCAACAGTTCTTCGGCCGTGGGCGACGCCGCGACCCAGGCGGTGGTGATGTCGATCGTAATGGTGGTCGCGGCGTGCGGCGCGTTCGCCGTGGCCTTCAATATTCTGAGGATTTGATGCCTGGCAGCGGCACAGCGGCGAGCGCCGCAATCGGCGCCGAGCCTCACATCATCGTGCGCAACCTGACGATGGCGTACGGCAGCTTCGTTTTGATGCGCGATTTGAACTTCACCGTCAAACGCGGGGACATCTTCGTCATCATGGGCGGCAGCGGATGCGGCAAAAGCACCCTGATGCGCCATCTGGTTGGACTGAAGGAACCGGCGGCGGGCGAGATTTTCTACCGCGACTTCAACTTCACCCGCGCGCAGCCCCATGAGCGGGAACTGATGCTGCGGCGCTTCGGTATCCTGTATCAGAGCGGGGCGCTGTGGAGTTCGATGACGCTGGCGGAAAACGTCGGTCTGCCGCTTGAGGAATTCACCAATCTTACCCCCGAACAAATCCGCAAGATCGCCTCGCTGAAACTGGCGCTGGTCGGCCTCAAGGGGTTCGAGGATTTCTATCCCAGCGAGATCAGCGGCGGGATGCAGAAGCGGGCGGGACTGGCGCGGGCGATGGCGCTGGACCCCGAGGTGTTGTTCTTCGACGAACCCTCGGCGGGGCTCGACCCGATCAGCTCGCGCCTGCTCGACGAATTGATCCTGGAGCTAAGAGACAGTCTCGGCGCGACGATCGTGGTGGTCACCCACGAACTGGCCAGCATCTTCACCATCGCCAACAACTCCGTGTTCCTCGACGCGGAGTCGCGCACGCAAATCGCAACCGGCGATCCGCACGAGATGCTGGCCCATTCAACCGATCCGCGAGTGCGCAAGTTTCTGACCCGCGGCGCCGAGAAAAATGGAGCTGAGAACAGCCATGGCTAATCGCGTAAGTTCGGCCGCAATCGGCGCATTCGTTCTGTCCAGCCTCGGACTGGCCGCTATCGCCGCCGTGATTCTCGGATCGGGCAAATTGATGCAGCGGCCGCATGATTTCATCTGCATGTTCCAGGGCAGTCTCAACGGCTTGAAAGTCGGCGCCGCGGTCAAAGTCAGAGGCGTGCAGATTGGCGTGGTCAAGCAGATCCAATTGCGCCTGCATGAGGGCCAGGGCGAGTTGCGCCAGGTCAGCATCGCGCAGCAGCCGATGCCGGTAATCCTGGAATTGGACGAGCGGGAATTCAAGTCCAAGGGCGGCGGCAGTAAGGCCTTTCACCAGGGGCGTCTGGACGAATTGATCAAAGCCGGCCTGCGCGCCCAGCTCAATATGGAAAGCCTGCTGACCGGACTGCTCTACGTGGACTTGAATTTCCATCCCCATGCGCCGCTCCATCTTTACCTCGAACCGGGCAGCGGACCCTATCCGGAAATCCCCACCATTCCGACCCAGCTGGAGCAGATCCGCGAGGACGCGACCCGGGCGCTGGCGAAGATCGGTGAGGTCGACTTCAAGCGCCTGACCGACGCCATCACCGATGCGGGCCTGTCGGTGAAGCAACTCGCGGGCGATCCCCAACTCCATCAGGCCATCGCGTCGGTCAACCGGATCGTCAGCGATCCCGACTTGCGCCGCGCTATCGACCAACTGGACGAAACTCTGGTCAACGTCAACAAGGCGGTGGTGTCGGTGAAGAACACGATCGATCGGACCGGCAGCAAAATCGACCCCGTTGTGGCCAGCTTTCAGAAAACCTCGACTGATTTGCAGGCGGCGCTGGCACAGGCGCAGTCGACCCTCGCCTCGGCCCAGCTTCTGCTGAGCCCCGGCTCTCCCATGACGCACAAGCTCGACGCGACTTTGGCCGAACTGACTGACGCGTCGCGGTCGATCCACGATCTGGCCGACTACCTGCAGCGCAATCCCAGCGCGCTCATTCGAGGCAGGTACGTGGACGGGAACCGATAATGACGATGAAGAGAACCTTGCTGCCGGTCATGCTGGGGCTGTGGTATGCCGCCGGATGCACGTTCATGGCGCCGCAGCCCGACCTCACGCAGTATTTTATTCTGTCGCCGGCGGAGGCTGATTCCGGCGCCGCGCCCGCTTCCGGAGCGTCAACCTCGAGCCTGTCGATCGGCGTCGGTCCGATCCAGTTTCCCGACTACCTCAAACGGCCATGGGTGGTTACGCGCGCCGCCTCCAACCGCCTGGTGATCTCGGATGTCAACCGATGGGCGGAGCCGCTGGACCGGAACTTCGAAGGCGTTCTGTGCCAGAACCTTTCGCAGATGCTGGGAAGGCCGAAGATTGTCACCTATCCCTGGTACGCCGATACGCACGTCGACTACCAAATCCAGCTATGGGTATCGCGTTTCGAGACCTCGGAGGACGGCCATTCGCGGCTGAGCGCGTACTGGGTGATCGACGGGCGCGGCGGGGTCGAATTGGCCAGCGGTCAGACCGATGCCAGTTCCCCGGTCCAGGCGGGAGAAGACGGACCGTCGGCGGCGCTGAGCCGCGACCTGGGCGAATTGAGCCGCCAAATCGCGGACCGCATCGGAGAACTGGGCGCCGCCCAGAAACCCAGCGCGGCCCGGCTCGGAACTCAGGTTCAACCCGATCACGGCTGAGCTTGGCAACGCCGCGCCGGTGGGTTAGAAAAGTTCGGGGTTCGATGCAATAGTAGAAGAGAGCCGTCAACAGCGGTGTCTCGATGTCAAGTGCAGGGATCAAATCGCGCCGCTCGGTGTGGACCTCAGCCGGTATTCATCGCCGCGCACCGCACCGGCGCCGATATCGCGCGGCCATGCTGATGGCCGGCGCAGTTTGCTGTCCGCTGGCAATGCTGGCGCGCGGCGGCGCGATGGCGCAGCAGATGCCTCCCCCCGCGGTGCAGGCGTCGGCCAATTCCAGCCTGCCACAGCCCGAGGTCTCCAACCTTCAGGGCCTCAACGATTATCTCGATAACAACGGCGAGCCGGTGGAGATCGCCCAGCTCGGCATCCGGGCGCGCAACGGATCCGCCACCCTGGATGACGGCGAAAAGATCTCCGGCGTGGCGGTGGTTGAAGTATTGCGCAAGGGCGCCGCGGCTAACGCATTGGCCTCGCACGAAGCTTCGCACATGCTGATCCGGGGGGCTCTGCTCGGCGCCGGAGTAGCCTCGGCGGTATTGTTCCCGCCGGCACTAATCGGGGTTGCGATGCTGGCCAACAGCCACATGGGAATGTCCTACGACCTGGTGGTCGGGGTGGACGGGTCGCGGGTCAGAAATACGATGGATTTCATGCAATGCATGTCTGAGATACAGGCGGGTGACACGGTTTATCTTGAGGTGATACGGGGAGGCCGGCGCCTGCAGGTTCCCGTGCATATCCGCTGAGGCGCGGGAGCCAGGTTGCACTGCAACCGCTGTTTTTATCAACCCGCGGCTTTCATGCTATCGTGTCTGTCTGATACATCCTCTAGGCAGCAAAAACGAACTTGGAGGAGTATCGGTGATCCGATCTTATCGCTTTGCGGTTTTGGTTTTGCTCATCGCCGCCATTGTGGGACCGGCCGTACCGTCCGGCGCGCAGACGCCCAATGTCAACGGGCTGTGGACGGGCACTACGCGGGTAACCCCGCCCTGTGCGTTCTCCAGCGGCAGATGCAACGCGGTCAACAACATCACGTTTTCCTTTCGGCAAAAGGGCGACCGTCTCAAAGGTAAATTTACCTGCGCCTATGGGAATTTGATCTGCCGCAACGGCGGCGCCGACAGCACCGGCAAGATCGTTGCGGGCAGAGTGGCGGGCAATCAGATCCGGATCTCGGTGGTAGTCCCCGCCGACGTTTCCAATTGTTATTACAATGGCGTCTTCACTTCCCCCAATGCCATCCGGGGCGCCTACTCCTGCTACCAGGGCGGGGAATTGCTGGAAGAGGGGATGTGGAATGCCACCCGTTCTCAGTGAGGGAAAAGATAATCGCGTCAGGCGGCTCGGGCTGTGGGCGGGCGCGGCGGGTTCGGCGTTGGCGGCATTTTATCTCTTGGCCGGGACCGGACATCCGCAGGGGTCGATGCAGGGTGCGGGCGCTCAAAGCGTGCCGGCCGCCGAATCCCCTCACAAAAGTCCGGTGACGCAGGCTGCGCAGCCGACACCAACGCCCGCGGCGCGGCGGCATCATCGGCGGCGTAAACTGCCGAAGATTCCGCCGGTTCCGCCGCCGTCGCTGCCGTAGGGTCAGAAGGTCGAGATGGCCGAAGTTGGTTTGAGTCGGGCTCTATTAACCGATTGGAGGGTCATCGGCGGGCCGGCGGCCGGCTCAGGGGTTGCATCGCAGGCCGGCATAAGGTTGATTGGGGTAAGCGAATGATCGATTGCCGGAGGCTTGCCAAATACCGCAGCCTGTAGCGGTCGCCTACCGCATTGTGCCCCGCGAGCAAAGAGGATGGTTGAAAAGACAATTACTTTAACCGGGATCTCGGCCAACTCCATCGAGGACGCCGTGCAATTGGCGGTCACGCGCGCCAGCGTGACGATCACTGGAATCCATAGCGCCAGGGTCACCAATGTCGAGGCGGAAATCGAGAACAAGCGCGTCGTGCGGTGGAAGGTGACGGTAAAATGCACCTTCAGGGTCACTGAATCGCTGCACGAATAGTACGAAGTTGGCGGCCGCGGCAATCGGAACGAAAATGGTTTGGTAACCCCGCGTTTCGCATCGAGAACGGGATCTGGTTGCTTCCGTGTCTGGAATGCGGCGGGCATCACCCACTGCGGCGCGGAGCTTCTCTCCAGGGGAGGACAGCGCGGCTGACGTGGCGGATGCGGGTCAGGCGGACTGATGCCGGTCCAGCGTCCTGACGAGGCCCAACTAAGATGAGTGCGAAAATCGTTGAAGTTCACCCGGGAATCTACGAGATCTTTCTGCCGCTCCCGGCTCGCCCCACCATCATCAATGTCTACCTGTTCGATTGTCATGGAGCATGGGCGTTGATTGATACGGGAATGAATCTTCCCGACAGCCTCCAGACGCTGGAACAGGCGCTGGCAACGCTGAACATCAGGATCGAGGACCTCGACGTCCTGATCGGTACCCATCATCATCCGGACCATTTCGGCGCCTCGGCCGAAATCAAACGGCGCAGCGGTGCCCAGGTCTACCTGCATCGCCTGGAGCAGGAAAAGGTGGCGCGGGTGTTGAGCATGGCGAGCATGACGCAGCGGCCGCCCGAAGCACTGCTGTTTTTTCAACGCAACGGCGTTCCTCCGGCCAACTACGAAGGGATGCGGCCGGCGTTCTACAGCAACGGCGCCTACGTCCCCATTCAGCAACCTGACAAATATCTGCACGACGGCGACGTAATCGAGGTCGGGGATCGGCGCTTTGAGGTGGTGTGGACGCCGGGGCATTCACCCGGTCATTCAGTCATCTTCCTGCGCGACGTAAAGGTGATGGTGGTCGGCGACCATCTCCTGCCCCGCATAACGCCGCATGTGGGCATCTATCCCGACAGCACGCCGGATCCGCTCGGCGATTTCATCAACTCCCAGTTCAAGGTCCAGAACTATGACGTCGAGCTGGTGCTGCCGGCGCACGGCGGTACTTTCCACGACCATCGCCATCGCGCCAACCAGATCATCGAGCATCATCGCTATCGCGAGGCGGAGATGCTCGACCTGCTCAAACACGAGTCGATGACGGCGTGGGATGTGGCGCGGCAGGTGTGGGGAGATGAGGAGCGGCCATTCGCGCAATGGATGGCGGCCACTTTCGAAACTCTGGCGCATCTGGAGCACGCCTACCTGGAAGGGCGTGCGCGCAAGTTCGAACGCGGCGACAAGGTGGTATTTCAGACCGCCTGAAAGCGGTCATCGGCGAAGCGTGAAATCAGCACAAGGGCGCGCGATAAGCAAAGCAAAGGGCGGGCTGTAAAGCCCGCCCTTTTTTCGCATTCAGGAATTGCCCACCGCTGCGCGGACGGCGGCGGAGCTAGGCCTGATGAGCGATACGGTTGCGCCGGCGGACCGTCGGAGCGCTGATGCGGCGCGGACGAACGACCGGCGAACGGCGGGCCAACGGACGCCGGATTATGCCGGCCTGCTGCTCCGCCCGCCATCGCAACAGCTCGTTGCGCAAAAATTCGGGCTCAATGCCGAGCGCTTCGCATACCATGTTGAAGGAGAAAGGACCTTCGCCACCGCTGCCGCACAGCCATTCCTCGGCCTCTTGGAACAGGCGCTTGCGTCTGCCCGTGGTGGCTCCGGCATTGTTCTGAAAGCAGCGCAGGGCGTCTTCCAGAATGGCCATCATCAGCCGCTTGATCGGTGTAAATTCGTCGTTTTCCTGGCGCCGGCCGTCGTAGAACTGGGCCGGGGTCATGATTTCGGGGACAAAGAGGGAACCTAATACTCCGTTTTCCTGGGTCATTGTTAGACCGTCGCTTTCAGCGAGTTGCGGCCTTTAGAAGCAAAAAGCATACCTATATCAGTAGCATAATTTTACGGGTATTTTAATATCCCGGCCATACACACGCTTTGCTTGTTGCGAATGGGGCGACGCCTCGAACTAAGCCTCCCAGGGTACCTGCGATAGTGCTCCCGGGCGGCTTATCGTCGAAAACCAGCCGCCCGCAAGCTACACTCCAGCAACCCTGCCCCGACAGAATTGCCTCTACATTTTCTTCGCAAACTGCGAAGCAAAAAAAGCCGACACTAATTTGCGAACCCAGGAAAGTGTCAGGCTGAGCGCTCTTATGCGTTCCGGGGAATGCTACGGAGTGGAAAGAAACAAGGCTTAGAAGGGAGGCCTCCGGGGCCGAGGGTTGCGAAGGGGGGGGACGCATCCTCAGTCTGGCCGTCAGCCTCCCATCTAAGCCTTGGTGGGAGCGGAAGCGATAGCTTTACTTGTTCTGGAGCAAATCTTAATTAGTTAGATTAATACCCCGCAATAACCTCGATGTCAACCGCTGACCTAAACACCCGTTAAGATCCAAGTGTACCGAACTTTACTGTGGGGGACCCGAATCGCCTCCGCCGGGCCCCGCCGGACCCATTTTGCGTTCCGCAAGCTTGAAAGTCAGCACATCAAGCAGGCATGCCGTGCGTTCCTCCAACGCTTCCAGAAGGGTTTGCTTTTCCAGCGGGCTGAGGTCCAGATGAAAACAGAGAAAATTAATCAGCCGAGCTCCCCGAAGACCCCGCTCCTGAACTACGGTCCGCCACGCGTCGCGTGCAGGTTCACCTATATATGACAGCAACAGTTCCCGCAAATGATCCATGGTCCGATCCGTCATCTGCAGGCTGTCAGGGTTGACTCCGCACCAGTCGACCTCGGCCTGTCGATAGGAGCGGTCACGGATTTCGCGCGCCACCCTGAATTCGCTTAGACCCTGGAGGATCAAGTTGTAGCGTCCATCCGGCATCCGTACCAGCCGTTCGATCTTACCCGCACATCCGATGGCGTATATGTCCGGGTAGGCGTAGTAATCCCGCTCCCAGTCTCCCTTGAGCAGCATCATGCCGATGATGCGCTCGCCCTCGGCGACGTCCGCAATCATCTGCCGATAACGCGGTTCGAAAATATGCAGAGGCACATCGGTATGCGGGAATAAAACCAGATTGGGCAGCGGGAAGAGCGGGATTATGCGATTCATGGCTCTTTAAACCCGTTCCATCGCAAACTTCGGCCGGCAACGGACGCATTCGCTCATGCTGACGGACTTCGCTCAGATGCATGCACTCAACGAGCGCTCCGATCCGATAATGGTGACCGCATCCTAGCAGCTTTGAAGGCCGCTTCAAGCTAACCGTTTGTGCCTGTAAGGACGCTCCCACAGTTTGCCATCGCCGCAAGGTTCTGCGCTTAGTTTAAGCGCCGATGCCGCAGGCAGGGCAATTCACGACGAACCTTTTCCAACTCGTCGAAATTCAGACACCCGGTGATCACCTCTTCGCGTTCGCCGCCCGCGCGCGCCAGCACCCGCCCCCACGGATCCACGATCATCGAGTTCCCGTAATCGCTGTAGCCGTGGGCGTTGGGGCCGAACTGACCGGGTGCAATCACGAACACCTGGTTCTCGATCGCGCGTGCCCGCAGCAACACCTCCCAATGCGCCTCGCCGGTCGGATATGTAAACGCACTGGGGATCGAAAACACGGTGGCGCCGCGTTCGGCGAGCTTGCGATAAAGTTCCGGAAAGCGCAGGTCGTAGCATACGCTGAGGCCGAAATTGGCAATCGGCGTGGCCGCGCATATCACCTCGCCGCCGGCCATTTTGGTCTCCGACTCGCTCACACTGACGCGTCCGCTCAACTCCACGTCGAACAGATGGATCTTGCGGTACAGTCCCAGGATTTCGCCCTGGGGACCGATCAGGACCGAGGTGTTGTAGGCCTTGGACTGGCCCGCAATCCGTTCGGTGATCGAGCCGGCGACGATATACAACCGCAGCTCCTGCGCCAGCCGCGCCATCGCGCCGAGGCTGGGGCCGTCCAATTGTTCAGCCGCCGCTTCCTGTTCGGTTCGGCGTCCGCGCCAGTTGAACAACTCCGGCAGGACGACGATCGCGGCACCGCGCGCGGCAGCCTCGCGGATCAGCCGTTGGGCAAGCGCCAGGTTGCGATCCTTGTCGGGACCCGAAGCCATCTGCACCGCGGCGGCAATTACCTTCATGGAAGCACTCCGCTAATAGCGCGGCACCGAGGAATCGACGCCCAGCGACCAGGCGTCGATTCCGCCGTACAGGTTGAACACCCGTTCAAAGCCATTCTGATGCAGATAGGCGGCAACGTGGGCGCTGCGCACCCCGTGATGGCATACCACCACGATTTCCCGCGTCCGATCCAGCTCGGACATACGCGCGGGAATTTCGCTCATTGGAATATGTATCGCACGCGGAAACGCGGCCAGCGCCACCTCGTCCGGCTCGCGTACGTCCACAATGACCGGGCAATCGCCGCGGTCCATCCGCGCCTTCAGCTCCCCGGGAAAAATCTCGCCTGGTCCCATACTATAGCCATCCGGCCGTCTTGTTGCCGGCGCTCAAAGCGAACATGATGATGGCAGCGCAAGCCGTCAACGACCCCAGGAAAAATTCTGCCCGTGCCCGCATATGACCCGCAAGACATGGCGATGATGGACGCCGCGCTGGAACAGGCGCGCGCGGCGCAGATGCGCGGCGAAGTTCCGGTCGGCGCGGTAATCGCGATTGACCGCCGTATCATCAGCCGCGCCCACAATCAGCCGATCGGACTGTGCGACCCGACCGCGCATGCCGAGATGCTGGCGCTGCGCCAGGCCGGCCGGACGCTCAATTCCTACCGTCTCACCGGTGTCTCACTCTACGTCACGCTGGAGCCGTGCACGATGTGCATCGGGGCGATGGTGCATGCGCGGATCGGGCGGCTGGTGTTCGGCGCGCGCGATCCCAAAGCCGGCGCCGCTGGTTCGGTCTATGACATCGGCCGCGACGGCCGCCTCAATCATCGGATCGAAATCGTTGGCGGGGTGTGCGAAGAGCAATGCGCCGGGCTGCTGGCCCGGTTCTTTGCGCAACGCCGGATCTGATATCGACACCGCGGCCGGGCCCCTCATTGCGCGGCGCTTCCGGGCGCGCTACACAATCATCGCAACCGGCGCGGAGTGCCGTAGCTGCCATAGACGATGCCGAGCGAGAAAGCCAAAGAGAACAAGGCGCTGGCCGCCACCTGTGCGGCCTGCGGCAAGAGCTTTTCCACTGAAGTGATGGTCAGCCTGACCGGCCGCGACAACGGCCGACCCCAGTCCTACGCGGTCTGCGTGGCATGCGCGGACAAGGGCTGGCGGCCGCCGGGCTTCACCGGAATTTACCGTTCGCGCCCCACCTGAGCGGGGAACACTATCGCGGCAGTTCAATGCCCGCTTGCGGGCGCGACGCGCCCGGCGCGAACGCTGTTACGTTGGCGGTCGCGTGCGCCGCGCGCGGCGGTCCAGACCCGCGCGAGCCCTCCTGCAGAATTCCCAGCACATAAGGCAGCATCGCCTGCGCGACGACGCGATTGCCGGCTTCGGTCAGGTGCGCGTCGTCGATATAGTACGGCTGCTCCGAATCGCCGAAGACCCCGCTGAGGTCGTGAATTGCCTCCCGCTGAGCAATGGCGGCGAGGCGTGAATAAACTCCGTCCATGAACTCTTTTTCGCCCGGCAGCCATTTCTGATCCGCCTCATAAGCAGTCAGGCGAGTTTTTGTCCACACCGTAGGCTGCCAGAAGAACAGGCATTTGAAACCGAAACTGCGCCCGGCCGCTTCGATCAGATGCTTGTTGGCCAGATAGGTCGTTACGACCTCCTCCTGCAGACGCGGCGATTGCGCGGACCCCGGGGCCGCCTTCCACGCGACCAGTTCGCCCTTGCGCTCGCGAAAACGGTTCGGCGCAAGCCTGATCAGGATTTTACGGGCCAGCCGCCCGAGCCCTGAATTTCTGGCCAAGGCCGCCGCCGCCCGCCGGTACAGCACGGAATCATCGCTTGCCCATTGATTGAAGGCGTTGAATTCATCGCGCCGATTGGCTTCGCCGAAGGTCTGTCCCGCCGCGCCGTCGAGCATCGCCGCGGTCGAGTCGTTAAAGCCGTCATAGAAAACAACCAGGCCGGGAATATTGCCGCGCTGCAACTGCTCGAACAGCAGGATCATCTCCTGGCTGCTGACGTATCCGTCCTGGCCATAATTGATGACCTGCGCGCGGTAATTGCCGGCGTCAAGCATGCGCTGAAGCCATGACGGAATCGTGTAGGCGTCACGCGAGCCTTCGCCCCACATGGTCGATCCGCCGAACATGAAGATGCGAAATGCGGCGCCGCTGTGCTCTGAAGGACGGCTTTCAGCGATGGTCGCGCGCAAGCCGTCAGCGCCGATATTGAGATAACGGCTGCGATATGGCTTGCCGATCCAGTACGCATATGGCAGCCATCGAACCCACGCGCCGGCCAGATCGGCGAAGTATTCGGGCACCCAGGACGCGTTGTGATAGCCGTCGGCCAGTATGCGGCTGTCGCGGTTGGCGGGAGCCGCCGCGCGCAGCACCAGACTGAGGGCGGCGTCGAGCAGCAGCAGGCAGATGATGGCGATTCCGGTCTGAAGCCATAAAGCCCTGAGGATGCGGCCCAGCTTAACGATCAATGAAGACATGGCTCAATGCCTTGGCGTCAGGAGATACGGCGCGCCGCAAGCGGCCGGGGCGTAGTTGCGCGCGATGGCTTCGCGCAGGCGCGGCCAGAAGAAATCGCGCCCGCGGTATTGCGCGTCGAGGCCGCCCGGCCCCAGTATCACCGCCGCCAGCCGTCTGCTTTCGATCGAGTTCACCAGTTGCCGATCATCGAACAATCCCCGCGCACGCATCGAATTAAGCACGTCGAACTCGGGCGTCCATACCGGCCGGTCAAGACGCAGGCTGATGTCAGGCAGCGCGGTCAGAACGGGACCCTTGACGCGCGTCAGGATTGCCAACGGCTCCGGATCCCACAATGGTTTGCAGCTCTCGGCGGGCAACCCGAAATCGAAGGCGAGCAGCGATCGCAGGGCAAGTTTTTTCTCCGCAACCGCTGGCAGCGCCAGTATCGCTGCCAACGCCGCGCCGGCACCGGCCTGAACCAGCCATCCCGAGCCGCCGACGGCGTTGAGCAGCAGATCCAATCCGGACGCGGCCATGATTGTTGCGGCGGCGGCGAACTGGAGAAAGTAATTGTAATCGCTGCCCCAGCGCAGCGCTGATACCATACATAACACCAGACTGACGGCGCCGTAGGCGAGTTCCAGGCGGTCCCTTAAAGCGCCGCGCCAGATGCCGGCGCAGGCAAGGATCAGCAGCGGCAGCATGGCGGCGGCAATTCGTCCCATCAGGCTCGGGGGCGCGGTCCAATCCCACAGCGGAACATGGGCTTGCACGGTGTTAAGGAAATAAAAGGGATAACGCCATTGTACGACTGCCGCGGCCGCGGCGGCCATCGCGGCCCATCCCGCGGCCAGCCGCAATGCGCGGGCGCGTTCGCCGCGCCGCCAGCGCCACAACACAACCGCCACGATACCGGCGACGTAGGTCTGCTTGATTGTCAACGCCGCCGCCAACAGCGGTATTGCGATGATATCGGCCTCCAGCGCGGCCGCCAACAAGCCGGCAAGTTCCAGAAACAACGCCGCCGTATCGACCCGGAATTCCGCGAACCAGGGAAAGAACACCGGCGCCAGGGCGAAGCCGAGCACTGCGATGATAGCCGCCGGCCATGAACTGATGCGACGCGCCAGCATTATCATAATCACGCACGCGGCCAGCGTCGCGGTCATCGTCAGCCATCGCCCGGCGCGCAGGCAGGTAAAAACACCCGCGCGGCAGGAAGCTCGAAACTGCCCCAGCAGCATTGGTACAACCGGTCCGTATTCCAATGCGTAATAGGGCGGCTGACGCAAATCGGAATAGAGCGGACCGCCCAGCACGTAGTAATGGACATCGCGGGCCAGTTGAACCGCGCCGTCATCCCACGTCTGTTCGCATCCGGCGTGCAGCATCCACAGCTGGGCCGCGCGCGCCAACGCCAGCATCAGCAGCGCTATCGCAACCCACGCCACAGCGCGGGTGCGGGCGCGTATGTCAGGGTACTCAGCGATGCGATCTAGCGGGGTTTGGAAGCAAAAGGAGCGGCAGGAGAGGATAAATGAGCCAATGCGATAAGGTGGGTTACGTCGGCCGCGATACGCCGCCCCACTACTTCATTGCAGGCGCCCGATATATGGGCGGTATCGATGAAACAGGGCATATCCTGCGGCAGCACGTCCTGCAGGTACACGGGCCGCTGCCCGGCGGGAAGCGCCGGATCGTTTGCAGCCTGGCGGGCGGCCGACCACGTTGCGAGGAAGAATTGCTCCTCGCCGGGAACATAATCGCGCATCTGCTTGCGCTCGAACGCGGACGGATGTTTGCGGCCGTACAGCGCGGGTTGCCAGTAGAAGATAGTGCGGCAGCCCAGATGCCGCCCGGCCTGCTCTATCAGCCTGATGTTGGCCAGATAGGCGTTGACCACCGCCGTGGAAAGCGTTTGGGTCCGCTGCGCCGGATGCTCGCTGAAATTGATCCAGTCGGCGGTCTGCCAGTTCCGCGGGCCCAAACATGCGGAGCAAAGCCTGCGCAAAGCCGAGCGGGCTATCCTGACGATTGCCAGATTGCCGACGAACATGCCGAGGGCGTAGTTGTAGAGAGCCCGCCGTTTTGCTGGTATTTCGCCATTGAGGGCATTAAATTCGCGCGCACGGTTGGCTTCGTTTTCGCTGATTCCTGCGACGCCGTTTTGGAACGCGGACGCGGTGTCGTTGAAGCCGTCATAAAAAATCGCGATGTCCGGAATTTGTCCGCCGCGCAGTTGTTCGAAAAACAAAATCGTGTCCTGCGTGCTGACGTATCCAAACTGTCCAAAATTGGTGATGCGGGCGCCGACTCCGGCCTGGGCCAAAGCCCTGGTCAGAGCCGAAGCGATAGTGTCATCGTCCGGCGCGCCATAGCCCCACATCGCGGAGCCGCCGAACAGAAAGATGCGCAGCGGCCGGCTGGAACTTACCCCGGTCGCACCGCCATGCCAGGTC
The DNA here is from genome assembly GCA_021324455.1 of Pseudomonadota bacterium. Classification (GTDB taxonomy): domain Bacteria; phylum Desulfobacterota; class Binatia; order Binatales; family Binataceae; genus JAJPJA01. The sequence goes on along the minus strand of JAJPJA010000084.1, from coordinate 53,236 downwards.
CGGCGCAGCCCATTGGCGTCGACATTGATATATCGGCCGGTGAATTTCGCTCCCAGCCAATAGCTGAACGGATGCCATCGCAGGGATACCGCTTTCGCCTCGGCGAAATAATCGCGCGGCCAGGCGTGCTCCGCCGAGGTAAAGTAGGCGTCGGGAAGCGATTGTGGCTGCGACGCCGCGTAAAGTCGCTGATGAAGCACGACAATGACCTCCGCAGCCGCGTCGGCCACCACAAAACAGGCCAGCGTAATAGCCCCGACCTGAAGGGCGACGGCTCCCAGGGCGCTAAATTTTCTGAAAGATCGCCAGGACGTGAGTATCCAGCTCCGCTTCCGCCACCATGGTGAGCAAAGGATGTTCCTTGAAGTGACGTTTGATGCGCCGGCCGCCGCGGATGATCCACTTCGACCACCACGCGGTGTCGAAGATGTCGGCCTGCTTGACCGCGGTCAGCAGGAGAAAGCCGCCGCTGGGCAGGCACGCCAGAACCTTTTCGCAGGCGGCTTTCATCCGGCCGCTGGGAAAATAGTCCAGTACGTCCATCAACGCAATCAGATCGAAGCTTCCGGCGAGCGGTTCGCGCATCAGATCCAGACGCTGAAATCGGACCTGGCCGTTCCAGTCGCGCCGCGCGGCCGCGCGCGCCAGAGCGCTGGGCGCGAAATCAACCGCGACGACCGTGTCGCATCGCTGAGCCAGCATCTGGGTAAAGGCACCCTCGGCGCATCCGATCTCCAGCGCGCGGCGCGGGCGCCCGCCGTTGAGCACACCATCCAGAAGCGCCGCGGCGCGCACCAGCCGTTCATGTCCGGGTCCGCTCTCGTAGCCCCAACAATCGGGTCCGGCGGTATATCCGACCTCAAACGTTTCGGGCTTGAGCCAGCGTCCGTCGAAGGCCCACCGTTTGAAAACGATTGCGAGATAGAACGTGCTGCGCAGGAAGGCGAACCGCCGCAGCGGACGCACGTACCGCCACAGCGGCATGGGGTCGACGGCGGCTTTTTCGCCCGGCATCACCTGCCGGCTGCAGCCAGCGAATCGCTCGCGCCGTTGGCGGCAGCCAGGCCCAGCGCCGCATCGCGCACTTCAAGGGAAAACCGGCGCACCACGATATTGTGCTCATGCGCGAAGTTCCGCACCAGTTCCAGCCGCGGCGCGCTCAAGGTCGTCGCCGCTATCAGGATCTGATTGAACGGCGTGCGATTGTAGATTTGTTCCAGGTCATCCAGCGAACCCAACACGGGAACCCCGGCCACCAGCTTGCCGTGCTTGAACACATCGTCGTCCGCGAAACCAATCAGGCACACCAGACGGTCCTTGCCCCCTTCCAGCTCCTTGCCCGCGGCGGCGCCGAAGCGGCCGGCGCCGACCACCAGCACCCGCGTCAGCGGAACCGTCAGGCGCGCGCTGGCCTTGCGCAACAGGCGGAAGGACATCCGGCTGGCCAGCAGCAGGTTAAAGAGCAGGAGCATGAAAAGCACAATGATGGAACCGCTGAACCCGACGCGGGCAAAAGGCGAAATCAGCAGCACGCATACGCCTGCGGCCAAAGTACCGGTGGCGAAGCGGATGGCGTCGGCCAGACCGGTGTAGCGCCACATGCCGCGGTAAACTCCAGTGGCGAAAAACGCCGGATAGGTGGCGCCCAACACCCAGGGCAGGCCGCGCATGAGCAAATCCACCAGCCGCGGCGACAGGGTGAAATCGAGCCGGATCAGGAATGCACCGAAGTACGCCGCCGCAATCAGCATCACGTCGAGCGACGCCTCCACGATGCGCAGCTTATAGCTGGCCCGCAGGGTCAGCCTTGCCAGCCGGGGCATGTCTCCGTACTCAATTCCCGGCGCCCGGCTGTCGAAGGTCAGGTCCATCATGAACAGGGCGACCAGCGCCGGCGGCATCAGCACGAACGGAAGCGCTACCACAAGATAGGCATGAGGCACGATGCTGGAACCGACCGCGCACAAGGCTCCCAGCAATCCAACCCCCCAACATACGTAGGTCACGTTGCGATCGGCGACACCGAGCGACAGCAGCCGATGATGCGTATGGTCCAACCCGCGTTTGGAAATCGGCCGTCCGGTGGCCAGACGCGTGGTGCTGACGATCGCGGTATCGAGGATGGGAACAATCATTACCAATACCGGAAAGACGAAGGCGGCCAGTCCCGAATTGGTACTGAGACGCCCCGCTTCGAGCGCGAAAATTCCCAGTAAAAAGCCGACCGGCAGCGCACCGGCGTCGCCCATAAAGATGGACGCCGGATGGAAGTTGAAGACCAAAAAGCCGCACAGCGCTCCGCTCAGCGCCACCGCGCATAGCGCCAGCGCCGGATTGTGATGCAGCATGGCGGTTACGGCAACCGCTAATCCGGCCAGCGCGCCGACGCCGCCCGCCAGGCCATCGAGGCCGTCAATCAGGTTGAACGCGTTGGTGGTGCCGATCAGCCACAGGAAAACCAGCACTGAATTGAGCCATCGAAGGTGGACGAGAGCGAGCGGCGGACCGGCGATTATGAAGCCCAGAGCCGCCGCCACTTGCGCCGCAAGTTTCTGGCCCGGGCGCAGCACCAGCAAGTCGTCGACCAGACCCACAGCGGTCAGCGCGCAGGTGATGGCAGCGACCCACATCGTGAGCTTGCCGCATAAGGCCAGGCTGGCCAAAAAGGCGATCGCGATCGCGACTCCGCCCAGCATTGCCGTCGGCTCCACATGGCGCGAATCAGGACCGGGGAGCGCCACCATACGCCAGCGCCAGGCTATCCGCTTCGCAGCCACCGACCCGGCCAGCGCAATCGCAAAAGCGATTACTGCTGCCGTCGCAAGCGTCAAAATCAGCTCAAACATAGCCCTGAATTCAAAGCCTCAGCCCACTCTTGTTTGTTGACAGAACCTAAACAGGTTTAAAGCGGATAGGACGATAAGATCACATTTAGCACGAAAAGCGCAACAGACGCTAGCGGACGGAAAAACCCTTCAAATTTTCATCATAGATCGCTTCAATGGCACGTATCATCGCGTCGGCGGAAAAATGTCGAATGACGCGATTGCGTCCGGCAGCGCCCATCGTGCGCCGCAATTGCGCGTCGCGCAGCAGAATCCCCAGACGTTCGGCAAGCGCCGGCGCGTCGGCGGCCGGAACCAAATAACCGGTGCGTTCATCCTGAACCACTTCCGGCAGTCCGCCGGCGGCGCTGGCCACCACCGGCAAGCCCATCGCCATAGCTTCCAGAACCGCGACCGGGCAACCCTCATCAAGCGAAGGCAGCGCGAAGATCTGCCATCGGGCGAGCAGCGCGGGCAGGTCGCGATGCCAGCCCAGGAAACTCACATCCTTGTCGATTCCCAACCTGGCCGCTTCGGCTTCCAGCGCTGGCTGCTCGCCGCCGGCGCCGGCAATCTCCAAACCAAGCTGCGGGAAAATCGGTTTGAGCAAGGCCACCGCGCGCAGCAGATACTGCAGTCCCTTGACCGGGACCAAACGGCACGCCGTCCCGATAATTGCGCTTGAGGCGTCCGATGAAGCCGCAGAGTATCCGTTGTGCGCCACCGGCACTCCAATGGGAATCACGCGCGGCTTTGCGCCGACAATGTTTTGCGCAACCGCGTTGCTGACCGCGATGACGGCGTCGGCGTTGGGAGCTCTAAGCGGCTGCGGAACAATGCTGTCGGCCTCAATCACCCGCGAGTGAAAGTGACAGATGATCGCGGCCCCGGTGGCGCGCCGCGCAACCCAGCTCAGGAGCCGTCCGCCGATATGCTGATGCACAATGGCGTAGCGCTCGCCGCGCAGCGCCCGCACAAACTCCCACGCGCCGGGCGCGTCGCTGAGCTTGCGCGACCACCGCACGACGCGCACTGGCACGCCCAAATCGCGCAACTCGGCGGCCAGCGGTCCGCCGCCGTCCAGAAACCATGCGTGCAATGCATATCGGCCGCCGGCCAATCCGCCGGCCAGAGTACCGACCAGCCTGGCCTGCGCGGCGCCCTCAACCTGCGCGCTCCCCAGCAGATGAAGAACCCGATGCGTCAACTTTCCGGTGGCGGCCGGGTTCAGGGTTCGGCGCCCAGCACCTGGCTCAGCCGCCGCACGGTGTTGATGGTGCCCCTCAACCGCGAACGCACGCGCACGGCCGCACGGATGCGCTCCAGCGGATTCCAGCCGAGGGCGGCCCGCAACTCCACGTCGGCCGCGAGGTCGCCCGGCCGTACCATCGTGCGCCGGAGCAGACATGGATCGGTGTCGAGGCGGTTGAGACCTTCCTCGCAGGTCATCGCCAGGGGGAAATGCTCCCTCACCGCTTCCACCACGGTTTCATTCAGATAGCCGAAAGGATACGCGAACGAGGTCACAGGCCGGCCGGTGATCCGCTCCAGATCTTCCTTGCCCACGGCGATTTCCTCATGCAACTGTGCATGACCGAGCGAGGTGAGGTCCGGATGCGTGCGGCTGTGCGCGCCGAACTCGATTCCCGCCCGCGCCCATTTTCTGATTTCCTCCGCACTCATCAATTTGTAGGATTGCGTGCTGCGCGGTTCTTCCCAGGCCACCTCGCCTCCGATCCTGCCGGTAATGATGTAAACTACGGCGCCGAAACCATAGCGGCGCAGGACCGGCAGAGCATACTCGGCAAGGTCCGCGTAGCCATCGTCGAAGGAAATCAGCACTGCTTTGGGGGGCAACGGCGTTGCATCGGCGCGCCATCGCAGCCAATCCGCCGCGGTGATACCGCTGTAGCCGCGGCGCGCGAGCCATCGGATGTGGCGCTCGAAAGCGGCGGGAGAAATCGTCAGTTCCGGATGGGTTGTGGTTCGCGGCGGGCCCACGTGATGATACAGCAGCACCGCCAGACGCATTCCGAACTCGCACCGCATCCGCTTCCATGCTCCGGCCTCTCGCGCGGCGCCGCGCCAGGCGGCCGCGGCCATCCGCGTTTCGAGCAGTTTCAGACCAACCCGCCGCGCAGGCGGCCATCCCTGCCAGCGCTCGGCTGCGGCGCAGATCGGCTTCAGCAGCGGATCCGGCGGGAGCGGCGATCGCGCACACAACGCACGCAGACTCCGATTTAACCGGGGTCCGCAGCCGAGCGACGCAAGCGAGGAAAGGGGCCGGTAGGAGGGATGCTTGCGGCATAGCGCCACCTGATTGCGTCCGCCCCACGCCGCGTCTTCGACCAGTTGATCGGCGGTTTTGACGTACACCTGCCAGGCTCTGGCTTCGGGGGCGAAAAAGAATCGGGCGCCGGCCTGATACAGGCGCCAGACCAAATCGGTATCTTCCGCCATCCGGAACAGCGCCGGATCGAATCCGCCGCAGCCGGCAGCCAGCGCGCGCGGCAGTGAAATATTGGCCGCGCCGTTGCTCTGATGCCACTGGATCGGGCCCCGCGATCGCGCCGGATAATGCCGCTCCACCAGCGCCAGCCGAGCGGCGGCCAGCGTCGATGGACTCCCGGGCGCGGTCAGCACCGCGCCGCTTACCACCATCCGATCGCCTTCGGCATGGGCTGCGGCGTGTTGCCTGAGCAGCAGAGGATCGCAGAGCAGGTCGTCGTCGATGAACACAATCAGGTCGCCGCGCGCGATCTCAAGCGCGGAGTTGCGCGCCGCGGCCTGGCCGCGATTGCGCGGATGCTCGATCACGCGCAGCGGCCGGCTGGGTTCAAGCGATCGCAAAAACTGCGCGGTGCCGTCAGTCGAACCGTCGACGGCCGCGATAATTTCATACTGATCGGCCGGAAAATCCTGGGCGAAGAGGGTCTCCAACGTACGCGCGAGCAATTCGCGCCGGTTGTAGGTCGGGATTACGACGGAGATTTTCACCGCGATGCAAAAGCGTCCGCAGCGGCCGCCAACACGCTCATCTCCAGCACATCCGGCGCGCGCGCCGCAATTGAAGATCGTAGGCGCCGCGCGCCTTGAGCAGGCCGCCTACCCGGCTCAGCGCGCTTTCCGCCGCCAATACCTGGTCGTTTCCTTCCATCCCGCTAAACGCCATCAGCATCAGCGTCAACGGACGGCGCATGAGATCCTTAAGACTCCACAGCGCGCGCCACAGCCATTGCGCCGGCAGGGCGTCGATCAACGCCGCAGCCGCGGGCCGGCGCCGTTCGAGTCTTCGCAAGGCGGCGTAATACGCATCCAGGCCCACCGAGGAGACCCCGGCGTTGCGGGCGCGGCGCCGCAGATGCTCCCAACACAGCTTGTCAGGCGGGAGAAATTGTTTGAGCCGCAGCCGCGGGTCGTACCACAGCCGCCAGCCGGCCAGACGCAGCGCCAGCGACAGTTCCTCATCCTCACTGCCGTTCATGACGCCGCCCTGATTGCCGGTCTGAGTGAATTGAAAGCCCCGGCTGACGAGGTCCTGCCACGCCGCGGCGCGCAGCACCATCCCGTCGCCGCACAACACGCCCGGCATTTCAGTTATGTCCGCGGCCTGCATGAACTCCGGGCATACGCCAAACCATCCGCGCTGCGACGCGAACCATCGCGGCGGGGCATTTTCGCACTCCACTTCAATCACGCCGCGAATTGCGCCGGCTTGCGGATGCTCGACGCAGGCCTGCATCGCCGCGCCGACCCAACCCGAGTCCACCCAACTGTCATCATCGATGAAACCGATCAGTTCATAGCGGGCTTCGGCGATGCCGCGCTGTTTGGCGAACGCCAGGCCCTGACGCGGCTCGCTGACCACCCGCAGCGGCGCCGGATGACACTCGGGCCAGCATCGCCGCGCAATCTCGCCGGTGCCGTCGGTGGAAGCGTTATCGACTACGATAACCTCCCAATTGAGGTCCGGCGCTTGCTGGCGGGCCAGATGATCGAGCACGCGCGGGAGCCGCAGCGCGCCGTTGTAGGAGCAGACCACGACCGAAACGCCGCCGGTTCGCGCGGACCTTTTTTCAGCCGCCGATTGTCGGTTGGAATTCATCCGCCGTTGGGATGGCCGGCTGCGCGCTCCTCGCCTTCCTCCAGGCGCCATCGGGCCGGCCAGAAGATCATGCCCCAGGCCGCTTCGGGCAGCTTGCCGGTGCCGAAAACATCCGCCGGCACGACTTCGAAAGAGATCGCGTCGTGAATGATATCGATATCCTGGTAAGGATTGGTGCCCAGATAAAGGTCGAGCGAGTAGGTTCCCGGCATCAGGGGCATCCAGTCGAAATCGCACACCACGGTTCCCCAACGCACCGGGTGATCCAGTCTGAAGTTGGGCAGGAAATCGTTGTTGACGGTAAGGACGTTCTGACCCTGCGCGGTTTTGACCACCACGCCGAGATAGGGATGAAGCGGTTCGTCGCTGCGGAACGCAACCCTGACGCTGACCGGCGCTCCCATCCGCACGGTTGCGCCGCCGGCCGGATCCGCGGAGCCGATCTCCACCGACTGCATCAGGGCCACGCAATTGACTTCGCGCCCCGAATGGTTGATCAGGCTGCGGCTGGCGGAATCGACCCGAATTTCAGACGCGATGTAGCGGTGCACGACTTCCGCCGGAGTACCGCGCGCGGCCAGTCGGCCCTCGCTCAGCAGCAGACATGATTTGCACAGCGATTCGATCGCAGCCATGTTGTGGCTGACGAACAGCACGGTCCGCCCCTGGCGCGATACGTCTTCCATCTTGCCCAGACACTTTTTCTGGAAACCGAGATCGCCCACCGCCAGCACTTCGTCCACCACCAGGATGTCGGGTTCGAGATGGGCCGCGACGGCAAAGGCCAGCCGCGCCTGCATCCCGCTGGAGTAATGCTTGAGGGGGGTATCGACAAATTTCTCCACTTCGGCAAAGGCGACAATCTCGTCGAATTTGCGTTCGATCTCGCGCCGCCGCATCCCGAGGATGGCGCCGTTAAGATAGATGTTCTCGCGCCCGCTCAGTTCGCTGTGAAACCCGGTTCCGACTTCGAGCAGGCTGCTGACCCGGCCGCCCAGCTCGAACCATCCGGTGGTCGGCTCGGTAATGCGCGACAGGATCTTGAGCAGCGTGGATTTGCCGGCGCCGTTGCGGCCGATGATCCCGACCACTTCGCCCTGGCTCAGTTCGAATTCAAGCCCGCGCAGCGCCCAGATGTGATCGGTCGGGGCGCCGGCGGCACCACACAGGCGCGCCATCGTACGCGCCGGAGCCTTGGCCATCGCGGCGAGCGCCTCGCGCAAGGTCCGGTGACGCTCGGCGTTGCCGATCCGGTAGCGTTTGCCCAGATCGCTCACCCTGATGATGGCGTTCATGATTCAGACCACGTCGGCGAAGCTGCGCTCCATGCGCCGGAACACAAATCCGGACCAGGCCAGCATAAGGACAGTGATAACGGCGGCGGCCGCCAGTCCCGCAAGGTCGAAAGCGCGCCCGAGCAACGCGCTGCGATAGCCCTGGATCAGTCCCGACATGGGATTGAGAAACAGCATCCAGCGCCATCGGGAAGGCACGATACTGACGGGATAGATCACCGGGGTGAGAAACATCCACAGTTGAATGGCGAAGGGCACGGCGTAGCGCGCGTCGCGATACCTGACGTTGAGCGCGGCGATCAGCATCCCGAACGCCAGCGCCGCCATCGCGGTGAGCGCCAGCAGCGGCACCGCCATCAGCATCCGCGCCGTCATCGGCGCCGCGTACAGCGGCATCATAATCAGCAGCACCGCCGCTGAAATTGCAAAATCGACCAGGCCGGCGGCGACCGCCGCGCCGGGAATCAGCACCCGCGGAAAATACACCTTGGTGATAAGGCTGGAATTGGCTACCAGGCTGTCGCCGCTGGCGGTTACGGCATTGGCAAAGAACGTCCACGGCAGCAGTCCCGCGTAGACGAAGATTGGATAGGGCGCGCCGTCAGCCGGTATTCCGGCCAGCTTGCCGAAAAACAGGGTAAAAACGACCATAGTGGCGACCGGCTGCACAATCGCCCACGCCGCGCCCAGCACGGTCTGCTTGTAGCGGACCTTCACGTCGCGCCAGGCCAGGAAGTACAGTAGTTCGCGATACGCCCACAGTTCGCGCACCTCGAGCGTCGCCGGACGGCGCCCGGCGCTGACGCGCAGCATCCGCGGTGCCGCATCGGTGTCGCGCGCCGGCTCAGCGCAGCGCCGGCGATGACCGGCGGAGGGCCCGTCAGCCGCTGCGGTGTGATTGGCGATCACGCTTGACCCGCCAGACGCGCCGAGATGCGGCCGGCGGCGTAGAGCATGCCGCCGCGCACGCCGGCATACAATTCACGCCATCGCGGCGCGACTCGCGCGGCGTTGTCGGCAGCTCCGTTCTGGATGCGCCGCCGGCCGCGGATGCCGTCGAGGATAAACCTGACCGTGGCCGAGCGGTGTTCGGGCCGCTCGGTCAGCATAAAGGCCAGATAGGCGCCCGCCTCAGTCAGCATCCGCAGATGCTGTTCGCGCAATTGCGTGAGGTTAGTGGGCGCATGATGCAGCACGATTGCGGCCGGCGCATAGACCACGCGGTAGCCCGCCGCGATCAGTTCGAAAAAAGCATGATTTTCTTCACAGGCCTGGATGATGCCGCCGCGGCCCAGCGATGGATTGAATCCCGGCCAGATCCTGAAGGCGTCCTTGCGCAGCGCCATGTTGGCGCCGATTCCGATGCCGCCGAAGTTGGCGCAAGCGAACCAGGCGTCGGTGTGCAGGTCGTAAACGCGCCGCTGCGGCCCCCGATCGGCGCCCGCAATCCAGGCGCACTTGCGTCCCTCCTCGTCCGCGGACTCAAGCGGAAGCACGCGCCCGGTTACCGCCATCACGCGCGGGTCGGCGAATTCGGCCGCCAACCCATGCAGCCATCGCGGGTCGGCGATCGCGTCGTCATCTATATACGCGACGATGTCGCCGGCGCAGGTGCGGGCGCCGCGATTGCGCGCGCGGCTCAGTCCGGGCCGCGGTTCCACTACGTAGCCCGTCCGCCATCGACGCGCCACTTCCCATGCGCGGCCGTCGCTGGGGGCGTTGTCCACCACCAGCACGTCGAAGCGTGGATATGTCAGGGAGGCAAGCGCCCGCAGGCAGGAGTCCAGATGCTCGGGGCGGTCGCGGGTGCAGATGACCACCGAGCAGGACGGAGCGGAGTCGCTTTCAGACGGCATTGACCGGATGCGGATGCGCGGGCGGCGGCGGCCGCCGATCTATCGGTCAGTGATCGCCGCGGCCGTTGGTCATCCAGACCAGAGTTTCATGAGCGGCGCGATGCCAGTCGAAGCTGGACGCGCGCTCCGCGCTCAGACGCGAAGCCAAAGCCAGTTCCTCGGGATGGGTGTAGAAGCGCTGCACCAGGCTGGCCAGCGCGCGGGCGTCGTCGGCCGGGAAAAAGGCCGCCGCGTCGCCGCATACCTCGCGGCTGACCGGAGTGTCAGCCGCGATTATCGGCAGCGCGAAGGCCATCGCCTCGACCTGCGGAAAGCCGAACGATTCGCACATCGAGGGAAAGATCAAAACATGCGACTTTTCGTACAGGTCGGTTACGGCGGGACGGTCGAGTTGCCCGTGATTGACGATCCGGTCCGCGATGCCCAGTGCTTTGGCCTTTTCCTCCAGCGCGTGCACCGGCGGCTTGGAGCGGTCCAGGGTCAGATGCAGACGGGCGGGGACGCCGATCTCCTTGAGCAGCTTGAGCGCCTGCAACAGGATGTCGAAATTCTTGTAATCGCGGTACAGCGCGACGTAGGCGATCTCGAACGTATCGCCGGGGCGGATTGCGGTCAGACGGCGCGGACAGGGCTTGTCCAAATAACCCAGGCCATGCGGAATCACCTTGATGCGCCCCTCGGCCGAGGGCACCTGGCGGGCGACAAAACCTTCCAGCGCGCGCGTCTGCACCGTGACTTCGTCGGCCACCCGCACCGAATGATGGGCCCACACTTTCTTGATTCGCGCCCGCAGCCGGTCTGCCATCGGATGCCCGTTGGACATCGAGGGGATGTCCCAGAAATTGGTCGGGTCCTGGACCAAAATGGTGGAGCGGATACGTCCCCACAGCGGCAGATAGCTGGTCTGGGAAAAAAGCACGTCGATCCGGTTGCGCCTGAGCCATTGCGGCAGCACCACCAAATACCAGAGGCTGCCCAGCAGATAGTTGCGCTCGGCCCAGCGGAACTGATGTATGCGCACGCTGGGATGTTCGATACTGCGGAAAGCCGGCAGCGCATGATTAGCAATGACGTGGTACTCGTACTCGGGTTTAAGGCGGACGAACTGCGCCAGCAGTTTCTCGAAGGCAACGATGCCGCCCCCCTCCTTCACCGAGATCACGTTGATTGCGATTCTCATCTATCGTCCCTTGATGTGCCTACCCGGTGTTGTGAAAAAGCCATTTTCAGTTTCGGGTCCAGTAAGCACGGCAAAGCTCCTCCGCCGCCGCGTGTGATAACGGGAGTGCAGCCGTTGGTGTCACCTGGTCTTCGCGCCTTGAGATTTTTTCTCTCCAAATCATACTTAAACAATCCTACTTGGCAACCGATGCGGGGTCGGTCCGGCGCAGCGAACCCACCGCCGGCCTCCCCGCCCCAGCAATCGCATCCAACATTTCCTGCGCCTGCCGCTCCCGGGTAAACCGCGGCACCGCATCCAGCGCCCGCCGCGCCAGCACCCGCACTTCATCCGGGCGCGCGGCCAGCTTCTTGACCGCCGCCGCCAAAGCCGCCGGATCCTCGGGCGGCAGCACCACTCCGCATCCGGTGCCGCGCACGATATCGGCCGCCTCGCCGTCGGGCGCGGCCAGCACGATGGGCCGTCCCATCGCCATCGCCTCGAAAATCTTGGACGGAATCACGGTTGTGAACAGAGGTGTATTTTTGAGATGCACCAGGGCCAAATCGCACAAACTCCAGTATGCCGGCATGGCCTCTTTGGGTTGCGCCGGGATCAGCAGCACGTTGGAAAGCCCCCGCCGCGCCGCCTCCTTGACCAATGCTTCACGGGCCGCTCCCGCACCGACGAACAGCCAGCGCACTGCCGGCACATCCCGCAGGATCTCAGCCGCGTCCAGCACCCGCTCCAGCGCGTGCGCCATTCCGTGCGTTCCGATGTAGCCGACTACGAAGCGATCCTCAAGTCCGAGCTGGCGCGCCAGCTGCGCGTCGCGCGGGCGCGGCGCGTAGCGCGAGAGGTCGACGCCGTTGATGACCACCGAGATCTTTTCGGGCGCCACGCCCCTGGCCACCAGATCGGTCTTGAAGGCTTTGGTCAGGGCCACGATTGCGGCCGCGCGGCGATACAGGAAGAGTTCCAGCCGCTCCATCATCCGCAGCGCGATATTCTCGCGCATCGCACCCACCGCCGTGATCGATGCCGGCCACAGATCGGACAGTTCGAACACGAACGGACGGCGGCGCGCGGCGGCCAGCGCGCAGCCCGCCACCGCGCAAAAGAACTGGGGCGAAGTCGCCGCCACCACGTCGGGCCGATCCTGCATCAGGCCGCCGAAAAAACCCGTCACCATGAAGGACAGGAAATCCAGCGTCCGCAGCACCACGCCTTCATTGGCCGCGATCAACGTCTTGACCCGCACCACGCGGATGCCGTCGCGATGTTCCACCTGATACCAGCGGTTGCGATACCCGGCGTGTACCTTGCCTTCGGGAAAGTTGGGCGCCGAGGTGATGACCGTGACCTGATGTCCCCACTTCACCCAGTAGCAGGCGCGCTCGTATACGCGGCTGGCCGCGGCGTTGCGCTCGGGCGGGAAATTCTCGGTAAGAAACAGTATATGCATCAGCTGTCGAGCAGGATTTGAGCGATTCGCCGCGCCGCCTGTCCGTCCCATTTGTCCGGCCGCCGGAAGGAATTTCCACCCGCCGCAACCCGCGCCCTGACCGCCGCTACGATCTCCTCCGGATCGTTGCCCACCAGTTGATTCGCTCCCACGCTAATAGTGATGGGACGCTCCGTATTCGGCCGCAGCGTGATGCACGGCACGCCCAGCACTACCGCCTCCTCCTGCAAGCCGCCGCTATCGGTAAGAATCAGCGCCGACGCCGCCGTCAACGACAGCATCTCCAAATAACCCAGCGGCTCGAGCAGCCGCAGATTGGGCATCGCCTCCATCCGCTGCCACAGGCCGAACGTCTCGGCCATCCGCCGGGTGCGCGGATGAACCGGGAACGCCAGCGGCAGAAACTGCTGCACCGCCTCCAGCGCGTTCACGATGCCGGCGAATACTTCGGGCAGATCGACGTTGCCGGGCCGATGCAGCGTCAGCACGCCGTAGCGGCGCGGCTGAAGGCCCAGCTGCTCCCACTGTCTGAGCGCCGCCGCGCGCTCGCTGTGCTTGAGCAGCGTGTCGATCATCACGTTGCCGACAAAATGAATTTTCGATCGTTCGATCCCTTCCCCGATCAGATTTTCCGAAGCGAGCGTGTCGGTGGTGAACAGCGCGTCGCATAGCACGTCGGTCACCACCCGGTTCACTTCCTCGGGCATGGTCCAGTCGCGGCTGCGCAGACCCGCCTCCACGTGTGCCACCTTGATGCACAGTTTCTTGGCCGCCAGCGCGCAGGCCACGGTCGAGTTGACGTCGCCCACCACCACCACCCAATCCGGCTTGCGCTCGAACAGCAGCGCCTCGAACGCGATCATCACGCGTCCGGTCTGTTCGGCGTGCGTGCCGGAACCCACTTCGAGGTCGACGTCGGGGCGGGGCAGATCGAGGTCGGTGAAGAAGGCGCGCGACATCCGCTCGTCATAATGCTGCCCGGTATGGACCAGCAGTATCTCGAGGTCGGGATGGTCCGCCTGGGCGCTTCTGAGCGCCTCGACCAGCGGCGCGACCTTCATGAAATTGGGCCTGGCGCCCGCTACCAGAAGTATTTTCATAATCCGACAGATTGTGCAGTTTTATATCCCTGATGACAAACGCCGGAGCGCGCGACGAGGCCCGCGGGCGGCGCAATTGTCAACCGGCAACGCGATGCGCTCTCCGTCTCATGCCGGCGGCGCCTGCGCGATCTCCAGCGTCGCCCGCGTGACTTCGGCCAGTTCCTCGAACGGGATCGGCGAGGGGCCCCCGCTCCTGACCGCGCCGGCAAACGCCGCCATCGCCGCGTTGTGGCCCTTGTCCTGCCGCCACAGCGCCATGCGCCGGAAGCCGGGCCAGTTGTAGCCCGTCAGGCGGCGAAAATTGTCCAGCACCAGCACCCGCCCGGCCGTGAATACCTCCACCCGCTCCTTGGCGAACGATTTGCCGCCGTTGTCCAGATAATTGACGGCGGCGATGGAGCCGTCCGCAAAGCGCAGCGTGAAGCTGGCCGCCTCAAGCCCCCCGCCCGCGCGCGCGGTCTGAACCGCAACGATCGGGCCTCCGGCCAGATATCGCGCCAGATCGACGAAATGACAGGCCTCGCCGATAATCCGGCCGCCTCCGGCGCGCGCGTCGCGCGTCCAATGCCCGGCCGGCACCGCGCCGGCGTTGACCGTGATGATGAAGCATTTGGGCTCGCAAACCGTCCCCAGCAGCGCCTTCATCTTGCGCGTCAGCGGGGAGAAGCGCCGGTTGAACCCCACCATCAGCATGGCGCCGGACTCGCGCGCCGCCGCGTACGCCTTTTCGATCTGATCCATCTCGGCGGCGCTCATCGCAAGCGGCTTTTCCACGAACGTATGCTTGCCGGCCTTGAGCGCGGCGCAGGCCAGGGCCGCATGACTGTCGTGGCGGGTCGCGATCACCACCGTGTTGACCAGCGGATCGGCGATCGCGGCGGCGGCGTCGGTGGAGCACTGATCGCAGCCGAACTTCTGCGCCAGCCGCGCGGCGCTCACGCCGCTGACCGACACTACGGACCGGATGCCGACCTGTGCGGCGCGCATCGCGGGCATCAAGGAGCGCGCCGCGAAATTGCCCGCGCCAATCATCGCCGCCGCCGGCTGCGAGGGACGGGGCGCCAGCCGCGGCGCATGGCCGGCGCCGATAATCCGGCGCCGCAAACGCTCCTCGGCCGCGCCCTCTCCGCGCGGATATTCGATCAGGATGCCCAGCGCCGATCCCGCGGCCAGCGCCTCGTACGCCGCATCGGCGCGATCCAGACTGAAGCGCCGGGAGATAAGCGGAGCGACGTTCAGGCGCCCATCCGCCATCATGTCGAGCACCGCCTGGAAATTGCGTTGCGCGGTCCAGCGCACGAAACCCAGCGGGTAGTCGTAATCCCCAGCTTCATAGCCGGGGTCGTAGCGCCCCGGACCATAGGAGCATGAGACCTGGAAGCTCAGTTCCTTTTCGTAAAAATCCGCGCGCGAGAGTTTCAGTCCGGTCACTCCGACCAGCACGATACGCCCGCGTTTGCGGCACATGCGGGCCGCCTGATGCATCGGGTCGTCGCTGGGCGTGGAGGCGGCGATGATCACGCCGTCCACGCCGCGTCCGGCGCTGTACGCCTGCGCCGCCGCAACCGGGTCGGCGCCCTCGCTCAGCACCATGGTCTCGGCGCCCAAACGCCGCGCCAGCTCCGCCCGCGACGGGTCGGGATCGATTCCCATCACGCGGCATCCGTGCGCCCGCAGCAACTGACACGCAAGCTGCCCGACCAGTCCCAATCCGATGACCACGAACGCTTCGCCCAGCGTGGGCTGCGCCAGCCGGATTCCTTCCAGCGCGATCGCGCCGAGCACGGTGAAGGCGGCGTCATGGTCATTTACGCTTGCCGGTATTTTCGCGCACAGATTGGCCGAGACCAGCACCGCTTCCGCGTGCGATCCGTTGGACACCACGCGATCGCCCGGCGCGAAATCCTCAACGCCCGCGCCTACTTCGAGAACTTCGCCGCAATTGCAGTAACCCAGGCTGATCGGCTGATCGAGTTTGGCGCGCACCGCCTCCAGCGTCGGCAGCAGACCGTCGGTGCGGATCTTCTCCCACGCCTCCCTGACGCGGTCGGGCTGCTGACGCGCCTTGCCCAAAAGGCTGGCCTTGCCGAATTCCAGCAGCATCCGCTCGGTGCCCGCCGAGACCAGGCTGACGGCGGTGCGCACCAGCAGATGGCCGGGAGTGACCTGCGGACAGGGCACTTCCTGAAGGCTGATGCGGCCGTCGGAGAGATCCTGCAGAAGCTGTCTCATGGAAAAGCCGGTGTCAGTGGCAGTCCTCATCGCGCATGACGACGCCGTAGGCGGGCGAATAGCGCGGGCTCTCGCGCCATCCGCAGCGCCATCCCGGTGCCGGCGTCAGTTGGCGCAGACGCCCTTGACCTTCGATTGCGTCGGTGATCCGAATCGCGCCGGGCAGAATTTCGATCACGCGAAAAACCATTGGGCCGAACCCGCGATGGCATCCGGCGAAACCATCGGCGCCAAAATACAGGCATCGCGCCGCGGCACGGTCACGCATCTGAAACAGCCCCGGTCCGCTGCCCTGCGCATCGCGGCCTTCAACCTGGGGCGCGAAATGCGCCAGCGGACCGCGGTATTCCTCGCGCCGCCTGCTCAGCGCCGTATAGACATAGGTTCCCGGATCGAGGATCAGATCGCGTCCGTCCAACCACAACTCGATCGACAACTGATCGTGATGCGCATGGCCGCCGTTGCCGGTCAGTCCGAAACGGCCGCATCGAATCGCCAGATACAGCCGCTGCGAGCGGGCGATGAAAAGTCCGAAGTCGGGATATGAATGACAGATCAGGCCTTCGCGCAAATCGCCGCCGGCGGCCTGAAACTCGTAGGTCCGGGTCCGGCCGCGCGCGCATAGCTCATCGCGCAGCGTAGCAATCCGATGCTCGCCGCCCACCGCGGCGGCGGGGCGCGCCGGCGGCTTGAATCGGGGTGGAATCAAGCCGCGCATTATCGCGGCTTCGAGCCATCCCTCGCCCGCCGCCGCCAGCAGATCGCCGCGTCCGGTCAGCGCGCCGATCGCCGCCAGCAGCCCGCGGCGGTCCAGATGATTCTGATCCCAGTACGCCGCACCGTCGGGAAGTTCGCGGTAACCGTCGAGATTGGCGTAGCGCGATCGCGCCTGCGCCGCCGTCATCCGCGCATAAGCCGCGTCGAAGCGGATAAACCTGCCGCTGTCATGGTCGCCGATCTGCGCCATACGGCCGCCGGGTTTGGTGATATGCGCGACAAACTCGCCCATCCGCTGGAGTCGATCGAAGTACCAGTCGGGAAACGGTGTGCCGTTGGAATGAATCGGCACCGGAGCCGGCGCCAGCGCCGGCGCGGTGTCCATCTGGCGATGATCGTAAGCGCACAGCGCCTGCATTTTTTCCGCCGGCAGCGCGAGCACCAGCGCCGTCGCCCACGTCATCATCTCCGCCGTCAGCGCATGATAACCGGTGGACGCCTCGCGATGGCTGCCGTCGGGAGCGAATTGAAATTCGGCTTCGCGCACCAGTTCACGGACGGCGAAGGCAAGCCACGCGTCGGTTTTGGGCGCGCGCGGCAAAACGGCCGCGATAAACAACAGCCCCGCGACATTGGCCAGATAGTGATTGCCGCGCACCTGCGCGTCCCATTCGAGATTGGCCTCGATATACAGTCCGTGATCGCACAGGCTGCGCGAAAATATATTTTCGAATTGCGCGTCGAACACGGCGCCGTAAGCCCCAAACAGTTCGGCCGCAACTATCCAGTTCGCGGCGCGGATTGCCGCCTCCATCGCGGAGCGCCAGTTCACCCCGAAACGCGGCGGATTGGTCGCGATAAAGTCCAGCACCTGGTTGCGGAACTCGGCGGCGCAGCGATCCGCCGCCCCGCAGTCTGACGCGTCCGCCCGGGCCAGCGCATACCACCACGCCATCTGCGGCAGGTGCTGCATCCGCGCCAGTTCCCACGGCACTTTGATATCGACTCCGGGCCGATGGCCGTAGCGGATATCCAGGTACCAGGTGTTTTCCGCCCATCGATGGCCCGATTTGAAATCGCGCTGCCAGTCGATCGGCTCGTAGCCGGGATCGATCAATCGCCAGATGCGCTGCGAATGGGCCAGATTGGACTGATTGATCCTGCCCTTTAGCCAGCGCCCATCCGGGTCGGCGGCAGCGGGCGATCCGCCGGCGCGGCGCAAACCCTCGACCCCGCGGCAATCCATCCCATGGCGCACCTGCGTCCATCCGGAGCCCAGCAAATCGAAGCGATGTTCGAGGTAGTTGGCCGCCAGCCCGGCAATCCTGTCCCGGTGCGCCTTCAGCAGGCTGGTTTCGATCGGCTGCAAGCAGCGCAGACGCGGCAGGTTGCCGAAGGCGCATTCAAGGTAAGTCGGCCGGCGCCGATCCCGCAGCCGCTGTCCGATTCCGGCCGCCTGCCGGGCCGCAAAGCCGATTGCCCGTCCGGCATAGGTACGGCGCGAAACCATCATGGGCCGGCGCTGAGCGCCGCACTGCGTATCAGTTGATCCAGTGCCGATGCCACATCTCGAGGTTGTAAAGGTTCCACAGCTCGACGCCGTAGTCGGCCGGGCCGTGCTGATGCGCGTCGAGCAGCTGCCTGATGAAGCCGCGGTTGAAATAACCGCGCCGCACCATCTCGCCCTCCAGCAGGCTGGAGCGCGCCTGCGCCGCCATCTCATTGCGCAGCCATTCGGAGGCCGGCGCCGAAAAACCCTGTTTGGGACGGTCGATTATATTATCCGGTATCAATCCGCGCACTGCGCGTTTGAGCACCGCCTTGGTCTGGCGATTGCGTATTTTCACCGCCTGCGGAATAGTCATTGCAAATTCCACCAGCCGGTGATCGAGATAAGGCACGCGCGATTCGATCGAAGTTGACATCGTCACCTTGTCGACCCGCATCAGCAGCAGCTCCGCCAAACGCTGCTTGAGTTCGAAATAGGTCATCCGCTCCAGCGCGCCGGCGCCGGGCTTTTCCCGCGCAAGCCGCTCCGCCGCCCGATCCATCACCGCGGTCGAGTCCAGGCGGCCGTTGCCGCGCCACATCGGGGTATCGAGCAGTTGCGCCTTGGGCCCGTCGCGGAACACGATCGCGCCGCCCCAGAACCGCCCATACTCCTGGTCGAGGATCTGCATCAGCCGCTCGGCCTTATGCGCCTGGCGCAGGCCGCCGCTGCGCGCCCGCGCCGCCAGCGCCCCGCCCATCCGCCACAAAGAGCGCGGAACTTTCGACAGCCACGGCCAGTGGCGCTGCACGGCGAGGCTGGCCAGATAAAGCGGATAGCCGCAGAACAATTCGTCGGCGCCCTCGCCCACCTGGACCACGATTACGCCGTTGTCGCGCGCCAGCTTCGAAACAAAATACAGCGGCACGCATACCCAGTCGGCGATCGGTTCGTCCTGCGAATGCACCAGTTCGGGAACGTAGTCCAGCGCCTGCTTGTGATCGACCATCACTTCGTGATGATTGGCGCCAAAGCGCTGCGATACCTGCCGCGCGTAGGCCAGCTCATTGTACGCTTCGTAGCCTTTGAAGCCGACCGAAAAGGTATTGACCGGACGGCTGCTCTGCTCCGCGATCAGCGCCACCAGCGTGCTCGAATCGACGCCGCCGCTGAGGAACACGCCCACCGGCACGTCGCTCATCATGTGGATTCGCGCCGATTCGCGCAGCAGTTCGACGGTGGTCTCGGCATAGTATTCGTCCGGGTATTCGCGTTCGGGCGCCGCAACGATCGCGTCCCAGTAAGGCTCGGTCCGTATCTCGCCGGCGGCGTCGACCGTCATGCGGAACCCGGCCGGCAGTTTCCTGATGCCGCGAAACATGGTTTGCGGCGCCGGCGGAACCATGAAGGTCAGATAATGATAAAGCGCCTCCTGGTCTATTTCGCGGCTTATTCCCGGATAGGCCGCGAGCGCTTTGATTTCCGATCCGAAGACCAGCGCCCCATTGACGGCCGTGTAATAGAGCGGCTTGATACCCAGCCGGTCGCGCGCGAGAAACAGGCGGCGCCGCTTCCGGTCCCAGATCGCGAAAGCGAACATCCCGCGCAGATAACTTACGCAATCCTCGCCGTATTCCTCGTACAGGTGAATTATAGTTTCGGTATCGCTGCGGCCGCGGTAGGTATGCCCTTTCGCCTCGAGCAGCGGCCGATGCTCCGCATGATTGTAGATTTCGCCGTTGAATACGATCCAGACGCTGCCGTCCTCGTTGCTCATCGGCTGATGCCCGGCCGGCGACAGGTCGATGATGGCGAGGCGGCGGAAGCCCAATCCCAGGCGGCGGTCGGGGCTCAGGAAAACGCCCTCGTCGTCGGGCCCCCGATGCGCCATCGACCGCGCCATCCGCGCCAGCAACTCCTCATCCAGCCCCGGATCTCCCCGACCATACGCATAAACCCCGGTTATACCGCACATGGGTTTACTTCAGAGCCTCGACGTAGAAACTGACCGGTTTTCGCGACGAAATATCGAGCGCCGCCAGTTCGCGACTCCGGCTCGAACAGAACTCGGAGCGTTGTACCTCGCGATAACCGATGCGACCGAGCAGCGCCATGAAACTGTCGCAGTCGTACATCCAGCGGTGCTCAATATGGTCGAGAAAGGCAAAGCGGCGCCTGTGCAAATCGCGCAGCTTGGTATTGCTTATAAAGCGGTCCGCGTCAACTTCACCCTTGAGATATGCCGCAGCCATTGCCCTCAGATCGGGCAGTACCACCCGCAGGATTCCATTTGGTTTGAGCCATTTGTGGACGCGCTGCAGCAATTCCTCACAGTCGTGACGCGATAAATGCTCCAGCGTGTGCGAAGTATAGAAAGCGTCCAGCGAAGCGGGCGGAAAACGCAGGCGGCTTGCGGTGCCGTACTTGACACGATTTTTTCGAATGGCCGCGATAAACTGCGCTCGTCTGCCGAAAGCCCAGGCCGGAATCGGAAGTCTGGCCAGCAGGACCGTTACACTGCCATCCACGTTGAGATGGTCATAACTCCCCTCCGCCCCGCACCCGAAGTTAACAATCCTCATGACCAAAAGCCGCCGCAATAAAGCGAACCAAAGAAGTTCTTTCTGGAACCGCTCAGCGGCCGCCGGCCCGCTCGTAGGCTCGAAACACCATCGTGTTGCGCCGATCGTTGTACCAGGCGGGAAAGGCCAGAACATCTCCCGCTCTGGTCAGATCAAAAAGCACTTGCTCTGACTGTGGACTGACCGGTATTAGGTTGACCGAAAGCAAGCTGAAGGCGCGCTCATAAATCCATCTTGCTTCGGGAGCCGCGCATCGCTCGATGGAACTGCAATAGGGGGCGCTAGCGGCATAGTAGGCAATTGTGCTGCTCTCTGGAATCAACAGAATGTCCCTATGCCTTGTGGCCAGCGTCCTGAATATCGTTGCTGGCAACGGCCAGTTCTGATCTCCGGTGGAATCGACATAAAACAGCGTGCATCGCCATCGCTGCTGCGCATATCCGATTTTCTCGTCTAAATTGCTGATGACGTCCTCCGGATCATCTGAATTGCGCTGATACAGCTCACCCGAAGGCGTGGTCATCAGGCGCTGTGGTCGCAGTGTCATCCCGCAGCGGAGACCGGCGCTGGTGAACCGTTTCATGAATTCGTCGGCGATTGCCTGCATCTCGGGAGGCAGATGACGGGGGTCTCCGATGTAACTGATCGGAGGGCGAAATTCCTCGCCTTCCATATCCCATACGATGACCCCCTGTGCGTTCATCTTTTTCAGATTTGCGACAGTATCGTCCGCCGTCTTGAGCATCACACGGCGGAACTCGGCACGCCCTTCTTCTGAATTGACATCCACGGAAGGTTTCAGGAACAGCCAATAGCGGGGGTTGCGTGGGTTCGGCGGAGCTCCCTTGGCATGGCCCGCCAGGACCAATTCCCCGATCGCCCTGCGGTCCGTCCAGTTTAGGATAGGATGATTTTGTCGGGCGAATCGGGCTAAAAGACCGCTGAGAAAAGCCGCCGGAGATTCACCCGCAGGTATAAAGCCAACCGTCAGCGGATACGTGTCCGATCCCATTGGCGCAATCTGACGGGATACCAGCTCCTGTCTTGCCTTGAACTCGTGTTCCTCCCGGCTTCGCTCTTCGATGGGCAGGAGCACCGCGTTCGCCGCGCTGTCGACGGCGACATCAAGCCCGTTTCCAGTGTTCTGTGCAGTAATTCCCAGAAGCTTCCCCACCTGCTTGTTGGCTATTATCAAGGTTGCGGCGGGATAGGGGATCGTAATAAAGTCGGGGCCTTCAAGTCCGCTCTTTGAACTTTTGGGGCGGATAACAGGAGGCAGCTCCGCGCCCCCTGAGGGAGGTGTAAGACCAAACAGATGAATAACTATTTCTCGGATGCTTAACTGGGTACGGTTTTGAACGCTGACGGTAGCGTCAAAACGGTCTCCTGAACCCGCAAAGCTGCAGCTAACCATGCCCCAGCGGTAAGCAGCGGTGACGGAATCGCCCTGGCGCCGAATTTGAACGGGGCCTAGAGGAAAGCTCATCACCGAGCCATTTGCGTTTTGAACGAGAAGGCGCGTCGCCACGCAGCGGCCGTCTCTAAGATACTGGACCCCGTTGTGAACCAGTGAGGAAAGCCCTTGCGAGCTGAATGCAAAATTGGTTTCTGCTTCTGCTCCGGCACTGGACATAACAAGCAACAGGGCGGCAGTTAGGCAAACCGCAACGGTTGCACAAAAACCGGAGCATGAACGGGACATCGTTACTTGAGCGCTTGCTCTTTCCGCGGTAATCATTGGATGGCTTTCTGGAATCGGCCGGCGTTGGCCTGCATGCGGTCTATGATTTCCCGGTAGAACTTTTCAGCCTGGGCCATCACCCGCTTGTACTCGGCGCGCCGATTAATTAGCAAACCGTTGTGGACCATCGCGCGCCCGCGCAATTCGCGATCTCGCAGACCGCGGATGATCGCATCCGCCAGCTCCGCTGGAGACGAGAGATCGGACAACAGTCCGTTGACGCCGGGCTCAATCCATTCCCGAACGGACTCAATATCCCCGGCCACTGGCAGGCATCCACTGGCCATCGCCTCGAGCAAAGTATTGGGTGTGCCATCATGCGTGCTGGGCGACACAGATACTTCCGCGAGCCGGAACAACTCCGCCAGTTCCGCGCGGCCAACAGTGGGAAGCAGCCGCACGGAATCCTTCAATCCAAGGTCGCGCACGGCTTTTTCGGCCGCTGGTTCATGGCGCATCCCTGGGCACAGAAAGAAAGCTCGCGGCTCTTCGCGCAGAATCAGGGGCACGGCATTGAAGAAGATATCGTTGCGGACGTACATGCGCATTCCACGCGGATTGATAACCACCCGCGCCGCTTCGGGCACTTCAAGCCGCAGGCCGTTCAATCTTGGTTCCCCTGGATGAAACACCGAGGTATCCACACCGCCCGCTCCCGGTAGCACGATACTGGGTTTGGCCGGGCTGAATTCCCACTCGCGCGCCAGGCGGACATCCTTTTCGCAGTCGCAATGGAGCGCGTCGGCGCGGCGCATCGCCATACGCGTAAGAAAACGGTCCGACGCACTGCTTGTAAACAAGGTGAAATCGTTGCCCCAGCAGGAGAGCAAAAGCGGCGCGCTTCGCACCGAGAGGGCGGCCATGATCCCTTCGTACGGTATGCGCATCGCGTGGACCAAGTCGGGGGCGATTTCGTTGCACAGCCGCCGGATTCGCCTGACGTGAGGGAGCAGGTCGATGGGAGTGAACCAACTCCTCAGCACGCCCTTGGTGAGACGGTCCAGCCGCCGCAACGTGGACGCGACACCGTGATCGATCCGTTCGATGCCCCCAAAAGCAATGGGCACCTGATGGAGTTGCCCGCCTTCCAGGACCGTAGAACTGCAGGAATGCGACGATATCACATGAACGTCGTGCTCTCTACTGATAAAATGCTTAATCCAATTCCTAGCTATCGTGCTACGCGCATCCACTAGAAAGCAGAGCTTCATCGTCTTATAATCAGAACTGGCAGCTTGAGTACCAGCATCTCTCAGCGCTGCCCGACTTCAGACGCGGCGGCTTGTTTCATTTCCCTCGTCCACAAGGAGCTAGGCATGATCTTGCTCACGTCGCAGCGATGGGCGTACTTGCGGGCAGTCTCGGTAACCTCTTGCATCAATCCTTCGCTGAGGCGTGTTGGATTAAGCCCGAGCGCCAAAAATTTCGCATTTTCTACATCAAGTTCATTTTCGGGAGCCTCGGCCCGGGGATTGGGGATGTCGCAAATTTCCGCGCCCGTAATACGCGATACCAGTTTGGCCAAGTCCCGAACTCGATGCGTCTCAGTGGTCTGGTTGAACACCTCGACAAGGTCGCCCTTCCCTGGAGGGTTAAGAAGCGCAAGCTCGATGCACCGCACTGTGTCCCGGATATGAATAAACGCCCTGGTCTGTCCTCCAGTGCCATAGACGGTAAGCGGATGACCGACCGCCGCCTGCATCAGGAACCGGTTCAGCACTGTTCCGTAATCGCCGTCGTAGTCGAACCGGTTAACCAGGCGTTCATCCATCAACGTTTCAGGAATGTTTGTCCCCCAGACCACCCCTTGATGCAGATCGGTTATACGTACATGGTCGTTCTTGTTGTAAAACTGAAACAGCAAAGCATCCTGGGTCTTGGTCATGTGATAAATGCTGCCGGGATTGGGCGGAAACATGATACGGGCATGAATGTCCGCGTCTCCATTGGGAATCTTGATGTTCAGGTACCCTTCTGGAATTTTAAGGCCCGCGGTGCCGTACCCATAAACCCCCATGGTGCCAAGGTGAACCAGGTGAATGTCGAGTCCTGACTCGACTATCGCACAAAGTAGGTTATTGGTGGCGTTCAGGTTATTATCCACCGTGTAAATTTTGTGGCGCGGGGACTTCATCGAGTACGGCGCGGCGCGCTGTTCCGCAAAATGAATGACCGCATCCGGCCGCTCATTCACCAGAAGTTCCGCAAGCCGATCATACTCCTTCGCTACATTTAGCATCACGAAGGCAATCTCGTTGCCAGTGAGCCTTTTCCAGACAGTTAGCCGGGTGCCTATCGGCTGAATCGGAGTAAGCGATTCGCATTCCAGCTCGTTGTCGATATTGCGCCTCGACAGGTTATCGACAATAATGACATCATGTCCCTTTTTGGACAGATGCAGAGATGTCGGCCATCCGCAAAAGCCATCGCCCCCTAGAACTACTATTTTCATTTCACCTCCAGGTATCCCGCGTGTTCGACCGACCGGCAGCGCTTGCCGCCGATGCGTGACGTTAATGCTCGCCCGGTGTTCGAATAAAAAACCGTGCAATTCCTCCTGATCGCAATATCTTTTGCTTTCAGCGACCGGACGCGCCGACAAGTTTCTCGGCGCCGATGCGCTCGCAATTGGTGCCATTTTTCGCAACCGAAGAAGGGCTTGCGTGAAGACCGCACTCCTTCTTTTGATCCTTCTCCCACCACCACCTTCCGGCCCGAATATCCTCTCCCGGATTGGTGGCACGAGTGCATGGCGCGCATCCAATACTGCGATAACCGCGGTCGTGAAGCGCGTTGTAGGGAATCGAATGCTTTTGGATGTAATCCCACACTTCCTGCTCGGACCAATCGGCCAGCGGATTCAGCTTTAAAATGTTCGAGTGTAGGTCGTCGATTTCAATTTTGCGCGCCGCACTCCGGGTAATCGTCTGCGAGCGTCTCAGCCCCGTGATCCACGCCGAGAGACCCTTCAATGCACAGAGCAGCGGCCGCACCTTGCGCACCTCACAGCACAACTCGCGTTGTTCGACGCTCCGATAAAAAAGATTGATTCCGTGCGTCTTCACCATCTCTCGAACATCCGCAGGATCAGGCGAATACACTTCAATCTCAAACGAGTAGAGATTGTTCACTTTTTCAATCAGATCGTGCGTCTCAGGCGGAAGCCTTCCGGTATCAAGCGTAAATATTCGGACGCGCCGTTTCATTCGGAATAGGAAATGAAGCAGTACCATCCCCTCCGGTCCGAAGGCGGAACACAATGCGATCCGATCGCCGAAAGCGTCAAGTCCCCATTTAAGCAGCTTTTCCGGCCCGCTGTTCAAAAAAAGACTGTTCAGTTCGTCGACACGCGAGGCTGTGAAGGATTCAGTCTGCATATTGCTCCTTGATGATTAGCTAGTCCAGACCGAAAGCTCACACCTGAACTAGCCTGCTCGAAACGATCCATGCCCCCGCCCATACCTGCGACTGGGAGATTCTATGTGAATGTCAGCGTGCCTTTTGTAGAACTAAATTGGGGCCGGCGCGGGCGTCGCGCTCAGGCAAGAGACGACATCGTAGAATCCGAGGCTGACCTCCGATTGCGGACCGCTGAAATGGCCACGTGCACGGCTGCCATGACTGTTTCCGCTTCTACCTGCGGCGTCATGTGTTCGACAGTGGCCCGGATTTTGCGCCGGTCGTACGGCAAGCCGGCGACCGCCTTGCGTACAGCCGCCGCGAATCCTTTTTCGTTGCGAACCGGAAGCAAAGCACCATTGATGCCCGGCTTCAGCACCTGATGGCTGATCGCACACAGATCTGAACTCAACACATATACACCGCTAAACATCGCTTCCAAAACTACTATTCCGTAAGGTTCAAGTAGCGATGGGAAAAGCAAAATATCGGCGCGGCGATAAACTCTGGAAAGTTCGTTCTGCTGCACATATCCGAGAAATTCCACCCGGTCCGCAAAGCCGCACTTCGACACCCATTCGCGCATCCGCTCCATCAGTGGTCCCACGCCGGCAATTTTCAACCGCCACGAAATGTCGCTGACCCTTTCCAACGCGCTCATCATTTGAATTACGCCTTTGCGCTCGACCAACTGACCCGCGAACAGCAACACGGGGCCAGACCCGTCTTCGATGCGTTCGCAACTGGGAAACTTGTCGATGTCGCAACAGTTACCGCCAACCACGATTTTCTCAGGGTCGGCGCCAAAGTCCGTTACATACCGAGCGCTGAACTCGCTGGGTACGATGAACGCGTCGCAGCGACTGATAAAATATCTCTTCCAAGCGTCTATAAACCTTCTTCCCTTGGTGCGCGAGGAGAAGGCGTTGCTGGCGCAAAACATTAATACAGGCACCCGGTTGCGTTTGGCCCAGCGCAGCACCGCCCAACATCCGGGGCAGTCATATCCGGTGATATAAACTACATCAGGGTTGGTTTGAGCCACCGCCTTGGCCGCCGACCAATACGATAAATTGAGCTCCCAATCCATGCGGCGAATATTGATTTGCGGACTTTCGACCGAATAAACCGGAATCGATAAGTCCGTCTTATCGATCTTCCAATTGCGTATTTTCGAATCTCGGCGCAGCACCACGAGACTGAATTCACACATTTTACCCAGCGCGTTGTACTGCTGGATCCGGTAAGGAGCCAGTGAATTGGTTAGATGCGTCAGCCGCACTTTCGTCTGAACCTCTCGCGCAACCTTCACTGATCCACGCCGGCAACCGTAAAAAACCCACGGTCAATCCGAAAGCGAACAGAAAAGGGCAACTCTAGCGCTCGATCAGAAAATGTCCGCGTTCAACAGCTTTTGAACCAGATTGCTGTATCAGATACCCCGTTGCTCGTCCAGATCACCCTCCAGTTCGCAACTCTGGAGAGAAACGTCGACCACAAGCCGGATGCGGGTCCAAATGCCGAACCGGGAGAACGGGTGGGATGGGCTATGTACCAGTTGGAGTTGTCCAAAATCAGAATGCCGCCGGGACGGAGCAGTTCCACCGCGCGCAAAATGCACTCATCCCGGTAATAGCCATCGACCAATGCATAATCAAGCGACTCCGGCGCCAAATTGGCGTCGCCAATAACATAGAGTTGACGACCCGGACAGTTTTCAAGCCGGCGGTCGGTCCGGACGTACCTGTAATCGACGTTCTTCACCCCTTCGCGCTGCAGACGTTCGCTTACGCGGGCATACCATTGCGCATTGCCTTCGATACTCACGAGCGAATTTGTCCGCTTGGCAAACCAGATCGTACTACGGCCGGATCCGTACTCGATACCGTTATCTGTCTTGCGCAGCAGGCTCTCCAAGATCGCAATAGCATCCGCCGTGATCCAAGGCGCATCGGGGTGCCTTCTTTCGTAAACCATAACGAGAGCGCGATCCCAGATGTATCTGCCCGAAATATGCGCGACTGGACGACCGAAATAGCGCAAGGTTAGCGCGTCAAGCCTTGACCTGTTGGGCCGGCCTCCGTCCGAGATCATAGGCCCTACATGCTGAGCACTGTTGTCCACTTTTGGATTTCCCGTCAGCCCCTTTCATCTGCTTGAGTGGGCAGAATCTGTTCCCTTCGATTTGCCTTAAATGAAACAGCCTCCGCCCCTACGACGTTGCGTCGGCCGCGCCTGCTATTGCGACCTTCACCGGTCCTTGTCTCGCTGCCGCTCTCTCCCAAACTGCTCTGGTGGGAGCAGCCTTATACATTCTCCATAAGATAAACATCGCAATACCGTACTTGAATAACCAGAAGGTCGAGATCATATAAATAATGCTGTCTCTGCCCAGTTGTGGTAGCATGCTGTAGAGTCCCGCGTATCCCAACTGAACATGAAGAGCGTCGGATCTGCTTCGAGCGGCTTCTTCAGCCTTGCGAAGAATCCATCCGGTGAGCATAAATTCGAACGGTATTCCCAGCCAGCCCCATTCCTGGAAGGCCATGCCGATGGACCCGGGGGCGGCTCCGATTAGGGCAAGCAAGGGATCGACTTCAATTCCGCGCAGCCGTTCTGGCCACGTGTAAGGAGTGCCTTTACCCGGCCAAATTATTCGAGGAATCGGCTGGATGAAATAGTAGTAGAGGTACTGGGTGCCAAGTTCCGATTTTTTATCATTGATCAGGTGACTCAGCGTTGTCTCGAAACCTGCTACGGAGCTGTTTGTGCCCAAGTAACTCTGCATCAGATCCTGCGGGTCCGCGCCCTGGCCTACCATCGCGATGGCGTCCTTGGAGAGGGCACTCGTATCCATATGGAAACTCTGCTTTAGAGATCGGATTTCCGCCAAAAATGGGAAAAGGACTAAAACCACAACGACGGCCCCACTGAGAAACAAAGCGTGGGTGGATTTTTTCTGTTTACGATGCTCGAACCGCACTTTCAAAAAGTAAATCGCCATCAGCGAAAAAAGATGGCCGAGGAGATTGGTCCGACCCCAGCCGGAGATCAGTTTCATAAGCATCCAGGGACCGGCAATAATGATGCTCATTCCCAAGCGACCCGTGACGATGTAGTAGAGCAGAGCTCCGGTAGAAACGAACAAATCGTCGTGCGCAAACCAGGCGGTATTGTGCTCATAAACGCCAACGGCAGCATTGGCATAATCCCCTGCCTCGACCGGGTTGCCAGTTTTGAGAACGACCGCCGAGGAAATGTAGCCGAGCGTTACCAGGACAAAAATCAATACTTTTATCGAATGGGGGTCAATGACTCGGACGTCGCGGCTAGGAGACTGGAAGGCTTCGACGCGTCGAGGTCCGGCGCCGGCGTAAGCGATGGCGAACGCTATAATCGCGAGCGGCACAGCGATCGCCATTAACTGCCAATGATCTTCGAATGTGCCGATCCTCAGCCATCGGTACATCTGGATGTCTCCGATTATTTCCGAGGCGCCGGGGCGTACAATATAAGTTGCAAGAAAGGCTAGCAGGTACCAGCCTACGCAGCGGCTCAAATCCATAGCATTTCGCAGCCGACATAGACATAGCGCCACAGCCCACGCTGTCAGGGCGATACCGGAATACAGAAGAAACTCATTACTCATATCGGGGTCTGCCGCCTGAATATAGATTTCTCGGCCGATCGCGCTGGACTATCCCGATGAATCCGTTTTTCGACCATCTTTGAAGAACCCTTCTATTATTCCAAGCAGCCGCTCACCGTAGCGTTCCACGCTGAAACCCTCGCTACGCTGGCGGGCGTTCGCCGACATCGCCCGAAGCATTCCACGGTCATTCGCCAAGGAACTCAATCGCGCAGCAATAGCGTGGCTGTCCCGGATGGGAATCACGAATCCATCTTTCCCATCCCGGACGACGGAGCCCGAATTGGGAGTTGTTATAACGGGTAATCCGCAGGCCAATGCCTCATAGGTGACAGTGGCGGAGCCCTCGCAGATTGAAGGCAGCACGAAAACATCGGCCCAGTGATACAGCGAGATGATTTCGGAGCGGGGAATGGCTCCCATGATTTGGGCCTCTCCGGCATGCTCGCTGAGCCAGCGCCGGTCAATCTCGATGTCGCCCGCCAGCCGGCATTGCAACGAAGCGCCTTTCAACTTGCGCAGCGCCTCCAGCAGATACGGCACTCCTTTGCGCAGGCCGACCGCGCCGACGAACAGCACCTTCAACTCGTCCCCGCGACCGGGCTCGCGCCGTGGATGAAAAACTGAGGTATCCACTCCATAGGGGATGACATGACATCTGCGGGGGTCCACGCCTTGAGACACGAGACTTTGGGCAACGAATTCAGAGCCGCAGACGATGCAATCGGCCAGCGGCCATTCGGCTTCGCCGCGGCGCACCAGGGGATTATTGGCCGGATCGACAGCGGCCCGATCCTGCGCGCCCGGCCATCGCCGGGTCTCTGCGGCCAGGAGATCATATTCGACCGGCGCCGGCGCTATGATCTGCTCCAGAATGGTAAACAGACCCCGCCGCCTGGCTTCGCGGAATATTTCCAGCGCCACCCAGTTGAGCGCGTATACCGCGCCGGCATCGCCAAACCCGCAGCGCACCACCCGATCGCAGAATTCTTTGGCTATGCGTACATTCAGCTCGAGAAGCTCGCCGCGGGATCGAATCCGGCGCCGCGACCAGCCGGCTTTGAGGCCCAGCGTATCGAAGGAAACGATCCGTTGAGCCGGAACTCCCTGCGCCTCTCTGCCGAGCAGCTTGCGCACGGCAGTGGGGCGGTAGCGCGGCGGGACTCGCCTCAGAAAACCTCCCAGAACCGGTTTGTTTCCCAGATAAGTATCGGTATACAGCGTACCCAGCAGGTCCGCCTGTGCGAGTATGCGCGCAACCGCGTAGTGCATCCGCGCGCCGAGAATGGCGACATCTACCCGCTTTCGGTTGGTTGGCGAAGCCTTTGACGGAGCAACTGTAGGTCCGGCAGCCATTACCGGGGCGTCGCCACCAGCCAGCGGTTAAGTTCGATCGGTCTTACGTCCTGAAGCATCGGATTGTTCTTGACCACCCTGGCTGCGTATCCAGAGTGTTCAAGCAGAGCCTTGCAATCGGCTTCAAGCTGCGGCGAGTGAACCTCCACCACCAGCCGCGGCCGGTACTGTGCCAGAACCTGTCCGGCGCCGCACAGAATTTCATATTCCGGCCCGTCGACGTCTATTTTGATGACGTCTGGAGGATTCAGACCGCGCCCGAAGACCAGGTGATCGAGGCTGTCGCATCTCTGGTCTTCCGCGACGTTGCGGCCCAGATACAAACTGAGCACTTCTATTCTGGAAGCCGGATGATTACGCGCAATCACTTCCTTAAGCGTCGCGCAGCTGTGCTGGTCGGGCTCGAAGGCGTAGACCAGGCCGGGGGCGGCCAGCCGCGAAAACGCCATAGTATAGTAGCCGTCCCGCGCGCCGATATCGTAAATGCAGCCGCCCGGACGCAGGAACACCTTGAAGTAGCGAACCAGTTCCAGCTCATACAAGCCCAGAATCATCCGCAGACTATGGCGGGGATTCATAGGCAGGTAGTTGCCCCGGCAAAGTCCCAGCCATACGCGCTGATATCGGACCTCGTCAGGCAGGAAGCGGTTTTTTACATTGCTCAGGCCGCCAAGAAATCTGCGGTAGAGCAGGATGAGCGGGCCGGGCTTGTGCACTCCGTCCGGGGGAATAGCCGTAGTATTCACGCGTTATCCGGGAGTTTGACACCGAGAGTGCCGACTATGTAGTAGGGATAAGCCATAGCGCGCGTCAAAAAAGGGTCGAGGGGTATGAAGATTCTGAGCGGGAACGTCAGCGCCCATGCGATCCTGGCGTTTACGGTAGTTAATCTTCTCATCGCGCCGATGATCTTCTGAGTGACGATACCGCTGATATAATCCTGAGCCAGAACCGCAAGGCCGGCTCTGGCAAACATTTGGCGCAGTTCCTCGTGAGTATAGCCGACCCGGACGTGGCCTCCGTCTTCGACCACAGACAGCTTGTCGCCCGGAATCGGGGTGCCGTGCTTGTACGGGGTGGTCAGGATCAGACGGCCGCCCGGCTTAAGCAGGGCGGAAAGGTCATCGAGCAATTTCTGATCATTGAATAAATGCTCGATCACTTCAGAGCAGATGATTTGGTCGAACTTACCCAATGAGCCGCCCATCTGGTCAAGGTTTCGCAGATCACCGGTGATGAACCTGACATTGTTCAGTCCCAAAAGCTGCGCACGCTCCGCCGCCAGGCGGTTGTTGGCTTCGTCGAAGGATATTCCGAGCGTATCGTTGCCCAGCTTCGCCGCGTACATGGTAAACGCACCGGAGCCGCAGCCCGCATCCAAAGTCCTGATCGGCCCGCTCAGCATGTGCCGCTTCATCCACTTCCACCGATCGACGATACAAGGGTCGCCGTGAAGAATCGTGGCGCGCCATCCGAGGGCGCGGACCAGGGCGTGCCTGATGGCGGGCTGGGAGCGCGGAGGCGCCGCGTTGCCCGGGTTCAAATAATTTTCTTGTGTGGTACTCACTTCAAAACACTTCCGCCGATCCAGCCAGGCGCATCATGCGTGCAGCACTTCACGCGCATGCAGCAGCATCTGGCGCACATGACCGCAGTAGGATTGAATCTCGGATGCCCCCGGGATCAGCAAATCCCCCACCGAACAACCGGTAATCCGGCAGGCAGAGACAAGCAGCGAGATTCCCACCGTGCTGTATCCGAGCAATGAGGCGATGGCCGCGCCCAGTATACCGAGCGGGCGCAGCATTGTTGCCAGGCATATAATTGTGACCACCAGCCCGGTCATTTCGGCGCGCATAACGAGGGCCGGACGGCCCAGTCCGCGCAGACCGTCTTCGATCACCCCGTTTACACCGGCAACGGCTCCGGCCGGAACCAGTATCAGTCCCGAGGGCACGGCGCCGCTGAAGCGGGGTCCGAACAGCAGCTTGATAGCCCACGGGGTGGCAATCGTCAGGACCAACCCGGTCAACAGCGCCATCAGGGCGGCCAAGCGCGTGCCGCGCAGGAACGCGCGGGCCCTTTCCGCCCATTCCAATTTAGCGGCGACTTCGGGGAACTGTGCGGCCGCCATCGCAGTAAGAAGCGGATTTATCGCGCCCGCCCAGGCTACGGCGACCACGTAGAGCCCCAAGGCGACCGGCGGCAGAAAGATGGTCATCACCATCTGGTCCAGTCTCAGATTGAGCAACTGCGGCAGCGTGCTGAGTATGCACGGCAGACCGTAGCGCAGGAGCGGCACGAACGTCTTTGTCTCGGACGCAACCCTGCCGACGCGCTGCCTGACGACAAACGCCTGCAGGAAAACCACCAAAAGCATAGCCACCAAAAACAGGTTGGCCAGTCGTGAGGGGCTGTAGGATGAGGCCAACCAAGCTCCCACCAGAATCAGCAGCCAGCACAGGGGCGGACACAAGCGGAGCAGATTCCACACTCCGAATTCGCCCAGTCCCCGAAAAAGGCTGAACGGCAGCATCTGCAGCGGAACCAGCGGAATAATCAGCAGATACCAGCGCGCGGCGGTGATTACGGAAGAAGGCTGCGCGGACAACGCGAACGGTATTACGAAGTAGGCCAGTAAAATGATCGGGCCGGACACCAGAGCGGTCAGCGAAACCGCCGACCCCAGATACATACCGGCGTGTTCGCGCTCGCGCGCCGCGTAGTAGATGAGGGCATCACCCAGTCCCAGTACGCTGAGATACCCGATCAGCATCGGCCAGGTCTGAATCGCGGCGAGTTCTCCCCGTCCGCGCGGACCGAGCAGACGGGCGGCGAGGATGCCGCTGGTCATGCCGAGGGCGGCCAGCGCGAGATTGGTCGCTGCGCTGAGCGCGGCATTGGCGCCAAACGCGTTGCGGCCATGAATCCCGCGCCACGCTGCCGATACGCGGACGAACCGGGACGGCGCCGGATTGCTGGAATCCTGTTGCGCGTCATCGTTGCTCAACGGCTCGGGCGGCGCGGCCGTCGCTGACGCGGTCGAGTAAATGTTTGGCCCCGCTCCCACGTGGAATAGTTCAGCTAACGGTCGAGGGACGCTGGTCGCTCAGACCTGATACGGCCGGTCCTCTTCCGGCGTGGGGCGGCGCGTTTTAAAGGAAACCGCTATACTGTCGGGGATTCGTTCGGATCTCGAGGCCGCCTGCGCCAGGCTCTGTTTGACGCGCGGAGCCCAATCGCGCACGGCCAGAATCGCAAACACGAGCAGCGGAATCGCGATTGCCGCGAACAGCGTGTCCAGAACCACCCAGGGCCTTACCGGGTAGGGCGATGTATAGGGCTTCTCGAGCACGACGAAGGCGAAATCAGCGTTGGCCTCGGCGGTGCCGGTTTTCTTTATCTGCCTGGCAGCAAGGTCATAAAGATCGTCGCGCAGCATCGGATCGGTCACCGTGGCGGCCTCCTGCTCGAGGGATTTAGCGGCCGCTCGATTGTAGATGACATCATGCGCCCTGAGTTGCTCGCGCAATCGATCTATATAGAGCTGGAGAACATGTTTGGCGAAGGCGGGATCCTTGTCGATGAAGGTCAGGTTTATGTTGCCGGTCCGGATGCTGTTTTCGCAGTCAAAGCGCGAACTCATCGCGAGATAAGCGCGCCACAGCGACGGAACCCCTTTGCCCCGATGAACAAAAGGTATAAGCGACCAGATACTATGGCCTCCCCCGAGCTTCGAAGCCAAATTCTCAGACTGGATCATCGCGGCGGTGAACGTATAACTGTTCAATATCGTTACCAGTTCGTCCGGATCGTGCACGTTGGTGCCGATATCGCTGTCGATCCCGACGCCGCTCATGTTGGCCATGTTGGAAAGCCCGGTGCTCTGAAGGAGTCCGGAAAGACTGTTGTTGTTCTGTCCGTTCGGTCTGATTACGGCGCTCGCCTCGTACTTCGGATGCATCACGAAGAACGTCAGGCAGAAGGTCAGCACTGCTGAAACCGCCGCGGTCATAACCAGCAGACGGCGGTAACGGAGGCCGAGCAGCACCCAGTAAGAATTCACGAAGCTCCGATCCTCTCGATCGTAATCGTCCAGTTCGATAGCGCCATTGCCCAGGACATGATCGGACCCGTTGACGGGTTTATTGTTCGCCATCCGCGGACGGCCTCCTTAATGCCACACTATGCTGCCCCAGGTGGGCCACAGCGATCCGGAAACCATTACCATCGTGCGCACCGAGTTGGTTTGCCGCATCCAGTTGATGTCGTGCACGTATTCGCACGCGGCGCGCACCTTGATCGTGCCCAACAGCGAAAAATTCTGCAGATCCATGTGGGTTGGAATCTGCAGCAGATCGAAGGCAACGCCGCCGCTGCGCTCCTTGCTCACGTCGGGCTCCTGAAATACCGGCGCCCGCTCGGTGTAGAACACGTCCACAGTGCCCTTGTAGCGGTAATCCAGCCATCGTCCGACGCTTAAATCTATTTCGGTCGAATCCGGACCCATCGGATCTCCCATCAGGTTTCCCTTATATGCCCAGTACAGCGAGTCATCATGCCGCGAGTAGTTGGGTTCGATGACTGCGTACTCGAAACGCGCGTCGGTCAGTCCGTCGCGGGTGACCTGGGGGATGTATACTCCGCCCTGATATGAAACCGACAGAAAGGGCAGAATACCGCCGACCGGCCTGAATTCGGTACTCAGATTGTCCTCGCCGAGTATCTCCTGGTAGATCTGCGTGTTGCGCAGTCTGGGTACGTAGATTTTCAGGAAAACGCCGCCGCGCGAGTTGGTATTGCCCTGGCTGGTGCTGCCGGTATTCAGCCCGGTGGCGCGCCCGATCCATCCGGTCCATCCGTAATTGGAGTTGTTGGTGCCGCCGAACATGATTACGTGGTCGAAACCGAACTCGAAGGTCGGCAGCGGTTTGAAAGCGATGACCTGCCCCGATATCCACGGATAACTGTAGTTCTTGAGCGCGACTGGATTATTCAGGAAGTCCTCGTCGTAGCGTCCATGGTCCAGGCGGCCGATGAATATCTGATGCCGGAACGGACCCAGGTAGCGCAGGAACCACGGCAGCAGCCGGGGATGCACGCTCTGAAAGGTGACCGCCGCGAAGGGCCGCGCGTTGTCGCCCTGCGACAAGGAGGCAAAGTGCCCCACCCCCCAGCCCATTTCCTGGTAGCCGAAGGACAGCGCCTGGTTGCCGAAGCTCGCCACCACCCCGCCCCGCAGCAGCTCCAGGCGGTTGGCGTCGGAGGTCTGGGTCACCGGCGGAGAGCCTTTATACAGCCCGTTGGCGGTGAAGGATTGTTGAAATTCGATCGGGCTGCGAGTTATCGGACCCGCCACCGCCGCTTCTCCATAAGCCGACAGAAAGCCCGCCAGGCCGGCCCAGTTAGTTACGCGCAGCACTTCGTTGCTGCCCGCCGACGTGGCGATTCCGTCGTTGTTGGGCAGCAGCGGAGTGGCTTCGCGGGCCTGGAACTCGCGCGAATTCTGGCTCAGGTTGAAAGTCCGGCGGGTGCCGCTGGAGTAAATGTACTGCGCCTCGACGCGCTCCAGCGGATGCAGCATGGTGGGCGGATTGTCTTCATGCGCATTCTCCAGCCATTGGACTTCCTCGCTGAACTCCTCGCGCATCGATTTGAGCAGCGAACGCGCCAGCGGGTCCGGCTCTTCGGCGTCATCCAAATTCTGCTCGGCCTCCAGGATAAGCCGCGCCACCTCAACCCGCGCGATCGGCCTGACTTCCGACTGGTAATCATCAAGCAGGCCATGTCCGTTAAGCGTATCCAGCTCGTCGTAGACCGGATCGTCCAGCGCGACGTAGACCACGTAGGTTGAGGCATGCACGCTTACAGGCATCGCCAGCGTCAGCGCCAGGGTGAGGCCGGCGAACGCAAGACAAAGCCGCCCGACTTCCGCCGGATGGCAGCGTCGTTGGAAGGGTATCGGCGCGCTTGTCCGGTTTCGACGCAGGGTACCTTTTACCGCCATTTCACTACCTCTGCCCGGCATCTGGTCGGTCACGCTGATCGGCGGCATCTGCCTGGAGCTTCGGGCCGATCAATCCAACTCTGTCGTCAGCCAACGCGCGAGCGCGCCCGCGCAACTACAATTGCGTCGCGAGCAGTCCGATAACGGCAAGTCCCTGCGCGCTGTTGGCGATAATCGTGGTGATGTCCTTGGTCTTTTGCAGATCCTGGATACTGGTCAGGTCTTCAGGCACGAATACGGTATCGCCGACGTCGAGTTTGGCTTCCATCAGGCCGCCCGAAATGAGCGGCAGCGCCGGAAACAGCTTGGAGCGCCGGCTCTGATCGTATCCGTCGGTCGTCAGCACCGAGCCGTCGGCCTTGATCACCAGCACGTTCTTCCTGTCCGCGTACTGCGTGTAACCGCCGGCCTTGTTGATGTAGTCGCGCACCGTGTCGGACCCGATACGCAGGAAGGAGCTGGGATAGTTGACTTCACCCATCACAAACACCGAAGACGGGATCTGGGGCACGTCGATCTGGTCGCCGTCCTCGAGCACCACGTCGTCCGGACTGGATTTGTTCTCGAGCACGGAATTGACGTGGATCACCATCCGGCCCTGTGCCTGCTGATTCTGGGTCGAAGCCAGCGCGTTCTGCAGCAGCAGCATCGACATCGAACTGGTATTGCTCGTCGCCGTAGCGGTGGTTCCCGCCGACGCCAGCTGGGCCTGGGTCAAAGCGGCGTTGGCCGCCTCCTTGGTCAGACGCTGACGGGCCTCATCCAGGCGCTCCTGCTCCATCATTTGCACCGACGCCCGCCTGAACACGATGCCCTGGACGAAGGCGTCGGGCAGGAATCCGCCGCAGCGCTCCAGCAGCGAACTCAGTCTCTCGCCCTCGCGGATCGTGTAGACGCCGGGCCGCATCACCTTGCCGTTGACAATCACGGTAAAGGGCAGATGATAATTCGACGCCGCCTTGACCAGCAGTTCGTCGTTGGGCTTGAGCAGAATGCTCTTGTCGTTGGGACCTTTGTACTGCGGGCGCAGATCGACGTCGATATAGCTGTGGCGCGTAAGCGAGCCGTTGACCACTTCGGTCCGCGCCAGCTCCGCCCGTTTGAGGTAGGCGTCGTCCGCGGTGCCGCCGGCCAGCGCCACCAGGTCGCTGACTCTCATACCCGGGTAGTAGTCGTAGATTCCGGGAATGCGCACCTCGCCGTTGATCTCGACCGATTGCGGCGGACGCTGCCAATCAACGATGGACCTGATGAACAATTCGTCATTGGGCTGCAGGGACATATCGGCGTCGTAGTTGCCCTTGAGGATTGCCTTCAGATCGACGTCGATATGCTTGCGCAGGGCTTTGCCGCCCTGCGAGACCTCAGTCCTTACCAGAACCACCCGGTCCTGGTAGGCGTCGTCGCGCAGGCCGCCGGCCATGTAAACCAAATCGCTGACCTTCATCTGGGGATTGAAAACGAAACGGCCGGGCAGGCGGACTTCGCCGTTGACCGCCACCGACGGCATATCGCGGATATCGTCGAGATTATAGATATCCAGTTCGTCCTTGGGCTGCAGCGCCACGTCGCCCTGGCCGTTTCTGGGATTGGTCAGCGCGTCGCCCAGATCCACCTGGAAGAAGTGAGTAACCTTCTCCGGTCCGGAGAGGCGGCGGATGAGAGCATATTTGAAATAGGTATTGGGCAGGATTCCTTCGCCCTTTTTCACCAGGTCGGAAACCCGCATGCCTTTATACCATTGATATTCGCCGGGCCGGCGCACGTTGCCCGACAAAGTCACCGTGTTCACCCGTCCGGGCAGCACCGGATACACCTTGATGATATCGCCGTCATGGATGGTGAAATGCTGGTTGGTCAGTCCTTTCAAACCGACATCCAGAGCGATGAGCCGCTTATGCTCCTGCACCCGTTCAACCTGCACGCGGTCGCCCAAACCGAATCCGCTGATTCCTCCGCCCAGCTTCAAAGCCGCGTCGAGGGTCTCGGTATGGTCCTTCTTGAGTTCGTAGATGGCGGGACGTTTGACGTCGCCGGCGATTCCGACCACGCCGCCGATTACCGGCACGAAGATAACGTCGCCTTCCTCCAGCCGCCGGTCGGAGGAGTTATTGCCATGCAGCAGGATGTCGTACATGTCGACCACGTCGATCAGTTGATTGCCGTGGCGGACTTCGATATTGCGCAGACTGCCGACCTTGCTGACGCCGCCGGCCGCCACCAGCGCATTGGAAACCCGCGAGAGCGCGCTTATCTGGTACGCGCCGGGCTGGGTCACGTCGCCCGCAACCGTGATGTTGATGGTGCGCAACTGACCCATCGTAACGTCGACCTGGACCCCGGTTATCTTGGAGGCCTTCGCCTCGATCAGCTTTTTGGCTTCCTCAAAGGTGAGGCCCGCGACCTGGATCGGTCCAAGCTCGCTCACCTGGATCATCCCCTGGCGATCCACCACCGGATTGAGCACGGTATTGACGCGGCCCCACAGCAGGATGTCGATTTCATCGCCGGGGCCAAGCACATAATCATTGCCGACCGGGATATTACCGACCGGGGCGAAGGTCGCCGCTCCCGGAAAATAGAAGAAGTTATAGCCGAACTGCACCAGGTTATCGGTGCTGGGCGGCTGCGGCACGTCGAACGGATTGTCGATCTGCTGAAATCTCGCCTCGATCGGCGAAGGGATACAGACATAGCCGTTCATCAACGGCGACATACCCATCATGCCGCTGGTGCCGAGCGGCATCCCATTCTGACCCATTGCGTTGGGTGTTCCCATGGCTCCCATGGCGCCGGCCGCGGGCATCCCGTTGTATCCGGCCGAGGGCGCGGTGAGGCCGCCGGGGGCCATGCCGCCGGGAGGCGTCAGGCCGCCGGCCGGGGGTGTCATACCCATCGCCGACGGCATCATGCCGCTGCCGGTCAAAGCCGGGTTGGGCATCATTCCATAAGGACACGGCGTTATTCCGTTAGGCCCGCTGGCCATACCCATCTGGCCGGGTAAGGGTGTGGTGGACATGGGCATTGCCGGATTCGACGGCGTCATACCGCTCGGCGGCATGCCGAAAGATCCCATGCCGGATTGAAAAGCGGGCATCCCCTGGCTGCCGGACGCGGAGGCCAGCATTTGCTGAATCTGACCCATCATTCCCGGATCGAGACCCAAGGTGTGGCCGATAGTGGTGATTTGATTGGTGCTCAGATTGAGCGCCCCGAAACGGGCCGCCAGCTGTTGTATCTGGTCGGGGCCCAAAGCGCCTTGCGTCGCCTGCGTCCGCAGCGAATTCAGCTGGTCACCCGACATTCCAAGCTGCGCCGCGACCGTGTTGAGGGTGTTCTGATCGACGCCCTTGACCAGATTCGACAGCCCGCCGTTATTCAATTGGCGCCCGTTGCTGTTGGGCCCCGAAGAGCCGTTATTGGAAAGCCCCCCGTTGTTGCCAAGAGTCGAAGATCCGCCCAGAGCGCCGGGCGGAGGAAACCCGCTGTTGTACGAATAACCGCCGGCGGCAGGCGCACCGAAGCCCGATTGCGTATTGGACGGGTTGGCCGAACTCGGTCCATATGACGTATTGGACATCTGCCCCGGATAGCCGAAACTCGGACCGTAGTTGCCCATCGGCGGAGGGTTCATGCCGTATCCGGGAAAGCCATAGCCATAACCCGGCGCACCGTAACCGGTCTGCGGCGCAACGCCGTATCCCGCGGGCCCGTTCGGCATCCCGTAAGGACCCATCCCCTGGGAACCATAGGGGGTGGCGTAAGGGTTTCCATAGGGTGGCATCCCGTATGGCGGTGGATATCCGCCATTGAGGGTCGAGCCGTAGCCCATGGTACCCGGCGAGCCGCCCGAACCGGGTGTATAGTTCAAGTTGGGACCGAGATAGCCGTTGTAAGGCGCGTTGGTGCAAAATCTGGGATCGCGCGCGCATGCGGCTGCGCGCCAGCTGGTCGAGGACTGGGTGCCGAGATAACTGGGGGAAACGTTGGGGCTGCCGGCCGGTCCGTACCCGCCTGCCGCCGGCGCGGCGCCCGAACCCGCCGCACCTACCTGGGCATAGGCTGCCCCCGCAAGTACGGCTAGAACGGCTGCGCTTACAGCAGCATAGGTCAAGCGGCGAGATAGACGGTTGGAAACGTGCGCCATTACAGATTGCCCTCCGGCCAAAAAAGCAGCGCTTCAGGCTGTTTTGAAATGCATCACCAGGGAACCGTCAGCTTTTAAGGAAAGCCGACAACGGCCACATCCGAATCCCGGTGGCTTCAAATAAAAACGACAGCGGCTTTAACTTCTGCAAAATAAGAAACAAACAGGGAAAAAACTGAAATCTTCCAGACCGTCCCAGAATCTCCCAAATCCGGAACCGGAGTGCAAATTAACTAGCATGAAACGGAGCCTTCGCAAAGGAATTCGAGTTTGGCCACGATATTCGCACAGGCTCGGACCATGCGAAAGCGTTCAGGCAAGCGTCCGCCATCCCGTGCCGGAGACCGGCGCCGTCTTCAACGCCGGCGCCAGTCCGCGTCGGCGCGATATGCTTACCGGACAAATGTCCGATCGCCTCTGTCCCCGGCTGGTCAGAGGCGCGCTTTGGCGGTCAGGAGGTCGCTCTCCTGCGGCAGAAGCTTCGCGCTCTCTTTTAAGACCGATTTACCAGCAGTCAGAAAGCCGCATCAAACTGGGCTGCGATGCGGCAATCGGTCGGCAACGCGCCTGCTCGCTACCAACAACAGACGGCCTGATGAAGGAAAGAAAGCACCTGCCAACAACATTCGTGGCCACGGCAAGGACAACGCCTCTGCCGACGTCACCGGTCCATCCGCAAACCACCGGAGCCGGGATTCCTGGCGACGCCAAAACTGCTCGTAACCAGCCTCCTATCGTTCTAATACCTCGCCAATGATACACAGACGATGAGGCTACAGAAAGAACGGATGCCGAACGCCCAGGTAACATGGTTCTGAGCCCTATGAGCCAAAACGGGTATCAAATGCAAACTCTGGGGTCAATAGCACAACTTAGCCCCTATTAATTTGCAGGTTCGCTAATCAAAATTAACATAAATCCGCCATTTAAATCCTTGAATATGACAGTTTTGCTCAGAACGCTCGCTCGCTCCTGTCGCGATTTCTTTGATTTGTTTTAATTTCCAGTCCTGTTTTGAATGCAAGAGTCACTTTATACGGGTTTAATATGCCAAAAAATGGAGTAAAAAACAAGCTGCCGGCGCTCTCCATTGCTCCGCCAATGCAATCCCCACCCAAAGCCAACACCCCCTCGGCTTTGCAACCCGGCCTCAACCGAATCGACGCAAGCCGCAGGTTTGGCTCTTGCGTGCATCAACTTCAACGCCGACCCAGCCGCGCAACGATCGGACGCCTGTGTCTGATCGTCCGGCAGCATAAGCCTTGCTCGCCATCGGCTATGCCAAACGACACGGAGCGCCGAGACCGATGATATGGTCGTCGCGTACATGGTCCTTACCGCTAAACGCCGCGCGATGCGGCAGAAACTTCACAGTAAGGACGGCGGCGAATAACACCATCAGGCCGATCCGATGGCTGGCCCTGATGGCGATGGCCTTGCTGATGGGGCTGTCGTGCAGCGGGTGCATCTGGCTGGCCATTCCCTCGCTGGCCTACGAAGGTTACCGCTATCACGAGACCGGATCCTGGACCGGCAGCGCGCCGACTGCGCCGACACAGAACGCAAAAAAGACTCAAAGCAGCACCACGCAATAGCATTCGCCGTCAAGGCTGCGGCGGCGGGACGTTGCGCGGTGGAGCTTGAGAGTTGGGGCGCAAAGTGGTGCAATCGCGCCACTTTCCGCGAGGAGAACCGGATATGAAGTTCGGCCTTTTTGTTGCCCCATTTCATAAAATGGGCGAAAACCCCACGCTCTGCTACGAACGCGACCTGGAGACCGTGCAATGGGCCGAACGCCTGGGCTTCGACGAGGCCTTCATCGGCGAGCATCATTCCGCCGGATGGGAAATTATTCCGTCGCCCGAAGTGTTCATCGCCCACGCCGCCGCGCTGACCAAACGCATCAGGCTGGGCACCGGTGTGGTCAGCGTTCCGTATCATCATCCACTCAACGTTGCCGCGCGCATCGCATTTCTCGACCATCTGACGCGCGGCCGCCTCATTTTCGGGGTCGGACCGGGTCTGCTCCCGGGCGACGCGTACATGCGCGGTATCGAGCCGAAAGATCAGCGGCCGCGGATGATTGAGGGCGTCAACGCCATCATCCGCCTGTTCACCGAGGACAAGGTGACGCTTGACGGATCGTGGTTCAAACTGGTCCACGCTCATCTGCAGGTCAAGCCATTTCAGAAACCGTATCCGCCGCTGGTCACGGCCAGCACATTTACGCCGTCGGGATTCATCGCGGCGGGACAGCTGGGCGCGGGCGTGATGACGTTTTTCACCGGCGCTTTCACCGACCTTAACGCGCGCTGGAAACTGGCCGAGGAGGTGGCAGCCAGTCACGGCCGCATAATGAACCGCGCCGACTGGCGCATCGTGCTGCCAATCCATCTGGCACAGTCGCGTCAGGAAGCGATACGCCAGATTTATGACTGGGGCAACCAATACATCCGCGAGTACGCCATCGCCACCACCGGGTTGGCGCAAAAGGACCGGCCCGACCAGCCGCTGAGCGAAGTCACGATCGATCGGATGATCGACGCCGGCGCGATGATAATCGGTACGCCCGACGACGCCATCTCACAGATCCGCACGATGCATCAGGCCGCGGGCGGTATCGGCGGCGTGTTGAACATGGTGATGGACTGGGGCACGCGCGAGCAGCAGATGCGCTCGCACGAGCTGATGGCGCGCTACGTGATGCCGGTGTTCCAGGGGTCGGCGGATTCGATCGTCAGCTCCAACCAGTGGACCCGCGAGCGCCGCGACATGCTGACCGAAAAAGCCGCGGCGGGTGTAGCCGCGGCCTTCGCCAACGCCGGCCAGGCAGTGGGCAACGGCGAACCCATCGCAACCCATCCGGCGTCGGCAGGCGCGTCCAAGCCGGCTAAGTAATAAAGAGCGTTCGCCGATAGGCTGGACGCCGATGCTCTTTTGAGGAACACGGAGCGGCTGAAGACGCCCTTGCGGCAGATAAAGATTCAGCGCGCGGCGCCGCGCATCTGGACTGCGCGCTGGCGGGCACGGGCCAGCTGCGCGGCTTTGACCGCGTTCTGGTAGCCCGGCTCA
Source organism: Pseudomonadota bacterium (assembly GCA_021324455.1). Lineage (GTDB taxonomy): Bacteria > Desulfobacterota > Binatia > Binatales > Binataceae > JAJPJA01. Next base: position 9,037 of record JAJPJA010000084.1, on the reverse strand, counting down.
TAGAAGCTGACGTTTTGCAGGCGCTCCTCGGCCGCCACCAGGCCCCGGGAGGCGGTGTCGCCGTCCATCAATGCTTCCGCCTCTTCCGCGGTCGACGCCAGCACCGTCATAACGCCGTCCTTCACTTCCGCCAGTCCGCCCGACACGACGAAGAAACGATAGCCGCCGTCAGCCAGCTTGACCGTGATTACGCACGGCACCAGGGAGGTGAGATAGTTTATGTGCTGCGGCAGCACCCCGAACTCGCCAATCGGGTTCTCCGCGGTGACCTCCTGCACGTTGTCATCAAACACCACGCCGGTGGGCGTGATCAGTTTGAACGGCAATCCCGCGTCAGCCATCCGACTTAGCGCGCCTCACCGCGGGCCAGGCGTTCCGCCTTGGCGCGAGCGTCGTCAATCGTGCCGACCAGGTAGAAAGCCTGCTCGGGCAGGTCGTCGCATTTGCCTTCGAGGATTTCCTTGAATCCGCGCACGGTCTCCTTGCGCGGCACGTACGCGCCGGGGGTGTTGGTAAAGACCTCCGCCACGTGCATCGCCTGCGACAGAAAACGCTCGATACGCCGCGCGCGCGCCACCACCAGCTTGTCTTCGGCCGACAATTCGTCCATGCCGAGGATCGCGATAATGTCCTGCAAATCCTTGTAGCGCTGCAGAATCGCCTGCACCCGCCGTGCGACGTCGTAATGCTCCTCGCCCACAACCTGCGGGTCGAGAATGCGCGACGTCGATCCCAGCGGGTCAACCGCGGGGAAGATGCCCTTTTCGAACAGCTTGCGCTCCAGCACCGTGGTCGCATCCAGATGCGTAAACGTGGTCGCCGGCGCCGGGTCGGTCAGGTCGTCGGCCGGCACATAGATGGCCTGCACCGAGGTGATGGCGCCCTTCTTGGTCGTGGTGATGCGCTCTTCCAGCGCGCCCAGATCGGTGCCCAACGTGGGCTGGTAGCCGACCGCGCTCGGCATCCGCCCCAGCAGCGCCGACACCTCGGAGTTGGCCTGCACGAAGCGGAAAATATTGTCAATGAAGAGCAGAACGTCCTTGCCCTCTTCGTCGCGGAAGTACTCCGCCACGGTCACGCCCGACAGGCCGACTCGCGCGCGCGCTCCGGGCGGCTCGTTCATCTGGCCATAAACCAGCGCGGTCTTGGACAGCACGCCCGATTCCTTCAGTTCCAGATAAAGGTCGTTGCCCTCGCGCGAACGCTCGCCCACGCCCGCAAACACCGACACGCCGCCGTGCTGCTTGGCGACGTTGTTGATCAGCTCCATGATGGTGACGGTCTTGCCCACGCCGGCGCCGCCGAACAGTCCGATTTTGCCGCCGCGCGAGTAGGGACAGATCAGATCGATCACCTTGATGCCGGTTTCGAAAATCTCGACTTCGACCGCCTGCTCGTCGAAGGCCGGCGCGCTGCGATGAATCGGCATCCGGCTGCCTTCGATCGGGCCGTTCTCGTCAACCGCGTCGCCGGTCACGTTCATCAACCGGCCCAGGGTGCCCGGACCGACCGGGACCGCGATCGGTGCACCGGTATCGGTCGCCGGCATCCCGCGCACCAGTCCCTCGGTGGAGTCCATCGCGATACAGCGCACGGTGTTCTCGCCCAGATGCTGGGCGACTTCCAGAATCAGGTTGCCGGCCTTGTCGCCCAGAGCGGGATTGGTGACGCGCAGGGCGTTGAGAATCGAGGGCAGCGAACCGTTATTGAACTGGACGTCGACCACGTTGCCAAGGACCTGAGTTATCTGACCGCTTGTTGCGTTGCTCATAGTGTCTTCTTGTGTCTTAAAATCCCTAAGTGTTCAATGCTTCCGCGCCGCCCACGATATCCATCAACTCGCGCGTAATGCCGGCCTGGCGCGCGCGGTTCATCTCCAGCGTCAGGCGCGCGATCATGTCGGCGGCGTTGTTGCTGGCGCTGTCCATCGCGGTCATCCGCGCCGCATGCTCGCTGGCTTCCGCTTCGAGCAGCGCGTGGAACACCGCCGATTCGACATAGCTCTGGATAACCACCGGCAGCAGTTCGGCGCGGCTGGGTTCGATCAGATATTCGGTCGGCCCGGCCACGCCTTCGGCGGGCTGCTCGCCCGGATGAACCGGCAGAATCGGCTCATAGGTCGGACGCTGCGACAGCGCCGAACGGAATTCGCTGTAAATCACGGCGGTCTGCTCGTACTGTCCGGACTGGAACTCCGTCAGCATCATTTCGGCTATCGAGCCGGCCAGCTCCAGCGTCGCCAGACGCGGCGTGTTGTTGATTTGCTGCCCGGCCAGGCGGGCGCCGGTGCGGCGGAAATGCTCCAGCGCCTTGCGGCCGACGGCGAAGAACGCCGGTTCGATGCCCTGCGCGCGCAACTCGGCGCCCTGCTCCTCGGCATGCCGGATCAGGTTCGCGTTGTAGCCGCCGCACAAACCGCGGTCCGACGTGATCACCGTGACCAGCGCCGAGCGCCGGGCGCCGGGCGGCGCTTCCATCTTCTGGCCCGCCAGCAGCGAACCGGCCATCCGCGACAGGCTCTCCGCGTAGGGACGGTCCTTGAGCAGGGCTTCCTGGGCGCGCCGCAGCTTGGCCGCGGACACCAGTTTCATCGCGCGGGTGACTTGCTGGGTCGATTGGACCGAAGCGATCCGGCGGCGAATCGCCTTAAGTGTTGCCATCTCTGCGCTTCAATCCCGTTCAGGCCGCTGCCGCCTTCTCGGCGCCATGCTCGGACACGAACACCTCGACAAACTGATCCATCGCCTTGACCAGACGCCCGCGCAGCTCATCGGAAATCTCGCGTTTGGTCCGGATTTCGTCGAGAATGTCGCCGTGTTTGGAATCGAAGTACGACATGATCTCGCGCTCGAAGGTCTTGACCTGGTCCACCTCGAGCTTGTCGAGATAGCCCTGGTTGCCGGCGAAGATCAGAAGCACCTCGCGTTCCATCGGCAGCGGCGAATATTGCGGCTGCTTGAGCATTTCGGTCAACCGCTCGCCGCGATGCAGCATGCGCTGGCTGGCCGGATCCAAATCGGATCCGAACTGTGCGAAAGCCGCCATCTCGCGATATTGAGCCAAATCCAGTTTGAGCGTGCCGCCGACCTGCTTCATTGCCTTGGGCGCGGCTCAAAAACCCACCCGCGAGACCGACAGTCCCACGTTGACGGCGGGGCGGATGCCCGAGTTGAACAGGTCGGTATCGAGCACGATCTGGCCGTCGGTGATCGAGATCACGTTGGTCGGAATATAGGCCGACACGTCGCCGGCCTGGGTTTCGATAATCGGCAGCGCCGTCAGCGAACCGCCGCCGTACTCGTTGCTCATCTTGGCGGCGCGCTCGAGCAGGCGCGAATGCAGATAGAAGACGTCGCCGGGATAGGCCTCGCGGCCCGGCGGACGCCGCAGCAGCAGCGCCAGCTGGCGATAGGCCTGGGCGTGCTTGGACAGGTCGTCGTAAATCACCAGCGCATGCTTGCCGTTGTCGCGGTAATACTCCCCGATCGCGCATCCGCTGTAAGGCGCGATAAACTGCAGCGGCGCCGATTCCGACGCGGTCGCGGCCACCACCGTGGTGTATTCCATCGCGCCGTAGCGGTTAAGCCGCTCCACCACCTGCGCCACGGTCGAGCGCTTCTGGCCGATTGCGACGTAGATGCAATGCATGTTCTGGCCGCGCTGATTGATGATCGTATCCAGCGCGATCGCGGTCTTGCCCACCTGGCGATCGCCGATGATCAGTTCGCGCTGGCCGCGGCCGATCTGAATCATCGAATCAATACTCTTGATCCCGGTCTGAACCGGCTCCTTGACCGGTTGGCGCACGATGATGCCGGGGGCCTTGAGTTCGATGCGCCGCGTGCCCGAGGAGTTGATCGGACCCTTGTCGTCGATCGGCTGTCCCAGCGCGTTGACCACGCGGCCCAGCAGCGCCTCGCCCACCGGAACTTCAGCGATCCTGCCGGTGCGTTTGACTTCGTCGCCCTCGCGCACGGACTCGGGATCGGCAAACAGCGCGGCGCCGACATTGTCCTCTTCGAGGTTGAGCACCATGCCGAAAATCTGGTTGGGGAATTCCAGCAGCTCGCCCGACGCCGCATTCTGCAGGCCGTAGATGCGCGCGATACCGTCGCCGCAGGAGAGCACGCGGCCGGTTTCGCGCACGTCGACCCGCGCTTCGAAGCCCTTGATTTCCTGTTTGAGAATCTCGCTGATTTCAGCTGGTCTGATTTCCGCCATAAAGGTTTGTCCTGATGCCGCCCCGCCTCAACGGCTCAGTTGCCGTTCCAAATTATTGAGCCGCGTGGCCAGGCTCGCATCGTAAGTTCGGCCTTCAAGCTCGGCGACGACTCCGCCGATGAGTGCGGGGTCCACTTTGACCGACGCTATTATCTTCTTGCCCGACAGCAGCTCCAGGCCTTCCACCACCGCATTGACGTCGGCGTCGGTGGGCTGGGCCGCGAACGTAACCGCGGCGCGCGCGCGTCCCAGACGGCGGTCGAGCAGGTCCTGATAGGCTTGCGCAATCGCTTGCATCTGGGCAATCCGGCCATGCCGCGCCACTACCACGGCAAACGAGCGCAGCGGGAAGCTCAACTCCAGCCGCGACGCGATCAGGGTCATCGCTTCCAGCCGCTGCTGGTCGGGCAATTCCGGAGAGGTCAGCCGCGTCATCAGATCGGGGCTGGAGACCATCCTGGCCAGACGCTCCAATTCCGCGCCCCATGCCTCGAGCTGGCCCTGCTCGGCGGCCAATTCCAGCAAAGCCTGCGCATAACGGCGGGCAACTCGGGAACCGATCACGACCGCGCCTCCTGCTGCAGGGTGTCGAGAAACTGGCGCACCAGCCGGTTCTGGTCGGCGGGTTCGAACTCGCGGGCAATCAACTCGCGGGCCAGCGCGGCGGCGGCGGCGGCAAGATGAGCCTGGACGGTGCGCCGGCCGTTGTCCGCAATCGATTTCGCGGTCAGCTCGGCGTCGCGGCGGATGCGCTGGGCGCCGGCCTGGCCGAGCTCACGCAGACGGGCCACTTCGCGCGCGGTCTCCTCGCGCATCTCCTTGAGAATACGTGCTTTCTCGGCCTCCAGCCCGGCGATTTGCGCCTGCGCGGATTGCGCGGTCTGGGTGGCGCTGCGAAAACCGGTCTCGGACAGTTCGATGTTCTCGCGAATGTCGCGGGCCCGTTCGCGGAAGAACTTAACCACCAGCGGCAGGGCGTAATACCAGAGGATCGCCACGAACAGGGCGAAGTTGAAAATATAGAACAGCAGCGCGACCCAGGAGCCGCTCTCCTCAGCCGCACCTTGCGCACAAAACGCCAGCGTCGGGCTGAGCCCGACGCCTAAGGTGACCGTCAGTATGGTTTTAAGCTTCATCGATCAGTTCGGTGAATGGACCCGGGGACCTCCGCTTTTGAGCGGCCGGCCCAGCACCCGCTCGGCCAGTTCCGCGGCCAGATTCTCGCCCAGGTTGCCCAGCTGCTGCTCGGCCGCTCTCAACTCCCGTTCGATTTCCGCGCGCACCTGCTCAATTGAATCCTTGGATGCCAACCGTGCCTCCTCCATCAGGCGTCCGACCTCTTCCTCGGCGCGCCGGCGCTCGCTCTCGCGTTCGGCCAGCGCCTGGCGGCGGACCGCGACTATCTCGCGCTCATGGCGCTCGTGCGCCTCACGCCCCTCACGGATGAGCTGTTCGGTGCGATCCTTGAGGCCTTTGAGCTTGCGCTCGCGGTCCGCCAACAGCTTCAGGAAAGGGTAGAACAAAAGCCGTTTGAATATAAACCAGAAAACCAGGAACGAGACAATCAGAGCGCAGAATGTCCCCCAGTCGGGTGGGATCTTAAGCATTTCGCAACTGCTCCGCCGATGGAACGGATTAAAAAATCAAGAACGAGCGGCAAATCACGCAAAAATGGGGCGCAACTCACGCCAGCTTGTTGCCGCCGGCCGCCACTTGCGCAACTACACGATCCTCCTTGGCGGCGATCGGTGTAACCTTGCGATCGTCCTTTGACTCGGTGTTTCTGACCTCGGCGCCCCGGGCCTCGGGGTTCATCGCACAATGTCCCTCGAACAGCGCGCCGTCATGCACTACCAAAACCGGCGTCGTCAGGTTGCCGAACACCTTGGCCGTGGGCCGGATCTCGATTCGCTTGCCGGCAATGATGTCGCCGCTCAGCTTACCCGCGATCACGATCGACGCGGCCTTGACCTGAGCGGTCACCACCGCGCTTTCGCCCACCGTAACCGCGTCATTGGCGCTGATCTCGCCGTCGACCTGGCCGTCGATGCGGACCGGTCCTTCGAAGAAAAGCTTGCCGCTGATCTTGCTGCCCTTATCGAGGTAGGCGCGCGCCTCGCCCGCCGCGGACGCCGGCTGGGTAAGCGGCGCGGCCGGCCGTGCGCTGACACGCTCTTCGGGTTGCGCGGGTGACGCCATCGGAGCTGCTGGTGGCGCGGCAGGCTTGACCGCCTCCCGTGCTTTTTGAGTGTTGTCGGGCTCTTTGCTGAAAAGCGCCATCTTTATGCTTAGCTCCTTGGATTAAGCCTGCTGCTCCGCCGCCGCCCGCACGCCGCCTCGGCGCACGATTGGCTCATACCGCATGGGGTCAAATCAGTCAATTTTGCGCTGCTGCGGCGCCTGCTGGCTACTGCATAGTGGGGCTGGATGGCGCCACGGTCAAGAGATCCGGTGGCAAAACCCGCCACATCTATCCAGAATATAAATCAGGAACCGGGCCAGCGCCGCAAACGGTTCGGTCTTTTAAATCCCCCAGGAGTTTCAACATGGCGTCGACAATTCCCGCCAAGTATATGGACCTCCTCACCGATAAGGTCGCGTTCGCCGCGCTGGCCACGGTCATGCCCGATGGGTCGCCGCAGGTCACGCCCCTGTGGTTCGATTACAAGGACGGCATCATCCGTATCAATACCGCGGTCGGACGCCGAAAGGCGCGCAACCTCGACAGCAATCCCAAAGTCGCGCTGGCCATTATCGATCCAACCAATCCCTACCGCTACCTGCAAATCCGCGGACACGTCGAACGCAGCACCAGGGACGGCGCCGATCGGCATATCGACTCGCTGGCCCGGCGCTATCTGGGCCAGGACAAGTATCCGTTCGGCCGCCCCGGCGAAGTCCGCGTCATGTATGACATCGCGATCGATTCCTGGCAGGGCAACGGATAACGAGTTGCGAATTCAGGCGATAATTTCCAACCCGCGCAGCTCCGCGATCCGCTCCGGCGTGTAATTCAGCAGCCGCGTCAGAACATCGTCGGTGTCCTGACCCAGGCAGGGCGAGGCGCGGTGGATTTTGCACGGCGTCAACGACATCGTCCACGGCACCCCCGCGTAGGTGCGGACACCGACCTCCGGATGGTCCAAATCGACCAGAAATCCGCGTTCCCGCATGTGCCGGTCCTCGATCACGTCCTTGTTGGTAAAGGTCGGTATCGCGGCGACGCCGGCGCGCTGGAGCAACTCAGTAATCTCCCAACGGTCGCGCTGCGAGGTCCATGCATTGATGATCCCATCCAGCTCGTCCTCGTTGCGTTTGCGCGCCGCAGCCTCCGCGAAGCGCGGGTCGTGCCCCATGCCCGGATAGCCCATGACTTCGCACAGCGCGCGGAATTCCGCATCGCTGCCCACCGCGATCGTCACCCAATCCTCGGCGCCGCCCAGAGCCTTGTAACAGTTATGGGGCGCCATCCACGGGTCGCGATTGCCCATCGCAACCGGGTCGCGCCGGTTGATCGCGTATTCCAGCAGCGCCTCCGGCATCAGCATCTCCATCGCTTCGAGATTGGACAGATCGATGTACTGACCCTGGCCGGTGCGGTCGCGATGGATCAATGCGGCGTTGAGCAGCCATGCGCCGAACATTCCGACCACCGGGTCGGCGTAGCTGATACCCAGGCTGCGCGGACCGTCGCCGGCGTATGTCGTGAGCGTCTGAATCCCGCAATGCGCCGCCATGATCGGACCGTAGCTGACGTAATTGCTGAACGGCCCGGTCTGGCCATAGCCGGCCAGCGAGATCATGATGATGGCGGGTCTGACCGCGCGCAGGCTGTCGTAGCTTACGCCCAGCTTTGCCATGACCCCGGGGGCGAAGTTCTCGGCCGCGATATCGCAATACCGCGCCAGCTCGTGCACAATCGCAACCGCCTCGGGCTTTTCCAAATTGAGCTGCACGCTCAGCTTGTTGTGATTTTTCTCATTGAAGCTGCCGCCGCGATTTAACCCCGCTTTCCCGTCCGCCTGCGGCACGAACATCCGGCTGACGCATGGATGCTTCGCGGTTTCGACCCTGATTACTTCGGCGCCCAGCCGCGCCAACTGCGCGGTGCAGGACGGCCCCGCCCACACCCAGCAGAAGTCGAGCACGCGCACGCCATGCAGCGGGCCATGAGTTTGCGGCTGGGCAACCGGGGCGGAGGCGCCCGCGCGCGCGGTGTTCGCGGACAGCTCGTGCAGGATTGTCTGGCGATGCTCGTTCAGCCGCGGCGCCGGACGGCGCATACACCATCCCATGGCGGTGGATTTGAACGGGGCGCCGGGCGCCGCAATCGGCGCGCACGCCGCGTCGCGCACGGGCAGAGTAACGAAGAACTCCCGCGCCGCCAGATGCTCGTCGGCGTAAAGGTCGCTGGGCTTGGTGACCGGCGCCGCCGGGATCCGCCGCGCCTGCATCTGCCGGAACAGATCGTTCATCCTGCGCGTCGAGGTCCACTGCTCGATGAAAAGGGTAACTGCGTCGACGTTTTGGCCGCGCACCGTGCGCTCTTTGAAGATCTCATCCCGCGTCCATTCCGGATTGCCCATCAAATCGACCAGACGCTGCCATTGCGCTTCCTCAACGCAGGCAATCTGTACCATCCCGTCGACACATCGATGGGCTCCCACCGGCGCAATAACCGCGAAACCGAGCCGCGAGGTCTGCAGATTGCGATAGGTGTACCAGACCAGGCTCAGGTCGAGCATGGTGGCCATGCATTCCTGCTCGCAGACTTCGATCGCCTGCCCGCAGCCGGACTTTGCACGATACGAGTAAG
>JAJPJA010000083.1 GCA_021324455.1 Pseudomonadota bacterium | reverse complement strand
GTGCTGGCCGCGGTCAGCATCCTGCGCGAGCATCTGCCGGAGCTTAAGGTGCGCGTGATCAACGTGGTCGATCTGATGAAGCTGCAGCCCGCCAGTGAGCATCCGCACGGCCTGCCCGAAGCCGAATTCGACGCCCTGTTCACGACCAGCAAGCCGATAATTTTCGCGTTTCACGGCTACCCGTGGCTGATCCATCGGCTCACTTACCGGCGCAAGGGACACGACAACCTGCACGTGCGCGGCTACAAGGAGGAAGGCACGACCACGACGCCGTTCGACATGGTGGTGCGCAACAACCTGGATCGTTATTCGCTGGTGGGAGACGTCATCGATCGGGTTCCGATGCTGTCGGCGCGCGCCGCGTATATCAAACAGGAAATCCAGTACAAGCTGATCGATCACAAGCAATACATTGCGAAATACGGCGACGACATGCCGGAGGTGCGCGACTGGCAATGGAACCCCGGCAGTTCGCAGATACCGTCAAGCCGGCGGCCGCGCGCCAGCTCCACCTCGCAGGACTGATTGGCGGCGGCCTCAGCGCCAACCGCACAGTATCGGTGCGGCCGGCGGCGAAGCTGTCCTGAGGCCGGCGCGATGATCCGGATTTGCGCGCATCCCTCCTTTGCCACTATGTTCTGAAAGATTCACGTCGGCACTGACCGCGGTCGTTCGTGCCAAGCCTGAAACTCGGGGCTGGCGCCCCGTATCGTCTATCGAGGAGCTGATATGGACAAAAGCGCGATAGGAGAGGTGCTGGCCGCCGTAAAAGCCCAGGGCCGCACCTCGCTCACCGCACCCGAAGCCAAAGCGATCTGCGACGCCTGCGCAATCGCCGTTCCCAGGCAAGGACTCGCTACTTCGGCCAAACAGGCGGCCGCGATTGCTGAAGAAATCGGCTATCCGGTGGTGATGAAAATCGTGTCGCCCGAAATCCTGCACAAAACCGAAGCCGGCGGCGTTATTCCCAACCTCAGCAAGGCTGCCGACGTGCGCAGCGCGTACAAACTCATCATCGACAACGCCAAAACCTACGCACCCGGCGCGCATATCGCCGGCGTTCAGATCCAGCAGATGGTCAAGGGCGCGCACGAGGTGATCGTCGGCGCCGTCACCGATCCCAGCTTCGGCAAGCTGGTCGCCTTCGGCCTGGGCGGCGTGCTGGTCGAAGTGCTCAAGGACGTAACCTTCCGCCTGGCGCCGACGCCGCGCGAAGAAGCGTTGTCGATGATCGACGGAATCGGCGCCGCGGAAATCCTGCGCGGCGTGCGCGGCGCGGCCGCGGCCGACACCCAGGCGCTGGCCTCGCTGATCTGCGCGGTGTCGCAGTTGGTGCATGAATTTCCCGAAATTTCCGAGGTCGATCTCAACCCCGTATTCGCCGGGCCCGACCGCGCGGTCGCGGCCGACGTCCGTATCATCGTCGATTTCAACCCGCCGGCCGAGCGCTTCCGTCCCAGCCAGGCTGAAATTCTGGCCGCGATGAATCGCATCATGCGGCCCGACTCGGTGGCGGTGATCGGGGCCTCGGCGGAGGACGGCAAGATCGGCAACTCGGTGATGCGCAACCTGATCGACGGCGGCTACCGGGGCGAAATCTATCCGATCCATCCGCGCCTGGAGGAGGTGCTGGGCAAGAAGGCGTATCGCAGCGTGAAGGAAATCGCGGGTGCGGTGGATGTCGCGGTGTTCGCAATTCCGGCGCGGGCGGTGGCCGGAGCTCTGGCCGAATGCGGCGAGAAGCGGATTCCCGGCGCGGTCCTGATACCGTCGGGTTTTGCCGAGACCGGCAATCAGGACCTGCAGGATGAAATCGTCGCGGTCGCACGCAAGTACGGCATCCGCCTCATGGGTCCGAATATTTACGGCTTTTACTACACGCCCAAAAATCTCTGCGCCACCTTCTGCACTCCCTACGACGTTAAGGGCAAGGTGGCGCTGTCCTCGCAAAGCGGCGGCGTCGGGATGGCGATTGTCGGCTTCAGCCGTTCAACCCGAATGGGCGTGTCGGCCATCGTCGGGCTGGGCAACAAGTCGGATATCGACGAGGACGACCTGCTCACCTTCTTCGAACAGGACGACCACACGCAGGCGATCGCGATGCATTTCGAGGACCTCAAGGACGGGCGTGCGTTCGCCGAAGCCGCCGCGCGGGTGTCCCAACATAAGCCGGTGATCGCGCTCAAAGCGGGGCGCACCGCGATGGGCGCGCGCGCCGCGCGATCGCATACCGCGGCGTTGGCCGGCGACGACCGTGTTTACGAGGACGTGCTCAAGCAAAGCGGTGTGGTGCGCGCGCGCAGCCTCAACGATATGCTGCAGTTCGCGCGCTGCCTGCCGATGCTGCCCACGCCCCGGGGTGAGAACGTGGTAATCATCACCGGCGCGGGCGGCTCGGGCGTGCTGCTGGCCGACGCCTGCACCGATTGGCGGCTGCAACTGATGTCGATGCCGCCCGATCTGGATGAGGCGTTCAAGAAATTCATTCCGCCCTTCGGCGCTTCCGGCAATCCGGTGGATATCACCGGCGGCGAGCCGCCCACTACGTATCGCAATACGATTGCGCTGGGCCTCGAAGATCGGCGCATCCACGCGCTGATCCTCGGCTACTGGCATACGATCATCACGCCGCCGATGGTATTCGCGCAGCTGGTCAGCGAGGTGGTGGAGGAATACCGGGGGCGCGGCGTGAACAAGCCGGTGGTGGCATCATTGGTCGGCGACGTCGAGGTCGAACAGGCGTCGCAATATCTGTTCGACCATGGCATCCCGGCCTACGCGTACACCACGGAACTGCCGGTGGCGGTGCTGGGCGCGAAATATCAATGGGCCCGCCGCGCCGGATTGTTGGGATAAGCGGCGGGGACGGCCGACGTGGCCGCAGGCGGAGCGAGCTGCGGGGTCGCGTATACCATGATCTCCGCGCGATGATTGGGGCTGCGCGGTGCGCCGACATACAGACGATGCGCGGACGCGACCAGCAGCGAGGTGCGGGCGCCGGGCGCGGTGGTTGCCGTCTCGACCCGATCGTAGGTCATTATATCCCTCTGGCGGAATACGTTGACGCATCCCTGGCCGCCGGACAGATAGATCAGCCTGGTTGAAGCATCGTAAAAGAGATCGTCGGCGTCGGCGCAGGCGCTTAGCTCGGCGATCTCTTTGCCCGCTTCGGTCTCCAGCACCACCAGCCGCGCCGGATTGCGTGTGCCGATGAACAGCCGCTTGCCGGCCTCGTCCAGCGCCATCGGAAAATTGTCCGCGCCCCGCTTCACCTTCCATTCGTTGAGCAGCACCCGCCTGGCACGATCGTATACTTCGATCTCGTTGGCGTCCGGAACATTGATGAAGATGCGGAAGCCGTGGTGCTCCAGTTGAAACGACTCCGGATGGCCATCGAGCGCAATCGTCGCGGTCTGCACCGTCAGCTCAGGATCGATTACCGCCAGCGCGCCCGTTCCATAGCCGACATAAACCAGGTTGGCGTCGGGGTCATAGCGGACGTTGTCGGCGTCGCTCAAGTCGCGCACGATTCCCAGGGCGCGGAGGTCACCGGTAAGAAAATGCAGATCGCCGCCGCCACCGCTGGCGGCGGCGACCTTGTCCGATTTCGGCAGATAGCAGACGCCCTGCGGCATGCGGATACCCCTGACCTGCCCCCCGATATCGCCCGTCTGTGTATCGATCCGCAGCAGTCGATTGCTTCCCAACGCCGCCACGTACAGCCATCTGCCATCAGGCGTGGCGGCCATGTGATCAAGCCGGCCTGTAATACCGGGCAGCGGGATAGTTCCGATCAGCCGCAATCGATTCTGATTGTCGGCGCGCACCTGAGCGGATGAAGCGACAATCGAAGCGGCAAGGAGAACAGCCTTTGCCAGGCGGTGCATTAGGCTTTCTGTGGCCGGTTCGGACGGCGGTTTTGGTGGGTTGGGAGGGCGAAATCCGCGATCAGTTTGCGCGCGCGGGCGGCAGCGTTGGCAATCAATTCGCGGCCTGCTTTATCGGCGGGGAGCGGACGGCGCGTAAATTGCTCCAATGTAGTCATATGTTCCGCGATCGCGGCGCGCTCCGCAGCCGGGGTTGGCGATTTGTTCGCCTGCAACTTGCGCGGTCCCTCATGGCCACCCTCGGAGAAGTACCAATCCTTGAACTGGCCGCGGAACCCCGCCCGAAACATCATTTCACCCAGATAACACGCGGGCGGCGGCACCCGGGCGACCAGTTCCGCCAACGTCAGGTCCTGTCCGCCGCTGTCGTAATCGACCATGAGATGGCCGCCGGCGGGGATCAGTTTACCGAAAAGCCCGACCATTCGGGCTTCGAGACCAAGCGCCCGCGCGTCCACAATCCGGCCATCGGAGAACTCTACCTGGGGAAATATGCGACACTCGACCCATTGCTTGACGCCGCGTCCGCCGCCGCTGACAATCGCGGTCACGAAATGGCTGCTGGAGGCCAGACCGTCAGGATCGGCCAGCCCGATATCGGCGTAGAGCCATCCAATCCGGGGCCGGACCGGGCGGACGCCGGTTACTGTGAGACTGAAGCGGCCCAGTCGATGGCCGTCGATCGCGCGTATCATCGACATCGCCGCGCCCGATTGTTCTGTCATAAAGCGCTTGCTCTGTGCTGGAATAGATGGGATTGCCAAAAGGAATGGTTTACTATAATTGCTCGGATTTCGAACGATTCGGATTTAGCCGATGCGTGGACCTGAAGTCCAGTCTGCCCGTTTTCCGACCGCTCATTGCTCCATGTGCGACAAGGTGGTGCTGACGTACATCGCGCTCAATGAAGCCGGTACGGAATTGCGCCGTTGCGTCGATTGCGACGGCGCGATAAGTGAGCGCCTTGAATGGATCGGCGCCGATGAAGTCGAGGAACTTGGTTACCGCTTCGGCGCGCCTGCGGAAAAACGTTCCGGCGGATGCGGCGGGGGCGGATGCGGCTCCTGTTCCAGGTAACCTCTGGTGGCAACCAATGCCAAAAAGCGATAGTCAAGTGACGTTGAGGAATAACTCTGCCCGCTGAACTTTTGGAGGGACGGCGATGAAAACCACCATCTCAGTAATCAAGGCTGATGTCGGTTCGATTGGCGGCCACATCAAGCCCAGCGCTCGTTTGAAGGAAACCGTCGAGCGCTTCGTACGCGAGAAGGGCAAAAAGCTCCTTCTCGATGTTTATGTCAGCTCCACCGGCGACGACGTGGCGCTGCTGATGACTCATGACCGCGGCGTCGATGACCCCAAGATCCACGAACTGGCGTGGGACGCTTTCATGGCGGGCACCAAGGTGGCCAAGGAGCAGGGTCTGTACGGCGCCGGCCAGGACCTGCTCAAGGACGCTTTTTCCGGCAATATCCGCGGGCTGGGACCGGCCTCATGCGAGATGGAATTCGAAGAACGGCCCAACGAACCGTTCCTGTTCTTCGCCGCCGACAAGACCGACCCCGGCGCCTACAACCTGCCGATGTATCTCGCGTTCTGCGATCCGATGCATTGCGCCGGGCTGTTGCTGTCGCCCAAGATGGCCAAGGGCTTCACCTTCACCATAATGGACGTCAACTACACCGAGGGCGACCGCGTGATCGAGCTGAACGCCCCTGACGAACTGTACGACATCGCCTGTCTGTTGCGTGACAACGAGCGTTTCGTGGTCGAGTCGGTGCGCAGCCGCGCCAACAACGATATCGCCGCCGTGGTGTCGACTTCGCGTCTGCATAATATAGCGGGCACCTACACCGGCAAGGACGACCCGGTCGCACTGGTGCGCACCCAGGGCAACTTCCCCGCCACCGGCGAAATCCTCTCGCCCTACCGCATCGGCCATTACGTCGCCGGCACGATGCGCGGGAGCCATCATGGCCCCCTGATGCCGGTGAAGCTGAACTCGACGATTTCGTTCTTCGACGGACCCGCGGTGGTGAGCTGCGCGGCGTTCTGCGTGCATGAAGGCAAGTTCACCGAACCGGTGGACGCCTTCGACCATCCGTTCTGGGACTGGGTGCGCAACAACGTGTCGCAGAAGGCGGCGGAGATCCGCAACCAGGGCTTCTCGGGCCCCGCGATGCTCCCCTACAGCGAGTTGGAGTACGGCGGCGTGGTCGAGAAGATGGGCCAATTGGACGAGCGCTTCATCGTCCGCAAGGAGAAGGAAGTCAACGGCCGCAAAACCCGGGCGGCCTGAATCCGCGCAACTTGCCGATTAAAATGGGGAGGCGTCCCCACCGCCTCCCTTTTTTCTTAACCCTGACCCAAACCCTCGCGCCGGCTCTGAAAGTGGATGTGTACGGCCGGCGTACAAGTCACTCCAGCCGGTTTAACTGGCGCAGGGCTTCGTACACCACGATACTCACCGCGTTGGACAAATTCAGGCTGCGCACGCCGGATTGGAAGATCGGGATGCGATAGGCGGGGCCGATGCCGCTGCTCAAAATGGTCCGCCCCAAACCTTTGGTCTCGCTGCCGAAGAGCAGAAAATCGCCGGGCGCGAATCTCGCCTTGATGTAACTTTCGCTGGTCCGCGCGGAGAACAGTTTGAACGGGCCCTGCGGATGCGCCGCCAGAAAATCCTCGATCCGCTCGTAGGTGCGCAGGTCAACCAGCGGCCAGTAGTCGAGGCCGGCGCGGCGCAGATAGCGATCTTCGAGCGAAAATCCAAGCGGGCCCACCAGGTGCAGCCGCAGCCGTGTTGCCGCCGTCAGCCGCGCAATCGAGCCGGTGTTCTGGGGGATTTCCGGCCGCACCAGCACCACGTTGAGCAGCGCTTCATTCACGGCGGGGCGCTGCCGGCCCGGCGTATGGGATATCGTCGGCCCGCGACTTCGAAATAAAACCCGCCGCTGTCGTCCATCCCCAGGCATTCGCTCAAATGATAGTAGGCGGTGCGCAGGAAGCGCGCCGCGAATTCC
>JAJPJA010000038.1 GCA_021324455.1 Pseudomonadota bacterium | reverse complement strand
CGACGCCGGGCTCAAACGATCGGACCTCGACGGTCTGCTGGTCACGACCGGGGTTTCCTATCGCGACGGGCTGGCGTCCTTCGCGCTGCAGGATTCGATGCGGCTGACGACGCGCCTGCTGGCCGACGTCAACGCCGGCGGCTCCAGCGCTGGTACCGCGCTCGCAATCGCCGCCCAGGCAATTGCGGCCGGCACCGCCAATGTCGTGGCCTGCGTCTTCGGCGACGCTCCGCTCAAGCCGCCGGTGCCCGGCGGCAAGGGCGGCGGCGCGGGCGACGCTTACGGCACCCCGCGCGGCCTGGACAGCGCTTACGGCGCATTCGGCGCGAACTGGGTTTACGCGCTTCTGGCGCAGCGCCACATGCATCTGTACGGCACCACTCAGGATCAGTTGGGAGCGATTGCGCTGGCCGAGCGGCAATGGGCCAATCGCAATCCGATGGCGCAGTTCTACAAGGAACCGCTGACCCTGGAGGAATATCACGCGTCGCGATGGATCACCGAACCGCTGCATCTCTATGACTGCTGCATCGTATCCAATGGCGGCGTATGCGTGATCGTTACTTCGGCCGAGCGCGCGCGCGACCTCAGGAAACCGCCGGTCTATATTCTCGGCGTCGGCCAGGGGCATCATCCGGGACCGACGCTGGATAATCTCGATACCGGCATCCCGATTGCCAAAGAGACCGCGTTCCGGATGGCGGGCGTCGAACTCAAGGACATCCAGGTCGCGGAACTCTACGACTGCTACACGATCACGGTGCTGCTCTCGCTGGAGGGCTACGGCTTCTGCAGGAAAGGCGAAGGAGGTCCGTTCGCCGCGCAGACCCGCCTGGGCCATTCCGGCTCGATTCCAATCAACACCGGCGGCGGCGAGCTGAGCTCATATTACATGTGGGGGATGACGCCGGTGTCCGAGGCGATCATCCAGGCGCGCGGGGAGGGCGGCGACCGCCAGTCGCCCAAACATGACGTGGTGCTGGCGTCGTGTCAGACGCGCAACCTCTCCACCCATTCGGTCGTTGTGATGGGGACCAACCCGTAAAAGAGCCGCACGCGGCGTGATTCGCAACACAGCGGAGATTTTGCAATGGCCGAAGAGCCCAAACTGATCCCTCAGGTCACCAAAGAACTGAAACCCTTTTTCGACGCCGCCCGCAACCATCAACTGATGGTACAAAAATGCGACAACTGCGGCGCGCTGCGTTTTCCCGCGGCGCCGCTGTGCCTCAACTGCGATTCGGACAAGGCCAGTTGGACGCCGGTCAGCGGGCGCGGACAGGTCTTCAGCTTCACCGTGATGCATCGCGCGTACCATCCCGCCTTCAAAGCGCCCTACATCCTGGCCGTGATCGAACTGGACGAAGGCGTGAAGATGACCTCCAACGTCGTCGGTATCGAGCATTCCAGGGTGAAGTGCGGGATGCCGGTGGAGGTGGCGTGGGACAAGCTCAGCGATGAGGTGACGCTGCCAAGGTTCAGGCCGGCCAGTCAGGGTGCGGCCCGATGAAGCAGCATCGCAGCGGCCCCCTGTCCGACCTCCGCATCATCGACCTGACCCAATACCTCGCCGGTCCGTTCTGCACGATGCTGCTGGCGGACCTCGGCGCCGACGTAATCAAGATTGAACCGCCGGGCGGCGATCCGACGCGTCAGATGGGTCCGCTTCCGCCCGACAGCAAGGGATGCGACTACGGCGGTTACTTCGCCAGTGTCAACCGCAACAAGCGCAGTGTGGTGCTCGACCTCAGGAACGAGCGCGATCGCGATGCGCTGATGCGGCTGGTCGATAGCGCGGACGCGCTGGTGGAGAATCTGCGCGCGGGCGCGATGGATCGGATGGGACTGGGCTACGAGGTGATGCATGCGCGCAAGCCCGCGCTGGTATACGCGGCCATTCGCGGCTTTGGCGATCGCCGAACCGGCGAGAGCCCCTACCTCAACCGGCCCTGCTTTGACGTGGTGGCGCAATCGATGGGCGGGCTGGTCAGCTTCACCGGTCCCGAAGGCGGACCGGCCTATCGCACGGGAGCCGCGGTGGGCGACATCTACCCGGGTTCGTTGGCGGCGCTGGGCGTGGTCTCGGCGATTCATGCGGCGCGCCGCAGCGGACGCGGTCAGTTCATGGATGTCGGGATGTATGACGCCATTCTCGCGCTGTCGGAGGAAATCACCTACCAGTACTCGATGCGCGGGCGGGTGATGCGTCCGAACGGAAACAATCATCAGACGCTGGTTCCCTACGGAATTTTCCCTACGCAAAACGGCGCGGTCGCAATCGCCGCCCAGACCGATCATCATTGGCAGATTCTGTGTGGAATCATCGGGCGGCCCGAACTGGCGAAGGACGAGCGCACGCTTACGAATCGGGCGCGGCTCAAGAACGCCGCCTTTGTCAGATCGCTGCTTTCGCAATGGACCGGCGCGCGGCCCACGCGCGAGGTGGTGGCGGCGCTGGACGGCAAGGTTCCCTGCGGACCGGTCAACAACGGCCAGGACATCTTCGAGGATCCGCATCCGCGCATCCGCGAGATGCTGGTGGAAACGCCGATGCCGGGCGACAATCCGCCGGTGATACTGGCCGGATCGCCGATCAAATTCACGGAGACGCCCTCGGGAATTTACGCGCGAGCGCCGCGTCTGGGCGAGCATACTGCTCAGTTGATGGCGGAAATCGGCGCATCGAACTGACCGGCGCCAACGGCTGGCGCAGCAGTTCGCACAAACGATCCGCAATCAGTTGACCGCCGTAGCGATGTCCCAGAACGTTCCAGTGGCCGGTGCCCAGTTGAGTGTTGCTGAAGCCGTGCAAGAACACATGATGGCGGTCCGCATAAGCCTGAAAGGCCGGCGCGATGTTCAGCACTTCGAATCCCATCCGCTGGCCCAAAGCCTTTATTCTGTAATCGGGGTAAAACAGGTCGTCGATACCCCATCGCCGCATATAGGCGCGCCGCGCCGCCGGATCGGGATAAACCTGAACCCCGGTGCTCAACGTCACGGCTAAAAATCTCGCACCATGCCTGCGGGCTTCCTGATGCACCATCTCGATTTCGCCCTCCGCGACCTGCCATGCCCTTTGCTCGGCGGGAGTGGCGGGAGGGCGGTAAATCCAGTCGTCCAGACCCAGTTCGGACGCGCCCGCCTTGAACTGACGGGGCATGGCGCGGCGCCGGCGGATTCGCGCGCGTATCGCACTGCGCAGCTGCCCGAGCAGATTCAGCACCGCCGATCGCTGCGAATCGAAGCGCATCATGCATTGGAAGCGGAACCACGGCGATTGTTCGAATTCCCCGCTCAGGACCAGCTCGCCGCCGCGATAGGTAAAGAACGGCTGGCATTTGTCGCCCTCCAGTTCGATCGAATCGTTGCGGATGTCGTTGCCGGTGAAAATCGCGAGCACCACCGCGTCGGGCGAGAACTGCCATACCCGATGGCGCAGCGTCATCACTTCCTGCGCGGTGCCATAGCTGTCGCAGCCGAAGTTCAGGGTCTCGACGTTCTTCCCCAAAAGCGCGGGACACGCTTTGAGGTCGCGCTCGATTGCGGCTGAAAACGTTTGCTCCGCCGCAACCTGTTTGGCTTCGGTGAAGGAATCTCCAAGTATGGCGATCCTTACGGTTGCGGCAGGTTTGCGCAGCGGATGCTCGCGGTCGCGCATCCCGGCGCTGTTCACCGCCACCGGCGCGCGGCCTTCCTGCGTCTGCCACACAAAGGCGTTGGGACGCAGGCGCCATCCGCTGTACCGATCGTAGATGTAGAGTCCGGGATGCGCCAGGCCGAGCAGGCGCAAGGCGGCTTCGGCGAATACCAGGCCGAAGCCCAAACCCAGCAGCAGCAATCCGATGCGGGTCAGGGCGGATCTGAACCATCCGGTCAAACGAGGGGGAATTTTGTGCGGCGGCTCGATCGATGCTGCTCCGTTGTGAAGGCCTCAGACTTTTGCACAGCAGCGGCGGGCGCGCCAGAGCGTCCGCCAACACGGCGGCGGTTAAGCGAATGATCGGCGAGGGGTTGGCGCGCCGCGCACGCGCGGCGATGCGGGTGGATAAGCCGCGGCAGCGCGGGAAATCGATCGACAAAGGGCGGCTAAATAATGCCTCATCGGCGCGGACTTCTTTCTTTACACCGCACGCGGGGTAACGCTAAGCTTCCAATTGCTCGGAAGCGAATCTCTCACCAAAGCCCGCAAGCGCGTAGGGTTTTTCTGTTTGTGAGCCTCCCGGCAAAAAGAGAAGGAGGGCAATTATGCCCAAGTTGTACATAGGCAACCTCGCATACTCGGCTACCAGCGAGGATCTCGAATCGCTTTTCTCGCGCGTCGGCAAAGTGGAAAGCGCCGCCGTGGTGACTGACAAATTCTCCGGCAGGTCAAAGGGGTTCGGTTTTGTTGAAATGTCCGATTCCAACGACGCGGCCGCCGCGATCGAATCTTTGAACGATTCCGAATTTCAAGGCCGCCGAATCAAGGTAGCTGAAGCCCGCTCCGGAGAGCAGCGGCCCGGCGGTGGCGGCGGTGGCTTCGGTGGACGCGGAAGACCCGGCGGCGGTGGGAGCGGACGCGGAGGCAATCGCCGCTACTGAAAAGCGGGTGCGCGGACGCTGCAACGGCGGCGCACAACGGCGCCGCCGCGGCCCCCCTCAGTATTCCCGCGCTGAAACTCCCCCGGTGTCAAAGGCCTGGTTCGAAACTGCCTCAGCCCCTCATCCGCTCGGCTTGCCGACCTTTCTCACTTCATAACCCAGCTCCTCGATCGCAAATACTATATCGGCAATCGCGGTCAGGTCCTGAATCTCCGCGTGTCCGAGCCGCACCCGTACGGCGTAATTGTAGCCGAACGGATGCTTCTCCTTGCGCAGCTTGAGGATCTCGCGTGCAAGGCTGATGGGATTGGTCCTGGCGGGCTCGTCGGGCATGGTATTCCACTGTCTGATCTGATCCGCGCCGCGCGGCTGCCAGACCGTTGGGCCTCTCCTGAAATTATCAGGGGAGAGGCTCGGAAGCTGGTTCATTTTAATATTGTGCGCGCGTGTTGTCATCTCGTGCGGCGCGAATGTGGAAACTCCAGCCGCGGGGCTGACACCCTGCGCCGCAGATGTCCCGCTCCCGCAACGCGGTTGCGGGAGCGGGCACAACCAGGCGCGCGCCGCCCAGCGGGCTGCCGCTGCTTACTTCAGCGGCAGCCGGACCTCGGCCGGCCCTTTTGCCATCAGCATTCCGTTCTGGTTCTTCATCTCGAAATCGATCGTCACGATACCGTTGCGGCCGCGCGGATCGGATTCCTTTTTGGTGACGCGTCCGGTCATGAAAGTAGCGTCGCCGACGAAAGCGGGTCCGATGTAGCGCGCGTTGCAATGCACCACGAAGCCGAGTTCGCCGCCCCAGTTGCTCAGGTAGTCCAGTATCCACCCGCCCATCGTGGCGCCGTAGCCGTAGCCGCGCGGCACTCCGATCAGCTGCGCATAGCGTTCATGCACGTGGCCGCGCGAGGGACCGTAATAAAGACCGTCGCCGTAAGTGGGATCGATCTTTGCCTTGTTCATGTCGCGCGACATCTCGGGCAGCCATCCGGCTTCCAGGGTTGAATTGGGCAGATCGTCGGCTTCCTCGGCGCCCCACACGGTGAAGATGTATCCGCGCCATTCGGTGGTGAAAGTCTGGATGGTATGGGGACCGATCGGACGCACCGGCAGTTCCTCGCCTTCCTTGACATCGTTGAAGTAGCGGATCATGTGGTTCTGGAAGGTCTTGTAATAGGCGAATTTCTGCTCTTCGATATTGTCGAGGTCCTCGATTGTCCATTTGGGTTCCTTGCGCTGCTCGGCGAAGGAATCCATCGCGCGGGCGTTCTCGGCGCGATAGCGGATTGAAGTGGAACGTCCCTTGGCGATTACCTCGCCGCGCTGATTGATGTAGGTAGTGTCGCCGCGCGAGAACATCGTCGGTCCGGCGAACTTGGTATGCGTGACGCGGTAATCGAACAGCATCCGATCGGACCTGATCTTGTCGCCGGGCCGGATCCGCGGGCCGTAGAACCACCATTCGTCGCCGCCGAACAGCATGTGCGTGCCCGGGATGTAACCCTGAATAGCGGGCACCGCGCCGTGTCCGACGGTGCAGTTAACGGTAAATGACTGGGGGGCGACAATCTCCCCGAGCGCGCTTTCGGCCGCGTATTTTTCGTCGTAGTAAAGCGGATTGGGATTTTGCAGTCCCTGGGCCCAGCGGCGGATATCTGTCACCGTGATTGGCTCCTTCAACTGGCCTCCGCCCAGAGGCTTGCCTACCCACTTGTCAGTCTCCGTGGTATCGAGCGGTTCCATGTTTATCTGGTCGACCTTGTCTGCCATAACTCCTGTTCCTCCGTTGCGACGTATAAGAAAGAGGCGGGACTGGACGCGTGGGCCGCGGCGCCGTCAGCGGATATGCGGGGCGTATTCGGTGCCGATGTGTCCTTCGGCTTCCAGTTCCCGATACTCTTCATCCGAGTATCCAAGCAGTTCCTTGTAGACGTATTCGTTGTGCTCACCGAGGCGCACCGGCGGCGTGCGCACGCCGGTTGGCGTTGCCGACAGCTTCCACGGCATCCCGGGATACAGATGCGTCCCCGCGTCGGCATGCCTGACCGCAATGAAGAAGCCGCGCGCACGCAGCTGCGGGTCCGCGTAGGCGTCGGCGTCGTCGAGCACCGGCCCGGCGGGAACCCCATGCCGCTGCAGCAGTTCGGCGACCTCGCGATGGTCGCGGCCGGAGGTGAACTCCTGAATCAGCGGATCGAGTGCGTCCTGGTTGCGGATGCGATCGGTAAGCGTGGCAAAGCGCGGGTCCGAAGCCCAGGCCGGATGGCCGGCGGCTTCGATCAATCGCCGCCATTGCTCATCGCTGGCGATCGTGATCGCGACCCATCGATCCTCGCCCTTGCATCGATACACGCCCTGAACCATGTCCGGGTCTCGATTGCCGAGGCTTTCCTGCACCCTCCCGTTCATCGTGTAATCCATCACGATGTGTCCGATCAGATTGACGAAATTCTCCACCATCGAGACATCGACATGCTGCCCCTGGCCGGTGCGTTTGCGATGGATCAGCGCGAGCATGCAGGCGGACGCCGCCGCGACGCCACCCGCGTAGTCCGAAGGCACCGCCCAGGTGTTGTAACTGGGGTCGCGGTCGCGATAGCGGCGCAGCATGTCGTGTCCGCAAAACGCGTCAACCTGCAGGCCTAGCGCGCGGTAGTCGCGGTAGGGGCCTTCCTGGCCGAAAGAGGAAAGCTGCACGAAAATGATGTCGGGACGGATGGCGCTGAGCCACGGGTAGGTTATGCCCATCCGTTCCAGCGAGCCGGGTGCGTTGTTGTCCAGAATCGCGTCGCTGATTTTGACCAGGCGGCTGAGAACTTCGAGCCCTGAAGGCTTGTGCAGATCGACCGTCATCCCGAGCTTGTTGCGTCCGGTGCAATTGGCCCACGGGAATCGATTGAAGGGCCGCTCGCCCGGTTCGCGGTTGGGGTAGCCGCCCGCTATCGGCGCCATCGTCTGGATCGCCTCTTTGGACGGATGCGCGAGGATGCCGCGGGTCTGATGCGGAAAGACCTGGGTGGATTCGACCCGGATTACCTCCGCGCCGAGGTCCGCCAGCAGCATCGTGCCATAGGGAACGGCCAGAGCGATACCCAAATCGAGAATACGCAGACCGGTCAGCGGCAGGGCGGGCATGGGACCTTGGAACTCCGCAATTATATAACGCCGGCCGCGCTCAGAACCGCAAGGTCCTTCGCGTCGCAGCCAATCTCTGCGAGAATTTCGCGGTTATGCTGGCCAAGCAAGGGCGCCGGACGCCGGATGGCGAACGGCGATTGCGGCAGCCGGAAGGGCGCCCCGGGATAAGTCAGGCGTCCGGCGGCCGGATGCTCGATATCGATAAAGAATCCGCGCTCCTTCAGCTGCGGGTCGCGCACCAGATCTTCGGTGGTGTTGAGCGGCGCGCAGGGGATGCCGGCTTGCTGAAAAATGGCGACAATTTCCTTCTTGGTGCGCGCCATGCACCACGGAATCCAGTACGCATCGAAACGCTCGCGGACCGCAACCTCCCGCACCGGCGGCCTGAAGATCGGATCCTTGATCCATTCCTCGCCGATAGCGCGCACGAAATCCGCCCACCAGTTAAGCCCGACGGTGATTTCGAAAAACCCGTCGGCGCAATAGTTTACAAACGGCGGAGCGTCGATTCCATGCACTGAAGGCACACGCTCCGCGCGTTCGCCGCAGTATTGATATGCCAGCAGGGACGGGGCGCGCCGGTCGATCGAGGAAGCCAGCACTTCCATGATCGAGATGTCGACGTGCTGGCCGACGCCCTGGAACGCGGCGCCATAGAACGCGCCCAGGGTCGCCATGTACGCCATCTCACCCGCGATATGCAGGCTCAGCTTGTTCGCCATTCCGGCCGGCTCGCTGTCGGGCTGTCCGGTACCCCACATCTCGTGCCCCATGGCATAGAGGATGAGGTCGGAGGCGCTCCAGTCGCGATAGGGACCGGTCTGGCCGAAATTGCTGATTGAGGTCATCACCAGCGCCGGTTTGCCTGTGCGCAGGGTTTCATAATCCAGCCCGAGGGAAGGCATCACCCGGGGGCGAAAGTTTTCCACCACGATATCGGCCGAGGGCAGCAGCCGCAGAAAAAGGGAGCGGCCGGTATCGCTTTTCAGGTCGAGCGTGATGCCGCGCTTGTTGGTATTGAGATGGAGGAACAAACCGCTGCGCTCGGGATGCGGGAGGTCGTGCAAAAAAGGGGCGATCCAGCGGGCTGGATCGCCCCTGCGCGGCTGCTCTATTTTAATGACGTCGGCGCCGTAGTCAGCCAGCAGCTTGGTGCATAGAGGGCCCGCGACATGGCGGGTCAGATCCAGTACACGTACTCCTTCCAGCGGCTGGGACGGCATCGGTCATAGGGCTGCGGCCGCCGCGGCCGCATCTGGAGCGCACGACAACGCCGCAGCCCGCCCGATCACTGCATCACCTGCTGCATACCGCCCGGAGTACCCCAGCGGTTGAAGTCGCTGTACTCGGGAGGCGCGTTCTCGTTAATCTGTCCGCCCGACTGGATATCGAACGTGATATGCGAATTCTGCATATCCCAGAAAGTATACTCGCCATCGCCGGGGCCGCCGGCGCCGGTGGCGACGTCGCCGCCGGTGCCCGGCAGCGGCATCGGCATGTAAACCGACGGTCCGGTCTTGTAGAGTTTCAGATTGGCGTCGTACAGATCCATCCAGATTGGCTGCCAGTTTTCCTTGTCGATGAAGGCCATCCGGCTGCCATAGCAGTAGCCCGAGGCGTGCGCGGGCGTGCGGCGGATGTCGAGCAGCGCCACGGTGCGCAGCTCCCATGCTCCAGCCGCCGGCTTGGGAAACAGCACCGGCCAGTAATAGGCGGTGGGATGTCCATAGCGGGCGTTCTGGTCGGCGTAGGCGGGAGTCGGATGGGCCAGCATCAGCAGCTTCTTATACCCCAGGAACCGGGCCTGGAAGATCGGCGGCTGCAGATTCATCGAGCGCTCATCGTCTTCGGTGTAGTCGCTGCCTACCAGCGGCGAGCATCGCGCCGCCGATGAGGTTCGCAGCGAACGGCGCAGAGCCGGCACGAAAACGAAGGTCTCGGGCAGCTTGCCCGGATCGTCGTAAAAGATCTGCAGCGCGTTTACATACTTGGACTGTTCGGGAGTCCAGATGATGTTGTTCTGGGTCAGGAAAATATCGGCGGTGTCCGGTATGTTGATGGGCTTGCCGGCATCGCTCAGATGCTTGAGTTTGAAGTTAACCTCGCGCACCTCGTTGTTAACCCGGTTGCCGAACCGGTCCATCGTCACGCCGAGCTTGGCGTAGGTGGTGATCAGGTACGGGATATAGGAATAATACTCATTGTAAAGCATCTGCACGCCGGCCTGGGGACCGCTCGGATTGGGAAAGGGTATGCCGGCCACATAGCCCTGTATCCTGTAGCCGCCGTCTCCGGTCGGGACCAGCTTGACCTGGGAACTGTACTTCTCGGTATCCTGCTGGACTTTCTTGGGCAGCGGGATGGAGGCCCCGGCGGCGACGTCGATTTCAGCGTCGGGCGGCAGTTTCCAGAAATACTGGCCCTGCCATAACTGCTGCAGACCGACCGGCATGAAACGCTTGTATTGCTGCCAGTTCTGCATGGTGATCCTGGTGCCCGGAGGAATCGTATCGGGCGAATCGGCCGAGACCATCTGCTCATAGGCGGCGTTATCCCAGGATACAACCGTCTGCGCCTGCGCCGCAGACCTCAGTCCTCCGAGCAGCAGCGCTCCTGCCGCCGCCGCGACCGTGACAAGATTCCATCTCCTCGACATCTACTGTTCTCCTTCTTTCCTTTCGCGCCTGCGAGAGGTAAAGAGGATAACAGTCCACTCACACTCTGCGCACAGGCGAAACCCGACCATCGAACGATTATCTCATTGCATCACCTGCAGCATGCCGCCCGGCGTACCCCAACGGTTGAAATCCTGGTAAAGGGCGGGGGCCTTGTCATTGATTAGAGCGTCGTGCTGAATATCAAACGTGAGATGGTTGTTCTGCAGGTCGTAGAATTCGTACATTCCATCTCCCGGTCCACCGCCGCCGGTTGATACGTCGCCGTCGGTGCCGGGCAGCGGCATCGGCTTATACATCGAGGGCCCGGTCTTCCAAAGCTTCAGATTGATGTCGTACAGGTCCATCCAGATCGGCTGCCAGGTTTCCTTGTCGATGTAGGCCATCCGGCTGCCGTAGCAATAGCCCTGCTGGGTTTTCTGGGTGCGGCGAATGTCCAGCACCGCAACCTCGCGCGGGAGCCACTTCGCGGCCCGCGGCGAGGCAAACCAGACCGGCTGATAGTAATTGGCGTGGTTGACATAGTCGTCGGTCGGATACATGACCAGAATTTTCTTGTATCCAATGAATCGGGCCTGGAAGATCGGCGGCTGGATACTCATCGAGCGTTCGTCATCCGCGGTGTAGTCGCTGCCCACCAGGGGCGCGCAGCGGGCGGCGGACGAAAGCCGGATGGAACGCCGCAGCGACGGCACGAACACGAACGTCTCACCCAGGGTCGCCGGGTCGTCATAGAAAATCACCAGGTCGTTGGTGTACTTCGACTGCTCGGGGACCATGACGATATTGTTATAGGTCAGGTAAACGTCGCCCAGACTGGGAATGTTAACCGGTTTACCGGGATCGCTCAGGTGCTTGACCTTGAAGTTCACCTCGCGGACCTCGCTCACCGACTTGTTCCCGAACTGGTCCATATTGAAACCATCGTGGGCGTAAGTGGTGATGAGGTACGGAACATAGGCGTAGTATTCGTTGTAGACTATCTCCATGCCCATGTTGGGACCGCTGGGATTGGGGAATGGCAGTCCGGACACGTATCCCTTGGGGCTCAAACCGCCAAAGTCGTTGGGCACCAGGGTGACCTGGCTGGAATACTTTTCGGTGTCGGCCAGATACTTCTTGGGCAGTGGAATATGCTTGTTGGCTCCGACCTCCAATTCGGCGTCCGCCGGCAGCTTCCAGTGCTGTCGGCCTTCAAACAGCACCCACAGTCCGAAGGGCATGAACTTTTTGTACTGCTGCCAGTTCTGCATGTTGATATGGGTGCCCGGCGGGATGGTTTCCGAACTGTCAGCCGCGGCGAGCTGGTCGTAATTCTTCTGATCCCAGGGGATCGGCTCCACCTGCGCCCTTGCCGTCTGGCACAACGCGACCGCCAGAAAAACGGCACCCAAGACCCCGCTCAAAAGCGACTTCCCCGAATTAGACATTGAGTGTACTCCTTTGCTTTCTGCCCTCTCGGTTGAGATACCAGAAACAAAAACTCCCCAGCCGGTCCATTTAGACCATGACTGTACTACGTCCAACAATCGGCATTTGTCAAGCGAAGTTGCTTTAGCGCATTGCAGTTGCGCGACGCCGATATTTGGCGCGAGCTGAACCGAAACTCGACAATGATTGCCTTTTTCTTCCGGTCTGATATTCCGCCCCGAACCTGGCCGCGTTTGATGGTACTGCGGCTGGTACCATCGCGACACGGACGGTACCGCGCGGCACGCTTGCTGTATAAACTCCGCTCCGCCCCGCGGCAGTTCCCGCCGCTGAAGGAGCCGCGCCGCCTAGCTATGGAATTTTTTTGTGCGCCTGAGTATAGGATGGTTGGGCGGCGGCTCGGCCCGGAAATCGAGCCGCCGCGATGCAAGAGATAAAATCAGGACCCGCTTTCAACTCAAGCGGCTTGCAGCCAGGGGAGGAAAGATAATGGCGCTTCGTATAGTATCCGCCGATTCCCACATGATCGAACCGGCCGACCTTTGGGTTGAGCGGATCGACAACCGGTTCAAGGATCGGGCCCCCCGCGCCGTCACCCGGCCCGACAAGCCGGGCGCATTTTTCATGGCCGAAGGCCTGCGCCCGTTTCCGGTCGCCGCAGTGGCCGCCACCGGCCGCGACGGCGAGGAATACGCCAAACACATGAACACCGGATACGAAGCCGTCCGTCCCAGCGGATGGGATCCGGTCGAACGTATTAAGGATCAGGAGATAGACGGCGTGGAGGCCGAGGTGCTTTATACGAGCCTGGGGATGCCGCTGTTCGGGTTGAAGGATGCCGACCTGCAGCGCGCATGCTTCCGCGTATATAATGACTGGCTGGGCGAGTTCTGCTCGCATAATCCGCGGCGTCTGCTCGGCGTCCCCCTGATTTCGCTCGAAGACGTCGGGCTCGCGGTCAAGGAGCTGGAGCGCTGCCGCAAACAGAATCTGATGGGCGCGATGATCTGGGGATCGGCGCCGGAGGACCGGCCCTACAGCAGTCCGGTTTACGATCCGTTCTGGCAGGCGGCGTCGGACCTGGGGATGCCGCTGTCGCTGCATATAGTGACCGGCGGCACCAAAAGCCCGGCCCGGCAGATGGTCGGACATATCGCAAAGTCAGAGAAAGATGTGCCGGGGATCTCGCAGCTGGGCACCTATCATTTCCTGCTGGCGGACATTCAGGCGACGCTCTACACCCTGGTCGTAAGCGGCGTGCTCGAACGCTTTCCCAACCTGAAGATTGTCTCGGCCGAGAATGACACCGGCTGGCTGCCGCATTTCATGTACCGGCTGGATCACGGCTACAACAAATATTGGGCGACCTCCGGCATCCGCAAACTGCAGATGATGCCCAGCGAATACATCCGCCGCCAGGTTTACGCCACCTTCCAGGACGACCCGATCGGTCCGGCGACATGGAGCTTCTTCGGCGAGAACAATTACATGTGGGCGTCGGACTTCCCGCATGGCGACTGCACCTGGCCCAATTCGCGCAAAGTGATCGCCGCCGATTTCGCCGGCGTGCCGGAAAACGTCACCAGCAAGATCGTGTTCGACAACGCGGTCAAACTCTACGGTCTGCATCTGAACTGAATCGTACGAGACCAGCTTGGCCGCGGCAATCGCGCCGCGGCTGAGCTCCGATTGGTAAGACCGGCGTCCCCGCCGTTCAGACCCGCGCGAGCGCTTTGCGCTCAACCTTTGTCACCCCAAATCACAGGCGGCAAGCCTGTGCCAATGCCGGGCAAACTTCCATGATGAAGACATTCCTCCATCTCAACACCAGCACCGGCGGATCGACCGGAATCGATCACGCCCAGGGCAACGAATTTTTCAGTGCGGCGGCATTGGCCGCCGTATCGCAGGCGGCCGAGCGGGCGGGCTTTTACGGCGTCTATGTGACCGAGCATCCGTTCCCCTCCGACGCGCGGCTCAAAGCCGGCGTGGGGCATCATTCGCTCGACCCGCTGGTGCCGCTCAGCGTCGCCGCCGCCGTCACCACCAAGCTGCGCCTGTGCACCTATATATATGTGCTGCCCTACCACAATCCGTTCGTGGCGGCGCGCGCGATGGCCAGCCTGGACGTGGTCTCGGGCGGGCGGTTGGTGATGGGCGTGGGGGTGGGATGGATGGAAGAGGAGTTCGAGGCGCTGGGCGTCAACTTTGCCGAGCGCAACGAACTGACCGACGAAGCCATCGGCGCGATGAAGGCGGCCTGGACGCAGGAGAACGTCAAGCTGGAAGGGCGGCATTTCCGCGCCACCGGCAACACCATGCTGCCGCATCCGGTGCAGCAGCCGCATCCGCCGATCTATGTCGGCGGCAACAGCCGTCTGGCCGCCAGACGCGCGGGCCAGATGGGCGACGGCTTCATGCCGTTCCTCAATCCGGCGCGCTTTTCCAAAATCCGCCACACCGCCGCAATCGAGACATTGGACCAGTTCGCCAAAATCGTGAACTATGCCCAATCCGTCGCCAAAGCCGCGGGCCGTCCGCCGCTGGATATCGGCGGGATGCTCACTGCGCTGGGCCCCTGGGGTCAGCCCAATTTCGACATCAACGAGGTAATCGCCGAAGCGCATCAACTGAAGGACCTCGGCGTCAACGTGATCTACCTGGGCGTGGGCGGCCGCACCTACCGGGAGCAATGCGATCAGGTGGAACGCATGGGTCAGGAAGTGCTGCCTCATCTGCCGTGAACGCATCCGCTTGGGTTGGGCGGGCGCGTCGATCTCCAAAGCAATCGACGACTGTTTGGCAGTGGTATGCGGCGAAACTATGCGCTTGTGCGATTTGCTTATCTATACGAGATATCTTAGACTAAAACCCGCTTTTATCGTCTCGGAAAGGGCGGGCATTGAACGCGTCCAGCCGGCACGCATCGCTAATCCGAAAGCCCGTACTTTTGGCGGCGCTGCTTGTGCTATGCTGCGCCGGCTCGCTTTGCGCGGCCACGATTACGGTTGATTCGCTGGCCGACGACACCAACTCCGGCCACTGCACGCTGCGCGAAGCGATCAATTCGGCCAACGGTACCGCGGGCATCGGCACCTGCGCGCCCGGCACTGGCACCGACATGATTCAATTCGCCGTGGCCGGCACAATCGCGCTGGCCGGCACGCTGCCCACGGTAAGCCGCAATCTGACCATTAACGGGCCGAGCGGTCCGCCGGCAATCACGATCGACGGCGGCGGCGCGGTTCAGCTGATGCAGGTGGGGTCGGGCACTGCGACCCTGGAGCTGCAATTCCTGACTCTGGCTCATGGCCGCGCGCTGGGTACAAGCTTCGCCGGCACCGGCGGCGCCATCGCAAATCATGGCAGCCTTACGATCAGGAATTGCAGCTTTGTGAGCAACCAGGCGGTCGGCGCTCCTGATTTTGTGGGCAACGGCGGTCCGGGCGAGGGCGGCGCCATCTTCAGTGACGACGTCCTGACCATCGCCAATAGTACGTTTTCAGGCAATCAAGCGATCGGCGGTACACCAGGCGGCATGGGACTGGGCGGTCCGGGCGAGGGCGGCGCCGTTTTCAATTCAAACTATGCGAATATCACCAACAGCACGTTTAGCTTCAACCAAAGTATCGGCGGGAGTGGAGGCGGCGGAGGCGGCTCGGGGCTGGGCGGGGCCGCTTTCACTCAGGGTCTGACAATCTTCATTAACAGTACGTTCTTCGCCAACCAAAGCGCCGGCGGGGGCGGCGGCAGCACCGGCCAGGGCGGGGCGATTTGGAACCGCAATTTCGGAAGTAGCGCGCAAGTGCAGGTCACCAACTGCACCTTTTCCGGTAATCAAGCGCCCGGCGGGGGCGGCGCGATTTACGTGCAGAGCGGCATGGTCGGCCTCAACGGTACGATTCTCGCCGTCAACAGTTCTTCCAACTGCGGTCCGGGCGTCACCGACGCCGGGTATAACATTTCCGATGACGGTTCTTGCGGCTTCACCGCCGCCGGCAGTCTGAATAATACCAACCCTCAGCTCAGCCCGCTGGCCGACAATGGCGGCCCGACCCAAACCTTCGCGCTGATGCCCGGCAGTCCGGCGATTGACGCTATCCCGCTGACATCGTGTACGGACCAGATGACGCCGCCCAACCCTATCACCACCGATCAGCGCGGATTCCCGCGGCCGGACCCGGGCGATAATCCGCCCGCGTGTGACATCGGATCATACGAATCGGGTGCGCTTGCGCCGACAGCTACGCCAACGGCAACCACCATCCAAACCCCAACGCCGACGGCGACGGCAACGCCGGGCCCGCCCGCGATAGTGGTGGATTCGCTCGCCGACGACACCAGCTCCGGCCATTGCACGCTGCGCGAGGCGATCAACTCGGCCAACGGGTCATCGAACATCGGCAATTGCTCCACGGGGATCGGCAGGATCGCGTTCAGCGTCACCGGGACAATAATGCTGACCAGTGCGCTGCCGACGATTACCGGAAACGTGTCAATCGTCGGTCCAGGGGGCGCGCCCGGAATCACCATCGATGGCGGCAGCAAGGTCCAGTTGCTGCAGGTAGCCGCCGGCGCAGCGCTTCAACTGGACTCCTTGACCCTTGCCAATGGAAGCGTGGCTGGGGCGATTGGTTTCAGCGCCGCGGGCGGCGCGATCTCGAATCTCGGCGCGCTGGGAATCACCAACGTGACATTCAGCGGGAATGGAGCCAGCGGCGGGAGCCTGGCTGATGGGCAGGGCGGCGCCATCTTCAACCAGGGGACTTTGACCATCGCCAACTCCATACTTTCCGCCAACCAGGCCACCGGCGGAAATGGCGCCGGCACTGGCTCGGGCGGCGCAATTTTCAATACCGGAACACTGACCATCATCGGCACTACGCTGTCGAACAATCTAAGTATGGGCGGCAATTCAGGCGGATGGGGTGAAGGCGGAGCGATTTGGAACCAGGGCACACTGACTATCGATGGCAGCGTGCTCTCGGCCAACCAAAGCGTCGGCGCCTTCGGGGGACGCGCCGGCAACGGCGGGAACGGCGAAGGCGGTGGAATCTGGAACCAGGGGAGCTTGTCGGTCTCTTACACTACGCTCTCCGGCAATCAGGCGATTGGGGGCAACACGGCCTCAGGATCTTTCGGTTTGGGTGAAGCTGGCGCCGTTTTCAATCAGGGAACCTCAAGCTTCGCTAACTCCCTGTTTTCAAACAACCTGGCCACTGGTCCCACAAGCGGCATCTGTGGAGCGCTGCTGAACCAGAAGACGGCCACAATCGTCAACACCACGTTTTCCGGCAACCAGGCTCAGTTTCACGGCACCATCCTCAATCAAGGCAGCTTGTCTGTCACCAATGCCACGATTTCGGGCAACCCCGCCGGCGGCCTCGAGGACGACAACAGTGCCAGCCTCAAAGGCACCATCCTCTCGGCAAACACTTCGCGCAATTGCCTGTTGGACCCTGGCAGCATCTTCGGCGACGCCGGCTACAACATTTCCGATGACAGCTCGTGCGGTTTTATCGCGGTCGGCAGCCTGAATAACACCAACCCGAATCTCGGTCCGCTGGCGGACAACGGGGGACCGACCCAGACCTTGGCGCCGATGGCGGGGAGTCCGGCGATCGACGCCATTCCGTTGGCCTCGTGTGAGGATCAAGCCGCGCCGCCCAACCCGCTCACGAGTGACCAACGCGGCTTCTCGCGCCCCGACCCTGGTGACAATCCGCCGGCCTGCGATATTGGAGCCTACGAAACGGACGCGCTGGCGCCCAGCCCGACCGCCACTCCAACGGTAACGTCAACCCCGAGCGCCACGCCCACGGCCACCGGCACGCCAACCTCTACTGCCACGGCGACCATCCTCCCAACTCAGACCGCGACGCGGACGCCAACGCCGACCCCGACTCACACTGCGACGCGTGCACCGACTCGGACAGCCACTTCGACGCCGACGCGCACGCCCACGCCGATGGCGACGGTAATCGTCCCGCACATCTCCAGCGTTACCAATCCAATTCTGGCCGGTTCGACGTTCGGCATAAACGGCGCCAATTTCACCTCGGGCTCGAAGGTCAACTTCTTCGTCGCGACCGCGACCGGACCCATCAACGCGGGACCGTTTACGCCGGTCTCGCGCACGCCGGCGCATCTGACGGTCAGCCTGCCCGCTTTGGTCCCGCTGGGCGAAGGTTTTGCCAGCGTGCAGGTGGTCAACACCGATACCGGTTATAGCGTCTCCAATGCCGGCTATGCCCTGCTCCAGGGCAACCCCGCCGCCGGCATTCCCACCATCAAGAGCGTCAACGGCAAGGGTCTGGCCGCAACCAGCAGCAACCCGGCCTACGCGGTCAACAATGTGGAAACGGTGGTGCGGCAGGGGCAGGCGGTGCAGATTGGCGGCAGCGGCTTCGATACGGTTAACGGCGCGGCGGTGGATTTGTTTTGCGCCTGCCCGCCGGCCAACCGGATTCCGACCATCTTTCTGCATCCGGGAGACCCGCGGCTGACCGCCACGCTGCTCACCGTCACTCTGCCGCCGGTGTCGCAATTGCCCACCGGCCCGGGGTCGTTCGTGGTGACCAATGTGGGCGCGGACAAGAGCTACAAGCGCAGCAACGCCGTGTCGGCGGTGGTCGGGGCGCAAATTCAGGTGCTCTCGGTAACCCAGTCGGGCTCAACCATAACGGTGAATGGCGCCGGGTTCTCGACCCTGACCGTGATCAATTTCTTCAATTCGCAGGTCGGAGGAGTGAAGAATCTGGGCGGCTATGTGGACGGCAAGCCGGCGATTGCGTTGGCTATCAAGAGCGCCAACCAATTCACTTTCGCGGTGCCGGCCGGCGCCGTACCGGAAGCATCGTTCGTGCAAGCGATTAATCCGCCGTTCACACCTTACAACAGTTCCGGCGACCAGCCCGGCGGCGCGTTCACCTTGAAATAGCCGCGACCGCGGACGCGGCTGATCGGCGGCCCGCTACAAGCCGCTTGTTGACCAGCGCGTAGGTCCCACTGGCAAAAGCCTGTGACTTTTGCCGCCGGATCGATTACAACACTGGACAGGCGCATCGCGCGGACCTGCGAGTCGGCGCGCCCAACAACCCGAGGTACTACGATGTCAGAAGCCCAGTATTATGCCACCAGCCCGGCGGAAGTCGGACTCGATCCCGCCAAGGTCGAAGCCCTGTTCGAACGCGCCCAGCGTGAAGTCAGGGAGGGCCTGCTGCCGTCCTGCCAGGTGGCGATTGCGCGCAATGGGAAAATCGGCGCCGCGATGGCGTTCGGCGAGGCGGTTCAGGGCGGTGCCAAAAAACCGGTCACTAACGAGACGCTTTACGTCGTGTTCTCCTGCGCCAAGGGCATCATGTCGGCGGCGACCTGGCTGCTGATCCAGGACGGCAAGCTCGACATCACCCAGCCGGTGGTCAAGTACGTTCCGGAATTTGGCACCAACGGCAAGGAAGCGGTTACGGTCGAGCAGTTGTTCCTCCACACCGGCGGTTTTCCCGACGCGCCGTATGCGCAGCGCGAATGGCTCGATCGGTCGGCCCGCATCCGGCGCTTCCAGAGCTGGCGGCTGCAGTTTCCGCCGGGCAAGAAATACGCCTATCACGCCACTTCGGCCCACTGGGTGATGGCGGAAATCGTCGAGCGGCTCAGCGGCATGGACTTCCGCGACTTCGTGCGCGTGCGCGTCTCCGAGCCGCTGGGCATTCCGAACCTCAAGATGGGACTGCCGCGCGACCAGCAGTATCGGCAGGCGCAGCTGACCTACGTCGGCGAGCCGATGACCGAGGAAGACATGAAGCAGATGGGCATCAACCTGGTGATGCCGGCCGAGATCAACGACGAGACCATTCTCGGCTTCAACAAGCCCGAAGTGCTGGAGGCGGGATGCCCGGGCGGCGGCGCGGTGGCCACCGCGGGCGCGTTGGCGATGCTCTATCAATGTCTGCTGAATGGCGGACGCGCGCCCGACGGCACACAGGTCTGGCGCGAGGATTTGCTGCGCGACGTGCTGCGCGTGCGCACCGAGGGTTACATGGATCCGGTCTTCCGCATCCCGCCCAATCGATGCCTCGGGATGACGATTGCGGGCGGCGACGGCAAGCAGGGCGTGCGCGGGTTCGGCAAGACCAACTCGGCGCAGGCGTTCGGACATAACGGCGTGGGCGGGCAGGTGGCGTGGGCGGACCCGGCCACCGGCATCTCGTTCGGCTACTGCACCAACGGCGTCGATCGCAACGACTTCCGCCACGCCAAACGCACCGTCGCCATCTCCAGCATGGCCGCGGTTTGCGCCGCCTGAAATCGATCTCCCACATCCAGTGGGAGAGGGCCGCGCCGAGGGTGCCTGATGCGGCTGCGTCATTTTGTTTTCCTCTCCCACAAGTAGTGGGCCGGGATGGGGGCGCGGCGCTCAGCACAGCAAGGATGATTCGTTCTTCAACCGGACAGAGACATAACGATGGGTAAGCTTGACGGAAAAGTAGCGGCCATCACCGGAGCGGGCCGCGGAATCGGCCGCGCATTGGCCAAAGCGATGGCGGCGCAGGGCGCCTGTATCGTGGTCAACGATCTGGGCGTGACGCTGGTGGGAGATCGCGAGCCGGCCTCGCCCGCCAATGACGTGGCGGCGGAAATCAAGGCCGCCGGTGGACAGGCGGTCGCCAATTTGGCCGACATCTCGACCATGGAGGGCGGCAAGAGCCTGGTCGATCAGGCGCTGAAGGAATTCGGCAAGCTCGACATCCTGGTCAACCTGGCCGGCGTCATCCGCGACCGCATGATCTTCAACATGGGCGAAGAGGATTGGGACAAGGTGCTCGACAGCCATCTGAAGGGCACGTTCTGCACCAGCCGCTTCGCCTCGGCGCATATGCGCGAACGGCGCTGGGGCCGCATCATCAATTTCTCCTCCAACGCGGCTTTGGGCAGTCCCGGACAGCCCAGCTATTCGGCCGCGAAAGCCGGCATCCTGGGGCTGACGTGGAGCACGGCCAACGGTTTGCGCCGCTACGGAATCACCTGCAACGCGATTTTTCCGGTCGCCGCCACCCGCATGACCGATACCATCCATCAGGAGGCATGGCGGCTGACTCCGAGCAGTCAGGCGGCGGGGACCACGGTCGATCCGGTCAACGTCGCGCCGATCGTGATCTTTTTGGCCAGCGACGAGGCCGCCGAGGTTACCGGTCAGGTATTCGGGTCGGAAGGTTACAGCGTGACCCGCTACTATCACATGAGCCCGGAGAAAACCGTCTACAACAAGGGGCCGTGGGATTTGGACCAGTTCTTCCGGGTGATGAAGCGGACTTTGGCGCGCGACCTGAAAAAGCCGCAGATGTACCAGGGCCCGTCGCGGCGTTAAGAGATTCGGTGTCAGAGGATTTCAGCGATGAAGAAGCTCGAGTTCTTCTATGACTTCTCCAGTCCGTGGACCTATCTCGCCTCCACCCGCATCGAGGAGATTGCGCGGCGGCATAACGCCAATCTGGTGTGGCGGCCGATCCTGGTCGGCGGCGTGTTCAACGCCGTCAATCCGTCGGTGTATGAATCGCGCCAGCATCCGGTGGTGCCCAAGATGCGCTACTACGGCAAGGACATGCAGGACTGGGCGCGCTATTACGGCATCACGCTGAAAATGCCGACCGTCAACGTGGCGGCGGTCAAGGTGGTGAACACCATACGCGGCGCTTATGTGGCCGAGGAACACGGCAGGATCGCCCAATACTCGCATCGCGCCTTTGAAAGCTTCTGGGTCGAAGATCGCGATATCGGCCAGGAAAGCGTGATCGCCGACATTGCACGCCAAGCCGGGTTGGACGGAAACGAGATGATCGAGAAGATCAAGCTGCCCGCGTACAAGGAAAAAGTGCGCGCCGCCACCCAGGAACTGATCGACCGCGGCGGCTTCGGCTCGCCGACCTTCTTCGTTGACGGCAACCTGTTCTTCGGCAACGACCGCCTGCAGCTGGTGGAATTCGAACTATCCCGCTGACCCACGCCTGGATTCGACCACATTCCAGACGACCCGCGGGAGACCGGAGCTTACGGTTGTCGACGAACACCGGCCCCACAAGCAGGCGCCATACTTCGCGCTCGATGAACCAGGGTTGAAAGAATCGGTCCGTAATATGCCGCTTCGGGCGTTCGGGCCCGCGGCGCAATCTTCCCGGCGACCGGTCCACCGCCGAATGCGACGGCGCGCTTTGAGGCTTGACGCGTTCAGCGCTTTGACTCCGGAGCGCCGGGCGGCATCTGGCGGTACATGTCCTTGGTGTAATACTCGGACTGGTGAGTTGCGGGGCGGCCGCCCCAGCCGTATTCGATGGCCCATCCCGAGGGGTTCCTGAAGTAGAACGAATACATCTGGTCGTTGGAATGCTTGCCCAGGCCCATCACGATCGGGATCTTGCGCTCACTGACGATTTCATGGGTAAGTCCGAGGTCGTCAAAGTTTTCGACCTCGACCATGATGTGATTGAGCCGCGGTCCGCGTCCGCTGCCGATATCGAAAAACGCCACCGTGTGGTCGCGCTCGTTGCAATGCATAAAGACCGGCTGCGCGACCCGCCCGCCCATCTGCATCCTGTATTCGGTTCCCCCGCGCATCCCGAGCGCGGTGTAGAATCGATAGGCCGCGTTGGCGTCGGTCTGGCGGATGATGCAGTGGCCGAGTCCGCCGCTGCCGGTCTTGAACCGCCCATGCATCCGGCGGCCCGGATGAAACGGCTTGTTGGCCTGAAGCTCGGGGCCGTGGAAAATCTCGACCGGATTGCCGCCCGGGTCGGTGAGCTTCATCACTTCGAGCACATGGCGTTCGGCGGCTTCTTCATCGGAGCCGATGCGGAACTGCACGCCGGCGTCGGCCAACTGACGCTGCATCTCGCGGAACTCCTCGCCGCCGGCGACGCGCAAGCCGAGGTAGAGCAGGTCGTCGCCGCCTCCCGCATGCATCACGATGCGATGGTGCCAGTAGTCCATGCGCAGGTAGCAGCGGTCGGGCTCGCCGTCGTCGGCCACTTCCATACCGACAACTTCGGCGGCGAACGACTTCCACTGCTCGGGATCACTCACTTCGATTCCGATGTAGCCCAGTTCCGTTACCTGAACCATGATGCTCCTCCGGGTCTGTGCCCTTCAGCATTCTCCCACTCAAGGCGACCGCATCGAGCCGCCGTGCAGCCGGATCGTAGAGCCGCTAATATACCGCGCCGGGTGACCGGCCAGAAACGCGGCGCCAGCGCGGCCCGGTCCTTTGTGGCCCGGCACCAGTGCGGTCTTGCCTTTCAAGCCCGGGTCCATAACGGCATCCGTTGGCGGTGATGCATCACTGAGGATGCTCCCGCGCCGCGTATTTTGTCTATCGCAAGCGGTGCCGCTTGCCCGCCGATCGTCGGGCGGACCATATTGGCCGGGGCGGCACAGCGAACGCCGAAGCTTATGTCCAGCGAAGCGATTTTTACGGTCGCGGTCGAAAAAAACCTGCCGATGCGCGCGCGCGACGGCGCGGCGCTTTACGCCGACGTCTACCGTCCGGCGGCGCCGGGCCGGTTTCCGGTGCTGGTGATCCGCACTCCGTACGACAAAAGCGGCGACAACGCGCTGACCGAAAAGCTCTACTTCCCGCCGCGCGGATATGTCGTCGTGGTGCAGGATACGCGCGGCCGCTTCGCTTCTGAGGGGGAGTTCTATCCCTTCCTGCGCGAGGCGCAAGACGGCTACGACACCATCCAATGGGCGGCGCGCTTGCCGTGGTCGGACGGCCGCGTCGGCACTGTCGGGCAGTCCTACATGGCGGTGGTGCAGTATGCGATGGCGGCGGCGCACCCGCCGCATCTGCGCGCCCAGTGCCCGGTATCGGGATCGACCAGCTATTTCGAAAACTCGATCTGGCGGCGCGGCGTGTTCGAGCTGGCGTACCGGCTCAAGTATTTCATCATGATGGCGCGCGAGACCCTGATGCGTCAGGGGCGGTTCGAGCAGCGCTGGCCGGCGATCGCGCGGTATCTGAGCGACCCCTCCGACATCAGATCGCCGCTGACGCCCGCCGCGATCGAGCATCTGCCGCTGCGCGACTGGGGCGAGCGGCTGCGCGATTGCGCGCCGTTTTGCGCCGAGATGATGGCGCATTCGCGCTACGGTCCGTACTGGCAGGCGGCCGACCTGGGCCGTCATGCTCAGGGCGTCGCCGCGCCGATCCTGCATGTCGGATCGTGGTACGACATGTTCGCCTACGACACGGTCAGGATGTTCGCCACGATTCGCGAGCGCGCGATGAACCAAGCGGCGCGCGCCGGACAGCGGCTGCTGATGGGCCCGTGGGCGCATCTGGTGCCCTATTCCAAACCCAGCTCGCGCGGCACCGGCGAGATCGATTTCGGCCCCAACGCCTTGATCGATTTGCATGCGATCCAGTTGCGCTGGTTCGATTACCATCTGAAGGGCGTCAGCAACGGCGTGGACGAGGAGCCGCCGGTGCGCATCTTCGTGATGGGCGATAACCTCTGGCGCGATGAGCGCGAATGGCCGCTGGCGCGCACCGTTTTCACGCCGGTCTATCTGTCCAGCGGCGGCGACGCGAATTCGATCCGCGGCGGCGGACGCCTTTCGATGACCGTACCGCCCCGCGATCCCGCCGATAACTACATTTACGATCCGGCCGATCCGGTGCCGACCTGCGGCGGCAACTATATCGGTCCCGGCAACGGCGTGCGCAATCAGGCCGCGGTCGAAGAACGCAACGACGTGCTGGTCTACACCGGCGGCGTGCTGGAGCGCGAGCTGGAGGTGACCGGGCCGGTGGTGCTCAAACTCTACGCCGCCAGCACCGCGCCGGACACGGATTTCACCGCCAAACTGATCGACGTGCGGCCCGGCGGCTACGCGCACAACATCGTCGAGGGAATCGTGCGCGCGCGCTTTCGCGACTCGCTCGAGGCGCCGTCCCTGATTATTCCCGGCGCGGTGTATGAATACACGGTGGACCTGTGGTCGACCAGCTACGTATTCAAAGCGGGGCATCGCATACGCCTGGAGGTTTCGTCGAGCAACTTCCCGCGCTACGACCGCAATCAGAACACCGGGCACGACTTGTTTGCCGACGCCGAAATCCGTCCGGCGCGGCAGACCGTGTTTCATGACGAGCGCTATCCCTCGCGTCTGATCCTGCCGATCATTCCGCGCTGATTTCAGGGCGTCGCCGCGGCATTTCGGGTTGCGCGGCGAGGTCAAATGTCGCACGATTGGCCCACCGCAGGGGCGGCTTATCGGATCGTTGTGTGAGGGCGTTCCCAAAGATCGCATGGCCGCATCCCGCAGGAAGGAGTGAGGACGATGAAATTTGGTGCATTCTTGTGGCAGCGCCGGGGCGAGGATCTGGCGGCCAACGCGAAGCTGGCGGAGGAACTGGGTTTCGAGTCCGCCTGGATGGGCGAGCACATCGGCTTTCCCACCCAGTTCAAATCGACCTATCCTTACGACCCCAAAGGCCTGCCGCCGGTGCGCGCCGATTCCGCCATCCACGAGCCGTTGATGGTCTTTGCCTACCTCTCCGCGGTGACCACCACGATCAAGTTCGGCACCGGCGTTTACGTGCTGCCGCTGCGCAACCCGTTCGTGGTCGCCAAGCTGGTGGCGTCGCTCGACCAGCTCTCCAACGGACGCTTCCTGTTCGGCGTCGGGGTCGGATGGTTAAAGGAGGAATTCGAATGGGTGGGCGAGGACTGGGACAATCGCGCCCGGCGCAACAACGAAGCGCTTAAGCTGATGGAGGCGCTGTTCACGCAGGAAGTGCCGTCATACGAGGGCAAGACGGTTAAGACCGGGGGCTTTTACTTCGCGCCCAAGACCATCCAGCAGCCGCATCCGCCGTTCATCATCGGCGGCAATACGGAGCCGGCGATGAAACGCGCGGCGCGGCTGGGCGACGGCTGGTACGGGCTGTCGAAAAATCTCAACGACGCGCTGGCGTTGATCAAAAAGCTGCGCGAGATCGAAAAAGGCTATCAGCGCAAAAAGCCGCTGGAGATTACCTTCGGCGCGCAATGGCAGGGCTTGACCGTGGACGATATCCGCCGTCTGGAAGAGGCGGGAGTCGAGCGCGTGCTGCCCTCCACCGAGCTGGTCGCGCGCGATTCGCTGGGCGCGCTGCGCAGCGTGCATGGCAAGCTGGTATCGAAGTTTCTCTAGCTCGAACAAAGCGGCGCGCCCGTGGGGCGCGTCTGTCCGGCAAGGAGCCAGGTTGTGGAAAAGCTGCAATATGAGGCGATCGCGACGGGTTTCGGACTGCTCGAAGCCCCCCGCGTCGACGACCACGGCGTAGTCTATTTCTCCGACATCACCGGCGGCGGCGTGTTTCGCGTCGCACCCGGCGGCCAGCCCGAGAACGTCATTCCCACCAGCCGCAAGAGCGTGGGCGGGATGGCGTTTACCGAAGACGGCGGCCTAATCGTATCGGGTCCGAGCGTGGCCTACTTCGATCTCAAAACCGGCCAGCTCACCGACATCCTCAAGAGCTATCCCGGCAAGCTGACCCATGGCTTCAACGACCTGACGGTCGATAGCGACGGCAGCGTGTTCGTGGGCAGCACCAATCCGCGTCCGGGGAAAAGACCCGACGGCCTGGGCGAAGTCGATCCCGGCGATGTTTACCGTATCGACCCCAGCGGCAAGGTGACGCTGGCCTATGAGGGCGGCCTGGAGTTGAGCAATGGGATGGGCTTCAGTCCCGACGGCAGGACGCTGTATCACGTCGACGCCTTCGCCCGGCTGATTTTCGCCTACAACGTCACGCCCGAGCGGCGGCTGACCGAGCGGCGCGTGTTCGCGCGCTACCAGGACGAGTGGGGATGGCCGGACGGGATGGCGGTGGACGCACAGGGCGGAGTGTGGGCGCCGGGACTGTTCGGGGGGATGCTGATTCGGTTCAATCCTGACGGTTCGATCGATCGTCAGTTCGAGGCGCCGACTAAGAAGCCGGTGACGCTGGTATTCGGCGGAAGCGACATGCGCGATTTGATTGTGGTGTGTGCCAAGGGCGGCGGCCACAGTGGAACGGTGTACAAGACGCGCACCGACATCCCCGGTCTGCCGGTGCCGCGGAGCAAAATCCGCCGTCCGTCCTGATGAGCTTTGCGTCACGGTGAAGCACTGCGTGCGGCCGTGGAGCTAATCCGCGGCCGCCGCGGCTTTTTATACTCACGCCCTCCCGCGCATCGCTTTACCAGCCTTACTTGCCTTGCATGTCGGTAGCTAATCCGCCGCCGGCTGACGCCGCTTCGATTGATGCGAAGTGGATTGCGGCAAAAGCGAAGACAGGCGCAATGAGTACTGCTCAATAGCTTTGTGATTATACTGTGCGCTGATCGCACGGCGCTGGCGGATTTTCCGCCGCCCAATAGTGGTTTGTGAAAGCATCGGCAAAGGCGTAGCGTATGTAGCTGGACAGCGTTCCACAGTTTGCCCGCCGCCACCGCGTCTGAGAGACAACGGACAATGACAGCAGCGGGCGCAGAATTGGATAGTTGAGACCGGCCGGCGCGACCGGCCCTTGCTGGAACCCAAACCGCCCAGCTTCGCTTGATTGAGGTAAGCGGGGTCCGCCTGAACGGAGGTAC
The DNA here is from genome assembly GCA_021324455.1 of Pseudomonadota bacterium. GTDB lineage: Bacteria > Desulfobacterota > Binatia > Binatales > Binataceae > JAJPJA01. The sequence continues at coordinate 18,707 of JAJPJA010000038.1, read as the reverse complement.
GCGTGCTCAACACCATCCACTCTCCCCCAAATTCATTGCGCTGCCAGCCGAACAAGTTACTTGCATCCCGGCGCGCATCGTACCCATAAATAAACCATGCTTATGATCGTACAAACCACGCATAAGCCGGCTGAATGTCCGCCCGGATCGCCTCCAACCCTGCTGAGACTTGCCTCAATCGTCCGGACGGGCCTGCTGCTGATAAGCCTTATACTGATCGGCTATGCGCCGGCGCGGGCTTTCACCGCCGAACAGGTGGAAAAAGGGCGCGATCTGTTCCGCCTCAATTGCGCCCGCTGCCACGGCCCCGACGGCCAGGGCATCAGGGACATCTACCGCGGCATGACCGCGCCGGCGCTGATCTCGCCCGGCGCCTTTCCGCTCGACCCGCGTCCTTACCAGCGGATGCGCCATTTTCAATTCCGCACCGCGCGCGACGTTTATGAGTTTTCCTCCGCGGTGATGCCCGCCGATCAGCCGGCCAGTCTCAGCGCCGAGGATTACTGGGACGTGATCGCGTATCTGCTCAACGCCAACGGCATGCATGTGAACGGTCAGATGCTGACCGAGAATGCCGCCGAGGACATCTCGTTGGCGCAGCTTCAGGCGCGTGCCAGGCAGGCCCACGCGGCCACTGAAGCGCCGCTGCCCGCGCCTGCCGGCGATACGCCCGTAATTGAGGGTGAGGGCGGCGCGCAGAAATGAAGTACGGCGCGGTTGCGGTAGCTGTGCTGATCCTGATCGGCGGAGTCACAACCGCCCTGTTGTCGCAGCGCCCGTGGCTGCCGCGCAGCGACGTCGTTCAGCCCGTCCCCTTCAGCCATCGGATTCATGCCGGCATCAACCGCATCCCCTGCCAGTATTGTCACGAATACGCGCGCCGGTCGGAAAACTCCGGTGTGCCGCCGATTCAGCGCTGTGTCGGATGCCATTCCAGCATGGCCGAGCAGGTGGCGCTGCAGGCGGTGCGCAAGCCTTGGATCGACCGCCGGCAGGCGGCCTTCGAAATCCGCTGGAATCGGGTTTATACGCTGCCCGACTTCGTGCGCTTTTATCATTCGCCGCACATCAAGGCGGGCCTCGCATGCCAGCGCTGTCACGGTCCGGTGGAAACCATGGATCGGGTGACGCCGGTGTTCGAAATCAATATGGGCTTTTGTCTTAACTGTCATACCCAGCGGCATGTGAGTATCGAATGCTCGACCTGCCACTACTGATCTCGAACCGCAGGCTGCGCGAATCGGGTGACGCTCGACTTGGATAAGACCAGGCTTTGAAGAGGGAAACTTAATGGCTCCTGAGGTTTCCAGACGCTCCTTTCTGAAACTGGCCGCGGCCACCGGCGCCGCCGCCGCGGTTCCCGGATGCAAGCCGGCCGCGCGCCATCTGATTCCCTATGTCATCCCGGACGAAAACGTTATCCCGGGCGTGCCCAGCTTCTATGCCACTGCATGCAACGAATGTCCGGCCGGATGCGGCGTGGTGGCGCGCGTGCGCGAAGGCCGCGTGATCAAACTGGAAGGCAATCCGGTCGATCCGATCGGTGCCGGCGCGCTGTGCGCGCGCGGACAATCGGCGCTGCAGGGCCTGTACAATCCCGACCGCCTCCAACGGCCGCATCGGCGCGGCGCCGACCACCTGATCAACCCGGTCCAGTGGGACGACGCGATGGCGCAGTTGGGCAAAGCGCTGGGCGCCGCCGGTCCCAACCAGGTCGCGTTTATCGGTCCGCCGATGGGCCCGGCGTACGAAGAGATTGTTGCCCGATGGATGGGAGCGGTGAACTCGCGCATGCGCATGGTGTACGCGCCGATCGATTCCGCGCGCGAGCGCAACCTGATCAGGTATTGTTTCGGCCAGGATCTCACGCCGCTTTACCGCATCGATCGCGCCCGGACGCTGTTGTCGCTGGGCGCCGATTTTTTGGAGACCTGGTATTCGCCGGTCGAACTGGCGCGCCAGTACGCGGAGTTCCGCATCCCTTCCACAAAGGACGGCGAGGTGCGATTCGGAACCGCCTACTACGTCGGCACGCGCATGAGCATGACCGCGGCCAGATGCGATCAGTGGTTGGCCTGCCGCCCCCAGCATGAAGCGGCGGTGGCTTTGGCGATGCTGCGCGTGATGCTCGACCACAACCTGGTGCGTCCGCCGCAGGGCATCGATCCGGGCGCGGTGAAGAAATTCGCCGCCGCCTACGACCCCCATGCCATCGCCGACCAATCGGGCGTCAGCGCCGGAATGATCGAGCGGATGGCGCGCGAGTTCGCGCAGGCGCAAGGCGCGCTGGCGCTGGCGGGCACCGACGATGACGCCGCCCACGCGGCGGCGTGGATGCTCAACGCGGTGACCGGCAATATCGGCAGGACGGTTACTTTCGCCCCCTCAGCCCAACCTCCGGCCGCCGCTGAACCGGGCGCCGTGATCGAGGCGATGCATCAGGGAAACATCAAGGTCGCGGTGATTGCGCACGCCAACCCGGTGTTCTCGATGCCGCTGCAGGCGCGCTTTGCCGAGGCGCTGGGCAAAGTGCCGCTGGTGGTCTGGTGCGGCGGCGTTCCCGACGAAACCGCGCAGTACGCTCACCTGCTGCTGCCCATCAATCACTGGCTGGAAGATTGGGGCGACGGCGCGCCGCGTCCGGGCATCTCCACCCTGCGTCAGCCGACGATGAGCCGAGTGGTCTACAGCCGCCCGCTGGGCGACATCCTGCTTGAGTCGGCGCGGGGCGCGGCCAGAGATCGCGCGCCCGAATTCGAGGATACGCAAAGCGCGGTGCGCCAGGTTTGGGCGCACAGATTCAAAAATCAGCCTGGGAGCGAGAGTTTCGACGATTTCTGGGATCGCTCGCTGCGCCAGGGAGGAGATTTCCGCCAGGTCAACGCGGCGGCGGCGGCGCTGCGCCCGGAAGTCTTCGCTAAACCGATCGAATTGCCCGAAGCCGCCGATCGCCCGGACCTGACGCTGGCCGCCTATCCGCATATCTATCTCTATGACGGGAGCGGCGCCGACAAGCCCTGGCTGCAGGAGATTCCCGAGCCGGTAAGTCAGATCGTATGGGACGCGTGGGCCGACATCCATACCGGCACCGCGCAGCGGCTCGGCATCAAGGAAAATGACATCGTCAGACTGGCCGCGCCCGGCGGAGCCATCGAGTTGCCGGCGCATATCAGCGACTTCGTCCATCCCGAGGTAATCGCGGTGCCCATCGGGCAGGGACACACCAGCTACGGCCGCTACGCGAAATTGCGCGGCGCCAATCCATGGCTGATTCTGCCGCCCGGGCGCATGACGGTGGCAATCAAGGCTGCCGCCACCCGGCGCAGCCGCGAACTGGTCTCGCCGCTGTATTCCTCCAGCATGCTCGCCCGGCCGATCGTCGAGACCATGAGCATCGCGGAATTCACCCAGGGCAGCAAGCCGCCGCCGTGGGAGGAGCCATATCCCGAACCATACGAAACCTATCCGCCGGTCGAATACCCGGTGCACGAGTGGGGCATGACCATCGACCTCAACGCCTGCACCGGATGCGGCGCCTGCATCGCGGCCTGCTATGCCGAGAACAACGTCCCGTTCGTGGGCAAGGAAGAAGTCAGGCGCGGGCACCTGATGTCGTGGATCCGGCTGGAGCGCTACATCCCGGCCACCGCCGACGCGCCGCCGCTGCTGACGATGCCGATGCTCTGTCAGCATTGTTCGCACGCGCCGTGCGAGCCGGTATGTCCGGTGTTCGCCGCGGTGCACAGCAATGAGGGGCTGAATCTGCAGGTTTACAATCGCTGCATCGGGACCCGCTACTGCGAGAACAACTGCCCCTACAAGGTGCGCCGCTTCAACTGGTTCAAGCCGCAATGGCCCGAGCCGCTCAACCTGCAGCTCAATCCCGACGTCACGGTGCGCGGCGCCGGCGTGATGGAGAAGTGCACGTTCTGCGTCCAGCGCATCGTCGCCGCCGAAGTGCAGGCCAAGCTGGAAGACCGCAAGGTGCGCGACGGCGATATCGTGCCGGCGTGCGCGCAGGCATGTCCGTCGCGCGCGATTACCTTCGGCGACATGAAAGACAAGCACAGCGCGATGATGCAGCGGCGGACCGAGCATCACCACCGCGCCTACAAGGCGCTGGATGAGCCGCTCAACACGCTGCCCGCGATTACTTATCTGCGCCAGGTTTATCGTCCCAGGGAAGAGGTGTGACGTGGCCGCCGTAGCTTCGCCCGATTACCATGAAATCGATCGCCAGGTGATGCGCACCCTGCAATGGCCGGGGTGGCGATACTGGGTGTGGGTCGGCGCGCTGTTTTTGATCGTGGTGTGGGGCGCGCTGTGCTGGGCCAATCAGATCTACCGCGGTCTGGGAGTGACCGGGCTCAGACAGCCCAACATGTGGGCGGCGTACATCACCAACTTCGTCTTCTGGGTCGGAATCGCGCATTCCGGCACGCTGATCTCGGCCATCCTTTACCTCTTCCGCAGCCGCTGGCGCACGGCGGTGTACCGGCTGGCGGAAACCATGACCGGATTCGCCGTGCTCACCGCCGGCCTGTTCCCGCTGATCCATTTGGGGCGTGTATGGTTTTTCTACTGGCTGTTGCCGTATCCGAATCAACGCTGGCTGCAGCCCGATTTCCGATCGCCGCTGGTATGGGACGCCTTCGCGGTCAGCACCTATCTGACCGTCAGCCTCCTGTTTCTGTTCATGGGCCTGATTCCCGACGTGGCCACCGCGCGCGATGAATCCACCGGCATCCGCAGGACCATCTACAACATGGTTGCCTTGGGATGGCAGGGCTCCGAGCAGCAGTGGCGCCACTTTTCGGGCGTGTATCTGCTGCTGGCCGGGCTGGCCACGCCGCTGGTGATCTCGGTTCACAGCGTGGTTTCGTGGGACTTCGCGATGGCGCAGCTGCCCGGATGGCACAGCACCATCTTCGCTCCCTATTTCGTTGCCGGCGCGATCTTCTCGGGCTGCGCCATGGTGCTCACCCTGCTGATCCCGCTGCGCAAACTGCTCGAACTCGAGGAGCTGATTACCCCCTGGCACATTGACAATTTGGCGCGCATCGTCCTGTTCACCTCGCTGATCGTTTCCTACTCCTACGTGGTCGAGTCATTCATGACCTGGTACAGCCATGACCCGTTCGAGATGGTCACCTTCCAGCAGCGCTACTTCGGGCCCTACGGGTACCTGTTCTGGATCATGGTGGTGTGCAATTGCCTGATTCCGCTGGCGCTGTTCTCGCCGCGGGTCCGGCGCAACCTGACGCTGCTGTGGGTCATCTCGATATTCGTCAACGTCGGGATGTGGCTGGAGCGGTTCGTAATCATTGCCGGATCGCTGGCGACCAATTTCATGCCCTCGCAATGGGGGTTCTGGACTCCCAGCTTGACCGAGGTGAGCATCACGGCGGCCAGTTTCGCCTGGTTTCTGATGTTGTTCAGTCTGTTCACGCGTTTTCTTCCGATCGTGTCGATGACCGAGCTCAAGGAAGGACTGCGATGGCTGCGGCAGGCGCTGCGGCAGGAATCCGCGGAGGCGGCATGAGCGATCCCGTTCGTCTAATCGGCGTATTCGCCGGCGAGGAAGAATGCGTTGCGGCAATCGAAAGTCTGCGGCGCGCCGGTTACCCCAAACCGCGGGTCTTCTTTCCGATTCCCAGCGAAAAAATCTTCGCCGCGCTGCGCCTGCCCAAAAGCCCGGTCCGCGTGTGGGTGCTGATCGGCGGCATCACCGGCGCGCTCAGCGGTTTCGCACTTACCATCGGCACCTCGATGACCTGGCCGCATATCGCCGGCGGCAAACCGATTATTTCGCTGACTCCCTACATCATTATTGCCTTCGAGTTGATGATCCTGTTCGGCGCGCTGGCCGGAATTGCGGGCTTTCTGATTACCGGAGGGCTGCCCCGGTTGGAGTCGCTCACGGGATACTCGGGGCGCTTCAGCGACGACCGCTTCGGCGTGCTGATCACCTGCGCTCCCGAACAAAGCACCCGCGTCGAGTTGCTGCTCAAGGACGCGGGCGCGGAAGAGGTGCAACGTGAGACCGCCTGACGCCGCGTTGCGGGGCGCAATCGCATTGTGTGCGGCGCTGCTGCTCGCCGCATCCGGCGCCGGCGCGTTTCCATGGAGTATCGACATGTTCCGCGGCGAATCCGTGCAGCCGCTGGCCCAGGCGCCGCGGGTGATGCCGCGCGGCACTCTGCCGCTTGACGGCGAACCGCCGATGAGCCGCGAGGTTGCCGCCGCCGCCCTGCATAACCCGCTTAAACCCGACGCGCGGGAGTTGTCCGCCGGCAAAGCCCTGTATGAAACCGATTGCGCCGTATGCCACGGGCGCGGCGGACGCGGCGACGGCAGCGTGCGTTTCCTGTTGCGCATTCCGCCCGCCGACCTGACCAGCGGCGTGCCCACCCAGCGCAGCGACGGCTACATCTACGCCACCATCCGCGACGGCAGCATCGTGATGCCCTCCTATGCCGACGCCATGTCGGCCCATGAGCGCTGGGAGGTGGTGCTCTATGTGCGCTCGCTGCAGAACAAGGTGAGTGCGAAATGAAGCCCAACGGCCGCACCACCTTCGTGCTCGCCGCCGCCGCCCTGACCGGCGTGATTGGCTTCGCGCTGGGGCTTGCCGACGGGGCCGCGCTGCGGGTGTGGGAGGTCTTTCTGGTCAACCTGCTGTTCTGGATGGGTATCGCGCAGGGCGGGATCTGTCTGTCCGCGTCATTCTATCTGACCAACGCGCGATGGGGCGGCACGGGACTGTATCGGCTGGCGGAAGCCTTTGTCGGATTCCTGCCGGTAGGCTTCGTGCTGTTCTGGGCGCTGTACGCGGGACGTCATTTGATTTTCGTGTGGGTGGACCATCCGCTGCCCGAAAAAGCCAACTGGCTCAACCCCGGCTTTCTCTTTGCGCGCGACGGCGCGGGACTGCTGATTCTGACCTTGCTGAGCTGGTGGTTCGTGCGCGTGTCGCGGCGCGCCGATGTCCAGCAATGGGCCACCTCCAGCGGCGATATCGGCGACCCGCCGCGCGCGATGCGCCGGCTGGCGGTGGTGATGGCCCTGTGCTTTACGGCGATCTATTCGCTGATCGCGTTTGACCTGGTGATGTCGCTGGCGCCGCGATGGCACAGCTCGCTGTTCGGCGCGTATTTCTTCACCGGCGCTTACTGGAGCTCGATCGTTACGGTGGCGCTGTTCGCGATTGTCATCGGATGCGGCGCCGCGGGCGAGGTGGAGCGCCGCTATCGCGACGCGCTGCACGATATCGGCAAACTGTTTTTCGCCTGCTCCGTGTTCTGGGTATATCTGTTGTTCGCCCAGTATATAGTCATTTGGTACGGCGATATTCCCTCTGAAACCTTTTTCGTGGTGCCCAGGGTTCAATACCTGCCGTGGGGCGCGCTGGGCTGGTCGGCGCTGGTCCTGATCTGGGCGATTCCGTTCTGCGTGCTGATGGGAAAAAAACCCAAACGCACCCCGGCTATCCTCGGCACCGTGGCCGTGCTGGGCCTGATCGGGATGTGGATCGAACGCTACGTGCTGGTGGTGCCGTCGCTGTCGCCGCGGCATATCCCTTTCGGATGGGTCGAAATCCTGCTTACGATCGGATTTGCCGGCCTGTTCGGACTGGCGTCCCTGCCTGGCTTGCGGATGGTTCCGGCGCCGGCCCTGTTGCGTCCGCCGGAGCATGGAGGTGAGGGATGAGCGCGGGTTTTGCAGTTGACCGCAAGCGCAAACCTCGCGCTGGCGGACTCAGTGAGTATTGCGGATGTGAGTATTCGGCGATGAATGCGCGCGGCGGCCGCCGTCAGGCGGGAAACAAAGGGCCATCTTTGGCGCTGATTTGCCTGGTGAAGAGGTTAAGGCAGCGGGCGGCGGCATCTTTCAAATCGCCCATATTCGCGATCCTTCCCCTGACCGCCATCCTCCTGTGCGCATGCGATCCGAGCAGCTTTCCCGCCAGCACCTTCACGCCGCGCTCCGACCTGGCGCATTGGGTATTGGCGGTCTACTTCGAAGTAATCGGCTGGGACAGCATCATCCTGATCCTGATCTGCACCCTGGTCTTTCTGTGCCTGACCCGCTACTCGACGCGGGCGTCGGAGGATCAGCCCAAGCCTCCGCCGCCGCATCCCGAATCGTTGGGCCTGGAAATCGCGTGGACAATGGGGCCGGCGCTGATACTGCTGTTCATCGCGGTGCCGTCGCTGCGCATCGTATTCCGATCGCAGAGCCCGGCGCCGGCGCCCAACGCCTTGATCATCAACGTCACGGCGCATCAATGGTGGTGGCAGTTCGACTATCCGTCGATGGGCATACACACCGCCAACGAAGCGCACATCCCGGCCGGCCGCCAGGTGCGATTCCTGCTGCGCTCCGCCGACGTGATTCACAGCTTCTGGGTGCCGGCGATGGGCGGAAAGCGCGACGTGATTCCCGGCCACGTCAATGAACTGACCTTCACCCCCAGCGCGCCCGGCAACTATATCGGGGAATGCGCCGAGTTCTGCGGGCTGTCGCACGCCAACATGCGCTTTCGCATCATCGTCCAGACTCCGGTGGCGTTCGACGACTGGCGCGCCAATCAGTCCGGCGGCCCGCATCAGCCGGCCCTCGCCGCGGCCAAAGCGGGCGAGCGGATATACATGACCAGCGCCTGCACCACCTGCCATGCCATCGCGGGTTACTCCTCCGGCTATATCGGTCCCAACCTGACCCATTTCGGCAGCCGGCATACTTTTGCGGGCAGCACGCTGATCAACTCGCCGCAAAACGTCGCGGCATGGATTGAAAACCCCCAGGCGCTCAAACCTGGCGCGCAGATGCCCGCGCTGGGGCTGCGCGGCAGGGAACTGTCGGAACTGGTCGCCTACCTCGAAAGCCTCAAATAGGAAGTAAGATGGTTGCTCTACCCAAGCAGATCGAGGTCGAGGAGAGCTACCTCCACGGCGGAGGGATTCTCGGATGGCTGACTACCATCGACCATAAGCGCATCGCCGTATTGTACGGGGTTACGACGCTGTTCTTCTTTCTGGTCGGCGGGGTCGAGGCGCTGCTGATGCGCACGCAGCTGGCGCGGCCCGACAACACCGTGCTCAGCGCGTATCTGTACAACGAGATGTTCACCATGCACGGCACCACGATGATCTTTCTGGTGGTGATGCCGGCTGGGCTGGGCTTCTTCAGCAACTTCGTGGTGCCGCTGCAGATCGGCGCGCGCGACGTGGCTTTTCCGCGGCTCAACGCGCTCAGCTACTGGATCTTCCTGTTCGGCGCCATCGTGCTCAATATCGGATGGTTTCATAACCTCTCGCCCGACGCCGGCTGGTTCGGGTACGCCAATCTGACCGAACGCTACTATTCGCCCGGCGCCAATTTGGATTTCTGGTCGCTGGGGCTGCTGATTTCAGGCGTCAGCAGCGTACTGAGCGGACTTAACCTGCTCACCACCGTGATCAACATGCGCGCGCCCGGCATGACGTTCATGCGGATGCCGCTGTTCGTGTGGTCGGTGATGGTGATGTTCGTGCTGATTCTGGTGGCGTTTCCGCCGCTTACGGTAGGGCTCATCTTTTTGGTGCTGGATCGCTTCTTCGATACGCACTTCTACCGCGTGGTGGCGGGCGCCACGCCGCTGCTATGGCAGCATCTGTTCTGGCTCTTCGGCCATCCCGAGGTTTACATCATGGTGCTGCCGGCCTTCGGCATCATGTCGGAAATCGTGCCGACGTTTTCGCGCAAACCGCTGTACGGCTATCCGGCGATGGCCTATTCCACGGCGCTGATCGGGTTTCTGTCCTACGGCGTATGGGCGCATCACATGTTCGCGGTCGGGATGGGTCCGGTGGCGGACAGCGCCTTTGCGCTGACCTCGATGCTGATCGCGATTCCCACCGGGATCAAGATTTTCAGCTGGATCGCGACCATGTGGGGCGGCGATTTGAAGATGAAGACGGCGTTTCTGTACGCGCTGGCCTTCATCGTTCAATTCACCGCCGGCGGCCTCAGCGGCATCATGCATGCGCAGCCGCCCATCGACCTGCAGCAGACCGATTCGTATTTCGTGGTCGCCCATTTTCATTACGTGCTGTTCGGCGGGTCCGCGTTCGCGCTGCTGGGCGGGCTCTATTACTGGTGGCCGAAAGTCACCGGACGCCTGCTCGATGAGCGGCTGGGCAAACTCAACTTCTGGACCATGGTGATTGGCTTCAACCTGACGTTTTTTCCGATGCATATCCTGGGCGCCGAGGGCATGCCGCGGCGGATCTACCATTATGCGCCGGATATGGGATGGAACCTGATGAACCTGCTGGCCACGATCGGCGCCTTCACCATGGCTTTTTCGGCGCTCATCCTGCTGATCAACATGCTCAAAAGCATTCGCGGCGGCGAGCTTTCCGGTCCCGACCCGTGGGACGGCCGCAATCTGGAATGGAAGGTGCCGTCGCCGCCGCCCGAATACAATTTCCGCGAAATCCCGCTGGTGCGCGCGCGCGATCAGTTCTGGCACGACAAGTACGGCTACGAAGGCGGCGCCACGCCGGCGGCGCCCGCACCGGCGCATCCGCTGGAAGAGGGCGGCGCGATTCACATGCCTGCGCCTTCAATCTATCCAATCCTGATCGCGGCCGGCCTGACCATGGGCGTGGTGGGCATGATGCTGTGGATCCGGGTCGCGGTATGCGGCGCTTTTCTGACCGCGTTCTGCGCTATCGCGATGGGCTTCGAGTATGCCAACGCCGGCGCCGAGGACGAAAAACAGATCGGCGCGGCCACCGGTCTGGACACGCGCAAAGTCGGCGTGTGGGCCTTTATCGGATCGGAGTCATTGTTCTTTGCCTCGCTCATCGCCACCTACCTCATCTACAAGGGCAAGGATCTGGGCGGGCCGACGGCGGAAACGATCCTGGAGGTCGGTCTTACCACCACGACCACGTTCATCCTGCTGATGAGCAGTCTCACGATGGTGCTGGCGCAGGACTCGTTCCGGCGCGGCGATCGGTCGTGGGGTTTGCGCTGGCTGATCGCGACCATCATTCTCGGCTCCCTGTTTTTGGGCGGCCAGGCTTATGAATTCGACAGTTTTTTTCGAAAAGGGCTGACGCTGCAGACCAACCTGTTCGGCCAGACGTTCTACACCATGGTGGGATTCCACGGTGCGCATGTCACCGTTGGGGTTATAATACTGCTGGCGCTGGCCGCGGCTTCATGGACCGGATGGTTTGAGCGGCGCCATCGCGATATCGCGGTGGAATGCGCCGCCCTGTACTGGCATTTCGTCGATATCGTCTGGATCGTGATCTTCAGCATCGTTTACCTGATGAGGTCGGTCGCAAAGGCATGAACTCTCAAGCGCAAACCGCCGAGGCCGCACACGAGCCCTCGCGAACCCTGGCTTACGTGGTAGTCGCGGGACTGCTGGCCGTGCTGACCGCGATGGAGGTGTGGGTTTCCTACATTCACGCCCTCGGCGTGGTTCTGGTTCCTCTGCTGGTGGTGCTTTCCGGGGCGAAATTCGCGCTGGTGGTGCTGTTCTACATGCATCTGCATTACGACAGCTGGGCCTTCAGCGTTATCTTCGTGCCCGCGCTGATGCTGGCGATGACGGTGGTCGTCATCCTGCTGTTTCTGATGATCCGCTTCTTTGAGGGGTTTTGAGGCCCGGCCCTGGGATGGAAGATCTGCATCCAAGCGTGATTGCCGGCGTGCTGGCGCTGGCCGCGCTGTATGTCGGCGCGGCGCGCGTCAGCGGGCGCAAGGTCACCCGCTTTCAGGCGCTATGCTTCGCCGGGGCGCTGATCGTGACGCTGGTGTCGTTGTGCGGACCGCTGGATGAACTTGAAGATAATCGCCTTTTCATCGCCCACATGGCGCAACATCTGATGCTCAGCCTGGTGATGCCGCCGCTGCTGCTGATGGGCCTGACCGACTGGATGGTGCGTCCGCTGATCCGCAACCGCTGGCTCAATCCGGCGGCCCGCATCCTGTGCAATCCGGTGGTGGCATTTTTGGTATACAGCGCGATGCTGGTTGCGGTGCATGCGCCCGCGCTCTACGACTGGATGTGCCGCGACGATACCGTCCATATCAGCCTGCACCTGGTGATGATGGCGACCGGGGTGATGCTGTGGTGGCCGCTGCTCAGCCCCTCTGCGGATCTGCCGCGGATGAGCTACCCGGCCCAGGAGCTGTATCTGTTTTTGCTGCTGATTCCGATGGCGGCGGTGGCGGCGCCGATTTCCTTCGCCACCTCCGTGATTTATCCGTGGTACCTCGAAGGGCCGCATCCATTCGGTATCGCCCCGCTTGCAGATCAGATGGCAGGTGGACTACTGATGTGGGTAGGTGCGGGTTTTTACGTTATATGTGTCGCCACCGTGATTTTCCGTCAATGGGCACAGCGCGACGACTGCGACGACCCGGTGCCGCGGCAGACTCTGAAGTTGCATCCCGCCAAATCGCGCTAGCCGGCCGCGGCGAAAATCGGGTCCGCACCGGGCCGCGAGCGCCGCGATCGAGTTCCACTCCCGGCCTCGTGCCGGCCCAGGCGCATTTCAGCCGCGGTTCAATTTGTACGTTCGGGGTAGCTCTATGAAAAGGCATAACGTAATCGGCGACGGCGCGATGGCCGGTTTGTTGGGGGCGGGAACGGTTGCGCTGTGGTTTTTAATCTTCGATATCTCGCGCGGACACCCGCTGGAAACCCCCGCGCTGCTGGCCGCGGCGCTCATCCACGGCCAGAGCCTGGTCACCGGTATCCATCCGCATTTGGTGCTGGAATACACCGTGCTTCACTTCGCGGCGTTTCTGGTTTTCGGCGTTGCCGCGGCGGTTCTGATCGAGGCCGCCGAGCGCGAAAGCTCACTTATCATCTCGCTGCTGATTTTCCTGTTCGCGTTCGAAGTCCTGTTCATGGGTCTGACCATCTTCATGGGACCGATGCTGTCCGCCGCGCTGTCATGGTGGAGCGTGCTGGCGGGTAACCTGCTGGCGACGGCGGTGATGCTGGGCTACTTCTTCCTGATCCGGCATCCGCTGCTGCTCAAAGAGTTGCTCGGTCCCTGGGTCAACATCCTGTTCGAAGGTATCGTGGCCGGGCTTATCGGCGGCACCGTGGTGGCGGTCTGGTTCCTGCTGTGTGATTTGGGGACCGACGCTCCGTTCCACACGCCGGGATTGCTGGGCGGGGTGATGCTGGAAGGAATCTACGATCCGGCCGCCATCCAGGTATCCGTCCCGCTGGTGCTGGGCTACACGGTTTTGCATTATGCCGCTTTTATCCTGTTCGGCCTGGTGGCGTCATGCCTGGTAGCGGCGTCCGAACGCGAGCCGATCCTGCTCTTCGGCTTTTTCGTCCTGTTCGCCTGCTTCGAGGTGTTCTTCCTCGGCCTGTCGGCGATGCTGAGCCATTCACTGCTGGACCAGATCGGATGGTCGACCATGGTGGCCGCCAACCTGCTGGCGGCGGCCGCGATGATCGGGTTTTTCTTCCTGCGCCATCGCCGCCTGCACATCCGCCTGCGCGAGAGTTGGGCCGCGCTCACCCAGGAATAGATGCGCGCGCTGTAAGCCGCATCCGCCGTATCAAAACCCCGGCGCTACATGTAATACGGTCCGGCCAAATCCCTGAACCGGGCATACATCAGCCATACTTTTGCGCCCGGCAGATAAGGGTAATCCACCGGCTTGTCGCCCACGGTCTTCAGGCCGAAGCTTTTGTAGATCGGGTAAAGGGCTTCGACCGGATTGGTGATCAGCAGCGCCGGGCGGCGTGAGAAGATAAACAGCCGGGCGCCGTCGGCCAATGCTTTGGCCAGTCCGCGCTTCTGCATCGCGGGGTCGATAACCAGACCGCCGAATTCGAAAATCTCGCTGGCGGACAAGCCTTTGAACAGCGACGCCGGATACAGGTGACCGACGGTCAGGGGAGCTTCGGCCAGGCAACGCGCCCAGAACGCGCCGACCACGGGCGGCCGTTTGTCCTCCTCGCCGCGCCTTATCCAGTAAAGGCCGAAATGCAGCGCCATCGGCCACAACTGGGTCAGCACGCGCTTTTCGATAATGCCGACGCCGCCCCACGAACGCCGATGCAATCGGGCCAGTTCCCGCATCCCCTGAGCGGTTCCAATCGGGCGCACCTCGAAACGGCCTTCCTCGTCGGCGTACGCGGCGGGATCGGGCGGCGTGAAGACCTTGAAGTTGACCGGTTTGATCGGGGCGGCCGCGGAACGCGCAGTGTTCAGTAATCCTTCCGGATTGAGAGCGCTCCGCTCCCTGGTAAGATTGGGTTGAGAGTCCATCTTGTGCTACCTCCATTGGTTTTTTAATAACAGAATCCGCGGATAGCATACCTTTGGCCGCGCTCATTTTGCTGCGCAGATGAAGCGCGCTCTCACCACGGCGTTTCCAAAGCGGCGCTTTTGTTCAGAAAATCCTTATTTCCCCCGATATGGTCCCCTTGCGGACCCAATCCACCCTAAACCGTCAATTTGTCGATATTTTCATGAAATGGTATTGGCTGCGATGCGGCCGAAGAGCCATGATGGAAGACGGCCAGGCGGATTCGAGCGAGGAGGAGTAAGTGACCTGCAATTTCTGCGGTAAGGGGGCGCGCTCCAATCGCGCTTTTCTTGGGGCGGACTATGGCGAAGGCCGATGCGCCTGCATCTGTCACGATTGCATCCGCGGACTGTACGTCGCGATGATCGCCCATGAAGTGAAGCCCTCGCGTCGAGCCCCCAACTCTACTCCTTCGCGGCCGCTTTCTCCGCCCGCCCGAATCATCCGGCTTCCTCCTCGCAAGGATCGGTAAAGCAACCGGGCCGCCGCCCTTTTTTCCGGTGAACGCGCAGGAGCCTGATGCCCGCTTCATCCACGCTCCTGCGCGCCCATGGATATGGCCGCATGCGGATATCCGTCAATCAGCGCGAGCGCCGTGCGCTTAGCTCTTTTTCCACAATCGTGCTAAACGCAAAAGACGGACACGCCGTGCAGTGTGAGGTGCCTCGCCATGGACTACAAAGTCATTTCCAGCGATTCGCACGTCAATGAACCGCCTGATTGTTTTCGCAGCCGGCTGCCCGGCCATCTGCGCGCAGCCGGGCCCCAAATCGTCAGCACCGGCGACGGCGGCGAAGGCTGGACGGTCGAGGGCCGGCTGGGGATGAATTTCGGCCTCGGCTCTCTCGCCGGCCGGCCGTTCGAGCAATACAAGGACAAAGGCATCAGCTTTGCCGATCTGCTGCCCGGCAATTACGACCCGCTTGAGCATCTCAAGGACCAGGACCGCGACGGCGTCGACGCCAGCGTGATTTACCCGGGCTTTGCGATGGGTCTGCCGACCATCAAAGACCCCGAACTGCGTTTGGCCTGTTTTCGCGCCTACAACGACTGGCTGGCGGAGGATTTCGCCGCCGCCGATCCGCGCCGCATCATCGCGCTGGCGATGCTGCCGGTGGACGACGGCGTCGACGCGGCGGTGGGCGAATTGCGCCGATGCGTAAGGAAGGGGCATCGCGGCGGTATCCTGCCGACTTATCCGGACAAGCTCTACACCGATCCGCAGTATGAGCCGTTATGGGCGGCGGCGCAGGAACTGCAAGCCCCGCTGCATTTCCATCGCGCGATCGGACGCAACATCCCGCGCGGCATGTCGGTCACGCCCCATCCCGGTACGATGGTGGCCAGTATCGTGCTGCGTTTCTTCGCCGCGCTGGAGCCGGTCAGCCATATCGTGTTCAGCGGCGCGCTGCATCGCTATCCGGGGCTCAAGCTGGTCTCGGCCGAGAGCGACGCCGGATGGCTGGCCTTTTTCATGACCTTGTGCGACGACCAATGGACCCGCCAGCGCCATTGGAGCAAGCTCGAACTGCCCAATCCCCCCAGCGAATACATCCGCCGCCAGGTGCTGCTGACCTTCATGGATGACGCGGTGGCCTGCGCCAATCTGAAGTTCACCGGCTCCGACAATCTGATGTGGGCCTCGGACTATCCGCACAGCGTCACGACCTGGCCCAATTCGCGCTCATACATCGACAAGCAGATGGCGCCGTGCACGCCGCAGGAGCGGGTCAAGCTCAGCGCCGGCAACGCGGTGAAGCTGTATCACTTGAATTGAACGTGCTGGCGCAGGTGTGTCAGTCAGCTTCATCCTGAACCTTTTCGCGGATGGAGACAATTTTCAACTGCAACGGCTTTCCGGCAGTGCGGCGGGCGTCCCTGCCCGCCACTGTTCCAGTCTCGCCGAGGGCATCGAACAGCCGAACAGAGGACGCCACAGGATGAACAGCGCAATTGCGCCGCAGCTGCTCAAGGGCGTGCGTATAGTCGATCTGACCTGGATGCTGGCGAGCGCCGGCACCACCGTGATCCTCGCCAGCCTGGGCGCGGAAGTGATCCGGATCGAATGGCCGGGGCATCTGGATTTCACCCGCCGCCAACTGGTCGCCCAACCCAAACCGCCGCCGCTGGGTCCTGTGGGTCCGCCCGGTCCTTTTCCAAAGTCGGCCCGCGATATTCCCGAAGCCAACGCCAGCGGTCTGTTCAGCGATCGCAACGCCGGCAAGCTCGGCATCACGCTCAATATGCGGGTTCCCCAAGGCGTGGCGCTGTTCAAGCGGCTGGTCGCAATCAGCGATATCGTGATCGAAGGCTTTCGTCCCGGCGCGATGCGCAGTTGGGGGCTGGATTACGACGCGCTCAGGGCGGTCAAGCCCGACATCATCTATCTCCAGATGGC
Source organism: Pseudomonadota bacterium (assembly GCA_021324455.1). Classification (GTDB taxonomy): domain Bacteria; phylum Desulfobacterota; class Binatia; order Binatales; family Binataceae; genus JAJPJA01. The sequence goes on along the minus strand of JAJPJA010000038.1, from coordinate 1,963 downwards.
CGGGTTCGGCCGCACCGGTCCTTACAGCGAGTTCGCCTCCTACGGTCCGACGGCGCAGGTGATGAGCGGGATCGGCGCGATTACCGGGCTGCCGGAGCCGCATCCGCCGACCATGTGGAATCATTCGTACATGGACGTAACGCCGCCGTTTTACGGCGCGATGGCGCTGCTGTCGGCGCTCTATTACCGCAACCGCACCGGTATGGGACAGTACATCGACCAGGGCCAGTACGAGCCGGGGCTGTTTCTAAGCGGTCCGGCGGTGCTGGATTTCAGCGCCAACGGACGGCGCACGCGGCGGGCAGGCAACCGGTCGCCGTTCATCGACGCCGCGCCGCACGGCATCTATCGATGCGCGGGCGCCGATTGCTGGATCGCGATCGCGGTGTTCGACGACGACCAATGGCGCGCGCTATGCCGCGTTATGCAGGAGCCGCGATGGTCGGCCGAATCGAAATTCTCCACCATGCACAACCGCCTCGCCCATCAGGACGAACTGGACGCGCACATCGAGCAGTGGACCAGCACCCAGGATCGCTACGCGCTGATGTACCGTCTGCAGACGGCGGGCGTGGCGGCGGGCGCGGTGCAATCGCCCACGGACAAGTTCGAACTGGATCCGCAGCTCAAGGCGCGCGGCTTCTTCGTCGACCTGCCGCACAGCCATCTCGGCACCTGGCCGCATACGCGGCACTTCACTGCGCAACTTACGCGCACGCCCGCGCATCCGGGCGGCATCACGCAGCGGGGCGCGCCCTGCGTCGGCGAGGATAATAGCTATGTGTATGAAAAACTGCTCGGACTGTCGGCCGCGGAAATCGCCGCTTACGAGGAAGGGGGCGTGATCTGATGCCGGCCACGCCCGGACTGCGGTCCACACCCGGATGCCTCGACGATGTACGGGTGCTGGAGGTGGGCGATTATCGCGGCGAGTACTGCGGGATGCTGCTGGCGGGGCAGGGCGCGGACGTGATCAAGATCGAGCCGCCATCGGGCAGTCCTTCGCGGCGCATCGGACCGTTTTACCGCGACCTGCGCGATCCGAACCGCAGCCTGTTCTTCTGGAGCTACAATCGGGCCAAGCGCGGCGTTGTGATCGATTTCGATCGACCCCAGGGGCGCGAGTTCTACGCCGCCTTGGTGCGCACCGCCGAGGTTATCGTCGACAGCCGCGGACCCGGCGTGATCGACAACATCGGGCTCGGCTATGAATTCGCGGCCGCGCTCATTCCCGGCATCATTTACTGTTCGATAACGCCCTTCGGCCTGAACGGACCCTGGCGCGATTTCAAAAGCTCCGATTTGGTACATTCGGCGCTGGGCGGGATGGCTTATTGCTGCGGCTACAATCCGGTCGGCGAACAGAAGTGGGACACACCGCCGTTCAATCCGCTGGGATGGCAAAGCTGGTGCAAAGCGGGAGAGCATAGCGCGACGGCGGTGATGGCGGCGCTGCTATGCCGTCAGATGGGCGGGCCCGGCCAATTCATCGACGCCGCGATTCATGACGCGATGGCGCACAGCACCGAAGGCACGGTGCCGCGCTACATCTTCAACGGGGTCAACCAGACGCGCCAACTGCCGATGCAGCTTCGATGCGCCGACGGGGTTTATCTCAATGTGCTGGGCCTGCCGCCCGCCGATTTCAAAAAAGTTGCCGCGGTCATGGCGCGCGACGGCTTTGTCGAAGACGCGCAAGCGCTGGCCAAAGCGGATCCCAATCAGTTCGCGCAATTGCCGCGGATGCTGGCGCGATGGGCCGCGGCCCGCCCCGCGATGGAGGCTTTCAAGGCGCTGCAGGGATGCGCGCTGGCGGCCGGGATGGTGCGCTATCCGGAGGACATGATTGACGATCCCCATTGTGCCGCCCGGCAGAATTTTGTCGCAATTGAGCATCCCGAACTGGGCCGCAGCTTTCTCTATCCGCGTCAACCCCGCCAGCAGAACACTACGCCATGGCGAT
>JAJPJA010000106.1 GCA_021324455.1 Pseudomonadota bacterium | reverse complement strand
CGCGTCCATCGCGTCGGGCCCGCTTTGCGCAATCAGCAGGTCGGCCAGGGTCTTCATGCGGCGGCTTTCAGCCGATCGATTGCCGATGGTTTCGAAGAATCGGTCGATGTGCAGGACGAAGGCCATCGTGGCTCCTTTCACCGACGCATCCGCGCCGGCCCTATCCGGATCGTCCCAACGGGTACGAATCTCTAGAATAACGCCCCCTGCCCGCTCCGATCAAAGCGTTCGCGCCTTGTTTGCGTCCGTATGGCGGCCGCTTGGCCATGTGGCGCAGATCTTTGTCCGCTATTTGGCGCTGGCATCGCTGTCGCGGCCGTCCGATCGATGCCAACGCGCGCTCGCCGCGATTTGATGGCGTTCGGGAGCGTTGCCGCAACCGCTTCAGCTTCGCAAACGGCGCCGCGTCATTTAACCGTGATTGCGGGAGGCTTCCAGGTGCCGTCCAGGATCGATGGCGGCCGCTCCCTGGGCCAATACAGACGCAACATCGGAATGAAGTTGGCTTTGGGCGCGGGCAGCCAGTTGGCTTCCTTCGCCTTGCCGGGCGAGTCGGCCTGAAGGTACAGATCGATCGAGCCGTCCGGATTGGCGACGAACTTGTTGCGCTGGCTGAGCGTGTAACGGTTGAGGGAGTTCGGCACGAAGAAGTAGTGGCTGTCGTACATCGTCAGTGACCAGAAACCGTTGACCGGCGGCATCTGGCCCCTGGCGAAGTGAACAACGTACTTGTTTGACGCCCCATCGTAAGGTCTGCCGTTTACTCCCGCCGGCGAGGTCGGGTAGATCGCGTCCTGCGGCCGATTGGCGCCAAGGCCGACCGCCGTGATCAGCGCGCGCTGAATGTAATCGGTGCCGTACAGTCCGGTCTTCAGCGTGACGGTCCAGCCGTTGATCGGCTTCAGGCGTCTGAAATACTCCATGATCTTGCCCATCGCGAACTTCGGCACCGACCCTGCCAGCTTCTTGTCCAGCCGACCAAGCTTGCTGGGGTCGAAGTCCTGACCCGGTACGAGACCGATCTTCGCCATCTTCGCGACCATGGGCGCGTCAGCCGCGGCCGGCGGGTTGTCCTTCATCAGCCTGGCGAGGTAACTGAAGAAGGTGAATGTATCCATCGCGTCGACCTGGTCACGGACCGCCTTTTTCATGTCGAAGCTGGCGTCCACTTCGCCCGGCGCAGGAGTGTACTTCTTGCCGTAGGAGCTCAGGGGCACAATCGAAAACTTGTCCTGCAGCTCATGCACCGCCTGGTAGTCCTCCGGTGTGCCGGTGCAATAGATACGTCCGAGAATCCATACGATCGCGGTGGGAGATTTATATTCCTTCACTCCCTCCGGCAGCTTGCCTGACCATCCGGGTCCGGTGATGGCGTAGGTCTGGGCCCGGCCGCCGGTAGTGCGCTTGCCTGGAACGGCGAAGACGTCGGTCCATCCGTCCAGCATCGGCATCAGGTAGTACCGATCGCCCATATCGGGGATGCCCAGGACCCACGGCTCTTTGGAGAGGTCAAGCCAGACGATCGTGTAAAGCGTGTCGGCATTCGGCGCCGTCACGCTGTGATCATCGACGGCCGGGTAGGTCCGCAGTTTCAAAAACTGACCCATCGGCGCACGTGAGGACTCGACCTGAGCGACGTTGGTCAAAGCCCGGCGCGTCATGTCCATCGTGACCAGCGGGTAACCGTAAATATAGGCTTCGGTGGCGATGTCCAGCGCCTCCTCCGCAACAGCAACCCGCCCCGCCAGGATGGCGGCAAGCAGGGCTATCAGCGAAATCAAAATCTTAAGAGAGCCGGTCCGACGCACCCCGGATGGAGACCTGACCTCGCTTCGGACCTGATGGCAGCCGGCACGCGCGACAGTCAGGGCCTGGCGAGCAGAAACCTCGCAGGCAACCGGCAGCTGTGAATTCTGCATAAGACGCTCTCCCAATTCAAAAGCCATTCAACGAGCCGATTTCGGGGAGATCCTGGCAAAGGCCGAGGGCGAGCGAAATTGGACCTTGGTACCAGACCGAATAGCGGATCAAATTCCACCCGCTTGGGTTCCAAAATCACGGTATGGCAATCTCAACCGGCTTATCCATAATAGATGCATGCTGCTGACCGCGCTGATTGAAATCGCCGCTCTCGCCGCGGCGTTTGCGCTTGGAGTGGTGATGAGTTCGACGGTGAAGACCTTTCTGGGAATCGCCGAGGAGGACGCCAACGTCGAGATCGGCCTGCTGCGCGCCGACATTTCCAAAATCGTCCACGAACTCGAAGCGCGCATCAGGCATCTCGAAGGAAAGCCGACGGAGTAACCCGCCCAGCCTGAGCCTGGAAAGTCACAGGGAGGGAATTCCGCCAGCTACGCGGAGCCAACCCGTTCCAGAAGCTCGGTCAAGGGCGAAACCCGCGTCGGCTGTGCGCCCCTGCCAGCTCCTGTCCGCTCCGGTGCGAACGGCTGATTACTGATTTTGCGGCGTTTGAATTCCCGCGCCCTCGTCTTCGGCGGCGATGGCGTCTTGGGCGGCGATGGCCTCTTCAGCCGCGGGACTCTCCGGCACGACCCCGCTGCGGGCCCCTTCCTCGGCGCTCTCTTCGCGGTCCAGCACCGCGGTCATCGCGTCCAGATCGCGGCGCACCGCCGCCGCCAAATCGCGATTGATTCCCCTGACCTGCGCCAGCTCCTCGACGCCGGCCGCCCGGATCCGCTTGAGGCTGCCGAAATGGCGCAGCAGCGCGCGCGCCCTGACCGGTCCGATACCTTCGATATCCGCCAGGATCGTGCGCAGGCGCGCGCGCCGGCGCAGCTCGCGGTTGTATGTGATGGCGAACCGATGGGCCTCGTCGCGGATGCGCACCAGCAGAAACAGCGCGTTGGAGTTCTGCTTGAGCACCACCGGGTCCTTGCGGTTGGGCACAAACACCCGCTCCTCGGACTTGACCACCTGGCGCGCGCGCGGACCGTTGATCACGTGCTGCTTGGCCAGACTGATTACGTCGATCTGATCCATCAAGCCCAGATCGCGCATCACCGCCGTTGCCATGTTGAGCTGGCCCTTGCCGCCGTCCACCACGATCAGGTCGGGATATTCCTGTTCCTTCACCGCCCGGCTCAGGCGGCGGGTGAGCACCTCGGTCATGCTGGCGAAATCGTCCTGCCCCTCGACCGTGCGGATGCGGTAGCGGCGGTACAAATCCTTGCGCGGCTCGCCTTCGTCGAACACCACCTGCGAGGCCACCACCATCGAACCCTGCAGGTTGGAGATGTCGTAGCATTCGACGCGTTTGGGCGTGTTGCGCAGGCGCAACCTGGAGCGCAGCTCCTCGAGCATCCGCTCGCGCGTCTTCTCGCTGTCGCGGCGCGCGGCGAAGCTCTGGCGCGCGTTGTCGTTGGCCATCTGCAGCAGATGCGCCTTCTCGCCGCGCTGCGGCACGAACATCGCCACCTTCTTGCCGCGCCGCTCGCTCAGCAGCTCGGCGCGCACCTCGGCGTCTTCCAGCTCGACCGGCAGCAGCACTTCGTCGGGCAGGTAGCGTCCGCCGGCGTAGAACTGGGTCAGCAGATCCGCCAGCACGTCCTCGTCGGCGAACTCCAAATCTTCGAAACTCCAGCTCTGGGTCGAAGTAAGCTTGCCGCGGCGCACCATCAGAACGATCGCCTCGATAAAGCCGCCCTCGCGATACAACCCGAAGATGTCCTGGTCGATTCCCCAATGATGCAGCACGGTCTGCTTTTCGACCGTCTTTTCGATCGCGCGCACGCGGTCGCGCAGCTTGGCCGCCTCCTCGAACTCCAGCCGCTCCGCGTACTCTTTCATCCGCTCGCGCATCGTCTTGAGCAGCTCGAGGTCGCGCCCCTCCAGCAGCATGATGGCGGCGTCAAGATGGCGCTGGTACTCGGCGCGATCGACCGGCAGGCAGCACGGCCCCAGGCAGCGCTTGATCTGGTACTCCAGGCAGGGGCGGGAGCGGTTGCGGAACACCGCGTCGGAGCAGGTGCGCAGCGGAAACACCTTGCGAATCACGTCGATGGTCTCGCGCAGGCCGTCGGCGGAACCGAACGGCCCGTAGTAGCGGCCGCCGTCCTTGACGATCTTGCGCGTCACCATGATCCGCGGCCACGCGTGTTTGGTGACCTTGGCGCTCAGGTAGGACTTGTCGTCCTTGAGCCGGATATTGTAGCGCGGCCGGTACTGCTTGATCAGGTTGTTTTCGAGAATCAGCGCTTCCTTCTCACTGGCCGTCACCAGGGTCTCGAAATCCCTGACCCGGTTCATCAGGAATCGCACCTGGAAGCGCGTGTCGCCGCCGTCGCGGAAATAGGCCCGCACCCGCGCCCGCAGCGATTTGGCCTTGCCGACGTAGAGCACCTTGCCGGCCTTGTCGCGCAGCAGATAGACGCCGGGTTCGGGCGGGATCAGCTCGAGCTTGCGCTGGAT
>JAJPJA010000090.1 GCA_021324455.1 Pseudomonadota bacterium | reverse complement strand
GGAAAAATTCAGGGCTACTACGCTCAGCTCAACCGGCGTCTGTGCGCGATACTATCGGAACCCAAGCCGTCGACCTCAAGGCTTTTCGCCGTCCAGGATGTCGCGCAGCCCGGCGAGCTCAAAACCGATACGGACCGCTGGATCCGCCGGGCAAAGCTCTGGTCACCGCCCGCGGGGCTGCTGGAGGACAAAGCCGAATCGGAAGGTGCTTTCCGGAATCTGCGCCGGAGTCATCGGCCGCTGGTGATGCGATCGTACACTTCGCTGCGCAGGCTGGAGCAAGCGGAGCAGGACAGCGACACATCAAAGGAATGGGACATACCCGAGGACGAGTTCAAGCGCGACCTGGATGCCGCGGCCGAGGAAAGCGATTTGCCCGGCGGGCGCGAGGTCGGGCTCTTTCTGCATGAAGCCCTGGAAGCCGTCGCGATGGAATCCTTTGCCGGCGCTCCCGGCCTTGACGCATGGCGCGCGCGCGCCGACGTGGCAGCCGTGTTCCGCGCCGCGATGCGGCGGCATCAGGTGAGCGAGCCATGGTTCGAACGCGGCACGCAGGCCGTGTTTCACGCCCTCGGCGCGCCCATCCTGCTCCCCGGCGGACGCGTCGTGGGGCCGCTCCATCGATGCCGCTGCGTGCGCGAAATGGAGTTTGTCTATCCTATTCCCGCAGCGGGGCATCCGCTGCTCAAGGCCGCCGCCGCGCGCGGCGAATGGACCGTCGAACGCGGCTATTTGAAAGGCTTCGTCGATTTAATCTTCGAGCATGACGGTCTGGTCTACTTCGCGGACTGGAAAAGCGATCGGCTCGCGGACTGGGACGCGGCGGACATCGAGCGCCACGTCAACAAGCACTACCTGAGCCAGGTCCGAATTTATTCCATTGGAGTGATCCGGCTGCTGCAAATCCGCAATCGGGACGACTACGAGCGGCGCTTCGGCGGCCTGCTTTACATCTTCCTGCGCGGACTGGACGGGGGCGGCGCCCGCGGCGTTTATTTCCATCGCCCCGCATGGAGCGACATCTGCGCCTACGAAGCGGGCCTGATGCGGGAACCGCCCGAGACCGCCGATGAATGAACTCTACCGCCGCCTGGGCATCGCCACCGTATGGATGCGCACACAGGAGGGCGCGCACGAGGACCAGTTCGGCCGCCGCCTGCGTCAGGTCGAAGCCGGTGCGGCTGAGCTCAATCTGGATGCCGGCGCGGTTCAAATCGCGGCCGAGATTGCCGCGATGGAGCCCGCGCTCGACGATGCGCAGCGGCTGGCCCTGATTGTGCTGATCACCGTGTCGCTGGCGGCGCTGCAGGAAGGCAGCACGCGCTTTCCCGTAACCGGCGCGGAGGCACGCCAGCCGATGCGCCGGATGCTGACGGCGCTGTGCGGCGGCGACGCCGGCGGACCCGACGAGATCGCCGCCGCGATCGAGCGTCTGCTGAAGTCCGCCACGGCCTCGCATGTCATCGGCGGCAGCCTCGCCGAGAACAAGCCGCTGTTGTATCTGCCGCCGTTCATCTATCACCATCGGGTGCGCGCCGGCGAACTGCGGCTTGCGCAGATCGCCGCGCAGCGGCTGAAACAGGGGCAGGTCAACGCGGCGGCAAGCCGCGTCGAAGCGGCGCTCGCCGATATCATCAGCCGTTCGCAAACCAATCTGGCGCTGTCCGACGAGCAGCGCGCAGCCGTCGCGAACGCGGCCGGCCGCGCATTCACAATTGTCTCCGGAGGACCGGGCAGCGGTAAGACATCCATCGTTCTCGCCATCCTGCGCGTGCTGGTGAGGCTTGGCGTCAGACCCGACCGGATCGCGTTGGCGGCACCGACCGGAAAAGCCGCGTTCCGCATGAGCGAGAGTATCAGCGAAGGCCTGATGCGGATCGAAAATCCCGCCGCCGCCGACAAATCGCTCCAACAGACGCCTCCCGAAGCTTCCACCGTTCATCGGCTGCTCGGCTACTCACCCGGAGGCGGCCGCTTTACCTATCATCGCAACAACCCGCTTCAGGCCGAGGCCGTGATCGTCGACGAAGGATCGATGCTCGATCTGACGCTGATGGAGCGGCTGATGGACGCGATCAAACCGGAGGCCAGCCTGATCCTGCTGGGCGACGCCGATCAACTGCCGTCAGTTGCGGCCGGGGCTGTTTTCCGCGACCTGGTGCGCGCGCTCGGGACGCCGGCCAAAAAACAGTATCGCGGCGCGCTAACGCGTCTGGGCCGCAACTACCGCATGGACGCGACCGATCCGGCGGGCCGCTCGGTACTCCAAACCGCGCTGGCAATCAACGCCGCGGACAACGATCTGTTAGCGGGCGGCCGCCTGGTCCGGCGCGCGCATGCCGCGGAGCTGGAGTTCAGCGGCACCGAGTTTCTCGCCTCTCCCCCGATGGAGGAATTTCTCTCGCGCTGGTATGAGGTCCGCCTCTGCGACCATGACCTGGAGCAGCTTCACGGCCGGATTTTCGGCGAAGATGAAAACGGATTCGGCGCCGCCGACACGGCCGCGCTGGAGCGGGTTTTCGATCATGCCGCGGCCTCTCGCGTGCTGTGCTTTACACGGGTTCTACCCGCCGGATCGGATCGGGTTAACGCCGCGCTGCATCGCCGCCGCGCCGGCGCGGCGGCGGATGAGAGGGAGTTTGTGCCCGGCGAACCGGTGATGGTGGTGCGCAACGACTACGAGCGGATGCTGTTCAACGGCGATCAGGGAGTGATTGTGCGCGTGCGGCGCCGCGGCGGACGCGCCGCGCCGATGGCGGTATTCAGAAGCAAAGGCCGATTCGCCGCCTTTCATCTCGCCGCTCTGCGCGACGCGCTCGAGTTATGCTACGCCACCACCATTCACAAAGCCCAGGGTTCCGAATTCGACGCGGTTGCCATCCTCCTGCCCGATCGCGACCTGCCCATTCTCACCCGCGAGGCGCTCTACACCGCGTTAACGCGCAGCCGCCGCAGCGTCATAATCGCGGGCGCGGAGCAGATGCTTCAAATCGGTGTCGGCCGCGCGATGGAGCGCTTCTCCGGCCTGGCTGAAGAAGTGGGCCGCCGGTTATGACGGCCGCCAGGACCCCGTATAACGGCCCCGGCTTGCCCTGACGGTCGGCAGGGGCTATTTGAGCACAGTCTGAGCCCGCGCAATCGATCTGTCCGGCGCGCAGCGGACAGCCGCATAACGGAGGCGGATCACAAGATGGAAACCATACGGGGCGAACAGGTTATCGCGCGATGCTTTCGCAACGAGGGCGTCGATACGTTCTTCTTCATGATGGGCGGGCCGACCAGCGGCACCGCCGGCGCCTGTATCGAGTTGGGCATGAACGGGATTTACGTGCGCCATGAGCAGGCCGCCGCGATGATGGCGCATGCGTACGCGCGGGTCACCGGCAAACCCGGCATCTGCATCACCCCCTCGGGTCCGGGCACCGCCAACGCCGTCACCGGGCTGGCCAACGCCTGGGCCGACGCGACGCCGATCGTCGCCATCGGCGGGTCGGCGCCAATGCGCGGGGTGCTGCTGGACTCGTTCCAGGAGATGGACCAGGTCGCGATGATGAAACCGGTGGTGAAAGCCGCCTACCGGGTCGATTTGGCCGAGCGCATCCCCGAATACGTGAGCACCGCTTTTCGTGAAGCGATGGACGGAAAGAAAGGGCCGGTTTATCTCGACCTGCCCGGCGATATCCTGATGACCAAACTGGACGCGGAGCGGGTGCATTATCCGGAAAACTACCGGGTCGAGAGCCGGCCCGCGGGAGACCCCGCCCTGATCCGGCGCGCGATCGAATTGCTGCAATCCGCGCAGCGTCCGCTGATCCTCACCGGCAGCGGCGTGTTGTGGTCGGGCGCGAGCGAGGAACTGCGCCAGTTGGTCGACGCCACCGGCATCCCGTTCTTCACCACGCCGCAGGGCCGCGGCGTGGTCCCCGAAGACCATCCGCGGTCCTTTACCGCGGCGCGTTCGCTGGCGTTTCGCGAAGCCGATGTGGTGCTGGTAATCGGAGCGCGGGCCAATGCGATGCTCTCTCATCTGCGGCCGCCGCGCTTCTCGCCCGAGGCCCGATTCATCAATGTGAATATCGACGGGCGCGAGATTGGCCATAATCGAGGCGTCGCTATCGGAATCGTCGGCGACGCCAAAATGGTGCTCGCCCAACTGGTCCAGGAAGCCGCCGGCAAGTTCCGTCCGCGCGAAGAGACGCCCTGGATCTCCCGGCTATCGGCCAAGCAGCGATCCAACGCCGAACGCGAAACGCCGCTGCTGCATTCCGATCAGACGCCCATCCATCCGCTGCGCCTGTGCCGCGAACTGCGCGAGATCATCAGCCGGGACACCATTGTGGTGGTCGATGGCCACGAGATTTTGAACTTCGCGCGCCAGTCGATCCCAATTTACAAGCCCGGCACCAGCATCAACGCCGGACCGCACGGATGCATGGGGATCGGCGTGCCGTTTGGAATCGGAGCGCTGGCGGCCAGGCCCGACGCGCAGGTAGTGGTGCTGTGCGGCGACGGCGCATTCGGCTGGAACGGAATGGAGATGGACACCGCGATTCGGCATAACCTGCCGATCGTGGTGGTGGTGTCGAACAACGCGGGATTCACCTCGCGCAAGACCGGCGGCAATGTCGGCCGCGAACTCGGATGGCAGCGCTACGACAAAGTGGTCGAGGCGCTGGGCGGACACGGCGAATACGTGGAAAAGCCCGATGAGATCCGCCCCGCGATCGAGCGCGCAATCGCGGCCAGACGTCCCGCGCTGGTCAACGTCCGCACCGACCCGCAGGCGCAGGCCACCACCAATATGGGTTTCGCGGGCTACTGATCGACCGGGAAAGCATCCGGAAAAACGGACGCGCTCACTTCTCCGGCAGGGGGCGGCCGATGGTTTGCTCCAAAGCCACCCTCCCGGCCAGAACCTGGTTCAGGGCCTGCAGATACGCCACCCGGGCGTCGCTCTGCTGCCTGAAAGTATTGATCAATGTAACAAAATCGACTTTGCCACCGGTATAGGAGACCAAAGCCACGGCGAAGGCCTGGCGCGCCAGCGGGATCAGTGTGTCGCGATAGAGCTTGGCGGTGGCGTAGCCGAACTGCGCCTGCCGGTAGAGGTTGGTTACCTGCGCCGCCGTCTGGCTGAGAACCGAGTCCAAATCCTCGCGCGCGGCCTGCAGGTCATACTGCGCGCGGGTGTTGTCCTCGCGCTGCTTGAGCCAGAAGAAGATGGGAACGTTAAAACCGATCGAAATCGTGTGGTCCTGCAGAAAGGTGGGCGCCGGTCCCGCCGTGGCGAACAGGTAGTGATCGAAGGTATATCCAATCGCATAATCAGGCGCGTATTCCAGTTTGGCCAGCGTAAGCGCAGTCTCCGATCTGCGTTCGGCCAAAGCCGCTTCAAGGATCTCCTGGCGCGAAATCCGGGCCAGCTCGATCAATCGATCCAGGCTTATTTCGATTCCGGCCAGCTTCAGCCCTCCCGACAATTGCAGCGGTTCGTCCGGACGGCGATACAAAAGCTGGTTGAGAGTGGTTTTGTCATTGCCGAGATTCAATTCCAGCTGCCGCTGCGCCTGCTGGGCGGCCGCCAGCGCGAACTCCGCGTTGACGAAATCGGTCTGCGTAACCTGACTGGCGGCGTAGGCGACCTGCGCCACGTTCAGGACCTGGGTCAGGTTGTTGACGTTGTCTTTGGCGACCTGCACCAGCGCGGAGTCCAACAAAACCTGGTAGTAGCTGATCTCGACCTGCGCCCGCACGTCGCGCGCCGCGGCCACATACACCAGGCGTGCGATATCGGCGGTGCGCGACGCCGCCTGGGCCTGCAGATATCCCTTGCCGGGAAATTGCAGGGCTTGCGCAACCTGAAAACTCTGCAGAGTCGGCTTGACGAAGAACGGATTGTAAGGGCTGTCCTCGTTGAGGAAAGTGAATACGGGGTCCGCGGGCGCGTAGTTCTGTTTGACGCTGTGCGCCGCCCAGTACCATCGCGCCCGCGCCGCCCGCACCTGGGGATTGGCCTGCAATGCTATCGCCACCAGCTGCGAAATGGTCAGGCCCGCTTCCGCCGCCCAAATCCGATGCAGCGGCGCCATTAGCACCAGCGTCAGCGCCAGCGCTGCCGTTGAAATTATTCGTTTGCCTTTCACTTGTACCAACCTGTTCGCGGCCGCCCGCGACGTAACCGTCACTTGACTCGACCAGATCGTAAGGTACCGAAACTTCGCTGGCAAGGAGCGTTGAAAATCCGGGTCAAATTGTTATCGGGCCGAACCGGCGGATGGACCAAAATGCGGTTAACTACTATAGTCTGCCGGACATGTCGATAGATGGTTCGGATCCGCTCAAGGCAAAGCAGGCGATAATCGGAGGATATTCAGACAGTGGGGCTGAGAACTGCTCAACAATATAAAGAGTCGCTGCGCGACGGCCGAACCGTCTTTTTTCGGGGTCGCAAACTGCCCGACGTGACTGAGCATCCGGTGATTCGAATCGCGGTGGAACATGCGGCTTTGGAGTTTACCATGGCGCAGGACCCGAAATACCGGGACCTCGCCGTAGTCGAGGAAGGCGGCGAGGAGTACCACCGCTGCTACAAGATACCCCGCAACGGCGCCGATCTGCGCGTGCGCAGCGAGCTCATCGCGGCCATCACACGCGAAGGCGCGGCCTACCCGGTATTGCTCAAGGAAATCGGAACCGAGGCGCTCTTTGCCCTGCAGATGACAGCCGGCGAACTGGCCCGACGCGGTCAGCCGCATTATCTGGAGCGGGTCGTGCGCTACTATCATTACTGCCGCGACAACGATCTGGCGCTGTCGCTGGCGCAAACCGACGTCAAGGGCGACCGTACGCTTGGTCCCGCCGCCCAGGAGCATCCTGACTATTATCTGCGCAAGGTGGCGGAACGCGGCGGCGGCATCGTCGTGCGCGGCGCCAAGGTGCATACCTCACTCAGCACCAACGCCAACGAACTGATTGTCCTGCCCACCCGCGCAATGCGGCCCGGAGACGAGGCCTATGCAATCAGCTTCGCCGTCCCGCTTAACGCGCCGGGTCTAAAACTAATTGCCAGTCCGCATGGAAGCGAAGCGAAAAATCCGATCGAGCATCCGATCAGCGCCCGGCGCAAGATGATGGAGACGTTGACGGTATTCGACGATGTTTTTGTTCCGCATGAACGTGTATTTCTCAACGGCGAAGTGGATTTGGCCGGGCAGCTCGCGATCAACTTTGTCCGCTTTCATCGCTTCACGGCGGTTTCCTACAAGCTGCCGTTGATGGAATTGCTGGCGGGAGCCGGATGGGCGATAGCTGAGGCCAACGGAATCGGCCGCGCCGGTCACGTGCGGGAGAAGTTAACCGAACTGGCGGCCTATCACAGCATTGCGCTGGGTCTGCTCCAGCGGTCAGCCACACTATGCACTATAGAGCACGGCATCGCGGTCCCTGACACTCTTTTGGTGAATGTAGCCAAATATCATTTCGCGCATAATTATCATCGCGCGGTACAGATTGTGCAGGACCTCGCCGGCGGTCTTCTGGTTACCGCTCCGGCAGCCGAAGATCTGACCAGCGAGCCAACCGCCCAATACATCAAAAGATTTCTCGGCGGCGGCAAGGCAATGGATGCTCATGAGCGTCTGCGCCTGATATATCTGATAAGTGATTTGACCGCTTCCGACTATGGTGGATACCAGGAGGTGCTGGCGGTGCACGCCGAGGGCGGTTTCGAGGCCGAGAAGCTGCAGACATACCGTCAATACGATTATGCGCAAGGCGCGGCTTATGCGCGCCGCCTGGCCGGAATCTGAAAAGACACTCGGAGGCTGTATATCGAGCGCCGGTCTTCTCCGCGACCATCGGAAAATATCAAGACCAGAGTTGTTCGCGCGGACGCCTGAAGGTACATTTAAAAATTATCGACCGGATTGATTTCCGGATCATGTATAGCTAGCCAAACGATCAAAAGGAGAATTTTGACATGCCCCGACGGGAAATTTCAGTCTCGGCTTACGAGCACGTGCGCCAGCAGGCCCTCAATGCGCTTAACAGATTGCGCAAGGATATTCACACCCTGGAATCGGATTTGAACGCCTTGCGCAAACAGGAAGAGCAGCTTGCGTCGATCGCGGGAGAGAGCGCCAGAGCTCCTTCCTCCAATGGCGCGGCGGCGCCGGGCGGCCGCACCAACTGGAAGACAGTGCTCGAAAAACTGCCCAAGCGTTTCAAAGCTTCAGACGTGCGCAGCGTCCGCGGTCTGGGCGGCAAACGGTCGGGCGAGATCTTCGCGGCGATAACACGATGGATCGATTCTGGTGCGGTCAAGCGCAAGGAGCGCGGTGTTTACGAGCGGTCCTGACACAAAAGCATTTTAAGCGCCTGCTCAAAATTACATCTTTGGCATCCACTAACTCAGACAGCGTCCTTGAAACTGCTGCCGTGTAGTTTACCCAGATGCTTAATCGGCCGGCGGCCTTACTTATTTTTGCCGCTTGCTATTGTGCACTGGTAATCCAAAGCTGCCAGGGAGTTCTCCGCGTGCGGGCTAGTCCATTCTCCGCGCCGAAAAACGGGCCCGCTGTCCGCGGCGGCGCATTAGAGGTGTTAGGCGGCAAGTATGAACTATGTCGATGTTGCGCAGGCCAGGAAAATGCCGGGACTTCGGATTGTCCTGTCACCGGGGGGTCCGGGTCCGTGGAGCGAGGCGGCCAAAAGCATCTGCTATGTAAAAAAGCTCTCCTACACAGCCGCAGCCCAGGAAGTGGGCGGGGCCAATCCGGAACTTAAGGAATGGACCGCCCAAACCAGCGCACCGGCGGTAATCTGGAACGACGAGCGTCCGCGCAATATATGGAATGACCAGCTCTACCTGTTCGAACGCCTGGCGCCGGCGCCCCAGCTTATCCCGTCCGCGATTGAGGACCGTACCGCGATGTTCGGCTACAGCAATGAGATATGCGGTGAGAACGGTCTGGGGTGGATGCGGCGTCTGATGATGTTTCACTCCACGCTCACCCGTGCGGGCAGCGGCGGCCGGGGACGCGCGCTGATGGGTCCGATGGCGGAGAAGTACGGCTATGACGAAAAGGCCGCGCAGCAGGCTTCAGCCCGCGTCGCCGAGATCGTCAGATGTCTGGCTTTGCGACTGGAAGCTCAACGAAAAGCGGGGAGCCGGTTTTTTATCGGCGCGCAGTTATCGGCCCTGGACATTTACTGGGCGACGTTTGCCGCGATGCTGTCGCCGCTGGCGCAGGAGGTTTGTCCGATGGCGCCCGGGCTGCGCCGCATGTATAGCGATATCGGCCCGCAGGTGGAGAGCGAGCTCAAACCGGTGCTGCTGGAGCATCGCGACTTTATCTATCGCGAATACCTGCAGCTGCCGCTCGATTTTTAGGCTGGAAACCGGCGCCGGTCACTTGAACGCCGGCATCACGTGGCGGGCGAAACGGCGCAGCGATTCCATTGTCGCCTGGTGTGACGCGCCGCCTTGCGCCACTTCGAACAGCAGGTAATTGGTGTCATAGAACTGCGCGGCCCATCGAATTCGTTCAATCAGGTAATCGGGCTCGCCCAGTAAGACCAGACCTTTCTCGTCGTAAAACTCGATTGGCTTGTCGCCAAAGCCGCGCGCCGTCGTCGGCTCGACGCCGCGCTCCAGCGAGCCGAAGAACTTGAAATAGTTGAGCGTGCACTGCCCGCCGTAGCGCAGTGATTCGGCGCGCGACTGGCCGCAATACATGGGGAAAACGCCGGCGACGTCGCGCGAGGAGGGATCGAAGCCGTGCTCGGCCAGCGTCTTGCGATACAGCGCGATGTTGGCGCGGACACCCTCTTTATCCGGAATAAAGAAGGCGGTGCACAGATGCAGCCCGCGCATCCCGGCGTAAATATAGCTCTCGCGGGTCATCGTACCGGAAGCATAAATCGCGGGATGCGGCTTTTGCACGGGTTGCGGGAAAAACTGATAGTCTTCGATTTGCCAGAACCTGCCATGAAACGAAAACGGCCGCTCCGCCGTCCACGCCGCGATAATCAGATCGGTGCCCTCCCGAAAACGGTCAAGGCTCTCCGTCCGATCGACTCCCATCAGTTGATAAGCGTAATTCAAAAAGCCGCGGCCAACGCCGTATTCCAGCCGCCCGTTGCTCAGCACGTCGAGCATCGCGTACTCCTCCGCCAGGCGCAGCGGATTATGCAGCGGAATCAACGACACTCCCGTGCCCAGGCGCAGCGTTGTGGTCCGTTCCGCGGCGGCGGTCGCGATAACCGCCGGCGCGCCAAAGGAATAGCCCGCGTAATGATGCTCGCCAAACCAGGCCGAATCGTATCCAAGTTCTTCAAGCAGCTGGATTTGCTCCAGAATTTGAGCGTAATAGCTGGCGCTGGAGCCGTGAACTTCGCGATGGTAATCGATGTTGTACAGGATTCCGAACTTCATTTGTTCCGGCCGTCTCGAATTTTTAGGCGGCAAGCTCTTCCAAATGAGGGCTTCTCCGGCGTGCCGCATTTCGCGCCGCAATGCCGCAGCAAAGCATCAAACGTTGCGGCTGGCAACGGCTCGTGTCTCCAGTCAGGATATAAGTGCCGACGGTTGCCGCTTGCGCTTCAGCCGCCTTCGGGGTACGTCCTGGGCTCCTGCATGCCAAAATGTCTTAATGACCCAGGCGCCCCGCGCTTATGGCTGATATGGTTGACCGGCGCTCAGCAGGTAATCCGGGGGAACGCATCTAACCCCTCAAGAAGGAGATCATTATGAGCTTGTGGGTACAACTCACCCTTAAGGACCTGGCCGACCCGAATTCCGAGAGCCGCCCGGGTCTGGTCAATCTGGAGCGAGCGCTGTGGATGGAGCAGTACGACAACGAGGGCAACGGCAGCGTGCTTCATTTCGGCGCCGACGAAAACATCACGGTGACCGAAAGCCTTGAAGAGATCGTCGACCTGCTCGACGCGGCCGAGGGCCAGGATGATGATTTTGAAGACCTCGAGCAGGAGGAGGAAGACGAAGAATGATAGTCAGCGCCGTGCCGGTCCTGCCCGTGTTCGAGCGCGCACCCGGCGCGTGAAGCATTCAGGTGGACGATTGAGCCGGGTGCGGCGACGCTCCGCGATCGGATTGTTGCCGCCCCGACGTTTTCGCGATGCCTGTGAAATTTTTTCTCGCTTGCCGGGGCGGCAGGCTCAAACAGCGGGGCCGGCCGCGCCAACATCACGCGTTGCAGGGTGATGGATGGGAATCCGAACGCGTGGATACGATCATTTGACGGTCCATGCCGATTACCTGGCCCGCGGGCCGCTCGGTTCCATCTGCTGGCATATATCTCGCATCCCTGGAGGTATTCTCAATTCAAAAACAGCAGTCAGGAGTCATCAGATGGTTGAAAAGAATTACCTTGAAGGTGCGGCCGAGCGCGCGGGCGGTAAACTCGAGGAGGCGGCCGGTTATGTCACCGGAAGCCCGGGTGCAAGGATGGAAGGCAGACTGCGCGACGTGACGGGCAAGGCCCAACAGGTTTACGGCCGCGCCGCCGAGGGAATCGCTCGAAGCTCGTCCCATCTGCAGAGCGCAGCCAGGAATCGTCCCCTGCCCGCCCTTCTGATCGCGCTCGGCGTCGGTTTTGCCTTGGGCCGGATGATTGGCCGTTAGGGTCCCGACCGAAACGAGAGGCCCGCGATCAGGGTTTACCGACCTGGGAGAGGGCGGCGGTCCGGATTGCCCGGTTTGATCCATCGCGGATTTCGACAATCATGGGTCGCCGGCAAATTGAACCTTTCCGGACACCCTCTCCTCTGAAAATGGCCCAGGCTCTGTTCTGATCCGCGGAGGCAGCCAAACTTTGCGCAATGATGCGGCGGCGAGGCTCTACCATCAGGAACGGGACAATTCCGGCGAGTCCCGCAATTTCGGATCCCGAATCAGGACTCCTTCGCTGTAGAGCGCGGCGATTTCCCGATCTGAGAGATCGAGCAATTCCTTCAGTACGCGTTCATTATCCTCCCCCAGGAGCGGCGCTTTGAGCTGCTCTTTCTCCGGCCACGCCGACAGCTTCACCGGCCTGCCGGGAATGTCGAATTCTCCGATAAACGGATCGCGGACTCTGCGCACCGTGCCGCGGTGGCGCAGATGCGGATGCTCCATGGCTTCGTTCAGGGTGAGAATCGGGGCGACCGGCACGTGGGCCTTTTCCAACGCCGCCACCGCCGCCTGACGGGTTGGGAAGCGGCTCAGTTGTTGTTCGATTGCCGCCGCCAGCGCCTCACCGTTGATGCGCCGATCGCGCCGGGTTTTGAACCTGGGATCATCCAGCCATTGAGGAGCGCCCAGCGCACGCGCCAAATCGGGCCATCGCTCCTCGGTGGCAATCAGATAGATCCATTCGTCGCCGCGATACCTGTAAGCGCCGCCGCTGCCCTCCGGATGAAACCGGCCGCTGCGCTGCGGCACGAATTGTCCATGCTGCAGGGCAACGCGCGGGACGCTGTTCTGATGCGTATGGAAGTACGTGTCAATCAGGGCGGCGTCGATGTATTGTCCCTCGCCGGTGCGCTCGCGATGAAGCAGCGCGGCCAGCACCGCGGACGCCGCCGTCATCCCGCACAATGAGTCGCCAATCGACGTTCCCTGATGGGCGGGCGGACGGCCGGGCTCGCCCAGCAGGTCGGAAACTCCGGCATACGCCGAACCGATATAGTCGTAGCCCGGCTTGTCGCTCAAGGGTCCACTTTGGCCGGCGAGCGAAATGGAACACATGATCAGAGCGGGATGGAGCCTGCGCAGATCCTCGTAGCCCAGCCCCGCGCGCGCCATCACGCCGGGCGTAAACGCTTCCACCAGCACGTCGATTTTCGCCGCGATCGCGCGCAGCAGTTCGAGCGCCCGGGGCAATCTCCAGTTGATCGCGAGGCTCTGCTTGGAATGGTTCTGCTGGAAGAAATAGGTGCTCTGGGTTACGCGCGCCAGCGCCGGGTCGAGCGGCTTGAAACCGCTGGTGCGGGTGCGATCTCCGTCGGGCGCCAGTTCGACCTTGATAACCTCGGCGCCGAACTCCGCCAGCATCCGGCAGCAGGTCGGCCCGGCGACGTACTGGGTCATATCCAAAACGCGATAGCCGGTCAGCATCGGCGATCCGGTGCGCATGAATCCTCCATTTTCAGTGCAGTAAGTAACGCGCGCCGGATAAGCGGGTCAAACCTGCGGAAACCGGGCCGCGCCAGAAAACCGGCGCCGGGCCCGGCCCTGCGCTGAATTCGACCACCGCGACCTACGGCGCCTTGCGTTTCATCGACGCGCTCACGCTGCGCACGAAATCATCGATAGTGCCGAAGCGTTGCACGGCGGCGCGCAGTTGAGCGTAGCCGCTGGCGCGCCCGGGCATCCAATGCCGCAGTCCCTCCATCTCCAGCAGCGGACGCAGCCACCGATCCTCATAGCTCATCGCCAGCAGCAGATCGCAAAAGCGCTTGACCACGGGCGCTTGCGCGTCTTCCGCCGCGACGGTGAAATTGCAATGGTCGAAAGGCGGGGTGCGGGCCAGGACACGGACGGCGCCGGGCGCGATCGTCCCTTCGCTTTCAAACAGCGCCAGATTCGCCTCCAGGATACAGGCCGCGTCGGCCTTATGCGCTGTCAGCGCGCGGATCGCTTCGCGCTCGCCGCCGATATGATCGCCATGCTTGCCCGCCAGCAGGTCGAAGCGTATCGCCTCAAAGTCGCGGCCCGCGGCGATGCCGTGTTCGGCGAGAAAGTTCAGCGGGATAAGCGTGGCTTGCGGCGAATCGGCCGCGCCGACCGCGACACGCCGCTGCCTGAGGTCGGCGGGCGCATTCAGTCCGTCCCCGGCGCGCACCACGATCAGCGAGGCGAGGTCCCGATCGCTGTCGCGCATGCACAGCGGTATCACTTTGCGGCCCAGCGCGGCCGCCGCGCTTTGGGTTTGCAGCCACGCCAGCGGCGAGTTCCATGCCACCGCGATCAGCCCGTCGAAAAAGGCCCGCACCTGCCGCTCGTAGTTGGAGAACAGCACGTAGTCCAGGCTCAGTCCCGAATCGGCGAAGTATGCCCGCAAGCCCTCCCATATCGTTACCACTTTGGAGTCATAGGCGACCGCGCCCAGGATCAAGGTATCCGTCTCGCGCATGGTTGCGGCCTCAAAACACTTCCATGCCGCAGACGGCTTTGCCGATAAAGTCGTAGAGCACGTCGGTGGTCGGCGCCATGACGCTGGCTGCGCGCGCGTCGCGAAAATACCGCTCCACGCCAACCTCGCCGCGGAATGCGGCCCCGCCGCATACCCGCATCGCGAGTCCCAGCACCTCATCGGCGGCTTCTCCGGCGGCCGCCTTGCATTCCAGCACCCGCAGCATGCTGTCTTCGCGCACGCCCTCCAGGGCGGCGGCGGTGTCCTCGAGCAGGGTGCGCGCCATGTCGGCCTTGACGCGCATGCGGGCAATGTAGTTACGGATAGTAGGTAAATCCGCCAAAGCGGCGCCGGTATCGCCGTGCCGGACCCGTGCGGCATGTTCGGCGGTGCGGCCCACCGCGGCTTCCATCAGGCCCACGGCGCAGGCCGCGCTCAGCAGGTTGAACATGGGCAGCACGGTCCCCATCATTATCTCGAAGCCTTTGCCGTCTTCCCCCAGCATCGCGGCGGCCGGTATCCGCACATCGCGGGCCGCAACCGGCGAGGAATCGTTGCCGCGCAGCCCCAAACCGTCGAAGCGGCCGACGATTTCGATCCCCGGTGCGCGGGCCGGGACCAGCCACAGCGTACTGAGTCCCGCCGCGCTCAGCGGTTTGGACGACCAGACGTAAGCGCTCGCGGCGGAGGCGGAGGTGATCCAGCTTTTGCGCGCGTTGAGGATTACTTCGGCGCCCGCGGCCTGCGCGGTGCTTGCGGGGGCCCAGAAATGACTGCGCGAGCCCTCTTCGCTGAAGGCCAGAGTGCTCAGATGATCGCCCGCGGCGGCCTCGTGCCGCACCTGCAGCGGCGCATAGGCCTCCAGCACCGCGGCGCCGCAATAATGCATGCACAGCACCATCGCGGTCGAGCCGCATTCCTGCGCCACCCGCCGCACGATGGCGGCCGCGGCGCCGAAGCCGAGGCCCAGGCCGCCCGCTTCGCGCGCGCTCACGGCACCCATCAGCCCGGCCGTTTTGAGGGCATCTATCGAGCGGTAGGGAAATTCGCCATTGGCGTCAACCGCGGCGGCGGCGGGACCGATGTTTCTGGTGCAGACCTGTTCCAGTAGAGACGCGAATTTCTGTGCCTTGACGGTCATCAGCGCTTCACTCCGCCGGCCTGCCGGCGCGAAGCGCTGTTGGGGCGGTTCGCTTATGGCAGCCGGCTATTGGGCCCGAATCCATCGGGCACGGTTTGAATTCACCGGATGCGAATCATGATGCCGTGGCGATAGCACGAAATTTTCTTTCTCCGCAACCGCAATTGACAGCGGTGCTCGCACCCGTCCACGAAGGCCTGCGGCTATCGGCGCAGCTGGCCGATGCGGCGCGCGAATCCGCGTTCGCGCTGCTCGATTTGACGGCGGCGCTCCCGCGCGTCGACCATTTTTGTCCCCGACGGCAGCGCGTCCCCCAGCCGCGCCAGCTTCACCAGCCGTGCTGCCGCGATCGACGGCTTTTCCTCTTTGGGCGGATGCGGCAGTGCCTGCCATCGTATCAGCATCTCGCCGCTGTTGAGCCGCTCCGTGTCCACCCAGTTGTGGACACCCGGATCGGCAGGCGCGATGACTAAAGTATAGGTGCCGTCATCATCGGGCACGGCCTGCGCATGATTCAGCGAACCGGTGGCACTGACGTACTCAGTTCCGACCATCCAATGGTCGCAAAGCTGAAACCCCAGATAGCGCGCGCCGATTCGATCGATAGTCAGGACCAGGGCTTCGTCGTCCGCGATCTGAAATTGTCCAAAGCTGGTAATCTGCGTCAGCAGGCCGCCCGGGGTCGGCGTGGGAGGAGTGAGTTGGTTGGGCGGCAGGCGGTAGCAGGCCTTGCGATTGAAATCCAACGCCGCGGGAATAAACTCGCGCAGCTTCTCCACCGCGGCCTTGACCAACCCGGCTTTGCCCGCAGCCTGACGGGCCGCCGGTCCGCCGACCCGCTCCAGTGTGAGCAGCGGCGGCGTCTCGGTGGTCCAGTCGCCCAGACTGGGACGCAGCAGCAGCGCCATCGATTCCGGACGCGATTGGAGGTGGTTGCGGCGTCCGTGGGCCGGGCTCGAATCGATGGTTATCTCGAATGTATCGTCGGCGCCAAGCTCAATCTCGTCCAGGCTCAGGCACGCGTTGCTGTGCGGAAACGCCTTGGGGTAGGGACCGCCGCGGCCCATCACCGTCAGGGTGCATTCCGCGGGCGCGGGGCGGCGCAGCCGGCCGCGGAGAATGTAGCGCGACGCGCCGTCCAAAGCGGCAGTGGCGTAGAGGTTGTCGGGATTGTCGATCCCCCAGCGATTGCCGGCGAATTCCACGCCGAACCATCGGTGCGGCGGCGTCTGCACCCACACGAAAGACGGACGCATCGCGTCGCCATTGACGATCCAATCCAATGCGCCGCGAACCGCCTCGCCCACCGAACGTTCCAGCGTCGTGCGCCCCGACGGCGTCTGCGCCAGCGGATCGGCCAGGAACAAACGGCGCGCAATCTCCAGTTGTTCCTGCACCTCGGTGGTGCGGAAGATCTCCATCGATTTCGCTTCAAATGCCGCCTGTTCGGCATCATCGACGCGGACATCAATCGCCATGACAGTTCTCCCTGACGGTTTGCTACGGACCCTAACCGATAAACTTCCGGTTGTGAAACTCCGCGGATGGACAGGCGCTGTCGCCGCGCAAATCAAAACCGCCGCCCACGAGCATGACAATTGGCCGCTGTCAGTGTTTGTCTGCGCAGGCGGAGCGGACCCGCGGTCAAAATCGGATGAAAATCAGCCTTTTCAATTATCGGCGTTTTCCACTTCGGCCGTGCAACTTGCGCGTTCCTGACGCAATCGCGACAATGCCGCATGGGCGTTTCCCAACCGCAGCCGTCGCATCGGCGCCTCGGACTGGCCGGCGTGGCGGGCAACATCCTTGAATGGTACGACTTCTCCGTCTATGGCTTCTTCGCCGGCGCCATCGGACGCAACTTCTTTCCTTCCAAAAATCCAACCACTTCGCTGATTGAAGCCTTCGGCGTATTCGGCGCCGGCTTTTTGATGCGCCCGGTCGGCGCTCTGCTGTTCGGCTATCTCGGCGACAAGCGCGGCCGCGAGCCGGCCCTGATGCTCTCGGTGATGGCGATGGCGGTGCCGACGTTCCTGATCGGCGTTCTGCCGGGCTATCAGCAAATCGGCGTCGCCGCCTCGATCATTATGGTGGTCCTGCGGCTGGTGCAGGGGCTTTCGGTGGGCGGCGAATACACCACCTCGGTGGTGTTTCTGGTCGAGCGATGCCGCCAGGACCAGCGCGGCCTGATGGGGGCGTACGGGAGTTTCGGCGCGTATGCGGGAGTGATGCTCGGTTCGGCCGTGGGCGTGCTGGTCACAACCCTGCTGCCGCGCGAAGACGTGCATGCCTGGGGCTGGCGCATCCCGTTCCTGTTCGGCATCACGATTGGGATTGCCGGTTACTTCATCCGGCGCGAGCTGACGCAGAGCGCTCCGGCACATCAGATTGAACCGCCGCCGCTGCGCCGTATTCTGCATTCGCAATGGCGCCGCATCCTGCAAGTCGCCGGGTTCAAGGTGCTGGACGCGGTCGGCTTTTATCTGGTGTTTGTGTACGCGACCACTTACCTCGTTCACGTCATCGGCGTGCCCAAACAGCGCGCCCTCGGTATCAACACGATCAGCATGGGCGCCGCGCTGGTGCTGATACCGGCCTTCGGGATGCTCTCCGACCGCATCGGACGCAAGCCGCTGCTGCTGGGAGCCGCGATTGGCACCGCGATATTGGCCTGGCCGCTGTTCCGGATGATGCAGAATCAGGACGTATTTGCGGCGATGCTGGCCGGGCAGCTCGGTTTCGCGTTCCTGATCGCGATGTTCGCGGGAGCGGGCGCGGCGGCATCGGCGGAGGCGTTTGAGCGGCAGGTGCGATGCAGCGGCGTGGCCGTCAGTCATAACCTCTGCATGGCGCTGTTGGGCGGCACCGCGCCGCTGGCCGCAACTTATTTGATCGAACACACCCAAAATGACATGTCGCCGCCGCTGTACCTGATCGGCGCGGCAGTGGTGTCGGCGTTGTTCGTCCTGAGTTTGGCCGAAACCGCCCGCGCCCCGCTGGCGGAGTGAAGCACCTCCGCCAGACCGGTTTTCAAGACGGCCCGCGATTTTTCCGGCCCCGATCCGCGTTGATGGCCGGACGGCGGCTCCACTGGGCAAAAGCCGTCTCCGCAACGAAAATCGACGGTCTCACCATCGCGGGCCGAGGACGACGGCTCGGGCTGGACCGATGCCGGCACGGGTCATGGCGGCGGGCGCGCGGTTAACAGCGGATCGCTCAGATCCTCGTGATAAGGGGTATGGTTTTCATACAGGGCCAGCCGATCGCGCATCCCTTTTACAGCCGGCCTGGGCGTGGCAGGACCGGCCATCTTCAGCGCGTACCGTTCCCACTTCACCGCCTCGGAAAAATCGCCGTTGCTGGCGTACGCCGCCGCCAGCGTGTCGATCACCTGGCTTTCCTTCCACGAGGTTAAGTGGCAGGCCTTCCTGGCCATTGCGATTGCGGCTTGTGGGTCGCGCATCTCGGGCTGCGAACTGGTGCTTAGAATCCAGGCGGCCTGATTGTTGGCCATGGGATCGTTGGGTAGTAGGGCGGCCAGCTTCTTCAAGTCGGCCTGCGCCGGTTTCGCTTTGCCGGCCAGGATTTCCAGGTTGGCGCGCTGCAGATAAAGTCCCGCCGCTTCGGGATGCGCCCCGATTGCCTTGTCCATCGCGCTTACGGCGCTGGCGAGGTCGCCCTTATGATAATAACCTTCGGCGGCACAGGCATAGGCGTTGGCTTCTTTCGGATGGTCGGCGGCGATTTTCCTGCACAGTGATATCTCGTCGTCCCAGCGGCCCATGTATTTGTAGATGCCGGCCACCGAGTACGCCGATTGCAAATTCAGGGGATCGAGTTCAAGCATTTTGCGGCCGTCGGCCAGCGCCTCGTCGTACTGATGCTGCTGAAGCTCGATATTTCCCTTCATCGAGTATCCGTAGGGGTCGGAGGGCTTGAGCTTGATATAGGATTCGGCGTCCCGCAGCGCCTTTGCGTAATCGCCCGTGAGCCGGTACTCGTCGCTGCGGGCCTGGTAGGCGGCGGGGTTGTGGGGCTCGCCCTCGATCCAAACCGTGTAGTCGGCTATCGCCCTGGCGTGGTCTCCCATCAGCGAATAGATATATCCGCGCCGGTCGTAGTAATCGGGTTCTTTTGGATCGAGATCGATAGCCGAGTTTATGTCGGCCAGCGCATGCGGCAGGTCGCCTCTGACGCGGTAGGTCCACGAGCGGTTGACGAAATAGCGGGGTTGGTTGGGATCGCGGCGGATCGCCTCGCTGAGGTCCTTGATGGCCGGATCGAACTGGCCCAAAAAGCCATGGACCGCGCCGCGCTCGCCATAGGCGTCAGCGCTGTTGGGGTCATCGCGCAGCGCCTGGTCGAATTCCGCCAGCGCGCCGCGGTAGTCATGATCGCGCTCCAACTGGGCGCCGCGTTGAAAATGCGGGTTTACCGCATGTGCGGGGCTCGCCAGCACCGGAAGGTGAAGGCCCAGCAATATCAGTGGTATCAGGTTAAAACCAAGATGGCCGATGATACACGGCAATAGCCGGCGCTCCGAGACGAAGAACCACATCAGAATCAGCTCGGCCGGAATGAAGCAGATGGTATAGTCCAGGCCCAACAGCGGCGCGTAAGCGACCACATCGATCAGCAGCGCCAGCCCGGCGGCCAGCACCATGCTGCGGGTGAGCCGTTCCAACCGCGTGTATGCGTACGCGCGCGCCCCCAGTTCTTCGGCCAACACGATCAGTACGATCAGCGCAGCCGCACTGTACCAGGGCAATTTGAGCGCGATCGGCACCACGGCCGGCAGTGGGATTACCAGCCAGTTACTGAGAAAGGCGGCCTCCGAGGTGTACAGAACCGGGATCAGATATGCGGCGGCAACCTCCACCACCAGCAGCATGACAATCAGCGCCAGACCGAATTCGAAGTCTATCCGCGCCGGTTTGCCAATCCGCAGCGAACCCAGCGGCATCCGCTCCCAGGCGATCACAAAAGCGGCCAGCGCGGCGACCGTGGCCAGCTCTGAAAACAACACAACCCGGGCAAAGAGCGCGCCGGGAGTCTGGCCGAACAGTTGGAGCAGCCAGCCAACCACTCCGACCAGAAAAATCGTCCCGAATGCGATCGCCAGCCCGGCTTCGATCGCTGCGACTTCAGGATTGGCCGCAAGCGCCGCCGCCGACCGCGGTTTTGGAAGGGGGGGTTCCGGAATTGCGTCAGCCATCAGCGCGAATCGACCGGTAACGTGCCTTTGCGCTCATCGGGCAACAAGTTCACCCCGATGGCGGTGGCGGCGCCAATTGAACGGGATGGAATCAGCGCTTGGCTACCCACGGGTGCGGACTATAGCCAGCGGCGCCGCCCTGGCGCAAACGCCGGCGTTGCCCGCGCGGCTTATCCGATCGCGGCAAAAACGGTTGCGCCAATGCGCCGGAAGTGCGCTACAAGAGAGGCAGCGCCGCGAGATAGAACGCGCGCGGAAGTGCTCCGCACATCCCGCAGCCAAAAACAGGCAATCCGGAGCGGTGAAGAATCGTCTTCAAAAAACCTTTCTCTCGAACCACCGGAAATGAGGCAGTTTATGAACAGCGCAGTGAAAATCGCCAATCTACTTTATCGATACGCGGAACTGATCGATTCGGGCGACCTCGCCGCGGCGGCCGACCTTTTTACCCATGCCAGGATAAAAATCGGCCAATCCGGCGAACTCCAGGACAGCCAGGGTGTGCTTGCTGTCTGGCGCAGCTATATCAAGATCTATCCGTGCGGTACGCCCCGCACCAAGCACGTCATTACCAATCCGATAATAGAGATTGACGAGGACGCGGGTACCGCAAGCTGCCGATCTTATTATACGGTGCTGCAGGCAACCGATGATCTGCCGCTCCAGGTAGTCGCCGCGGGCCGCTATCACGACACCTTCGAAAGGGTGAATGGCGTCTGGCGTTTCAAATACCGGGACTATTCGCTGCTTGATCTCAAGGGCAACCTCAGCGGACATCTGCAGGTTTCTTTGGCGTGACGGTATCGCCAGCCCGTTTTGCCGGTATGATTGCGATTGCCGCAACAACGTAAAGGGGTAAATCGATGGGTGTTATCAATGCGCGGTCCGGAACGCGGGTGGACGAAATCGCCGACGGTATTTATCGCATCAGCACGCCGCTGGCCGCGATTGCGGGCGGATTTACCTTCAATCAGTACCTGATCGTTGACGATTCGCCGCTGTTGTTTCACACCGGACTGCGCAATCTGTTCGACGTGACCCGTGCCGCGGTGGCATCCGTGATACCGGTCGAACGTCTGCGCTACATATCTTTCTCCCATGTCGAGGCTGATGAATGCGGATCGCTTAATCAATGGCTGAGCGCGGCGCCCCGCGCGGTGGCGGCATGCGGTCAGATCGCGGCGCTGACCTCGGTGCGGGATCTCGCCGACCGGGAACCGCGCGTTTTGGCCGACGGCGAGAGGCTCGAACTTGGCGCACACAGGGTAGAATGGCTCGACACGCCGCATCTGCCGCATGGATGGGAAAGCGGCCTGATGATGGAGGAGCGCACTCGCACTTTGCTGTGCAGCGATCTTTTCACGCAGCCCGGCGGCCAACCCGAGCCGCTCACCGAGGCGGATATCCTGGGCCCGAGCGAAGCGCTGCGATCGAAGTTGGACTACTGCGCCAAGGGAAGCAACACGGCCGCGCTGCTCGAAAAACTGGCCGCGTCGAATCCGGCTACGATGGCCTGCATGCACGGCAGCGCCTGGCGCGGCGACGGCGCCGCCCTGCTGCGCGCACTGTCGGAAATCCTGTCCCGCTGAGTTGGCCGGCAATCTGAACGGCGCTTTGTGTTTGTGGACGCGCACGCTCATCCGGATCGCGCCGTTGAAATCGGCGATCGTTCGCTTCAGCTTGCGGCGCCGCTAGCGAAGTATCGCGGCGCCGCCGTCAACCATGATGGTCTGCCCGGTGACGTAGTTGAAATCGGAACTCACCAGGGCCAGCACCACCGGCGCGATATCATTCTCGGGGTCGCCGTAGCGGCCCAATGGCATGTGCGCCAGCGAGGCCTTGAAAACGTCCGGGTTGGTCTTCATCCAAATTTCGATCGCGGGAGTCATCGAGGCCGGACAAATGGCATTGACGTTGATGCCGTATTTGCCCCATTCCTTTGCCGCAACCCGGGTGATGGCGCGGATCGCTTCCTTGGTCGCCGCGTAAGCACCCCAACGGGCCATCCCTTCGGTCCCCGCTGCTGAACCGACGTTGACGATTTTCCCGCCGTTGGCGCGCAGGTAGGGAAAACAGCCCTGCATGAAGTAGAAGGTCCCCATGAAACCGGATTGCAGGCTCTGCTGGATCACGTCGTCGGTCATGTCCTCGACGTTGATTTCGCCGATGATGCGCTGGGCGTCGTTGACCAGAATGTCTATCGTTCCAAATGCCTGCGCGGCGGCGGAGATCGCGGCATCGGCTTGCGCCCGGACTCCAACGTCGCAGCGGATGGCGGCGGCGCGCCCGCCGCGCGCCTCGATCTCCTTCACGGTCGAGGCGGCGGTATCGGGATTGATATCAACTACGGCGACACGGGCGCCCTCGCGAGCCAGCACCAGCGCGATTCCGCGTCCGATACCCTGGCCGGCGCCGGTAACGATCGCCGCTTTTCCGTCAAGTCTGCCCATATTGGCCATCCTCATAGAACAGGGAGCCGTGTGCGGCATCCCAATGGCTATGTTCGAACCGAATTTGGTATCGGGGCCAATTCACTTGAGTCCTGTCCCGACGATGGCGGCTTGCTCGAAAAACACCCAAATGAAGATGGCCGCCGCGCTTGCGCAACTCGGCAAATGCTATGAGCATACGTCCCCGGCTTATTGCCTTGTACCACAATTATGGCCCTGGTGTCAGCTTGGATGTTTCGGCGCAGAGCTATGTGTCATGGTATGCGCGATCGCACAAATCAGGCGGCATCCGCCGGATGCATGGAGAGCCAAAATGAAAGTCGGCCGGATGCGTGCTTACCTTGCTTCATCCCCTGAATCGAACCGTAAAATAGTCCGCTTATACTGTTTGTTGAGCAGTGTCCGGCTCCGCTAATATTCCCAACTCGATTCCTGAACGATGTTAATGGCAAATCAACCAGGCGCATCCAGCCCCATCGGGTTTTTCGCCCTGAACGGTTCCGGGAGTTCCGCTCACATGGCGCAGCCGGATATGAGTAAAGCCGATAACGCACCGTTCCAAACCTAACGCTGGCGGGCATCGCGGTGGTTGAATGCGGTCAGGGTGTGGCAGCGGCGTTTGCAACCAAGTTGCTGGCGCTGCTCGGCGCCGAGGTAATCAAGGTTGAACCGCCGCCAGGTGATATAACCCGCCAGCGTGGTCCCGTTCTTCGACGACGTTTACGACCCCCAGGCAAGCGGATTATTGCTGTACCTCAACGCCGACAAATATGTGGTGCTCGACTTGAATCTGGCGCCGGATCGAGCGCGCCTGGATGACTTGCTGGCGCAAGCGGACGTCCTGATCCACAACATCCCGGTCCCCAGCGCGCCGCCCTCAGGATGGATACCGACTCAATCTGCCGCAGCCATCCGGGGCTCATCGTGGCGGGAATTTCTCCCTTCGCGACCATGGCCCGTACGCACACTACAAGCCCTATGAGATCAATGTGGCGCATGCCTCGGGGATGGCGTCGATGGGTCCCGGCGGATCGCCTTATCCGGAGTTGCCGCCGCTTAAACTTTTCGGCCAGCAGGCGGAGTTCCAAGGGGCGCTTAATGCGGCGATGGCGGTGTCGGCCGCCTGTCTGGATCGGATGACAACCGGCGCGGGCCAGGCCATCGAGGTGTCCGAGCAGGAATGCATGACCGCGATCCTTGAAGGTACCCTGGTTCAATACACCTATGCGGGAAGAGAAGCTTCGCGCCTGGGCCAATATGCCTACGGCCCGCGCGCGATTTTTCCCTGTGCCGACGGATGGCTGCATATCAATCTGGCGGAAGAGGCCCAATGGCAGCGGCTGGTGGAGCGCATGGGCAACCCCGACTGGACGCGGGAGGAAATCTTCAGGGACCGCCTGCTAAAGGGCGCCAACCGCGACGCGCTGGAGCCGTTGCTGGCGGCTTGGACCGCGCCGGATGTACAACCAGTGGAACGAGGGCAAGCGCAGTATCCTACTCGATTCAGCCAGGCCGCAAGCGGCCGACATCATTTATGCACTGGTGCGGCGATGCGACGTGGTAGTGGAAAATTTCTCGCCCGGCGTAATTGCCCGCGTGGGTTTCGGTTATGACGCGCTGCGCCGGCACCGGCCCGATTGATCATGGCGTCACTGTCCGGCTATGGGCAGACCGGGCCGTATTCGCGGTTTGTCAACTACGGGCCCCAGATCGGTTCGCAATCAGGCTTGTACGCGATGAGCGGTTATCCGCAGGACCGCCCGCGCGAAGGGCCGGTGGCTTACGGCGATCCGTCCATGGGTTTGTGGACGGCCTATCTGATCAACACCGCTCTGATTCATCGTAAGCGGACCGGCGAGGGCCAGTACTTCGACCTCGCGATGTGGGAAGCGCTGGAGATGTTATCGCCCGATATGCTGTTGGAATTCGCGATGAACCGCCGCGACCCGAAACCGGCAGGCAATCACGACGCGGCCATGTCGCCGCATAATTGCTACAAGGCGCTGGGAGACGCGGAGAACTGGGTAGCCATCGCGGTCGGCAGTGAAGCCGAATGGCAGGCGCTGTGCGCGGCGATCGGGCAGCCTTCCCTGTCCGAGGATCCGCGCTTTTGCACCGCCCCGCTGCGCAAGCGCAACGAGACTGAACTGGACCGGCTGATCACACAGTGGACCGCGCAGCGCGACCGTTGGGAGATAACCGAAATTCTGCAGCGCCGCGGCGTCGCCGCGTTCCCGACGCTGAACAACAGGGACCCCGCGCTTGATCCCCATCTTGCCCAACGCGGCTTTCTGGTCCAACTGGAACATCCCGAGGTCGGCGTGCGGATACATTCGAGGTATTCCATGGAGCATGAGCGCGACACCTTGCCGAATGCGCAGTCCGGCGCCGATGCTGGGCGCCGACACCGACCGGGTCCTGATGGAACTGCTCGGATATTCCCACGACCAGATCACAGAGTTGCGCGCCGCCGATGTCCTGACTTGATACCCGCCCTGGAAACGCCGCCCGCCCGCGCGACAGCCTCAAGGACGCGGCAGCGCTATCTGGACCGGAATACGGCCGAGCAGTTGGCCCAACTCGCAGGATTTCATCAGACGCTCTGCGCGGAGTTCCCCAGGATGAACGGCGCAAGACGCTGAGGGACAATGCGCTGCGCGTCTTCAAGCCGGCGAGCAGCGCCCCGGCATGAACCTGGGAGTTCGGCGCCGCCTGACGCATCTCCCGAACCGTCCTTGACAGCACGCACAACTCAAAGACCGCCTGATCTGAACAACTGATGGCGGAGAGGGGGGGATTTGAACCCCCGAGACCCTTCCGAGTCTACACGCTCTCCAGGCGTGCGCCTTAAACCGGGCTCGGCCACCTCTCCGCGCTTGGAACGACGCCGGGAACGCCGCGCGGGCGCGCTCCGACTTTTTTCGGAGTATGGCACGGCGGCCCGCCGGATTCCATCAGAGCACGCGCGCACGCCGCCCGCCCTTCGGGTACACGCCGCGCGCTGGACTTGAAACACCGCTGTGTCATCTTGAGTTGCGGAGGCAGGGCCATGCTCTACATCAATGGGATCGTCCGCGTTCAGCCGGCCGCGATGAAGGGTTACGTGGAACGGTTCAGGACCGCCCTGACCCCGCTGATGCAACGTTATGGCGTCGAGCTGGTCGGCCTGTGGCAGGCGCTGCATGCCAATGATTTCATCGATTTATGGGAAGCGCGCGAATGGTCCGACCTCGACCGGCTGGACCGTGCAATCAGAGAAGACCGCGAGTTCGCTGCGTACCAGGAGCAGGATTATCCGCAGCGCCTGAAGTGGAGCGTCAAGCTGCTGCATCCGACGGCCTTTTGTCCCGACCTTGCCCGTATCAAGCGCGACCGCATCAAGGGTGGGCTGTACATGCTCGCCACTATCCCGATCGTTCCCGACCGGCTGCAGGAATATCTCAAGCTGTTTCCCCGATACGGGATGCGGCTGGAGGAAAAGCACGGTCTGCATACGCTGGGATACTGGATCGGCGGCGGACCCGACCATACCGAGGCGTTCAACTGCACCCAGATCTGCGTCATCGAGGATTGGGAGCATTGGGGCCGATTCGTGCAGGCGCGCGCCGCGGATCCGGAAGTGGCGGAGTGGATGCGCCGGGCGCTGTTTTATCGCACCTTTCACAGCGCGCGCTGGATGACGCCGGCCTACATCCCTTATTAACCCAGGCAGCCCAGTACCAACCTAGATCAAGGAGAGCATCATGAGCCCTGAAAAAGAAGCCGCTTTGGACGACCTGCTGTCCAAGCAGCAGATTCACGAAACCATCATGCGCTATTGCCGCGGGGTCGACCGCCTCGACGCCGAGCTGCTGCGCACGGTGTACCATCCGGACGGCTACGACAATCACGGCGGCTTCCGCGGCAAGGCCGACGAGTTCATCGCCTGGGTGATTGCGGAGATGCGCAAGCTGTATAAATCCACCAATCACTGCATCTGCAATGAACTGATCGAGGTCAGGGGCGATATCGCGTACGCGGAGTCGTACTTCGTCGCGTACCATCGCTTTGACCGCGACGGCGGCGAATACGACATGATCTTCGGCGGACGCTACATCGACAAATTCGAGCGGCGCAACGGCGAGTGGAAGATTATCAAACGCAACGTGCTGCACGACTGGAACCGGATCGACCCGGTGCGCGAGCGCTACGAGGTGCCGATCAACAGCCATCGTTCGCGCGAGGATCTCTGCTATCGGCGCTGAGCGGAGAAGGACCGCCCCGCCCTGAAAAACTTCAGCCTGATCGTTCTCCGGTCCAGTTATAATTTGAAGAGCGGCGGGCGCGATGCCGCCGCCCCATACTCAACTCTTCCGGAGAATTTCCATGACCATCCCGCAATTGAAAGTGGTTTGCCTCGCAGCCGTATTGTCCGTGTTCACCCTCACCGCATGCCCCAGCGGACAGGGCACCAGCGCCAGCAATTACGGCTCCAACCCGCCCAACGGATCCTCGTTGGGCGGTCCTGGAACGAGTTCGAGCGGATCCATGGGCGGCGCAGCCGGCGCCGCCGGGGCCGGCGCGGGCGGACGTTAAGCGCGCCAAGCCTGCAGCGCCGGGGCAGCCGTCGGAGCTCAAGCCTTTCACCCGCAGTTGAGCTTCGACGGCCCCTGCTCCGCGGGCGTCTCAAGCCGCGGCGGCCTTCGCGAGCCGCTTGACAGCACCATCCAGCGGCCGTTCGCTGTCGTCGTAGTCCTGCCAGGCGCCGCTCTTCGCAATCAAAGCCGCCGCGGTGCGAATCGTGAACCGATGTGGATCGAGATCGGAACGCACCTGCGTCCACAGCAGCGGCATCGACACCGTCGCCTCCGGGCGCATCCGCGGCGACAGGGGCGCCGCCGCGCTCGCCGTCATGTCGTTGCGCAGGTAGTCCAAAAAGATGCGTCCGCTGCGCTGACTCTTCGTCATCTTGATCAGGTAGCGATCGGGGCTGTCGGCGGCCATCCGCAGGCAAACTTCGCGGGCGAAGGCTTTGGCTTCGGGCCAGGTCAAGGCGCGGCCGCGGCGCGGCGCCAGCGGCGTGACGACATGAAGTCCCTTGCCGCCGGTGGTTTTGCAGAAGGTTATCAGCCCCAGATTTTCCAACCGATCGCGCATCTCCCTGGCCGCTTCGACCACGGCGGCAAACTCGACGTCGGGCGCCGGATCGAGATCGAACACCAGGCGGCCGGGGACGTCAGGATGCCCCGGTTCGCAGTTCCACGGATGTAGTTCGACGGCGGCCATCTGCGCCAACGCCGCCAGCGCTTCGACGCGATCCACCTGCAGGTACGGTTGGGCGTCGCCGGAGACCTTCACCTGCTCGAGCAGGGCGGAAGTTCCCGGTTTGGTATGGCGCTGGAAAATATGCTGGCCGTTAATCCCGTTGGGCGCGCGGATGATCGAGCATGGCCGTCCCCTCAGATGGCGAATCATCCACGGGCCGACGGCTTCGAAATAGCGCGCCAAATCCAGCTTTGTAATCGCTTCGGCGCTATCGGTTGCCGGCCACAACGCCTTGTCGGGATGCGAGATCGGTACGCCCATCACGACGCATCCGCCGCGCGCCGCCGGCTGAGTCCGCAGCCCGATCAACGCCGTACTTGCGGGCGGCGCCGGAGTTTCCGCCCGGACCTCGCGTGCGGGCTTGTCCTCGCGCAAGCCTTTGAACGAGGCCTGGCGTACCAGCCCCGCCGAGGTCCATCCGGCAAACTCGATCTCCGCGACCAATTCCGGCTTGACCCATCTGATACCGGGCGCTGAGCGGGGCGCGTTCTCACCCGTAAATGGATTGGTATCGGACGCGGCGGCTTCAAGGCGCGGTATCAGACGTTCGACCGCCGCGCGGCCAAAGCCGGTGCCGACGTGGCCCACGTACACCAGGCGATTGCCGCGATGCACGCCGACCAGAAGCGAGCGGAAACGGCCGTTTTCATGGGTCCATCCACCAATCACGACTTCGTGGCCGCCGCGGCATTTGGCCTTGACCCACGCGCCGGTGCGGCCGGATTCGTAGGGTGCGTCGATACGTTTGGAGACGATGCCTTCCAGCGACATCCGGCAGGCGGATTTGAGCACCGCGTCGCCGCCGGTCTCGAAATGCGGCACCCAGCGAATCAGGGATCCGGTGTTTTCCGTGCTCAGGATTTGGGCCAGGCGCCGCTTGCGTTTTAAAAGCGGCAGATGGCGCAAATCCCTGCCCTCGGCGAACAGCAGATCGAAGGCAAAGAAGACCAGTTGATCGGTTTTGCGATCCGACAGCGCGGCCTGCAGCGCGGCGAAATCGGGGGCGCCGTTTTCGTCCAGCGCAACCACCTCGCCGTCGATGATTACATCGGGCAGCCGCGCGGCCTGGGCGGCAATTGCACCGAATTTCGCGGTCCAATCCAGCCCCTTGCGCGTCTTCAAAGTCACGCGGCCGCTTTCAACCCGCAACTGCAGGCGGTAACCGTCGAACTTGACCTCGTGTACCCATTGCTTACCGGAAGGCGGGCGTTCGACCAGCCGGCACAATTCGGGAGCGATAAAGGTTGGCATCTTCTTGGCGCGCGCGGCCGCGCTGCGGTTGCGCACCGGTTGCGCGCGCTTGAAGGCCGATGTGTGTCTTTGCGGATGCCGCAGTTCAGCTTTGCGCCTGGTTGCCATGTGGAGCCCGCGCCGCTCTTCAGCTTTCATAATACCGGCAACGCGCCACCAAATGCCGGCTTTTGCCGCGCCCGAACCTAAACCTCCCCGCCCGCGGTGTCGGGTTGGCGCGCAGTGCAATCCCGCTAACATGGTGTCAGTGCCCCCGCAGCCGATACAATTCTCAACACGGCGCATCCGCGAAAACTTGCTCGGCGGTGCCGATCGCACGGCATTCATCCGTCGCGGGTTAGCGTGACTTCCACGGAGGGAAACATCGATGGCGGAATCCAAACATAAGCCAGTCGCCGCGATCGTCGGCGTTGGTCCGGGATTGGGAGCGTCGCTGGCGCGGCGGTTCGCGCGCGAATATGCGGTCGCAATCTCGGCCCGCAGCGCCGACTACCTGCGAACGCTGGCCGAAGAAATTCGCGCCGGCGGCGGCGTTGCACTCGAAGTGCGGGCCGACGCCGCCGACCCCGCACAGGCGGCGGCCGCGATGAAAACGATTCGCGACAGGCTGGGCGAGGTTGACGTGCTGATCTACAACGCCGGCGCCGGTCCGTTCGGCGACATCAACGAAGTCACGCCCGCGCAGTTCGAGAATTGTATGCGGGTCAACGCGCTGGGCGCATTTGTCTGGGTAAAGGAATGCGCCGGGGCGATGACCGCGCGCGCACGCGGCACGATTCTGATCACCGGCGCGACCGCGGGAGTGAAGGCGGGCGCCCGGTCGGCCGCATTCGGGCCGGCCAATTTCGCCAAGCGCGGTTTGGCGCAATCGCTGGCGCGCGATCTCGGACCCAGAGGAATCCACGTCGCGTGGATTAACATCGACGGCGTAATCGATCTGCCCAACCGCTCGATACCGCGGATGCGCAAGGAAGACATGCTGAACCCCGATGCAATCGCCGAGACTTACTGGCATCTGGCGCATCAGGACCGCAGCGCATGGACCATGGAGACCGAACTGCGCCCGTTCAAGGAAAAATTCTGACGCCGCCGCGGCATTATACCGGTCGCCCTCAACGCGATCTCTTCCCGCTCGGCAGAGAGGGTCGATTTTCCCAGGTGGGGCGGTCGTCCCTGACGAGACGCACCAAGGTGATGGTCGAAAGAAGACCCATCAGGTCCGGCGGCTGCGGCCGATTCTGGCCAGCGCCTCATCCGACCAGACTTCGGCCAGCCTGTAGAACTCCTTGAATGACGGCACGCCCTCAGGCAGTTCCAGCCACGGGACCTTGGTGCGGGTGAAGATATGCACGTCGGGTTTGACCGCGCCGGGATTATCCAGGGTACCCGCGCGCACGAACACAAAGTCTCCCGGCGCGCCGTGATACCGGCTCCACAAATAAGTGCCGCACTCGCCGCAGTAGAACACGTCGTGAGGCCGGCCGCTGCCTCCCGCCAGGCGGAATGTCTTCGGCTCCGGCCCGTGCGCCTCGACCGCTTTGCGTTCCATCCAGAGGTTGACGGCGAACGCGCTGCCGGTCAGGCGCTGGCAATCGCGGCAGTGGCAGGCGTTAACAATCAGCGGCTGGCCGGTCAGCTGGTAAGTGATAGCGCCGCAGGCACATCGTCCTTCGAGGTTCATGCTTTTTCTCCGCGGTCCGTGCGCTGCCGCAAACAGATGAGATTATACGCGCGCACTCCTTCAACGACGAACCTCAGCCAGCATCCTGCGCGCCGCCAACATTGACCTTGCCGCGCTCGTACGCGGCGATCCGTTCGATCACCCGGGCGCCAAAGTCGGCGATTTTGCGCTCGCCGATGCCGCGCAGGTTGCGCAAGCCCTCCATGGTCGCGGGTTTGAGCTGGGCGAGTTCGCGCAGGGTCGAATCATGAAATATCACGTAGGCCGGAACGCCCCGTTCGAGGGCGATCTCGCGGCGCAGCGCGCGCAGGCTTTCGAACAGCGCTTCATCCACTTCGCGCCACGCCGCCTGTTCCATCGCGGTTCTTGCCGCCCTGGGCTTTTTGGCCTCGATCAGCGTGACCGCGCGCTTGCCGCGCATCACCTCCCATGAGGCGGCGTTGAGCTTGAGCACCGGCCGATCGCCGGGCGTGCGCTCCAGCACTCTGGCGTCAATCAGTTGGTAAACCGCGTTGGTCACGTTCTTGCGCGGCATGTTGTGCAACAGCCTGTAGGTGGAGAGTTCGTTATGGCGCAGGCGGCGCACGCGCTCGTTATCCGCTCCCAGCAGCACGTCGACCACGTGCTCGACGCCGAAGCGCTGCTCGACGCGGGCCACGCATGAGAGGATCTTCTGTGCCAGCAGGGTGGAATCGGCCGCGCCCTCCACCTCGCCCAGGCACAGATCGCAGGCGGCGCAATTGTTCCTGGGATACTCTTCGCCGAAATAACTGGAGAGCATCGCATGGCGGCATCGCACGACGGTGGCAAAGCGGCGCATCTCTTCGAGCAACTGCCTGCCGTTTTCGACCACGTCGGCGGGAGCACCCGCCTGGGCGGCGCTGCGCTCGATCAGCCCGTGCCATCGCAGCAGGTCGGCGGCGGAATAGAACAGGACGCATTCGGCGGGCAGTCCGTCGCGGCCGGCGCGTCCGGTCTCCTGCTGATAATGCTCGATCGACTTCGGCATCGCGGAATGGATCACGCATCGGATATCGCTGCGGTCGATACCCATTCCGAACGCGACCGTGGCCACCACCACGTCGATTTCTTCGGCCGCGAAGCGATCCTGGGTGCGGCGGCGCTCCTCCGGCTCCATCCCGGCGTGATAGTGGGCCGCGCGCAGGCCGACCAGCCTCAGATACTCCGCCATCGCCTCGGTATCCTTGCGCGTGATGCAGTAGACGATCGCCGCCTCGCCGCGATGGCGCGCCAGGGTCTCTTCGACCTGTTCGTCAACCCGAAGTTTCGGAATTACGCGGTAAAGCAGGTTGGGGCGGTCGAATGAACCGACCAGGACGGCGGGGTCGCTCAGGCCCAGTTGCTCGACGATATCGCGGCGCACGCGGCCGGTCGCGGTCGCGGTATAGGCGTGGACGCTGGCGTGGCGAAAGCGCGTCTTGAGTTCCGCCAACTGGCGATACTCAGGGCGGAAGTCGTGGCCCCAATGGCTGATGCAATGGGCCTCATCGATGGCGAAGGTGGACACGCGCAGGCGATGCGCCAGTTCCAGAAAACGCGGCGTCAGCATCCGCTCGGGAGCGACGAAGATCAGGTGATGATTGCCGGCCGCGATTTCCGCTTCGATTTGCCGCTGCTGCGCCGGATCCATCCCGCTGTGCAGCGCGGCCGCGGGATAGCCGCAGGCGCGCAGCGCGTCGACCTGATCCTTCATCAATGCGATCAGCGGCGAGACCACGATATCGGTGCGTCCGGCAACCGCGGGCGGCACCTGGTAGCAGAGCGACTTGCCGCCCCCCGTCGGCATCACGACGAGCGAATCGCGCCGGTCAAGTCCCGCCCGGATCGCTTCGGCCTGCAGCGGCCGCAGATTCTCGAAGCCCCAGAATCGGCGTACGATGGCGAGGATCTCTTCCGTGGTCGGAGCGGATGCGGTGTTCGCCACGCTGGCCATTGTAGAATCAGGCGCGCTGCCCGCTGATGAGGTTTACATCCCCGTCGGCTTCCCGCAACATGGGCATGCCGAAGCACGGGCGTATCGCGATCACATCGGGAGATCATCACATGCGAGGCTTAAAGGACAAGGTGGCATTGGTTACAGCGGCGGCGGGCGCCGGGATGGGCAAGGTGACGGCGCATCGCCTGGCCCAGGAAGGAGCGCTGGTCGTGGTGACGGATTCGCACGCGCGCCGCACCCGGGAAACCGCGGATGAACTCAACAAGGAATTTCCCGGCCGCATTTTCGGCTTTCCGCTCGACGTCTCCAACCGCAACAATGTCGATGAGGTGGTCGGGGCCGTCGGCGCCCGGCTGGGCCGCATCGATATCCTGGTCAACAACGCCGGGATCAACGCGTTCGGCGGCGTCAGCGAACTCAACCCCGAAGACTGGCAGCGCGTGCTCGACGTGGACCTTACCGGATGCTTCAACATGATCCGGGTGATACTGCCGGGGATGAAAAATCGCCGTCAGGGCGCGATCATCAACATCGCGTCGGTGGCGGCGTGGACGACTAATTCATCGGCGCCCTACAACGCGGCCAAGGCCGGCGTGCTGGCGCTGACCCGGACCGTCGCGGCCGAAGCCGGTCCGTTCAACGTGCGATGCAACGCGATCGCTCCGGGAATGATCATGACCAAATGGGTCGAAACCCATTGGCAAGAGATCGGCGGCGACAAGATGGAGAAAGATTGCCCGCTGCGCAGAGGCGGCAAGCCGGAGGAGGTGGCCGCGGTAACCTGCTTTCTGGCCTCGGATGATGCCTCGTATATCACTGGAGAGGCGGTCACCGTCAGCGGCGGATGGTACATGCACGCGTGATCGCCTGAACGAGCGAACCACCGCGGCATGCGCCGCACTCCGCTCCCCGCGCCCATTCCGGGAGCCGTCGCGCAATGGGCGGGGGAGTCGAATAATCAGGTGCCGGTCTGCCAGGAGGTCAGATAGTGTTTCTGTTCCGCCGACAGCGAATCGATTTTGATTGCCATCGAAGCCAGCTTCAACGTCGCCACTTCTTCTTCGATCTCGCGCGGCACGTCATGGACTTTGACTTCATGGCTTTTCGACCCGGCCACCC
Source organism: Pseudomonadota bacterium (assembly GCA_021324455.1). Lineage (GTDB taxonomy): Bacteria > Desulfobacterota > Binatia > Binatales > Binataceae > JAJPJA01. The sequence goes on along the minus strand of JAJPJA010000090.1, from coordinate 18,901 downwards.
ATCGCGCGCACAGCGCCTGCGTGGCGAAGCTCATGTCCATCACCTGCGCGGGATGCCCCTCGGCGCAGGTCAGGTTGACCAGGCGGCCCTGTCCGAGCAGATAAATCTTCCTGCCGTTGCGCAGATGATAGGCGTCAACGTTGCGCACGACGTCTTTTTGGACTTTGCGTGTGAGCTTGCGCAGCGCGGCAAGATCGATCTCGACGTCGAAGTGGCCCGAGTTGGAAAGGATCGCGCCGTCCTTCATCAGATTGAAGTGATCGGCGCCGATTACCTGTTTGTCCCCGGTGACGGTCACGAACACGTCGCCGACCCTGGCCGCCTCGCTCATGCGCATAACGCGGAACCCTTCCATCGCGGCCTGCAGCGCGCGGATGGGATCGACTTCGGTTACGACCACATTGGCGCCCATCCCATGCGCGCGCGACGCAACCCCGCGCCCGCACCATCCGTAGCCCGCGACCACCACCACCGAGCCGCCCAGCAGGATTCCGGTGGCGCGTATGATCGCCTCGATGGTTGACTGGCCGGTGCCGTAGCGATTGTCGAACAGATGCTTGGTTTCGGCGTCGTTGACCGCCACGACGGGAATCTTCAGCGCGCCGTCCGCTTCCATCGCCCGCAGCCGGATCACGCCGGTGGTGGTCTCCTCCATGCTGGCGATCACATTGTCCGCCTGATCGGCATACTGGGTGTGGAGCAGACTGACCAAATCGGCGCCGTCATCCATGGTGATGCTCGGACGGGCGTCAAGCACGGCGCGCAGATGGCGGTAGTAGGTGTCGCGGTCCTCGCCGTGAATCGCGTAGCAGGCGATCCCCTCATGCTTGACCAGTGCGGCGGCAACGTCGTCCTGCGTCGAGAGCGGGTTGGACGCGCACGCCAGCACTTCGGCGCCGCCGGCTTTGAGCGCGCGCAGCAAATTGGCGGTTTCGGTGGTGATGTGCAGGCAGGCGCCCAAACGCAGGCCGCGCAGCGGTTTGGTTTTGGCGAACTGGTCGCGGATTCCACGCAGCACCGGCATCTGCTGGTCGGCCCACAGGATCCGCCGGCGACCCTGGTCGGCCAATGCCATGTCGGCCACATCGCAACTCTTTTGCCCGCGCCCGGCGCGCAGGGTGGAAATCGCCTTGCGGCGGCTGTTGATTGAAGCCACTTGTTTTAACTCCGATTTAAGCCTGAATGCGCAACGGGAGCGTCAACGGCCGTTGACACCGAAAGCGCTCTGCAGCGCCGCCGACATGTCGATCTTCTCCCACGTGAACAGCCCATCATGCGGATTGCGTCCGAAGTGACCATAAGCCGCGGTCGGGCGGTAGATGGGACGCTTGAGGTCGAGCTTGCGGATGATGCCGGCGGGGCGGAAATCGAACAGTTCGCGCAGCGTGGTGGACAGCTTGGTATCGGGCACGATACCGGTGCCGAAAGTATCGACCAGCAGCGACACCGGTTCGGCCACTCCGATCGCGTAGGCGACCTGGATCTCGCATTTGCGCGCCAGTCCCGCCGCCACCACGTTCTTGGCCACGTGCCGCGCCATGTAGCAGGCCGAGCGGTCCACCTTGCTCGGATCCTTGCCGGAAAACGCGCCGCCGCCATGGCGGCCGTAGCCGCCGTAAGTATCCACGATGATCTTGCGGCCGGTCAGACCGCAGTCGCCCTGCGGTCCGCCAATCACAAACCGTCCGGTCGGATTGACGTAATACTTGGTCGAATGGTCCAAATACTGCGGCGGGATGACCTTCTTGATTACTTCTTCGATCATCGCTTCGCGCAGCGTTTCGTGTTTGACCTCGGGGCTGTGCTGGGTCGAGATGACCACGGTCTCGACCGTAACCGGGCGGTCGTCGGCGTAGCGCACCGTGACCTGGCTCTTGGCGTCGGGGCGCAAGAAGTCGAACTTGTTCTCCTTGCGCACCCTGGTCAGGTATTCCATCAGCTTGTGCGCCAGCAGGATCGGCAGCGGCATCAGCTCCAGCGTCTCGTCGCAGGCAAAGCCGAACATCAAACCCTGGTCGCCGGCGCCCTGCTCCTTGAACAGCCCTTCGCCTTCGGTAACGCCCTGCGAGATATCGGGGGACTGGCGCTCGATCGCGGTCAGGACGGCGCAGGTGTTGCCGTCAAAACCAATGGAGGAATCGTTGTAGCCGATGTCGAGAACGGTTTTGCGGGCGATCTCGGAATACTCGATTTTGGCCTTGCTGGTGATCTCGCCCGCCAGCACCACCATCCCGGTTTTGGCCAGGCTCTCCAGGGCGACGCGGGAATCGGGGTCCTGTTCCAGCAGCGCGTCCAGCACCGCGTCGGAAATCTGGTCGCACATCTTGTCGGGATGCCCTTCGGAAACCGACTCGGATGTGAAAAGGAAGTCTCTTAGCGCCATGTTTCTCCTGAAATCCTTGGGCTTGGAAATACCGCTGCGCCGCGCCTATTGCGCACCGCATACGCGCTGATTTTAATCACCGGGGGTGCGCTTGTCGCGCCGGCAGATCATCAAACACGTCCGCTACCGAAGCCTAAATCACCTTAGGGTAATATCGGAAGCTGACCACTGGGTCAATGATACGTATGGCGTAAGCCTAAAGCCGCGCGATATTACTCTTCGCCGAAGCCATTGTCGATCAACGCCCTCAGTTCCGCCACCGCCGCCTCGGCATCGTCTCCCTCGGCCCGGATGCGCAGCTTCGACCCTTTGCCCGCGCCCAGCATGATCAGCGACGTCACGCTGCGCGCGCTCGCCTTATCCTTGCCCCGCATGATGCTGATCGTGGAGGTGAACCGGGCCGCGGCCTGGGCCAGGGTGGTGGCGGCACGCAGATGCAGTCCCAGGTGATTTTTGATTTCTACGCTGGCCTCCGCGCTGTTCACGTCGTGGTGCTCAATCCGGTACCGGTGTATGGCAGTGCCGCCCATCGTTCACCTCCGCTCCTCATCCCCATCGCGGCCACAGGAAGCCCGCAGTGGTCTATGTGAGTATTGAATCACTCACCAGCGGACGAAGACAGGGGTCCGGGACTGCTTTACGCCGGATTTCCCATTGAGGGGCGCTATCAGCCGCGCCCATCCGCCTCGTCCTCAACCCGGGAGATCTCGCGCGCGAACAGTTCACGCAGGCGGCTCTCGATCAGGCGGTCGGTGGTGCTGCCCTCGCGCTTGCGCCACGCGTCCAGCGGGATGACCGCTTTGGACATGTTGCGATGGCCGCCGGCGCTGCCGATATCGCCGAACAGCCTGCGCACGACGTCGCCGGCGCTGCGTCCGGCGCCATGGTTGCGCACGGCGATGACCAGGTTGCCGCCCAGCTTGCCCGAAACCGCGACCCATTCCGCGCCTTCAAACTGCAGGCAGAAATCCGCCATCTGCACGATCAGATCGTCGCGTTTGACCGGGCCCAGATGCAGCACCGCCAGCTCGTCGCGCACCGTGAGCCGGCTCATCGCGCGCGCCAGGATGCGCGCGAACGACAGCGGCAGCTCCGGCCGCTCGATGCGCCGCAGCAGGTTGTAATTGGCCAGCGGATACAGATAGGTGAACGCCTGCAGGTCGTCGTCGGTCACCCGCCGCGACAGCATCAGGGTGTCGCTCTTGATCCCGTACAGCAGCGCGGTGGCGAGCCGCTCGCTGATCCGTTCGCCGGCGCTGATAAGATACTCGGTCAGAATCGTGGAGGTGGCGCCGTAGCGCGTGCGCACGTCTTCGAAAACCGCGTTGCCGGTGGTGTAGCCGGGGTGATGGTCGATGACGATGTCCGCATGATGCAGCCGGCCGTCGAAATACGGCGGCTGCACGTCAACCATCGCAACCTTGTCGTGGCTGTCGAGCAACTCGGGACTGGCCGGGACCACCTCGATTTCCAGCAACTGCACCATCGCGCGGTTCTCGGGGCGGGTGATTTCGGTGAAACTGCACAGCGGTGTAGTCTGCTTGTTGCGCCCCAGCAGAGTTCTGAGCGCAATTCCGCTGGCGATGGCGTCGGGGTCGGGGTCGTCCTGCAGCAGGATCGCGACCCGTTGGCTCTCGCCCACCAGTGCGCGAAGTTCCTTGAGCCTTTCCCTGGTGTAAGATTGGTCCATGAAACGTCAGAAGGCGAAGCCCGCGGCCGGATGCGGCTCCCGCGGGAATCGACATCCTTTTATTGTAGCACTGTTTGTTGTACCACTGTGCGGCGCTTTAATTTATTCTGAAGTTTCCATTGAGTACAGGTCTCGCATCCGTGGACAATACCAATTGTCAGATTTGCAACCGTCCGATCAAGGAATGGTTCCTCAAAATGACGGTTGAGGACAACTCCGGACTGAGCCAAACCGCCTTAATTTGCGCCAATTGCGGGGTGAAGCTGCGGCTCGCCTCCGAAAAAACCCGCGATCTGCAAATCGACCCCTGGATCCATGACGCGGTTGCCAACGTCCTCCGAGGCAGAAACCGGTGACCGACCAGATCTCCCCCCCCGCCGAGTTATGGCCCTATGAAGAAGCGCGCAAGCTGGCCGAGCGCGTCGGCGAATACGAGGCGAACCGCCCGGCCATTATCGAAAGCGGCTTCGGTCCCTCCGGCCTGCCTCATCTGGGCACCATGGGCGAGGTGCTGAGGCCCTCCTATGTGCGGCATGCGTTCGAGCTGATCGACCAGGCGCGTCCCTGCCGCCTGATCGTCTTTATCGACGACATGGACGGGCTGCGCAAGGTGCCCGAAAGCGTGCCCAATCGCGAGCAGACGGCGGCCTACATCGGACAGCCGGTCTCCCGCATCCCGGATCCCTTCGGATGCTGCCAGAGCTTTTCCGCACACATGATCGGGATGCTGACCGATTTTCTCAAGCCGGTGGCGGTCGATTACGAGCTGATGCTTTCGAGCGAGACTTACGCCAGCGGCAGGTTGGACGCGGCGCTGCGGCTCATCCTGGACAATCACCGCGAGATCATCAAAATCATCGCGCCCACCCTGCGCAAGGAAAACCGCGCCCAATGGTCGCCTTTTATGCCGGTCTGTCCATCCTGCGGCCAAATCAACTCCACCCTCGTCACCGCCTACCATCCCGAGCGCTACACGGTTGAGTTCTGCTGCGAACGCAGCTTCGGCGGCTCGCGCGGATGCGGCTACAGGGGGGAGCAGAGCGTGCTGGGGGGCAGGGCCAAGGTGCAATGGAAGGTCGATTGGGCGCTGCGATGGTTCGCGCTGCGCGTGGATTACGAACTGTACGGCAAGGACCTGATCGATTCGGCCCGTTTGTCGGCACAGATCGTCAGGCTGCTGGGCGGCAATCCGCCGCTGGGCTTCGCCTACGAGATGTTCCTGGACGAGGAAGGGCGCAAGGTTTCCAAATCGGTCGGCCGCGGCGTCACGGTGGATCAATGGCAGCGCTACGCGCCGATCGAAGTGCTCAAGTACTTCCTGATCCTCAATCCGCGCCGCGCCCGCAAGCTGTTCCTCGAAGCGATTCCCCAATACGTCGACGAATACCTCGATGAGCTGCGCCGCTGGGCGAGCGCGGACCAGGAACGCCGGCGCACCTCAGCACTGGAATTCGTCCTGCAGCCCGACAGCGTGCGCAGTTTCAAATCGGAGCTGAGCTACGGCCTGATCATGAACCTGGTTTCGGCGTTGGGTACGTCGGAGCCGGAGCTGATCTGGAACTACCTGACGCATTACGATCCGGGTATCAAGGCAGACGACGACACCCGGCGGCTGGCCAGCCGTTTGGTGCAGTGCGCGCTCAATTTCTACCATGACTTCATCGAACCCACCAGGCAGCGGCATACGCCCGACGCGCGGGAGCGGCAGCAAATCGGCGAACTGGTGGATTTCCTGATCCAGCATCCCGGCGCGCCGGCGGAAGAGATCGAAAAGGAAATCTACGAGATCGGCCGCCGCCACTACGACAAGCCGGGCAAAATCTTCCCTTTGTTGTACAAAGTCCTGCTGGGCCAGAAGCAGGGTCCCCGCCTGGGCGTGTTCATCAAGCTGGCCACCCCCCAGCGCATCGTCAAACTGCTGCAGGACGCCCCGCCCGCCGCATAGAAACCGCCGCCGGCGTTCTCAAGCTGCCTCGCTCTCCTGCAATCCTTTAAAACGAAGCGCGATGTGAACTTGAAACTCCGGCCTTGCCCGGTTGACCTGACGGTGCGCAGGAGCCCACGAGAAATCCCCGCATCTCCACGGCGCGATCATGTCTGGCGGGCGTGGACGTTTTCGCGCCGGCGATGGCGTACAGGCTCATGCGTTCTGGGTTCGACGCGCTCGCGCATCGGCTTATGTCCCATCGGCAGGCCCGCGATGGTGCGGCGCAGATAGTCCGACACCGAGCGGTACGCGCCCGCGCCGTCGCCGCTCTCGGCAATATCGCGCAGCAGCGCGTTGTCGATCACGCCGCCAATCCTGACTTCCACCGGATGATGCCGCGGCACGACGCTGCCTTTGCCCAGCACCTGGTGCGTGCCGCTGATATGGATCGGCAGCACGTCGCATCCGCTGCGCAAGGCCAGGTATCCGGCGCCGCTTTTGAACTCCTGCAGCGACCCGTCGGTGGAGCGCGTGCCTTCGGGGAACATCAGCACGCTGCGGCCGGCGGCCAGCTGCGCCAGCGCCTGGTCGAGCGATTCCAGTTGCGCGCGTTCGCGATCGAACGGAATCAGCGGGCTGAAGTTATGCGCGATCAGACGGCGCATCGGGGTGTTGAAGAAATAATCGCGCGCGGCCAGCACCACCAGCTTGTCGCCTATCGGCCCCAGCGCGTCGCGCACCACGGCGAAATCCAGATGACTGGAATGATTCGCCACGACCACGAAGTTGCGATTGGCCGGTATGTTGCCGCGCCCGATTACCCGCGGCTTGAGCCATCCGGAGAGCACCGCGCGCTGCGCGCCGCCGGCCGCCGCCTCGCCCAATCGGCGCAGGATCGCGGGCAGCCGCGGCGTCCAGGGCTCCGCCAGATGCGCATAAGAGGGCAGCCGCGGACGGCTGGATCCCTGCGCGATCGCCTGCTGCAAATCCTCGACCGTGCGCAGATTGCCCAATTCCTCGGGGCTCAGCTCGCGTCCGGTGCGCTCCGCCACATGCTCGCCCAACTCCGCCAGCGCCAGCGAATCGAGTCCCAGATCCTCGATCAGCCGCGTGGCGGAGGAGATGTTGGCGCCGTCGGCGCTTACCTGCGAGAGGGTCTCCACCAGCCACGGCTCGACGTCGACTTCGCCGCGGCGCTCCTCGCCGCCCTGCGCGATCATCCGGCTTAAAAGTTGAACGACTTCGGCCCGCTTGATCTTGCGCGTACGTGTGCGCGGCAGGTCGCTGTCGGTGAAGCGCAAAATCCTGATGCGCTTGTGCGGATTGAGCGAGGCCGAGACTTTGGTGAAATGCGCCTGAAGCTGATCGTGAACGCTGCGGCGGCTTTGTCCGCGCGCATAGGCCGGCACCGCCAGCGCCGCGACCTGTTCGCCGCCGGGAGTCTTGAGCCCCACCACAGCCAGCTCTTTCAGATACGGACAATGGCTGTAGGCCTGTTCGACTTCGTCGATGTAAATGTTGTTCCCGCCGGCATCGACGATTACGTCCTTGGCGCGTCCGACGATGTACAGCCGCCCGTGGTCGTCGAAGCGGCCCAAATCCCCGGTATGGAGCCATCCGTCCCTGAGTGCGGCGTCAGTCGCCGCCTGGTCGCGATAATAGCCCGCCATCACATTGGGGCCGCGCGCCAGGATCTCGCCCACCTCGTCGCCATTCCCGCCGGCCAGTTTCAACTCGACGCCGGCCAGGGGTCTGCCCACCGAGCCCGGAATCAGCGGTTCATCCGGATGGGCCACGCTCAGCACCGGCGCGGCTTCGGTCAGGCCGTAGCCTTCGAGCAGCCGCAGCCCGATGTCGTTGAAGAACTCGGCGACGCGATTGGGCAGCGCCGCGCCGCCGCTGACCGCCAGCCGCAGGCGGCCGCCCAGCGCCTGATGCGCCGCGCGGAACAGCAGGGCTCCGAGGTTGACGCCGAAATCGGCGCACAGACGCCGGTTAAGGTCGCGCAGGCGGTCGAATACCGCGTGCACCACGGCGCCGCGCGATTCGACTTCATCCAGTATCCGCCGATGAATCGCCTGCCACAGCGCCGGCACTCCGATCATCGCCGTGGGCCGCACCTGTGCCAGTGTGCTGGACAGGTTGGCCGCGTCCACCCCGATCGGATAGACGATCTTCGACCCGCTCGCGATCGGCAGCAGCATCCCGCAGGTGAATTCGAACGTATGATGCAGCGGCAGCAGCGAGAGCAGCACTTCGTCCTGATTGAGCACGAAGACGCGCGAGATCATCGAGAGTTCGGCGGTCAGGTTGCCGTGCGTGAGCATCACGCCCTTGGGCGTTCCGGTGCTGCCGGAAGTGAAAAAGATTGCGGCCAGCGCCTTGCGGTCCACTTCGGGTTTGGGCGGGGTGCCCGCGCGCAGCAGGAAGGGACGGGCCAGCTCGTCGAATTCCAACTGCGCGATTTCCCCCGGCAATTCGCCGATACATCCCGACAGCCGCTGATGAGCCGCTTCGGAGAGCAGCGCCGCGCGCGGCTCGGCGATTCGGCAGACGGCGGCCAGCTCCTCGGCCGACACCATGTGATCGAGCGGCACCGCGACCGCTCCCGCGTACAGGATGGAGAAAAAAGCCACCACCCAGTCGGGCGAGTTTTCGCCGATCAGCAGCACGCGATCGCCCGCGCGCACGCCGCGTCCGCCCAGCATCATACCGGCCGTCGCGGCGCGGTCGCGGGTTTCGCGATAGCTGAGCGCGGTTTCCTCGCCGCCCTGATAGTGCGCGGCCAGGGCGGCGGCGGCGCCGAATCTGGAGGCCGCCGTCTCCAGCAGTTCGATCAGGCTGCGATGGCGGCGGGCGGCGCGTACTCGTCCACGAGTATGCAAATCCAACTGCGGGAAGATGTGGCGGCGCAGACCGGGGATATGGATGTTGATCCAGTAATCGCGCCAATCCAGCTTCTCGGGCGCGAACGGATGGCGTTTGGCGTCGGCCGGCGTCAACCGCGAGTATAGCGCGCGGATGTTGCGGCAGTGAAAGGTGTAAACCAGATCCTGGATGTATGGCAGATAGACCGATACCAGCGAACGCGCGATTTCCACCTGATCCAGAAAACGCTCCAGCCGACGGTCGAATTGACGCGTGCGCGAGGGCTCCAGCCGCGCCGCGTGCCGGGCGAAATCCACCGCCTGCCTGACCAACTCGGGCGCCGTGCGGCTGACGAATTCGTAGCCCTCTCGGGAGACGATCACCGCCTCCAGGTGGGGCGCGAGCTTGCCCATGGTGCCGCGTCCGCCGCGCTGGTACTCGCGATTGGCCAGCGCGGTCAGCTCGACCAGCCGGCGCATCGGCAACGGATTGCAATCCGACGTGCCGAGCTGGTAGATGGGCTCGTGCCGCCCCAGGAGCAGCGCGGCCAGCACCGGCACCATTGCATGCGCCACCAGGTCCACCGGGATCACGTCGAGCACGAGGTCGGGGCGCGCGGGATAAAAGCGGAATCCCTCGCCCGATAGATAGGTGAGCGGAGCGCTGGTGTTGACCCCCTGATTCCATCCCGGCGCCGGATCGGCGACCGCGCTTTCGATGACGGCGGGCCGCACCACGGTTGCTTCCAGCTCGCCGCGCGCGGCCAGCACCAGCTGCTCGCCCATGCTCTTGGTGTAGCTGTAGGTGTTGGGCCATCCCCAGCGCTGCGCCCGCGCCAGTCCTTCCTGCTTGAGCCTGTCTTCGACCCAGCGCTTGCGGCGGCCTTCGCTGATACCCTCGCGCGCCTGCGCGTCACCGCCGCTGAAGTCGGCGTAGTTGGCCTGCTCGTGCGACGCCGCTTCGATCCGTTCGATGGCGGCCAGCGCGTCTTTGATTTCGCGCTGCACGTTGAACCGGGCCTGGCGATCGTCGGGGCACCAGTCCAGGGGGATATCCTCTTCATAGCGATGCCCGTCGGCGCCGCCGGCCACGTAGCAGGTCGACACGTGCAGCATCCGCGCGCCCAGCTTGCGGCAGAACTCGACCACGTTGGCCACGCCGATGGTGTTGGCGACCAGCGCCTTCTCCAGCGACGCCTCGAAATTGACCAGCCCCGCGCAATGCACCACGGCGTCAATCTGGCCGCTGCGCAGCGCCTCCGGTCCCGCCGCCAGCAGTCCCTGGATGGAGATATCGCCGGGCACCACGCTGATGCGGTCTTCAAGATAGCGCTCGAAGCGCGGCCCCAGTTCCGCCCGCAGCGGATCCATCGCGGGCGAACTCACCACCTCGCGCTGATAGCGCGCCGCCGCGGTGCGGGCGTCGCCCCGGATCAGCAGATAGATGCGCTCGATCTCCGGATGATGGCGCAGCAGGACGTAGAGGAACGTTTTGCCCAGAAAACCGGTGGCGCCGGTCAGCAGGATGCGCCGGCCGGCCAACGCGCGCTCCAGCGCGGGCATGCTTTTGCTGCCGCCGCGGGCGGCGGCTTGCGGCTGCTTGGTGTTATTCGACATCGGCAATCACCAGCGGGGGCAGATGAAGGTAAGTGATTGAAGCCGAGCGGCCCAGCTCCGAAGTGGCCATCGCGATCGCCTGGTCCAGCGTGTCCGCCGCCTCCCATCCCATCCGCGCCGCCACTTCGGGCTCCTCGCATCCGGCGGCGATGATCCGCCCCAAATGCTGGCGCCCCGGCTCGCCCCAATACCACATGTAGAAGGGATGTACTCCGTGATAGGCATTGCCGTAGCGGTACATGTGCAGATAGGTGGGATTGCGCGCGAACTCCGCTTCGAACCTCTTCTCCAGCTCGGTGGATTCGTTGGTCTCAGCCAGGCATCGATGGAAAAACTCGACGTAACTGGGATGATGCTCGGGATGAAACTCGTCGCGCAGCGGATGACAGATAATCAGCGTGCCGCCGGCGCGCACCAGCGGCTTGTTGCGATACATGTTGAACAGGTAGCCGAGCCCGGTGCACTGAACCAGCACCGGATTCATGATTGAATTGACGTTGTAGGGGCAGATGTAGGGCACGCCGACAATCAGAATGTCGCTCTGGCCCTTGACCGGCACCGCGTATTGCTGAAACACCCGCGCCAGCGCCTTGCCGTGCACCGCCTCGGTCTCGCCCGCCCACACCCCGGTCATCCCGTAGGGCGCCGCGTAGCGCCGCAGCATCTCGCGCCGCAGCCCGTCGGACAGGTTGCCCAGCGTCCATTTGAAACCGCTCAGCCGCGCGCGATCCCAGTCGGTGAAGCGATCCTCGTTCTTGTGCAGGAAGTCCAGCAGTCCGCCGTACATGCGGTTGTTGATCGCGGTTTCGATCGTGAACACGTTGAGGTTGCGGTTGACCACCTTGCCCATGCGGTCGGCGCTGCGATGCAGTCCCGAACGGGTCGGGTCCATGTAGGAATGGCTGTCGCGCAGGGTGGCGGGGTTATGGTGATGGCGCAGGCTCTGATACGGCGCCAACCCCACCGCCACCGACTTGTGCCCCCCGTCCATCGGCACCAGGTTGATGTTCAGATAGATCAGCAGGTCCGATTCGGCGGCGCGTTTGCTGAGCCATACTTCCTCGCCATGGTCGGTCTTGCCCAGCATCACGACTTCGGCCCGGTTCTCGGCGTCGAAGTTATAAAGCCGGTCCGGCCAGTAAGCCTTGAATACGCGCTCCCCCACCATCCGCCGAATCTCGTCCTCGGTCATGCGCCGATGCAGCGAGGTGGCGATAACCAGGTGAACGTCGTCGACGCCGTAATCGGCCAGCATCCGCAGCACGATGTTGAGCATCCGCTCGCGCAGATCGGGCCGCTGCATCGGCGGCAGCGGCAGGCTGATGTCGTCGATCGCGATGGTCACGCGCATGTTGGGATTGAGCTGCGCGAAGAGCGGGTCGGCGTTTTCCGGATGTAACAAAGCGTAGCGGATTGCCACGTCGGGATCGGGCAGCGGCTCCAGCGGCGGCGGCGGGTACACCACGCGCGTCCCGGGCGGCAGCTTTGCCACCATGAAATCGTCGCCGTATGAAATCAGCCGCGGCTGGGAGCGGGTGTTGAGCGTCACCACCAGGTCGCGGCGCGCGCCGATATCGTGCTTGAGTTGCGAGGTCTTGAGCTCTTTGAGTTTGCGTTCGGCTTGCGCCATCAGGATTCTCCGTCAAGTGGCCACGCCGGCGCTGCCGCCCTAATTCTGGCGAAACGGATGATCGGCCATTGGCGATCGCGCGCGGTGGCCATCAGCCTGCGGTCCGGATTGACCGCCACCGGATGCCCCAGCGCGGTCAGAAAGGGCAGGTCGTAGTAGGAATCGGCGTAGCCCCAGCAATCGCGCAGACGCAGCCCCTTGCGCGCGGCGAATTCCTCGCACCAGCGCGCCTTCTCCTCACCCGCGATAATCGGCTCGCGCAGCCGTCCGCTGGCCAAATTGCGGCTGTATGCCAGGCGGTTGGCGGCCCAGGTCTCCACCCCGATGCGCCGCGCCAGCGCCGCGACCACGAAATCGGGCGAGCCGCTGACCAGAATCGGTTCCAGTCCGGCGGCGCGGTTGCCCTCCACCAAATCCACGGCCTGCGAATAGAAATGCTGCATCAGCACGCGATCGCAGTACTCCTCGCCCAGAACGAAGAGGCGGTCGCGCGAGATACCCTTGAAGATTCCGAACATCGCGACGTTGAGCAGACGGCGGTCGTGGCGCTCGGCGCGATACAGCCGCGGCAGACGCATCGCCAGCGCGGCGACATTGGCGATACGGCCTTTCCATTGCGCGACGTTGGCCAGCATGTACGCGGTAACGTGGAGCAGGTTGACGTCGACCAGAGTGCCGTCGAGGTCGTAAAAGGCGGCGGCGCGGAACGAATTTCCGTTATGGACTGACATGTCAGTCTAGTCACGCGAAAAAAAAGCGTCGCTCCTTCCAGATGGCCCGCCCGAACTGGCGCGCTGGTCCGCGTTTTGCCCGCTCTGGTTCGCAGCGGGCTGCGCATGGGGCGCGGCGTCCGCCGGCCTCTCAGCTTGCGCACCCGCGCGCAGCGTCGCCAGCAATTCCGGACGCGCCACTCCGCTCAGTCCGAAGCGCAGGATTTCCTCCACCAGCACGTCGATATCGCCGGGTGTATCGCGTGAGATCTGCACGATGATTTCCTTCACTCCGCCCAGGATGCAGTAGGCGTTGGTGCGCGTATCGCAGGGCCGCACCAGGCCCATCGCTACACCCAGATCCAGCGAGCGCTGAATCTGCGCCGCGATGCGGTCGTAAAAGCTCTGGATGCGGGCGTCCAGTTCGGGATCGAAACCCAAAGCGTGGCTCAGCAGAATGCTGGTCAGGTCCCGCTCCGCGAGGACGAAATTCACCACCCGGCGCAGATTGGCGCGCAACTGGTCGGCCGGTTCCGGCTCCTGCGGGCCCAGGCGGATGCGATGAATACGGGCGGCCAACTCGCGCAACACCTGTTCCAGCAGCTCCTCGAACAGGTCTCTTTTATTCTCGAAGTAGAGGTAGAACGTGCCCCTGGCGATGCGGGCGCGGCCGATAATATCCGCGACGTTGGTGCGATGATATCCCTTGCGGGCGAAGATCCGTTTGGCGTGCCGCAGCACCTGCGCCCGCCGTTCCTGTTTTTCCATAACCAATTCCGGGCATCCAGAAGCTATAGGCCAAACAGACCGTAGTCAAATCGCCCGTGGCGGCGAATCCACAGCATTAAAGGGCCCAATTCGGCCCGTCACGCCCCGATGGCAGAAAATTTCGCTGGCCGGCCCGCGCCCCAGAGCGACATCGGAGCCTCAGCCGGCCGCGCGTTCGCGGGCAAAGATGGCGCGTTCCTCCGCGGTCATCTTCTCGCGGATGCGCGAGCCGTGTCCCAGATGCCGATACTGCCCGCCCTCGGAAAAGTACTCCTCCCAGGGCTGCGCGGGGATCGGCTCGGGCGGCGGCGTGTCACCAATCTTAACCCCCAATACTTCCTCGACCAGATTGGTGTCGTACATCCGCACCGCGTCGTAGTCGGTCAGCAGAGCGCAGACTTCGACGCAGATGTAGCATCCGATACATTCCTGAAAACGGTCCTGCACCGGCTGCATACCGCGTCCCGGGACGCTGCCCGGCGAGAGGTACTCGATACATTGGACCGGGCAGAATTCAGGACACTTCCCGCAGGGGAAGCACAGGTTGACATCCATGAAGGCGACTTCGCGCGGACGCTTTTTCTTGCGCCCGACTTCCTCGGGCGTCTCCGGGATGCGGTCTTCCTTCAGGCGGCGGCGGATTATGTCGATCGCTTTCATCACTACATTGCTGCCGATTCCACCGCAAAGGTCAACATCACCGGCGACCGCGCTTCGCGATCCCAAAATCGGCTACGGCGTCGGCGTTGGGCAAGCACCAGGCGAAACCTCAACCATGGGCGCGGGAGAGCCCGAGATTCCGCCCGAGATGGCGTTAATCGTGGCGCATCCGGGACCGGTTGAAAAATAACTTCCCGCCGGACTGGTGTTGGGCGACACCACCGAAGTATCGGTGCTGGTCCAGCTGGTGGACGTGTTGTTGGTAACGTCCTGCCGGCTGCCGTCGCTGAAGCTGCCCACGGCATGAAATTGGATGGTGGTCGCCTGCGGGATAGCGGTGACCAGCGGCGAGGGACAAATCGCTTCGGTCGGGGTCGGACTGGCGGCCGCGGTCGAAGTTGAAATCGGCGTCGGCGAAGGCGGTGGTCCCGGACAAATTGAAATGCTCTGCAAAAACGCGCCGGGAGGCGAAGGAATGCCGCAAGGGGCGATCGGAACTCCTCCGGTCAGAGTTGCGCACGGAGTCGCCGTGCCGCCGCCGCCACAATTCCAAGAAAAGGCCACCGCCAGCAGGATCAACGCGGCGCCGAGCAGGATCCACCGTGCCCTGTCAATCATCGGACTTCAGCTATGACTTCCCTGCAGTTGCCTGTCAAGAATGCAAGCTAATCGTGCGTTATTTCTGCGGCGGTAAATTCCGCCTTTGCAGTGGGCAGAATTTACCGGCTTGCGTTCGCGCGCCCGCAAAACCGGCGTAAAGACCGATGGCCGATACCCAATTGGGCAAGCACCTTGGCGGCATGAGCCTTGCTCCACCATCCCCGCAAATCACCCGCGGCCACGGATCGCGCGGACAGGATGGTTTTTCAATGACATGCCATGCTCAGCCACGGCGCGGACTGTCCCGCATCCAAACGCGGCCAACTCTATGTGGGTGCGCCGTCCATCGAATCGTGCGCCTCTCCATATGGTGTTGGACGGCGTTGGCGATTGCCGCCTGCACCACCACGGTTGCCAATGTGCCGCCGCCGGCGCCGGCACCCGTCGCGTACCATCCGGTAGCATCCCCGCCCCCGCCCACCGAGCACAAAACTATCGTCGCCAGTGCGTCCTGGTACGGTCCCGGTTTTGACGGCCACAAGACCGCGACCGGCGAGCGCTTTTCGTCAAACA
This sequence comes from Pseudomonadota bacterium, assembly GCA_021324455.1. Lineage (GTDB taxonomy): Bacteria > Desulfobacterota > Binatia > Binatales > Binataceae > JAJPJA01. The sequence goes on along the minus strand of JAJPJA010000090.1, from coordinate 3,476 downwards.
AGATGACCGCCGCGGCCAAGGGATTGCCGCTGGGCTCTCACGTGATGGTGACGAATATTAAAAACGGGCGTTCCGCGATGGTCCGGATCAACGACTGCGGTCCATACATGAAGGACCGCAAGCTCGATCTCTCCAGAACCGCCGCCAGCAGGCTCGGCTTGATTCATGACGGCGTGGGCAAGGTCAGAGTCAAGGTGATCAAAAGGCCGGCGGGTGCGCCGACCTGTCCGTCGAAAATCTGACCTCGCTCAGCGCCGCGCTCCCAGCAGCCGCGCGCGGATCGACGGCTCCACCGCCGCGTCGATGGCGGTCCACGCCATCGCGAGCGCGCCGTCGAATATCGCGCGGTCGGCTGCCTCGGTTGCGCAATGTGCGGTGAATTCCGGCTGGTGATTGACGGCAGGAAGCGAGTCGATGCCGATAATCGGATGGATCGACGGGATCCGATGCGACACGTTGCCCATGTCGGTGGAACCCGCGGCCAAATGCGTGCGCGCCTGTTCTCCCGTACCCAGCCTGAAATGGCGTCCGGCGGCTTCGGCGTTGCGCTGGTAGAGCGCGGCCAGCTCCGCGTCATGCATCATGTCGGCGTAAGGCTGCTGGCCGCCGCCGATCGACACCGTGCATCCGGTTGCCAGCGCGCCGGCTTCGAAACAGGCGCGTACCCGCGGAAACAGACTGTCGAGCTGCTCCATCGTTCTGGTGCGCACAATGTAGCGCGCCGAGGTATGCGCCGGTATCACGTTGGGCGCGTCGCCGCCCCGGGTCACGATGCCGTGGATGCGGTCGGTGTGGCGCAGATGCTGGCGCAGCAGTCCGATGGCCGTCTGCGCCACCACCAGCGCGTCGGCCGCGTTGATGCCGAGTTCCGGAAAGGCGGAGGCGTGCGCTTCCTTGCCGGTGTAGAACACGTCGAAGGCGCTGGCCGCGATCATCGCCGGCTGGACGACGTCCAGGGGTCCCGGATGCACCATCATCGCCGCGTGCACGCCGTCAAACGCACCCCGCTCCAGCATCACAATCTTGCCCGCCGCGTCGCCCACCTCTTCGGCGGGCGTGCCGAGCAGGGTCACCGTCAGGCCGGCATCGTCGGCAACCGCCGCGGTGGCAATCGCCGCGCCGACGCCGATCGCCGCGATAATGTTATGTCCACAGGCATGGCCGATTCCCGGCAGACAGTCGTATTCGGCGCAAAACGCCACGTGCAGCGGACCCGAGCCGACGCGCGCGACCACTCCGGTCGGCATCCCGTAAACTCCAAGCTGGACGTGGAATGCCGCCTCGCTCAGCGCCTGTGCGACCCACTGCGACGCCTTTTCCTCCTCCCAGCCGAGTTCTGGATGGGCATGGATGCGATGACTGAGTTCGATCAGCTTTGTGCGCGCGCGCTCCAGCCGTTCGCGTGCTGCGTGTTTGAGGTCCATCGTCGATGCGCCTTTCCTGTGCGTGCGGCCTGCGGACGGTTTCCGGAATGCCGCCCGCGGCTACCGTCATACTCGCACAAACTGGCCATGATAGAGTAGGTTAAGTTACGGCACGAAACCGCCATGGATCCGGCCGCCATCCACGATTATCACGCCCACGTCTACTATGGTCCCCACTCGCGTGACCAGGCGGCGCGGCTGCGCGAACAGCTTGAACATGAATTCACACTCGAGCTGGGCCGCTGGCGCGACGCGCCCGTCGGACCCCATCCGCAGGCGATGTACCAGGTCAGGTTCGGCGTGGACCAGTTCGCGCGCATCGTGCCGTGGTTGATGCTTAACCGCGGCGGTTTGAACATCCTGATCCATCCGAATACGGGCGACGCCTACCGCGACCACGCGCATCACGCGCTGTGGCTGGGCGAAAAACTATCGCTGCGCCTGGACGTGCTGCGCCGGGCCGATTAGGGCCGCGATGCCGGTGCGCAAAATTGCACTCCGGCGCTTTGCGGCCCTCACGCGTGGGAACCCAACAACTGGTCGAAGTTGGCGGCGTAAAATCGATCCTGCTGCGGCCCTGAAATATCGTACTCGCTCAGCGCCGCGCGGTAGCGTTTGAGCGGATCGCGGCCGCCCTCGGGATGCGGGAAGTCGGTGGAGAACATGAACAATTCGGCGCCCGCTTGTTTGATCATCCAGCCGGCCGGCTCGGGCGGAAAGGGCGTGAACTTGAGCTGCCGGCGGACATAATCCGAGGCTTTCATCGGCAGGCTCAGGTAGGGTTCGAAACGCTTGAACGCCTCCTGGGCAATGTCCAGTTTTTTCAGCCATGGCACCACCCACATCGCGCCCTGCTCGATCGACGCGCCGCGCAAACGCGGAAATTTTTCCAGCACGCCGTCCAAAATCATGGCCGACATGAAAGCTTCGGTACCGTAATGACACGCGACATAGTCCTTGGCGCGGATGTCGTCGACGCCCACGCCCAACGGACCCGGATCGATGGTCTTGCCGTTTCTGGCAAAGCCCGCGCGCAAAAAAATCATGCCGGTTCCCAGATGGTTAATGAACGGAACATCCAAATCCTGCAGCGTGGCCCACACTATGTCCATGTCCGGATGAGTGGGCGACATGGAGGGCGGTGGAGTGGCGGGCACCCAAATCGCCGCGCAGCCTTCCTTGACCGCAATCCGGATCTCCTTGGCCGCCAGTTCCGGAACGTCCAGCGGAACCATTCCCACCGCTCGCATGCGCCGGTCATGAGCGCAGAACTCGGCGATCCCGCGATTGTGCGCGCGCGCTCCGCCATAGAGTATTTCCGGGTCGAAAAAACGCTGCACCCCCAGCACACCCCAGAAGTGACTCATCGCCATCCCGGTAAATACCAACTGGCGGTTGTAGCCCAGAAGATCCAACGCGCGGGTGCGCTCCTGCGGATCATACCCGCCCAGCGCATGCCAGCTCTTGCGCTCCAGCAGATTGGCCTCGGCGCGCGCCATCGCCGCCGCATCCTTCTTGCGCCTTTCGATCATGGCGGGCAGAGCGGACACCAGTTCCTCGGTGGCGCGCCCGCCGCACGCCTCGAAGTCCATCGGCGCCAGTTTGGACCGCACCCCGGGATCGGCATAGGCGAAAATCCAATCTTTGGTTTCCATGAAATGGCTGTCCGCGTCGTTGTAGATTCTGCCTTCGGCGTAGGGCATCAGGGCTACCTCGATGCTGCTTGGGCCGGGCGTCGCTCCGAGGGCATCCGGCCCGCGAAGGCTGCGGGGTCAAGGTCATCGGGGCGGGCGGCGCGGCCGCGTTCCAAATGTCTGAACAAATGTTCCACAACCGGCGTTCTTATACAAGCCCATCGCGCCCGCACAATGGAGGTTCCAAGAATCCCGCGTTTCCGATACTTTTTCGCTTAACGCGCCCGTAGCTCAACTGGACAGAGCATCGGACTTCGGATCCGAGGGTTGGGGGTTCAAATCCCTCCGGGCGCGCCATCGTCTGCACACCGTCGGACTCGATTTCCCGGCGGCGCGGTTCATCCGTGCTCCATCGCGG
>JAJPJA010000029.1 GCA_021324455.1 Pseudomonadota bacterium | reverse complement strand
GCTCGCCCAGCACCGAGATCGGATCGATTACCAGATCGATCATCACCATGAACAGCGCCGACAGGAGCCAGACCCGCGGCGCGCGGCGGATGGCGCGGGTGTCGTAAAGCCGGATATCCCACCCGTACCATCGTATCGGCGACGCCAGCATCAGCGCCACCGTGTAGCTGGCAAAGGACAGGAACGTAAACGACAGCGAGTCCATGAATGGAACGCCGAGCACCCAAAGCTCGCGGCCGCGCGTCGCCGTGATGTAATGGTACAAGCCGAATGGAAATCCGTTATGCACCGAACTCCATTCGCAGGCCAGCGCCACGCCGTAGGTCAGCACGGTAAAAATCGCGGTCGTGCGCAAACCGAAGTTGACAATCGCCACGAACAGGTAGACCGCAAGGAACACGAACACATAGGGCCGCAGCGCGATCGTGGAAATCAGCAGGTGCACGTGCTTTCCTGCGGCGCGTCAGCGGGCGGGCGCGGCGCCGATCATGCGGTAGTAGTTAATCGCGTCGCTCAGCGCGGTGTCGATCGGCCCGGGATTGTAGCCGAGTTCGCGCGCCGCCTTGCCGTGATCGAAGAACATCTTCTTGCGCGCCATGCGCACCTCGGTGAGACTGGCGCGCGGCGGCTTGCGCGTGATGCGCCGCGACACGAAGTCGGCGCCGATCGCGAACCCCAGCGCGACACCGTAGGGAATTCTGATGCGCGGCGCGGGCCGCCCGGAGATCGACGCCAGCCGCTCGAACAACTCGCGCAGGCTCAGATTCTCGCCGCCCAGAATATACTTCTCGCCCGGCCTCCCGCGCTCGGCCGCCAGCAGATGCCCCTGCGCGCAGTGCGCCACGTCAACCAGGTTGAGCCCGGTATCCAGATACGCCGGCATCCGGCCGTTGAGAAAATCCACGATGATGCGCCCGGTCGGCGTGGGCTTGTAATCCAGCGCGCCAACCGGCGTGGACGGATTGACCACCACCACCGGTAGTCCTTCGCGCGCCGCCGTCAGCGCGGCCTGCTCGGCCATGAACTTCGATCGCTTGTACGGACCGACCATGTCGTCGAGCGTGACCGGCGTATCTTCGGTGCCATGCGCTCCTTTGGGAACGCCCAGAGCGCCGACGGTGCTGGTGTGAATAACGCGGCCCACGTTATGTTTGCGGGCGGCGTTAAGGACGTTGTGCGTGCCCTGAACATTGGTCGCGTACATCGGCGTTTCGTCCAGCACCCACAGCCGGTAGTCGGCGGCGACGTTGTAGATCTCGTCGCATCCGCGCGCCGCGTTGGCGACCGCTTCGGGATCGCGCAGATCGCCGATCACGTGCTCGCAATCGACCCCTTCCAGCGCGCGCAGGTCGGCGCCCGCCCGCACCAGCACGCGGACGCGATCGCCGCGCCGCACCAGCGCCCGCACCACATAGCATCCGACGAAACCATTGCCGCCGGTAACGAGCGAGGTTGTGGTCATACCGCGGCTACTCCAACATGGGCACGCGCGAGATGCGCCCGACTCTTTGCCTGACCGCGGCCGCGGCGGCGTTGCCCGACATCACGGCGCTTTCGATCGTCGCGGGCAGCCCGGTCTGAATCCAGTCGCCGGCCAGGAACAGGTTGTCGATCGGGGTGGCCGCCCCCGGGCGCAGCTGGTTGGATTCACAATCGGGCGCGATGGTGGCCTGCTTTTCCTTGATCACCAGACCTTTGACCAGTTTGGCTTCGCGCGAGGCCGGGATCATGCGATGCATGTCGTCCAGCACCAGGTCGAGCAACTCCTCGTTGGACTTCTCGACCAGGGCGCGCGCCCCGCTGATAACGAAGCTCAGATAGCCGCCCTGCTCGCCGCCGCGAGAGCTGAAGATGGCGCGCTTGTTGAACAGCCATTGCGTGGTCGATCCGATAAATCCCACGAAGGCGCAATCGGTAACGTCGCGATCCAGCCATACGTGGACGCAGATGATGGGAGAAGGTTTGAGCTGCGCCAGGCGGGTGAAGAACGGCTCCTCCCGCATCGGACCGGAGAGCATCGCGATCAGCGCGCCAGCGGGGACGGCGGCGATAAAGTTGGCGGCCTCCAGCTTCTTGCCGTCGCGCAGCCGCACGCATCCCACCGTGCGGTTGCCGTCCATCTCCAGGGTATCGACGGCGGTATGCGCCGCGACCATCCCGCCGCGGCCTTCGATAAATTCCTCGGCCGCCTTGCAATAAAGGTCGCTCAAGCCGACTCTGGAATAGACCAACGCCGAGTCGCGGCGCCGGCCGAAGAAGGCGCGCTTCCAGACCTCGACCAGCAGCACGGCGCAGGCCTTGTCCGGTTCCTCGTTGAGCGTGGCGATCGCGAGCGGATACCAGAAGCGCTCGCACGCGCGATCGGACTGGCGCATCTGCGCCAGCATCTGGGTAACGCTCATCGACTCCAGCCGTTTGCGCTGAAACCGCCCCCACGCCATCATCCACGTCCCCGCCATCAGCACCGACGCGCGCTCGCCCATCGTCAGCATCGAGTAGCCCATCAGGGCCGACGCCATATGCAGCGGACCGGGCAGCCATCCGGCCTTGAGCCGGCCGCGCTCGCCGTTGGCCGCGACCATCTCCATCTCGATGCGATCGCGGAACACGAGCTGGTCGTAGGTGCCGATTTTTTTGATGAAATCCAGGGTCTGGGTGTAGCAGCCCATCAGCACATGCTGGCCGTTATCGATCCAATCGCCGCCTTCGGGGTCCTGAAAGGAGTAGGCGCGGCCGCCCAGCTTGGGCTTGCGTTCCAGCACCGCGACGCGGAACCCGGCTTCGGACAGGGCGACAGCGGCGCTGAGTCCCGCGAAACCGCCGCCGATTACCACCACGTCTCGCGGATCGGGCATCACAGTGCGATCAAGATCGGGCACGCCTCAACCTCCCGCGGGCCCACGCCGCTGTGACCAGCAGGATCTTGTGCGGGGCCGACAACCTGAGCTTTCCATCCAACACACGATAGCGCGACTTTTCGATCCTGTGCAGCAGTGCGCGGTAAATAAGCCGCATTGCTTCGGCGGTCAGCAGATTTGAACGGTCCTCGGGCGCCAGCTCGCGTTCCGCCAGCGTGTAAAACTCCCGCGCGCGCCGCGCCTGGTACTCCATCAGGCGCTCGAAGCGGTCGCTGTGCCGTCCGCACAGCACCTCCTCTTCGGTGACGGCGAAGCGCTCCAAATCCTCAAGCGGAAGGTAGATGCGGCCGCGTTCGGCGTCCTCGCGCACGTCGCGGATGATATTGGTGAGCTGAAAGGCAAGGCCGAGATTTTCGGCATAGATGCGTGTGCGCGGATTGCGGTAGCCGAAAATCTCGATGCAGACCAGCCCCACCGCGGAGGCGACGCGATAGCAATAAAGCCGCAGTTCCTCGAAGGTGCGGTAGCGTTTGCGCGCAAGATCCATCTCGACTCCGTCGATAATCTCGTCGAAGTAGCGCCGCGGGATCGAAAAGCGGCGCACGCTGTCGGCCAGAGCGCGCGAGATGGCGCGGGTCGGATCGCCGCGGTACACACGGTCCAGCTCTTCGCGCCAGCGCCTGAGCAACAGCGCCGGATCGCGCACGTGATCGTCGTCGGCGATATCGTCAACGAAGCGGCAGAACGCGTACGCCGCGTAAAGCGCGCGCCTGCGTTCGGCCCCCAGCAGCTTGAACGCATAGTAGAAATTGGATGAGGACTGGCGCGTGATGGCGGCGCAGCGGGCGAAGTCCGCCGCCAGGCTGCCGCTCAGTCCGGTCAGCGCCCCGTTGACCTGCTCAGACACGGAGCCCGCCCCGGAACGCGTTCCAGCCCAGCCGCAGGTAATCCCGCTTATGCAGCCGGGGACGGCGGCGAAACACGTCGTAACCGGCGGCTTCGATCGCGCGAAGTATGGCCAGGCCGCCGCCGGCAAACATCAGGATATCGCGGCGCAGGCGCGCGTCGACCAGCTTATGCAGCAGGGCGCCGCCAACCAGCAGATCGCGCGCGAAGTCCACCTCATGCCGCATCAGCGCGCGGAAGTTATCGTTGATTACGCCCGCGCGCAGCTCCTCAATCGAATAACCGAAGCGCACCAGATGCTGGCGCGGCAGATAGACGCGCCCCTTCTCCCAATCCAGTTTAATGTCCTGCCAGAAATTGGCGAGCTGCAACCCGGTGCACACCTGATCGGACAGCTCCTGGCGGCGCGCGTCGCGATAGCCGAACAGGTACAGCACCAGCCGCCCCACCGGATTCGCCGAATAGCGCGTGTAGCCGCCGATCAAATCGTCCATCGTCTCGAAGCCTTCAAACTCGACGTCGGATCGAAATGCGCGCAGCAAATCGGCGAAGGGCTGGCGCGGAATATCGAAGCGGCGCACGGTGTCCGCCAACGCGACGAATACCGGATGGCGCGGGGCGCCGGCGTAGGCCAAATCCAGCTCGCGCTCCCATTTATCCAGCTGGGCGAGATCGCGCTCCTCGTCGGCGAAATCGTCGGCAACGCGTGAGTACGCATAAATCGCGTACATATGCGGGCGCATCGCACGCGGCATCAGCCACGACGCGATCGTGAAGTTCTCGTAGTGCGATTTGGCGATTCGCGCGCAGTATTCGTAAGCTCGAGCGAGATCGGCGGCCTCCGCTGCTCTCTTTGATGCCGCGCTGTTCAGTCGATACTCTGTCCGGACCTGCCCCATCCCAATTTCAGCGATCAGGCGGCCATCAGCTCATGGGTCGCCGCGCGCGCCCAGCTGTCGGTCTCGAGCACATCCTCAAGGCTGCGCGCCGGACCTCCGTGGTGACGCCCCATGACGGTTTCGATATGCCGCGGAATCTCCATGAAGCGGATCTTTTTGGCCAGAAATCCCGCCACCAGCTCTTCATTCGCGGCGTTGAGGCAGGCCGGCATCGTACCGCCCGCCGCCAGCGCCTCGTACGCCAGCCGCAGGCATGGAAAGCGGCCCAGATCGGGCTCCTCGAAGCTCAGCGTGCCGCATTGCGCCAGCGACAGCGGACGCAGATGGTCCATCGCCAGCCGTTCCGGAAAGGCCAGCGCATACGCCACCGGAATCGCCATGTCCGGTATCGCCATCTCGGCCAGCACCGAGCCGTCGATCATCTCGACCATCGAATGGATGATGCTCTGCGGATGAATGATCACGGAAATCTGCGAGGCGTCGAGCCCGAACAGCCATCGCGCTTCGATCACTTCGAGTCCCTTGTTCATCAGGGTGGCCGAATCGATGGTGATTTTGGCGCCCATCCGCCAGGTGGGATGCTTGAGCGCGTCGGCGACGGTGATCTTTTCGAAACCCTCGGCGGCCAGCGTGCGAAATGGGCCGCCCGAAGCGGTCAGGATGACGCGCTTTACGGCGGAGCGCTTGCGCCCCTCGATACATTGGAACAGCGCGTTATGCTCGCTGTCCACCGGCAGCAGCCGGACCTGGTTTTGCTGCGCGGCGCGCGTCACCACTTCGCCCGCAACCACCAGCACTTCCTTGTTGGCGAACGCGATATCCTTGCCGGCTTCGATTGCGCGCAGCGTCGGGCGCAGGCCCAGCGCACCGACCATGGCGGACACCACCAGGCGCGCCTGGGGATAGGTTGCCACGGCGGCGGCGCCCTCCAGTCCGGTCAGAATCTCCACCTTATGTCCGCCAAGCAGCTCCTTGAGCCGGCGGGCCGCGTCGGCGTCGGCCACCGAAACCAGTTCGGGACCGAAGCGGCGCACCTGCTGCGCCATCAGTTCCACGTTGCGGCCGGCAGCCATCGCCCCCACGCGGAATCGATCGCTGAAGCGGCCGACGACGTCGAGCGTAGTGACGCCGACCGAACCGGTGGACCCCAAAACCGCGATGGTCTTCATCGATGCTTACCCCGCCGATTGTTCGCGCATGCGCGCCCTGAACCTGCCCAGCGCCATCAGGGGGAAATAATGCGGATACATGTAGTATCGCAGATAGAAATGATTGGGGAAGCCGGTGCCGGTGAATTCGGTTTCGTCCCAGCTCCCGTCCTCGTTCTGACGCTCGAGCAGCCAATCGACTCCGCGACTGACATGGTCGCTGATTGCGTCCTCGCCCGCCAGCAGTCCGATCAACGCCCATGCGGTCTGGCTGGCGGTGCTGCTGCCGCGGCCGCGCCAGGCCGGATCCTTGTCGCTCAGCGGACTTTCACCCCATCCGCCGTCAGGGTTCTGATGGTCCTTGAGCCATTGGACGGCGCGCCGGATCCATGGCTCCGACGGACTGACGCCGATCGCGCGCAGACCCGCCAGCGCGGAGAACGTGCCGTAGATGTAATTGACGCCCCATCGGCCCCACCATGCGCCGTCGGCGCCCTGTTCCTTTTTGAGCCATTCTATCGCGCGGCGCGCCACCGGATGCTCCGCGCGATAGCCGACTGCCGCCATCATTTCCAGCACGCGGCCGGTCAGATCGGGGCAGTCCGGATCGGTGACCGCCTCGACGTCGGCGAAGGGCAGATGGTTGAGCCAGGTGGAATCGTTGTCGGCGTCGAACGCGGCAAACCCGCCGCTGCGCGACTGCATACCCATCACCCAGTTGGAGCCGAGCCGGATGGCTTTTTCTTTCGCCGCCGCGTCGGCGTAGCGCGTTGCGGCGAGCACGCAGAGGATAACCGCGGAATCGTCAACGTCGGGATAGCCGTCGTTGTAGAACTCAAACGCCCATCCGCCCGGTTCAAGTTTCGGACGCTTAACCGACCAGTCGCCGCGCTTGAAAATCTGATGGTCAATCAGCCATCGCGCGGCGTTGGTCAGCGCCGGATCGGCCGGATTCATCCCCGACTCCAGCAGCGCTTTGGCGGCCAGACCCGTGTCCCAGTTCGGCGATACGCAGGGCATGTAGAGAATCTTGTCGCCCATGTCCCACATCAGCTCGCGGCTGGCCGCGATCGCTTTCTTCAGCACCGGATGGTCGGAACGATAGCCGAGCCCCTTAAGCGCCATCGCGCTCAGCAGATAGCAGGGCTCGATACCGCCCCATGAGCCGTTGGCTTCCTGATGCTCCAAAATCCAGTCTTCCGCCGCTTTGAGCGCCCGCGCGCGCAGGCCGGGCAGCGGATGGCGGCTGTATGCGCGCAGCAGCGAGTCCGTAAGATTGAGCATCCCGCGCAGCGAGAAGCGGCTTTTGGCCGCCGGGGGACGAAAGCGCGTAAAATGCGGCGGCTCGATATAAAGCTCCAGCACGCCCGCTTCATAGCTGACCTTGACCACCGGCCTGGCCGCCTGCAGCAGCATCAGGCCGAACAGCGTGCCGCGCGCCCACGACGACAATTCGTAAACATTGATTGGAGACCAATTCGGCAGCAGGCAGATTTCCACCGGCAGCGCGGTGGTCGCCTCCCACGGCAGCTGACCCATCGCGGCCAGATAAAAGCGCGCCAGCGAGCCGCATTTGGCCACGCCGCCCTGGGACAGGATCCATCGCCGCCCCTGCGTCATCTCCTCGTCGCCGGCGCGCATCCCGGCCAGCTTGAGCGCGAAGTAAGCCTCGATACTGGTGGACAGGTAACCGTCGCCGCCGGGAAACAGATTCCAGCTGCCGTCGGGTTGCTGCAGTTCGAGCAGCAGTTTTTTGAGCTTGGCCTCCTGCTGCGGATCGACGCAGTCCATGAAGTGAGTGAAAATGATGTACTCGGCGTTCATCTCCGCGTTGGCTTCCAGCGGAGCATGCCAATAGCCCTGGGGCTTCTGCAGCTTGAGCAGCGCCTGCTGCGCGCGGTCGATCACCTGATCCAGGCGCAGCCGGGTCTGACCGTTGGAAACTTCCAGCGGCGGCGCCGCGTTTTCGATCTCAATGGTTTCGTTCATAGTGAATAAACTCTCACCAGCTCAGGTTCCCCCGCGCATATCCATGGCTTTACTTAAGGGATAATCGCGCACTTCAGTACATCCCCGCCCTCCAGCATATCGAACACCTGGGGCAACTCACTGAGGCGGCGCCGTTGGTTGATTATCCGGCCCGCGCCCAGCTTGCGATCGGCCAGCAGGTCGCGCGCGCGCCGCACATCCAGCGGGCGATAATGAAACGGCGCCAGCAGGGTCAGACTGTCGTAATGCATCCGGCGGGTGTCGAGCTGAATCGACGTGCCCGCCGCGCATCCGCCAAAAAACATCACGCGCCCGCCGCGCCGCGCCGACGCCAGCGCGGTTTCCCATCCGGAGACCTGGCCGGTGGCTTCGATCACCAGGTCGGGACCGTAGCCGCCGTTGAGCGCGGCGGCCTTGCCCGCGACATCCTCGCGGCGCGCGTCGATCACCCAGTCGGCGCCCATCTGCGCCGCCCATCGCAGGCGGGCCTCTCCGCGCCCCGCCACCGCCACGCGCTTTACGCCGGCGGCTTTGAGCAGCAGCAGATGGAGCAGGCCAAACGCACCCGCGCCCACAATCATGCAGGTTTCGGATTTGCGCGGTTGCGCGATGGCCTGGGCATGCACTACGCAGGCGAGCGGTTCGAGCAGCGCCGCTTCTTCAAAGGGCAAATCGGCCGGCTTTTTGAACGCGTTGCGGGCAACGACATGAGCGGGCAGCAGGAGAAAATCGGCATATGCGCCCATCACCATCGTGTCGATCACCTGAACGCACAGATTCTCCTGTTCGCGCTCGCAGAAAAAGCATCGCCCGCACGGAGCGGTCGGCGCCGCCATCAACTCGTCGCCGGGTTTGAACGTATCGACCCCCGCGCCGACTTCGGCCGCCACGCCCGAGAACTCATGCCCGAACGGCATCGGGAAGCTGAACAGCGGATGCCCCCGGCGGTAGAACTTCAAGTCGGTGCCGCAGCTCAGGGCGCATCTGACCTGGAGCAGGATTTCGCCGGGTCCGGGATGCGCCTGTGGGGCGGCGCGCAACTCGAAGTGCCGCGGTTCGACCAAAACCGCCTGGCGCGGCGCGGCTGAACCCTCCGTTGCGCTCACAGGGCACGCTCCACCACAAAACTGGCGATCCGGCGCAGCGGCTCCGCCCGTCCGTCGAACGCGGCCAGCGCGCCGATCGCACGATCGACCAATTCATGGGCAAAGGCGCGCGACTTCTCCACCCCGATCAGAGCGGGATAAGTCGCCTTGCCGTGCGCGTCGTCCTTGTGCGTGCGTTTGCCGAGCTGCTCGGTTGACGCCTCCACGTCGAGCAGGTCGTCTCTGACCTGGAACGCCAGTCCCAGGGCGCTGCCGTACTCGGTCAGCGCCTGGAGCTGGGCCGGGTCGGCGCCGCCCAGACGTCCGCCGCCGCGGACCGAAGCCAGGAACAGCGCGCCGGTTTTGCGCGCATGCAGATATTCGAGCGTATCGAGATCGGTCGGTTGACCTTCGGACATGATGTCGAGGGCCTGCCCGATGACCATTCCGGCCGAGCCGGCCGCGTCAGAAAGCTCAGCCACTACTTCAAGTATGACGGCGGCATCGGCGCGTTTGCTGCGCGTGCGCGCCAGCACCTTGAACGCGTCGGTCAAAAGCGCGTCGCCCGCCAATGTCGCCATCGCCTCGCCATAAACCTTGTGATTGGTGGGACGGCCGCGGCGCAGGTCGTCGTCGTCCATGCACGGCAGGTCGTCGTGGATGAGCGAATAGGTATGGATCATCTCCAGGGCGCAGGCCAGGCCGACGGCGTCCTCAGGGTCGCCGCCGACCGCCTCACACGACGCGATTGCCAGAATCGGGCGCAGGCGCTTGCCGCCCGCGGTCAGACTGTAACGCATCGCTTCGAGCAGCCGGGCGCCCGGGACGTCGCGGCAGATGACCGCGCGGTCGAGCGCCTGCTCGACGAATTGCACGCGCTGCTTCAAGTAATGCTGGAGATCGAATGCGGCAGAGCCGGGGCTGTTTTGCGCCAAGCGCTTGGCCGTGCGGGCCGGGCCGGAACTGGGCATGGATTATCTCAAGGATCAGATTGGATTTCATGCGCGCCGCTCTAACTGGCCGCGGCGCCCGCGTTTACGGTCAGGACATGTAATAGCGCACCATCTTCCACGAATCTTTGAGATTCTTGCCGAAATCCAGCGCCACCGTGCCTTCGAACCCCGAATGCATCTTGCAGTCGCGGCAGCGGAGGTCCTGCTTGGTGCGGTAGAATTCCCAGTCGATGGCCTGATGGAGTTCGTCGAAGGTCCGGTAATGACCGTTGGTAATCAGATAGCAGGGGCCCTTCCATCCCTGCGGGTTGCGCGTCACCGTGGTCCACGGACTGCACAGCAGGTCGCGCTCGCCAGTGAGATACTCCAGATAGATCGGCGTATTGATGATGCGGTAGTCGTCGGCCAGCTTTTTGACCCGCCGGAATTTCTCCGGCGTCTCGTCAGACTTGAGGTAAATGTCGTTGGTCAGCACCTGGTAATGGTAGCCGGGGCTGAGCAGCATCCCGTCGACCTGCAGCACTCCCAGCAGTTTGACCAGTTCTTCAATCTCGTCGGCGGTGGTTTCGCGGTAGACCGTGGTGTTGGTCTGCACCCAGTAGCCCTTTTGCTTGAGCAGTTTGATCATGCGCACGCAGGTGTCGAACACACCGTCGCGGTCGACCACACGGTCATGGGTCTCGCGCATGCCGTCGATATGGATATTGAAGCTCAGGTAAGGACTGGGCGGCACCTGCTTGATGAAGCGCTCGATCAAAAGCGCATTGGTGCAGATCATGGTATGCCGGCGGCGCTCGATCAGGCCCCGGGTCAGCGGCACGATATGTTTGTAGATCAGCGGTTCGCCGCCGCAAATCGATACAATCGGGGCGTTGGCCTCCTCGGCCGCGCCCAGCGCCTCCTCCAGCGTCATCTGATCGCGGATGGTGTCCTTGTATTCAACAATACGGCCGCATCCGATACAGGCCAGATTGCACGCGTGCAGCGGCTCCAGCATCAGGACGATGGGGAAATGCTTGTTGCCGGCGCGCTTTTGCCGCGACATGTAGCGCGCCAGGTCGGTCATCAGTCTAAACCGCATGCGCATGGCGGGTCGTTCTCCTATCAGTGGGCTGAGGCATCACCAGTGGTAGCGCCGAACAGCAGACCGTAGAGCATGTCCAGCGCGCTGTCGAGGTCAATTTGCGCCTGGCTCATGAACAACAGGTTGATCAGCAATCCGTTGAGTGCGGCCAGGACGAAGTTCGCGGTCACGCCGGGTTGATTGGAGCACGAGCACAGCCCCTGCTCCTGGCCCATCCGGATGCGGTCGGTGAGCAGGGCCTTGTATAGATCGTACAGGCGGCGGATCTGTTCCGTAAACGCTTCCGGCATCTCCTCGCCGCTCATGAAACGGCGCAGGAAGAAACTCACCGAACTGGCATTTTCGCGCACGAAATTCACGTATCCGCCTATCAGCTTCTTGATCTGCTCGCGCGGATCGAGCTTTTCCGATTCCTCGGCGAAGTCAATCACATAAGGCTCCAGCAGCTTGTTCAAGACCGCCAGAAACAGCTCCTCCTTGGTCTTGAAATGCCAGAAGATAAGAGCCTTGCTGACCTTTGCCTCACGTGCCACTTCAGACATCGAAGTCTCGTGAAAGCCGCGGGTGGCAAACAGATGGATTGCCGCCTTTAAAATCTCATCGCGCGAGTCCTGTGACTGAGGTTGCCCTCCCGCCGTAACCATCGTCTTCCATTAGCCCGGAGGACACCAAGGATGCCGGCGCCAGCAGAAGATGTTCCGAGCTCCTTATTCATGGCGGAAATGCGGCGAAGATGTCGCCGAACCGTCGGTTGATATCCCCGTTGCCCGGGGAGCCAGCCTGCCGCCCATCCCTAACCCATCGGTCAATCCATCTTTTACGCGCCGAGCCGGTCAAGTCAAGAGCTCGGACAACTCAACTTTTAACCGCTGTAAACACCCAACCGCACCCCCCGATGTCGTGTCGTAATCTACGCGATCCATGTCCAGGAACCGACTGCCAGGCATAATTCAGCATGCGACGCGGCGCTCAGGCCGGGACGATGGCGGGGATAAGCCTCGACCGCGAACCCGCCGTTAGGCTCCAAGCGGTTTTGTTATCGCTCACGGAGGGGCGTTGCGCCGGCCCGCCTTCAGCCAGGTTCAGCCAGTAGGCTTGCCTTGGCGAGGGCCCAAATTTCGGCAAAAGCAGGAGTTACCGCATCCCGGGAGCGGCCCACATATGCCCGCGAAATTGACCGTTCCTTCGAGGACCAGGGCCCGCCGCGGATGCGATCAAATGCGGTTGCGGCCGCCCGCCTTTTTAATTCGAGCGCCGCGCTTTTTGCACCTACGACTGACTGGTCATTGTCGAGAAACGCCATCGCAGCGGCAGAACCGAGCGTGCGCTGGAT
>JAJPJA010000135.1 GCA_021324455.1 Pseudomonadota bacterium | reverse complement strand
GCCGCCTTGAGCTGGACTTCCATCTCCATGAAGTCGCGCTCGACCGCGCTCAACCGACGCGGCGAGAGCCCGTAGCGAATCTCGACCTTCTGCTCGGCGAGGAACTCGCGCACGAAGTCGAGCGCCGCGCGCCCCACGCCGATCGCCATCGCGGCCACGATGGGCCGGGTCGCATCGAAGGTCGCCATCACATCTTTGAAGCCGCCTTCCTTGCGAACTTCGGGAGACCCGAGGAGGTGGTCTTTCGGAATGCGGCAATTGTCGAACACGATAGCTGCGGTATCGGAAGCGCGGATGCCGAGCTTGTTCTCGACCCGGGCCACGGTCATGCCGGGCGTATGATGCTCCACTACGAACGGCTTGATACCGGCGCGTCCGGCGCTCTTGTCCACCGTGGCCCAGACCACGACGAAGCCCTCGGAAAGTTCCGCCGCCATCTGGCCGCCGGTGCAAAAAATCTTGGTGCCGTTGATGACCCAGTGATCGCCCTCGCGCCGCGCGGTGGTGGTGATGGCGGCGCTGTCGGATCCGCATCCGGGCTCCGTGATCGCCATCGCCGCCCATTTCGGCTTTCCTTCGCTGAAGCGCTTTAGGAACCGCTGCTTCTGCTCCGGCGTTCCGGCCGCCATCACCGCGGCGCCGCCCAGTCCCGGATTGGGAATCTGCAGGAACAAGCCGACGTCGCCCCAGCTCAGCTCCTCCGCGGCCAAAATGGTGAACAGGGTGCGCATCTGGTTGGAGCGCGCGGCGCCCTTGTGCGGCCCGACTTCAAGCCCGGCCTGACGGCTGCCGGACCACATCAGGTCGTAAAACCGGGTCGGCCGCGCGTGCTCGTTTTCGTCGTACTCGCGCGTAATCGGCCGCATTATCTGCTGTGCGACCATCCGGTAGGTGTCCAGGCGCTGGTTCAATTCGGCGTCGATTGCGAAATCGATCATGGCATTGGTCTCCCTGTCAGACCGTGATCAGGCCCTCGAATGCGGCAAAGCCGCGCGCGTTGCGCAGCCACATCTCCACCGGATGCTCCCGGATGTAGCCGTGGCCGCCCAGAATCTGGACGGCGTTGTCGGCGACCTTCAAAACGGCCGCGGCCGCGTAGCTTTTTGCCTGGCAGCTTTCCTTGAAGGCGTCTTCGCCCTTGTCCAGACGGCTGGCGGCGTCCCACGCCAGCAGCCGCGACGCGTCCACTTCGATCGCCATCTCGGCCAGCATGAACGCGATCGCCTGCTTGGTGCCGATCGGCGCTCCGAAGGCGCGGCGCTGGCGGGCGTAATCGCGGGCGTATTCGAACGACGAGCGCGCCACTCCGACCGCCGCCGCGGCCAGCCCAACCTTGGACTCGCTCATCAGGCGGCGGAAATCACCGCCGCGATCGCCGCCCAGGCGCGCCTGGGGCGCCACCGCGCAGTCCTTCAGCGTCACCGTATAGGTGGGCAGCGCTTTGATTCCCATGTTTTTCTCGCGTTCTCCAACCGTCATGCCGGCGGCGCCGCGCGGCACGATAAACGCCTCGAGCGGAGCGCCCGAACCGGGCGCGGCGTAAACCAGGACGAATTCCGATTCGGCGGCTAACGGCACGTAGCATTTCTCTCCATTCAGTACATAGCCGGCGCCGCTTCTCGACGCCGTCGAGCCGATCGACAGCACATCGAAATCCCAGCGCGGCTCCATCAGGGCCGCCGAAGCGGCTTTGAACCCGGCGCCGGCGAAAGCCGGCAGATAACGCGCGCGCTGCTCATCCGTACCCATCTCCAGGATTGGACTGGCGAGAAGGCGCGGCGCGAGCGCGTACATCGCGATCGACAGGTCGCCGTAGGCCAGCGCTTCGGCCGCAACCGCGCCGGTGACCGCCGACCGCTGCCCGCCGTCGCCGCCGAATTCCTCGGGCAGGACGCTGCGCACCAGTCCCAGCTCCCAGATCTGCTGAATCAAATCGGGCGGGATTTGGCCTTGCTCGTCGGCGGCGCGCGCGGCGGGACGGATCTGTTCGCGGGCGAACGCCTCGATGGTGTCCAGAATCATTCGCTGTTCTTCGCTAAGTTCGAAGCTGATCATGGTGGTCGGGCCGCCGGGTAATGCGGCGGGTCAGTTTCCGTTCTCTTCGGTGATGCGGACGGGGCCGCGTTTGTATTTTTTGCGTTCGGTATGGATGCGCGAGGGGGGCGCGGGCGGCTTGCGAACCTTCTTCAGCAGCCCCTTCGTGCTGATCTCCCCGGTCTTTTTGCCGGACTTAGCCATCGACCAAAAGTCCATTTTACTCCGGCAAGCCGATAAAGCTTAACTGCAGTCCGGTGACTGCGCCGCCGGCGGCCCGGCGCGAAAAGAAACCATCGCTGGAGCATCGGGTGCAGATTGCGGCCGGGTTTATCGCGCGGCTCTCCACTTCGGCGTCAATCAGTTGATCGTGGAGCAGGCCCCGCAGATCGATAAAGGCCTTGTGGGGGCTGGCGATGCGAATATGAGCGCGGGCGCCGCCCATCTCGCGTTCGAAGCGGCGCGCCAGCTCGATATCGACTTCAAAGCAGCAGCGGCCGATGGCCGGACCCATCGCGGCTTCGATGCGATCGGGCCTGGCGCCCAGCGAGGTCATCGCGCGCACGCCCTTGTGGGCGATGCCGGCGATAACGCCGCGCCATCCGGCATGCAGCGCACCCACCACGCCCGCCGCCCGATCCACCAGCAGCACGGGAACGCAGTCGGCGGTCAGAATCCCCAGGATTACTCCGCGCGCGGCGGTGACGATACCGTCCGCAGCGGGGCGGGCGTTGCTGTCCGCCATCGCCGCGTCCCGGTCCGACACCACATGGATGGCATTGCCATGCACCTGGTTGACCAGCACGAAAGGGGTTCCCGGAAAGCAGCTCTGCAAGCGCCGCCAGTTGGCGTCAACGTCCGCCGGATCGTCGCCGCAGAAATGGGACAGGTTCAGCGATTGGTAAGGACCGCGGCTGACGCCGCCGCGCCTGCCCAGAAATCCGTTCCACAACCCGCCCTGCGGCCAGGCGCGGATCGCCGCGCAGCCGAGATCCAGAGCCGCGCGCGCATCCGCGGTTGCTTGCGCGCGAGAGGCTGACGTAAAATTTCTGTTTCCGGTGGGACGCATAGGAGACATGTATGAACGGCTACCGCTACATGATCGAGCGAAATCGGCTGATGTACAAGCTGGAAGACGAACTGGCCGGCATCCGCCATCTGCCCGAGATCGAGCGGCGCGCCAAAACCGCCAGGCTGCAGGCTGAATTCGATCGCCAGCTGGCGGCGTTGTACAGCCAGGTGGCGGAGGAATATCCCGGCGAGCGCCGCGTCAAGGCCCGTCCGATTTCCGATCCTCGCTGAATCGATTCGGGTTTGGAACGTTCAATTGTCATCCGGGGGGCGCGCACCAACAATCTGCAAGACCTCGATCTCGACCTGCCGCTGGGACAGCTCACGGTTGTCACCGGCGTCTCCGGTTCGGGGAAATCCAGCCTCGTGTTCGACACTTTATATGCGGAGGGGCAGCGGCGCTACGTGCAGAGCCTTTCCACTTATGCGCGCCTGTTTTTGGATCGGATGCAGCGTCCGGACGTCGATCGCATTTCCGACATCCCGCCGGCGCTGGCCCTGCGGCAGAAAAACGCCATCAGCAACGCACGTTCAACCGTCGGCAGTATCACCGAAATCAACGATTACCTGAGGCTGCTGTTCGGCGCGATCGGCCGCACCGTGTGTCCGCAATGCGGCGGCGAGGTGGCCCGCGACAGCGTGGCCAGCGCGTGCGAACGGATCCTGTCGGCGCCGGCGCCCTATGTCTTCGTCGCGCCTTTCGCCCTCGGATCGCGTCCGCTGGCGCACGCCCTCTCCTATCTTGCCGCCAACGGCTACCATCGCCTGTTCGTAAACGGCGCGATGCTCGACGCGCATGACGCGGGCGACGGATGCGTCGAGCAGGGCACGCTTGCGGTGGTGATCGATCGGGTGATGGTTGACGGCGATGGCGCCGCGGCGCGGGTGCGCGAGGCGCTGGAAAAAAGTTTCTACCTCGGTGCGGATCGGGCGCGTGCGATTCGGATGGCGCGCGAGGACGGAAATCTGCGCGCGCTGGAGACGATGCAGTTCGACCGCCGCTTCAACTGTTCGCGATGCGCCGCTGCTTTTCCGCAACCCTCCCCCGCCCTGCTCTCCGCCAACAGTCCGATCGGCGCGTGTCCCGAATGCCAAGGGTTTGGCCGCACGGTGGAACTCGACCTGCGCAAGGTGATCCCGAACCATAATCTTTCCCTGCGCCAGGGGCTGGTCGCGCCCTGGCGCACGCCCGCCTACCGCGAAATGCACAGCTGGATGCTGGAATGCGCGCGGCGCCGGCGCATCCGTCTCACCGCTCCCTACCGGGAATTCACGGCCGAGGAGCGCAGCTGGCTGCTCGACGGCGAGGCGGGCGAGCGGCGCGGCGATGAGGAGCGATGGCCGGGGATTCGCGGCTTCTTCAAATGGCTGGAGCGCCGCCGCTACAAAACCCACGTCAGGATTCTGCTCGCCCGCTATCGGCAGTTCGTGCCCTGCGCCGCGTGCGGCGGGGCCAGGCTGCGGCCCGAAGCCCTTAACGTCAAAATCCACGCACGCAACATCGCCGACCTCTGCCGCGTCCCGATTTCCGCCCTCGTCCAATGGCTCGACCAGCTGCCCATCAGCCAGGACGACGCCCAGCGATGCGCCGCGGTGATGCGCGAGCTGCGCAGCCGGCTCGGCTACCTCACCGACGTCGGCCTGGGCTACCTGACTCTGGATCGCGCCGCGCGCACGCTCTCGGGCGGCGAGGCCCAGCGTATCCACCTGGCCTCGGCTTTGGGCGGCCGGTTGAGCGGCACGCTTTACGCGCTCGATGAGCCGACGGTGGGACTGCACGCGCGCGATTCCCGCCGCCTGCTCGGCGTGCTGCGCAACCTGCGTGATATCGGCAACACCGTGGTGGTGGTCGAACACGACCCGCTGATGGTGCGTGAAGCGGACCATCTGGTGGAATTGGGACCCGGCGGCGGACGCGACGGCGGCAGGCTGGTGTACGCCGGGTCGCCCGCCGACAGGCCCCGCCGCCCCGGCGACGAGCCGACCGCGCGGGTGCTGCTGATGCGCGCGATTGCGCGCGAGCACAAGCTGACCACCAGCGACCCCGCCGTGCGCATCGCGGGCGCCGCCCAGCATAACCTCAAACGCATCAACGTTTCGATTCCGCTGGGCCGCTTCGTCTGCGTGACCGGGGTTTCCGGATCGGGCAAATCGACCCTGGTCGAGGAAGTGCTTTATAACAATTATTTGGCGCGCAGCGGCGCGGCGGTGAGCGAAATCGGCGCGTGCGACCGGATCGAAGGATTGGAGCTGCTCGACCGTATCGTACACATGGGACAGGAGGGGATGGCGCGCTCCAGCCGCTCCAATCCCGCCACTTACATCAAGCTGTACGACTTCATCCGCAGGCTGTTCGCGTCCACCTCCGACGCCAAACGGGCCGGAATCGAGGCGCGCCATTTCTCCTTCAACGTGGCCGGCGGGCGCTGCGAGCGATGCCACGGGATGGGCACGGTAACGCTCGAGATGCATTTCATGGCGGATTTGGAAGTGAAGTGCGAAGCGTGCGAGGGCCGGCGCTTTCAGAGCCATGTACTCGGCGTCAGATACCGCGGACTTGACATCAACCAGGCGCTGGCGCTGACGGTGGACGAGGCGCGCGGCTTTTTCGCCCGCCACGATCAGATTATCCAGCGCCTCAATACTTTATCGGCCGTCGGGCTCGGCTACCTCCAGCTCGGCCAGCCGACATCCTCCCTGTCAGGCGGCGAGGCGCAGCGGCTGCGCCTGAGCGCGTTTCTGCTCGAAGGCTCCGACCAGGCTTCGCGCAAGCAAACGGCGGGCGCAAAACGCATGTTCATCCTCGACGAACCGACCACCGGACTGGCCGGCAGCGATATCCGCAACCTGCTGCGCGTGTTCAATCGGCTGGTGGGCGAGGGGCATACGCTGCTGGTGATCGAGCATAACCTGGAGACCATCGCCAACGCGGACTTCGTAATCGATCTGGGTCCCGAGGGCGGCGCGGAAGGCGGGCGGGTGGTGGCCAGCGGCACGCCGCTGGAAATTGCGGCGTGCGAGGCGTCGCATACCGGACGCGAGCTGCGGCGGCTGTTCGGATTGCCGGTTAATGCACGCTCGGATAGAGTTCGCACCGCGCTGCGCAAGGCGGCGGGATTTTAGTGCGGAGGGCAGGTTTAAGGGATGGCTGATACATCACAGATGCACAGTCAGGCGGGCGCGACGCATCTGCGTCTGGGCGATATCATCGTAACCCTGATTCTGCTGGGGCTGCTGCTGTTTGCGGCGTGGAAGCAGTTTCCCAGCTACAACTCGCGCGCCGCCAATTCCGCTGCGGCCGGCCGCAGCCTCCATCAACCCTGAACCTCGCCGCCCAGGGCTGCGAAGCGCCGCTGGCAGTCGGTTAACGCGAGTGCCAGCGGGCGCCCTGCCCGATCGCGCAGACCCTTGGGGCGCAACGGTTTCTGTGCATAACCAGCCCGCTTCTGTTTCACCTTTCCGCCTGCTTTAGTAAAATCGTTGCAGTGTGAAAGCGAGGCGCGATCTGGCATGCTGATCGAACGAACTTCACCCGACAAGCTGAAACCATTTTTCCTCCAACTTATCCGGCGCAGCTTTGATCAACTTCACATGGGCGACAATGATATTGCCGACTATGTAGCCACTCTGCTGGCCGATTTCAGCCATAGCGACAAGTGGCTGATGCTGCGCGACGCGCAGGGCCGCAGCCTGCACAGCGTGGTCGAGATGCTGATCTCCGCGATGGGTCCGGAGGGACACAATCGCGCGCTGGGCGAGCGCGCCGTGCGCAAGTACGTGGGCGACTACACCCTGTTCATGTCCGGGCTGTTCCGCACCTTCGTCCAGAAGCGCGGCTTCCTGCAGTTCTATCTGGAAGAAGGAAAACGCTCCTACCAGGCGGTATCGAAGCTCGACGTGTCGCTCTACCGTCCGGGCTTCCTGCTGTTCGAGGAACTGAGCAAAGGGTTCGAGACTTACGCCGACGCGCTGGATTACATGCGCAAATGCTACTTTGCGGCCGCTCCCGGAGTTAATCCGTTCGCTGGTGTATTCCGGCAACTGGAATCGCTGGTCCGCAGCGGCATTTCATCGAACTGACGCGCGCGCCGCCGCGGGCGGTCCTTAGAATTGGCCGATTCCGGCATACCGCCGCCCTCCGACGCAGAACGGCTCGACGTTTATCTGGTGCGCAGCGGATTGGCCGGCTCCCGCCGCCACGCGCGCGCCCTGCTCGCCGCCGGTGTGGTCCGCGTAAACGGCCGCCGCTGCCGCAAAGGCCGAAGCCTCGCCGCGGACGACGCGGTTGACGTGACGGTGCCCGCGCCAACTCCGCTGCTCAAACCCGATCCGTCGCTGCCGCTCGAAATTCTGTACATCGGCCCGGAACTGCTGGTGGTAAACAAGCCAGGCCTGCTCCCCTGTCATCCGCTGCGCGCCGATGATCGTCCCACGCTGATGAATGCGGTGGCGGCGCATTATCCGCTGGCCGCCCGGATTGGCCGTAATCCGCTCGAAGGCGGACTGGTGCATCGCCTGGACAACGGCACCTCGGGCGCGGTGATGGTGGCGTTGAGCGATCCGGCGCTGGCGCGCATCCGCGCGGCGCTCAAAAACGGCCGCATCGTGCGGCGCTACCTGGCGATGGTAAAGGGCGCGATTAACCGCCCGCTTCAGCTCGACGCGCCGATCGCCCATCATCCGCGCAATCGGCGCAAGATGGTGGCGGCGAAGGACCCGCAGACGGCGGCCAAACTCAAGGCGCGCCCTGCCTTCACCGCGCTCAGTCCGATTCGGACAGTGGACGGCTTTACGCTGGTGGAAGTAACGCCGCGCACCGGCAACCGGCATCAGATCAGGGTCCATCTGGCGCAGGCCGGATTTCCAATCGCGGGCGACGAGCTTTACGGCGGCCCGATGCTGCAAGGATTGGCGCCCGGACGTTTCTTCCTTCATCTGAAGGAGTTGCACATCCCGCGCGCGCTGGAAACCGGCATCGGGCCGAATTCGGCCGACGACCGGCATCCGATACTGCATCTTTGGGCTCCTTTGCCGGCCGATCTCGCGGCCTGTCTGGATGCCGTGGACCGCCGCATACCCTGAATGCTCGCTTGCCTGAGCCCGGTATCGGGTTTAAAAGAGCATCGCCGTGATCGATCTTCGCAGAGCAAAGCAGATGGGCCTCAGGAGCGCACCGCACAGGCATGTCCCGTGAAGTGCTGTAACCTTCCGGGCTTCGGCCGCGTCATTTCACTTTCGGTTGGTCCATGCCCAACACCGCGCTAATTTCAGGGATGAGCCTGCGCGGGGCTGTAGAATTGCGAGGTGATGAGGAGCGAGAGTTCCATGAATATGAATAAGAGCTCCAAAGCGGACCGACGGCGTAGCGCTTGCGACGATTCCCGCCTGTTCGTGCTGGGCCGGAGATGGTCGCAGCCATTTCTGACGAGCCCGGCCGGCGCCATCCTCGTCGCCGCCCTGGCCATGATTTTGGCCTGGCGGGGCAATCTGCATGCCCAGGCGATGTCCGGCACCATGACGGTTCCGGGTACTCCGGCCTATCCTCCCGCCGCGCCTGCGGCCGCGGGAGTTGCGCCGGCCGCGCCGGAAGCCGCCGGTCCTCACGTTTCCTACACCGCCAATCCGCTGGTCGCCACGCAGGCCAATCCCTCGGTGAAGCTAAAGGCCATACCCGCGGGCAAGCAGGAAGTACCTGACGTGATTGTATCGCCGTCCGAAACGCGCCGGCTGGAGCATACGCCGCCCGCGCCCAGGGTGGTGCTCGATCAGTGGAGTTTGGAGCGGCTGCTGCCCGAAGAGAGCATCTTCAGCCAGGCCTACATGCAGACGCGCGACGAGAACGCGCGCAGCATCAGCCTTAAAGAGGCTTTGTACATCGCGCTCAAAAACAATCCCGCGGTGGCCGCGGCCAGCCTGGATCCGGTGCTTTCGCTGCAGGGCGTGCGCGGGAGCTGGGCGGTATTCGATCCCGACCTGACCGGCCAGATGGGCGAGGAAAAAATCGATACGCCCACCACGTCAAGCCTGCAGACCGGCGGCGCCAAGACTTTCGTCCAGAAGCAATACATCTGGAATTTCGCCGTCAACAAGACGCTGGCCACGACCAACGGAGTATTGGGCGCCACCTTCACCAACAACTATTTCTGGAGCAATTCGGCGTTCGCGGGCGTCAATCCTGCTTATACCCCGGCGCTGGAGCTGTCGCTGAATCAGCCGCTGCTGCGCAACTTCGGCAACCAGTTCGCCACCATCAACGTGCAGATTTCCCAGTTCAGCCAGAAAGCGGCGCAGTACAACTACGAGCAGCAGCTCAACGACTTCATCCTGAAGGTCGGGACCGACTACTGGAACGTGGTCCGCGCCGAGGAAAATCTGCAGGTGGCGAACCGGGCGCTGGCCGTCGCCCAGGACCTGGTGCGCCAGAACACCATCAGCGTCAACGTGGGCGTGCTCGCGCCGCTGGCGTTGAAGGAAGCGCAATCGGAAGAAGCCACCGATCTCTCCAACGTCTATCAGGCCGAGGGACAGCTTGATACCGCGCGCACCGTTCTGGCCCAGGATGTGATGTACAACCCGGATCATACCTTCCTGCCGGCCAGGCTGGAGCCGGTTGAACGGCCCAATCCCGAGCAATTGGGGATCAATGACGAGCAGGCGCTGGAATTCTCGATGATGTACCGGCCCGAGCTGGCGTCGATGCGCGAGACTATCCGCAGCCTGCTGCTGCAGGTGAAGTACGCGGAGAATCAGACCCTGCCCCAGGTGAACATCGGCGCGCAGTTCGGGCTGGCGGCCACCTCGGGCGCCACCTTCTGTCAGCCCACCTTTGCCGCTGCTTCTTTGGGGGTTGCGACAAACTGCACGATACCCGGCACAATGCCGCCACAGGCGGGCATTAGGTTGCCGTTCAAGGGCCTGTATGACGACGCGCTCAATCGTCTGTGGAGCTTCAGCTTCTACAACTACGCGGTGGTGTTCAATCTCGAACGGCCGCTGGATAACGACGCCGCCAAGGCTGCCCTGGCGCAGGCCAAGATCGAATACGAACAGCAGCGCCTGCGTTATCGCGATCTGATCTCATCCATCGTGGTGGACGTGCAGTCCTCGCTCGACGGGCTCAAGGCTAATTTCAAGTCGGCGCAGGCGGCCAAGACCGCCACCGAGTTCGCCGCCGCCTCGCTGCATGATGAACGGGAGCGATTCCGGGTCGGGATGGCGACGACGCACGAATTGTTGCAGTTCATCGACAGCCTGGTCGCGGCGGAGGGCAACGAAGTCAACGCCGACGTCAACTTCGAAATCTCCAAGCTGCAGGTGAAGCACGCCGAAGGCACACTGCTGCGCGCGTTCAATATCCAGTTTATGCCGACCAATCCCGACGTGCGCCCCTGGTACGCCCGGTTTTAGCAATTCGATCGCTCTTGCGGATTCCGCGGCGGTGAGATTTTCGGGCGGCGCCCGCTCCGGTCAGGCGGGCGTGCCGGCCCGCCATCAACGCCGGTCCAGGCCGGAAAAATGCCGGCCGGCACCCCGATCCTGCTTATTTCATTGACCGCCGCCTGGCCCGCGTCCCGCTACCATCGTTCGTACTGCACCGCGCGGCGCGGGTAGCCTGCCTTTCTCAGCAGGTCGCGCAGGTCGATCACGCCCTGCCCTACTCCGCACAGGTAGAACGCGCGGCCGCGATTGTCGTCGCCGTTTACGAAGATGCTCTCGATATGCTCCCGCAGATCGCCGCTTCGTCCGGTCCATCCAGCGGGCGGCTGGGCCAGGATTGGCTCGAAGGAGAAATTCGGGCAGCGGCTGGCCGCGGCCTCGAATTCGGCGGCGTAAAGCAATTCCCTGCGCGTGCGCGCGGCATGGAACAGCCGCATCGGGGTCGAGCCCGCATTCGCCAGCGCCCGCCGGAGCATCGGCCTGATTGGCGCGATTGCAGTCCCTTCGGCGGCGAATATGGTTTCGATTTCGGGCGTCCGATCCAGGGTAAACAAGCCGAATGGACCGGTGAAACTCAGCCGATCGCCAACCCTGCGCCGGAACAGGTATTCCGACGCGGCGCCGCCCGCCACCAGGTTGAACACGATTTCGAGCGGCCCCCCGTCCTCCGGACTCGACGCCAGCGTGTACGGCCGGACCCGGGTTTCGTTGGGCAAGGGAATCGCGATGGAGATGAACTGACCCGGGGTGAAGCTGAACCGGGTTTCCGCGCTCAGCTGCAGGAACAAAGAGCGCGTGTCTTCGCTATGCTCGACGATTGTTTCGATCGTCGCGGTGTATGTGACGCGCTGATTCATTCGCCCCGCACAGGACGCTGGACACCGTCGCGGGCTGGTCGACCGTCACCGGCTCTCCGCCACCTGCTGGTTGATCGTATACCGCGGCACCACGACGACAATTTCCGCGTCTTCGTCCACGATAACCGCCTGGCATCCCAGGCGCGAAGTCGGCGTCAGGCCGGGCGCGCGATCGAGCAGGTCCTCTTCTCGCTCTTCGGCTTCGGAAAGCTTATTGAAACCGGTTTTGACGATCACGTGACAGGTGGTACAGGCGCAGTTGCCGCCGCACGCATGCTCCAGGTTGATGCCGTGCCCGAGCAACACATCGAGGATCGACCCCGGCTGCCCGTCATGTTGAAACGGAGCCTTGGAGGGGCTGAATTCAATCACCCGTTCCGGTTCACCGCTTTCGAATATCACCCGCAATCGCGCCATCGTGGTCCGGCTCAGCTTCCATCAGTCACGTTTTTGATGAAACGATCCACCTGTCAGCATATGCGTCGAGCGAAGCTGGCGAAACCGGGGACAAGGTTGAAGCTTCCGTTTGCCCGGCTTAAAGCTTAAGCTGTTATCCACGCGGGAGACCACAGAGCCCATGTCGGACAAAGAGGCAGTACGCAGCGCCAACCGCGCCTTTTACGACGCCTTCGAAACGCTTGAAGTCGAGCGGATGGAGCGGATCTGGCTGCAGGAGCCGCACATCGTATGCATCCATCCCGGATGGCGGCCGCTGTCGGGATGGGGTCCGATCATGCATAGCTGGGAGCGCATCTTCGATTCCACCTTCGAGATGAAATTCGACATCGCCGAAATTCAGCTGCTGCTTCACGGCGACGTCGCGATCGTGGTCGTGCAGGAAAATCTGACCCAGCGCGGCTACGACGGCGTCGCCAAATCAACCGTGCTCGCCACCAACGTCTTCGAGCGCTCCGGCAGCGAATGGAAGATGGTGCTGCATCATGGATCGCCGGTGGCGATGCCGCGCGACGACGAACCGCCGATCCAGTAAGCTTCAGGCGGCTTTGGCGATATACCCCAGCTCCTCCAGTTTGCCAATCAGACGCTTGAGGCTGGTATCGCTGTCGTCGCGGGCGCTTTCTATAACCAGTTCCGGATTGAGCGGCTCTTCGTACGGATCCGATACTCCCGTAAACGAGGGGATTTCCCCTCTCAGCGCGCGCGCATAAAGGCCCTTGGTATCGCGTTCGACCAGCTTTTCCAGCGGACACTTCACGTACACCTCGACAAAGCGCTGGTGGTCGCGCCGGACTTCGTCGCGAATTTCGCGATAGGGCGAAATTGCCGCGCTAATCGCAATCACGCCGTTGCGCGACAGCAGCTTGCATACGTAGCCGATGCGGCGGATGTTGGCGTCGCGGTCCGCCTTGGAAAAGCCCAGATCCTTGGACAGATGCGTCCGGACCTCGTCGCCGTCCAGAATCTCGACCCGGTAGCCGCGCCGCCGCAGCTCGCGCGCCGCCAGATTGGCCAGGGTCGATTTGCCCGACCCCGGCAATCCGGTCAGCCACAATGTGAATCCGCCATCCATGGGTCCCGCACCCTCCATTACCGGGCTTTGCGGGCACCGAAGCAAGACGGATCCGGTGACTGCGGCGCTAAGCCTTGCCTGCGATCGGACCCATCCCAATCAGCGGCCAGTAAAAATGCATCACCAGATTAAGCCCGATCCAACTGGCCACGATCAGGATGATGCCGGGCAGGATCAAATCCCTGGTCCTCAGATATCCGCCCGAGTATGCCAGCGCGTTGGCCGGCGTGCTGACCGGCATGATGTAGGTCAGTCCGGCGGGCAGCGTGATCGCCAGCGTCAGGCCGCGCAGGTCAAGCCCGAAACGGCCGGCCAAACCTAAACCCACGGGCAGAATCGACGCCACCACCGCCGAATGGCTCAAGGTCTCGCCCAGGATCTGCGCGGTCAGGGAAAGGGCGGCCAGCAGAATAAAGGGCGAACTGGTCTTCTTCGCGATCCGCTGCGCCATGAAGGCGGCGGCTTTGGAACGCTCCAGCGCCGACCCCAGCGCTATCGCCCCACCGTACATCAGGATGATTCCCCAGTTGACGTGCCCTTCCACTTCCTGCCACGACAGCAGCTCGAACACGAACAAAGCGACCACGGCGAGGATGGCAATCCCCGCCAGACCGAAGCGCTGGCTGGCCACCGACCAGGCGACAACCGTAACCGCCAGCACCAGCGCGACGGCGGTCTCTTCGAAGCTGATGCGCCCCAGCTGCGATCTGCGCCTGGCGATGGCCGCCACGCTGGGCTCGATATTGACCGGCTCGAAGGCAAAGAAAGCCGTCAGCACCAGGTATCCGACCAGCAGCAGGATGGCGACCAGCGGCAGCGTTGCCGCCGACCAGCGGATGAACGAGATGCTGACGCCGGTGGCTTCGGTCAGGATACCCAGCGCCAGCGGACCGCGCGCGCCGCCCAACAGCGTCGCGATACCGCCGATGTTGGTGCCCCACGCCATCGCCAAAAACAGCGCGGTGGGATAGCGCGTGCGGCGCGCGGCGGGTTCCAGCGAGTCCGCCACGTTGAGCACGATCGGAAACACGATGGCCGCCACCGCATGTTCCGGGATCAGAAACGACATCAGCGCGCTCAGCAGATAAATAGCGCGCACCAGTCCGGTGGGCGTGCGTCCATAGCGCGCGAATACGATCACAGCCACCCGCCGTCCCAGGCCCCGGTAATTGACCGCCGCAGCCAGCATGAACGCCGCCAGCACGAAGAACACCGCCTCGCTGCCGAACAGCGAATAGGCGGTGCGCGCCGGCATCACGCCGCATATCCCCAGCAGCACGATCGCCAGCAGTCCGGTGATAACCAGCGGCAGCGCACCGCTCACCCAGTAGATGACGCACAGGGCAAACACCGCCAGCGCACGCTCGCCGGCCTGACTCAGACCGGGCGGCGGCGTGGCCTGCAGGATAAAGCCGAAAACCGCGGCGCCGGCCGCCAGCAGAATAAAGCGCAGGCTGTGCGACAGCAGCACCATCGCAAGCGGCCGCGTATCGACTTCGACGTCGAGCAGCTCGGGCGGAAGCTGAGGCTCGGGTCCGCCCAAAGGGTCCTTGCCCGGTTGGGAAGCGCTCACAGATGGGAAGAATCGAACGATGCGCGCACCCAGCGCACGCGCAGGCGGCGGCGCATTTTGGCCAGCGATCGCGTCGCCAGCGCGCCAAGCCGGTTTTTGGACAGGTTGTGCAGCAGCAGCGGCAACTGCGGCGCATTGCCGACGAAGTAGCGCGCTTCCATCGGCGTGATTGCGTGGGATAGGTCGCGCGCCCACGACATATTCAGCCCGGCCTTATGCACCTCGTCAAACAGCCGCTGACCCAGCGGGAACAAGGCTTGCGCCGTCCGCTGACCTATCCGCTCGGGATCGACCCCCAGTACTGGCAGGACTCCGATTTCAGTCAGTTCGGCCATCGCCTCGCAAATCTTGTCGTCGGGCGAGGTGCCCACGGTCAATTCACACAGCACCGCACCGCTGGGAAACACTTTGGCGGCATGGGACAGCGAATGCATATAGCGGCTGCGTCCGATAAAGCGCGCGCGTCCCGGGAAATGCGCCTGCAGGCTGTCGGCGTCCGCCGCCTCCAAATTATAGCTGATCGCATCGATACCCGAGGCGTAGGCGCGTTCGATCGAACGGATATCGGCCGGCGGATGCATCGAGAGGGCGACGATGGTATCGAAATGACGCCGCACCGCCTCGACATAAGGGATAAGCCGTTTGAGGCCGGCGTCGTCGCCCGGGATGTATCCGAGCTGGAACAGGACGAACTCGGCGGCGCCTTCATTAAATATGGCGCCCAGCGCATCGATTACGTCCTCCACCGGCCACATCTCGCCCGGCTTTTCCGTAAGCTCGCGCCCGCGGCATAGCGCGCACACGCGTCCGGGCATGCTTAGCCCGCATCCGCCGTTGAGCTCGACCACCGCATACGCGCCGCGGACGGCGGCGATATTGCCCAACTTGATGCCGCCGCGGCTGACGCGGCTGACGTATTCGAGCGGCGGTGTCAGCCGGACCGCGCTTTGAGTATCGCCGCGATGCAGGGTATCGCCCTGCGCGCCGCGCATCAGCTTGAAGGGGGAAGCGGGATTGATCTTTGCCCGCGCGCAGATCTCGCCTTCCAGCTGCAGTTCCAAAAAACCGGTTCCGAAGGCGGGCGCGTCAATCCCTTGCAGCGCCAGGTCCAGCTTCAACAGGACCGGATTCTTTGCCGTCTGGTCCATCGCTTCAACTGCGATCTAAGGGAGTAAAGGTCAGCGCCGACCCGGATGCAACCCTGACTTTTTTTCACACCGCTGTCCTCGACCGCTGACGCTCAGGCAGCCCTTAGCGCCCGCAGCAACTCCGCCGGCGAGGTAAAGACGGCGTCCGCGCCGCCCATCCCGATGCGTGCCGGTTCGCCGCGCGCGATTCCAATTATCCGCACGCCGGCGGCTTGGGCGGCGAGCCGGTCGGCGTCGCTGTCGCCGACGAACAGCGCCGCCTGCGCTTGGACACCGCATCGCGCAAGCGCATGCAGCAGCATCTCGGGCGCCGGTTTCAGCTCCATCAGGCTGTCGCGCCCGACGACGACGCGCACCGTGTAAACCAGCCGCATCCGCGCGAGCCATCGATAGACCGTGCGCGACGAATTCGACGTAACGATTGCAACCGGCGCACGGCGGGTGGCCAGCTCGGTCAGCAGTTCGATTGCACCCGGCAGCGGCCGCGCGCGATCGACACCGGCCAGCTCGTGATATTCGATGATGTTGGAGGCCCGTTGCAGCAGCTCGCGCGGAGCAATTACGGGAGTAAATTCGCCCGCACGCAGGCGCTTCAGGACGGCGTTGTAGAGGCCCAGATTGCCGCGCGGAAACTGGGCGAACAGTTCCGCCGGACATCCCGCCTCGCGCAACATCGGCTCCAGCTCGACCCGGCTGGCGGCCCAATCGACGGTTTCCTCCAGCGCCACCAGAGTGTTGTCGAAGTCGAACATCCACAGTTGGATGGAGCGGTCGAGTATCAGGCTGCTTTGCGGGTCGCTCATCGGACAATCACAGGCGGCAAGCGGGTGCCAGGCAGACCGGGCAACCCGGACCGGCCGCGGACGCACCGGGTGTGGAGCGCGCTTGCCAACCGTTGAATTCGATCATGCGCCAGGCGGGCGGCGCGTTGGCAATCAGGAGCCGGAGGGCTTCCGCCGCGGCCAGTGCCGCGATGGGCACAGCGGATGCGCCGCGTTGGATCGGCGCCAGAATCGCGGGATTCGCACATGCCAGGCATGGCGGCCGCGAGCTCTGCATCGAGAGCAGAAATGGCTCTCCCAATCGGGCGAGAATGACGCGGTTGAAATTGCCGCGGCGGTTCGCCTGCCGCGCCGCTTCGATAACCCGATTGCTGCCGGCGATCACCATAAGCAAGTCACAGCGTTGTGCCTGCGCCGCCTGCTCGATCCGCACGTCGGGATTAAGTTGCGCCATTTCGGCCCGGATGGTTGCGAGGGCGTCCGCTTCTGCGAAGCATTCCAGGTAAATCCTCCCGACTCCGGCGCCGCCCAGGTATTCCAGCATCGGGCTGAGATCGTCAACTTCCGCCAGCAGCGCAACGCTGGCAGCCAGCAGCCGTTCCTGCCCGATCCCGCCCATTTCGGGCAGGATAATCTGCCGGCTGTAACGATCGATTTGAGCGTCGGTGAGCAATGGCTGGGCTGAACGATTCGGATCTACTCGATCACGTTCTTTTCGATCGGTTCGACGGTTACGCCGCTTTGGCGCAGCCATTCCAGGGCGCGGCCGATCTGCTCCGAGGTGCCTTCGAACTCCACCGCCACCAGGCCGATTTCGTCCGAGACGCTGGCGCCGCGGATGTTAAACATCAAGTCGAATTTCTTCACCAGATGATACAGCAGCGGTTCCTTGATCAGATGGCGCGGATAGGTCAGGTAGTAGCGCTCGCGCCGCCGGCCGGTATTCATCGCTGCAGCAGTCCTTTGAGCTTGCCTGGGTCCCACGCCTTCCAGCCGATCCATAAATTGGTTGAGAGATACTTGTCGCCCGAATCGGGAAAGATCGTCACCACGCAGCCTTGGCGCAGTTCGCGCGCGACCCGCAATGCCGCGATCATCGCCGCGCCCGAGGATTGCCCCACCAGCACGCCCTCGATCTGGCCCAAGGCATAGACCATATCGTAAGCGTCCTCGGTGGAGACCGGAACCTTACGGTCGATCTGCTCCTCGTGGTAGATGCCGGGCACGATCGACGACGCCATGTGCTTGAGTCCCTCCAGCCCATGCATCGGATCGTCGGGCTCGGCGGCGATAATCTGGATCGCCGGGTTGCGCATCCTGAGATAGCGCCCGGCACCCATCAGGGTGCCGCTGGTGCCGATACCGGCGACGAAATGCGTAATCGCGCCGCCGGTCTGCGCCCAGATTTCGGGGCCGGTGGTTTCGAAATGCGCCTGCGGATTGGCTTCGTTGTTGTACTGGTCGGGTTTGAAGTACCGATCGGGGTTTTCCGCGATAATTTTGCGGCAGAGCATGATGGCGCCGTCGGAGCCTTCCAGCGGGTCGGAGTAAATCACCTTGGCCCCGAACGCCGATATGATCCGTTTGCGCTCGCGGCTGACGTTGGCCGCCATCACCAGCTCCACCGGATAGCCGAGCGCCGCCCCCACCATCGCAAGCGCGATACCGGTATTGCCCGAGGTCGAATCGATAATCACCTTGCCCGGACGCAGCTCGCCGCGCGCCAGTCCCACCTCGACCATTTTGCGCGCCGCCCGGTCCTTGACCGATCCGCCCGGATTGAAGGTCTCCAGTTTGGCAAAAATCCGCACCCCCGGACGCAGCACTCCGGCCGTGATGCGGCTGATCTCCAGCAGCGGCGTATTGCCGATCAGGTCGAGCACGCTGCGGGCGCGTTCGACCGGGACCGGCTGCGCGCTAACGTCCGCCGGCGATCGCAGGAACGATGGAGATGTCGTCGCCATCCTTGACCGCGGAGTTCAGTTGGTCGAGGAACCGGACGTCATCGCCATTGAGGTAGATATTGACGAAACGGCGAATCTCGCCCTTGTCATCCAGCAGCCGGTCCCGCATCCCGGGATGGCGGCTTTCCAGATCATTGATAATCTCCTTGAGCGAGGTTCCCGAAGCGGTTACCTCACCGTTGCCGGCCGTGAACCTGCGCAGCGGAGTGGGGACGCGTACCCGTACTGCCATCTTGGTCAGCTTACCTCCCGTATCTAATCAGCCTATGTTCATACCCGCGGTTCAGACAAGCGCGAATCGATGGCTGTGCCGCGGAAAAGGCGGCGGCGCTACGCCGCTCCGGCCAGCCGCTTGCCGCCCGACAGACGCTCGAACAGCGCGTCGAAGTCGTCAAGCCGCGCTTCGATTACAAACGGCTGCTCGACCGCGTTGCTCACCGCCTCCAGCGTCTTGTAGCCGTTGCCGGTGATCGACACCACGACCGTTTCCTCCGGTTTGATCCGTCCCTGCGCCAGCAGCTTCAGCGTCACGGCCAGGGTGGTGCCGCCGGCGGGTTCGGCGAAAATTCCCTCGGTGCGGGCCAGCAGCTTGATGGCGTCGACGATTTCCTCGTCGGTCGCCATCTCGCCCCATCCACCCGACTCGCGCACGGCGCCCAGCACATAAAAGCCGTCGGCGGGATTCCCAATCGCGATCGATTTGGCAATCGTGTTGGGTTTGACCGGACTGATCAGGTCGGTGCCCTTGTGCAGCGCATGGATCACCGGGGCGGAGCCGGCCGCCTGGGCCGAATGAATTTTGGGCGCGCCGCCTTTGACCAAACCGATATCCTTGAGTTCCTTGAACGCCTTGGCCACCTTGGGCAGGATGGTGCCGCCCGCGGTCGGAATCACCACGCTGTCGGGCAGCTTCCAGCCCAACTGCTCGGCGATTTCGAAGCCGAAGGTCTTGGCGCCTTCAGTGTAGTACGGACGCAGGTTGATATTGACGAAGGCCCAGCCGTACTTGTCCGCGATTTCGCTGCATAGCCGGTTGACGTCATCGTAGTTGCCGCGAATCGTGATCACCCGCGCCCCGTAAATCGCGGAGCCCACGATTTTGCCCGACTCCACGCCTTCGGGCATGAAGATGTAACACTTCAGTCCCGCGCGCGCCGCGTGCGCCGCCACCGCCGTGGCCAGGTTGCCGGTTGACGCGCACGACACCGTGCTGAAGCCGAACTCCTGCGCCCTGGTAATCGCCACCGACACCACGCGGTCCTTGTAGGAGAGCGTCGGATGGTTGACGGTGTCATCCTTGATGTAGAGGCGCTTGATGCCGATCTCCGCGCCCAGGCGGCGCGCATGCAGCAGCGGCGTGAAGCCCGAACAGGGACCGATGTCGGGTTCGTGGTCCACCGGCAGCAGTTCGCGGTAGCGCCACAGGTTGCGCGGGCGCGACTCAATAAGCTTATGGCTGAGCGCGGCGCGGATACGGCCGTAGTCGTAAACCACTTCGAGCGGGCCGAAGCAGGTTTCGCATACGTGCAGCGGCTCGACCGGATAGTCCTGACCGCATTCGCGGCACTTCAAAGCAGTGATGTAGCTCATAGTTTTCCTTCGGTGATTCCACCTCGGCCGGCGCCGGCGCCGGTCAGATACTCATACGCGCCGCATCCGCATCCGCGCCGCGACGCGGCGGCGGTTACACGGATGCGGCTGTTGCGCGCGTCGTAGGTCAGGATTTTACCGGCCAGCGCCGGATGTCCCTTGCGCGCCAACGCAATCGCCTGCTCGGCCTGAATCGCGCCGATTACACCGGCCACGGGTCCCAGGATCCCGGCGTCGCGGCAGCTTGCGACTTCGGCCTGCGAGGGCGGCGCTTCGAACAGGCATCGCAGACACGCGGTGCGTCCGGGTAATACCGTCATCGCCTGCCCGGTAAACCCCAGCACCCCGGCATAGACGAACGGCCGCCCGGCCGCGATACAGGTATCGTTGATGAGAAACTTGGCCGCCGGATCGTCGGTGCCGTCGATAATGAAGTGATGCCTCGCGACCAGCGCGGCGGCATTGCCGGCATCCATCGCGGCCACGATTGGCTCGGCATGCAGCTGGGGAAATTTCGCGGTCAGCCGCCGCACCGCTGCCTCGGCCTTGAATTGGCCGATATCCGCGATGCGATAGATCACCTGGCGCGCAAGGTTGGACAATTCGACCCGTTCGGGGTCCAGCAGCGTGAGCTGTGCGATACCGCAATGCGCCAGACGCAGCGCGGCCGGAACCCCCAGTCCGCCGGCTCCGACAATCAGCACCTTGAGTTGGCTCATGCCAGTCACGCCTACCTGTCCGGATCGGGCGCGCTCAGGCTGCGGATCGGCACCTCGGTTGAGGGTCCGAATACGCCGATAAGGGGAAGGGCTGTTACGCTCTCACCTTATCTGCCAAGGCCGCCCCGATCCGGGGAAAACCTTGCCGGAATTAGCACCAGCACCCATTGCGGGCCGGTTGCTGCGGCTTCACAGGGCCAGTCCCTCCGCCGCTCTCGATAAGGCAAATTCCGACTGTTGCTGGTTATGGTTACCGAAGCGCCGGCCGCAAGTCAACCCAACCGCTCGGTCAGGCACTGTCCTGATTCGCGGTCGAGTGTCCTAAGTTGAAAGGTGCGGTGTCCTACTTTGGTTTGAGTCGCGGATCGTACGGCTTAAGCGCGACAGATGCGCTCACCCTCCGAGGGCCGACTGTTCTTGTAGACATAGGCTTCGATCCGGCCTTGTTCGGACAAAGCTTACCCCAGCTACCCGGTTCAATCGCTCCGCCTACTGCGATTCCTGCGGTGCGAGTAGCGGCGCTGATCGACACGGGCGCTACAGAGAGCTGCATCGATGAACAGCTTGCACAACAACTGCCGTTACCGTCCTCCGCGCGTTAGGCAATCTTGTAAAAGCTCAGGAAAACAGTCCTCTGTTGGATGCGTGGCGCGGGGTGGGTTCTTCCCTCCGCGCGTAATAAGCGCGTCGAAGCCTTAATGAACCCCCTGACCGACCCAAAGGAACTCACCGTTCGCCATAGTTGAACGTCTCGATCACGGTTTGTAGAAAGGCGGCGGCCGGGGCGCCATCGACTATGCGATGGTCGAAGGTCAGGCTCAGCGTCATCATTGAGCGGCGCGCGACCTCGCCCCGATAGATCGCCGGTCGTTCGACGATGCGGCCCAGACCCAGGATTGCCGTCTCGCCGTGGTTGATTATCGGGGTGAAGGCGTCGATTCCGTAGGTGCCCAGGTTGGTGATCGTGAAGGTGCCGCCCTCCACGTCCTGAAGCCGCAGCTTGCCTTCGCGGGCGCGCACCCCAAGATCCCTGGTTTCGACGGCAATCTCGCTCAGCGTCTTGCGGTCGGCAGCGCGGATTACCGGAACGATCAGCCCTTCTTCCAGCGCCACCGCTATCCCGATATTGATCTCGCCGCGCAGCCGGATCGCGCCGTCTTCGATCGCCGAGTTCAGCCGCGGATGCCGCCGCAACGCGCGCGCGACCGCGTGGATCATCAGGTCGGTATAGGTGAATTCGGCTGCGCGCCCCAGATGCCCCCGCAGGTCGACCGCCGCGCTGACGTCGGCCTCGGTGCTGATGGTCAACTGCGCCGACCCGTGCAGGCTCCGCATCATGCGGTCGGCGATTGTCTTGCGCATCCCCTTGAGCGGGATGCTATCGGCAGCGCCGGGCGCAGGTTGCGCGGCAGCGCCCTTGCCGTCGCGCGCCTGTGCGGCGCGTTCGACGTCTTCGCGCGTCACCCGGCCGCCGGGTCCGGTGCCTTCGACCGCGGACAGATCGACGCCCAGTTCTTCGGCGCGTTTGCGCGCGATTGGCGTAATCGCCCGGCGTCCCTGCGGCGCCGCGGATGCCGCCCGCGCAGTCGCGGCAGCTGAGGGAACTGCCGCCGCGGCACCGTCAGTCTTGGCCAGGGCCGGCGCCCGATACTTCGCCCGCAGCGCCTCGATATCCTCGCCCGGCTCCGCGATTACCGCCAACACCACGCCGCAATCGACCGTGTCCTCTTCGCGGAACAGGAAATTCACCAGCACGCCCGAAGCCGGCGACGGAACTTCGTTGAGCACCTTCTCGGTCTCGACCTCGAACAGCGGCTCGCCCTCCATCACCGCATCCCCGGGCTGCTTGAGGAACCGCTTGAGGATGCCGTCGTTCATGGTCAGCCCGAACTTGGGCATCACGACTTCAACTGCCATCGCCGCCTCGTCCCTGCCCCGGCAAACCAACTAGCCGATCACCGATCTGACCGCCGCCTCGATGCGCTGTTCGTCGGGGATGACGGCCAGCTCCAACGGCCGGCTGAACGGGATCGGCACGTCCAGCGCCGCGACCCTTCGGATCGGCGCGTCGAGCAAATCGAAGCCCTTCTCCGCCATCGTGGCCGCGATCTCAGAGGCCGCGCTGCCATGCAGATGCGCCTCGTCAACGATCACCATCCGGTTGGTCTTGCCCAGCGAATTGAGCAGCGTCTCTTCGTCCAAAGGCGCCAGCGAGCGCGGGTCGATCACCTCCACCTCGACGCCGTCCTTCGCCATCCGGCCCGCGACCGCCATCGCGCGCGGCACCATCGCCCCGATCGCCACCAGCGTCACGTCCTTGCCCTCGCGTTTGACGCTGGCCTTGCCGATCGGCACCAGGTAGTCGCCGTCGGGCACTTCTTCGCGCAGGCGTCCCAATGCGGCATGTTCGAACACGACTACGGGATTGTCGTCGCGGATTGCGCTCTTGAGCAGCCCCTTCATGTCGGCGGGACCGGACGGCACGACGATCTTGAGGCCGGGCACGGGCAGCAGATGCGGGTAGACGGTCTCCGAATGTTGCGCGGCGGCGCCGCCGGCCGCGCCGTAAAGCGTGCGGAAGGTAATCGGCAGGCGCGCCTGCCCACCCGACATGTAGCGCAGCTTGGCCGCCTGGTTGACGATTTGATCGAAAGCGCAATAGATGAACGGCGCGATTTCAATCTCGCATATCGGCCGCATCCCGGCCATCGCGGCGCCCACTGCGGCGCCGACGAAACCGGCCTCCGATATGGGCGTGTCGCGCACGCGCTCGGCGCCGAAGCGCTCGAACAGCCCGCGCGTGGAGCCGAACGCGCTCAGCGCCACGTCCTCGCCCAGGATGAACGTGGTCGGGTCGCGGTCCATCTCCTCGGTCAGCGCGGCCCGAATCGCCTGCAGATAAGTCATTTGCGCCATGACGCACCTACGCTACCCAGAGATCTTCAGTCGCCTCGGCGGCCTGCGGCAGCGGACTTTGCCGGGCGAATTCGACCGCGGCTTCGACCTGAGCGCGGGCTTCGTTCGCGATTTGCTCCAGTTCCTCGCGCTTGATCAATCCGGATTCGAGCACGGTTTTTTCCAGCGCGATAATCGGGCATCGCGCCTTCCACTGCGCCACCTCTTCCTGGGTGCGATAGCTGCCGGTGACGAACGCCTGCTCGCCCACCACATGCCCTTCCCATCGGTAGGTCTTGCATTCCAGCAGCGTCGGACCCAGGCCCTCCCGCGCCCGCGCCGCCGCCTCGCTGGCATACCGGTAAACTTCCAGCACGTTGTTGCCGTCGACCACGTAGCCCGGGATGTCGTAGCCCTTGGCGCGCACGGCGATATCCTTTACGGAGGTGGCGGTGGAAGTCGGCGTGAACTCGCCGAAGCCGTTGTTCTCGCAGACATAGATAACCGGCAGTTTCCAGATTGCGGCCAGGTTCAACGACTCGTGAAACGTGCCTTCGTTGGCGGCGCCGTCGCCGAAAAAGCATGCCGTCACGTCGCCGGTCTTGCGCAGTCTGGCCGCCAGCGCGGACCCGGTCGCGATCGGAATCCCGCCGCCGACGATACCGTTGGCGCCCAGGATGCCGAGCGAGAAGTCCGCGATATGCATCGAGCCGCCCTTGCCTTTGCAGTAGCCGGTGCGCTTGCCGTAAATCTCCGCCATCATCTTCGCCACGTCGCCGCCCTTGGCGATCAGATGGCCGTGGCCGCGATGCGTGGAGGTGATGCGGTCGGTTGGCCGCAGCGCCGCGCATACGCCCACCGCCGTCGCCTCTTCGCCGATCGACACGTGGGCGAAACCGGGAATCTCGCCGCCGGTGATCAGGTCCTTGATTTTCTGCTCGAAGTGCCGGATGCGATACATCCGGCGGTACATCTCCAGCACCAAATCCTTGCCGACATCCATGGCTGGAAAACCTCTCCTGTCAGATTGATCAGCGGTGCGCGGCACCCCGCTGTTGCCGTCCGTTGGCTGTGCGGCCTAAGCTGTGCACAGCGGAGGGCCGGCGGTCCGGGGAAAACACTTCGTCTGTTAATCGAGCCGCTTCCGGCTTGTCAAGCCGCGATCGCGACCGCATCGGTTCGATACCGCCGCGCCCGCACACCAGCGCCGGCGATTTTTGCGGAGGATCGAAAATGAAGCTCACCACACCGGAAATCGACTTCGACGCGTTCCATCGCGGCGAACTTCCCCGCCGTCTGGCGCAAGGCAACGGGGCGTTGGCGTGGGCCGACGTGAAGGACGCGCCGCCGCTTGGCTTCCGTATCGCGGACACCGGCGGCTACACCTACCTGCCGTCCGCCGGCACGATACATATCGCCCAAGGCACTTCCCAGGCCGATACCATCGTCGAACTCAGTCTCACCGCATGGCGTCAACTGGTGTGCGAATATCTCACGCCAATCGGCCTGGCGTACGCCAACCAGCTCAGGTTTGCGCGCGGCGATTACTCCGGGCTGGGCCGTTGGGAAGCGGCGTTGTGGGCGATGTTCATGGGCCGGCCGGTTTACGATCCCGCCGCAGTCGATCTGACCGCTATCGACGGCAGGCCGCTCGATTTGCGGCGCCGCTTTGATGCCGGCGATTCGTTCGACCAGATGCGCGATTTTCTGCTCAAGACGGGCTACCTCGTGGTGCGGGGACTCTTTTCCTCCGGCGAGATCGAAACGCTAAGAAGCGAGGTGACGCGAATTGCCGAACAGGCGCGCCCCGGCGACCGCCATTCGTGGTGGGCGAAAAACGCCGCCGGCGAAGACCTGCTCTCGCGCCTGCTCTACCTCAGCGAGAAATCCGCTGCTATCGCCGCACTCGAAGACGATCCGCGGCTGGTCAAACTGGCGTCGATGGCCGAAGTGCCGCTCATCTCGGTGCGCAATCGGATGGACTCGCCGGTCGCGATGCTCAAGGTGGCGGGCGCCGTATCCGGCCTGGCCGATTATCCCTGGCACGTGGACTGCGGCCTCGGCCTGCATCCGATTCTCTGCCCCGCGCTCAACATCGGTATCCAACTCGACGCGATGACGCCCGAAAGCGGCCAGCTCTACATGCTGGCCGGGTCGTGGCGCTACTCGTGCCGTCAGGGGCCGGACACTTCGTATGACGGTCTGCCGGTGGTGGCGTTGGAGACCGAACCGGGCGATTGCACGGTCCATTTCGGCCACAACCTGCACGCCGCGCCGCCGCCCAAAGCCGCACGCGGCCGCCGCACCATGTATCTGAGTTTCTGCAAACCGGGCTTCGAGCAGATCTTCGCACCGGGCGAGAGCCCCAACGACGTCCTGTATACGACCGAAGACGCATTCATCCCCACCGCCGACGCCGCCGGCAAATCGGCCGGCGCGCCGTGAAAGGGGGCAAGGACAAAGCCGCTCATGACTTCTGTCTTCTGCGCAACATCGGTCTTCTGCGCAACATC
>JAJPJA010000063.1 GCA_021324455.1 Pseudomonadota bacterium | reverse complement strand
TCCCCTGCGCGGCAAGATCCTGAACGTCGAGCGCGCGCGCATCGACAAGGTGCTGACCTCGGCCGAGCTGCGCACCCTGATCACGGCGCTGGGCATGGGCGTAAGCAACGAAAAGAACATCGAGAAGCTGCGCTACCACACGGTCATCATCATGACCGACGCCGACGTGGACGGCTCGCACATCCGTACCCTGTTGCTGACGTTTTTCTTCCGTCAGTTCCCCGAGCTGATCGAGAACGGATACCTGTACGTCGCGCAGCCGCCGCTGTTCTGCGCCAAGAAGGGCAAGCAGGAACGCTATCTCAAGGACGAAGCGGCGCTGGAGGACTACCTGACCGATCTCGGATGCGAAGCGATCTCGGTCCATGTCGGCAAGGGGAAAGAAGCGCGCGAGCTCAAGGGCGCGCAGCTAAAGACGCTGGCGCGCCGCGCGCTGTATCACGACCGGATGTTCGAGGCGCTGGAGCGGCGCTCCAAGCAGCGCGACGTGGTGGCGGCGCTGGCCAGACTGATTGCGGCCAGGGAAATCACCGCGGACAGCTTTGACAGCCGCGAGAAAATGGAAAAAGCCGCAAAAGCCCTGCGCGCGGAGCTGGCCGGCCAGAACTACGCCGCTCCCCGCATCGAACCCGACGGCGAGACCCACTTCAAAGCCATCTTTCAGCACGAGCGCAATGGCGCCACTCCGCCCACGGTCGTGGATCTGAACCTGTTCCACGCCGGCGAACTGCGCGAAATCCGCCGCCTCAGCGGAGAGCTCGAGGCGTATCCGGCGCCCTACGTGATTCAGAGCGGCGAGGAGCGGCACACGATGCCCTCGCTCAAGGCGGTGGCGGACGCGGTGCTGGAGGCGGGACAGAAGGGAATTGAAATCCAGCGCTACAAAGGACTGGGCGAGATGAATCCCGAGCAATTATGGGCCACCACCATGAATCCCGAGGTGCGCTCGCTGCTCAAGGTGCGGGTCGGTTCGCAGGAAGAAGCCGAGGAGATGTTCTCCAAGCTGATGGGCGACCAGGTCGAGCCGCGCCGCCTGTTCATCGAGGAAAACGCGCTCAACGTCCGCAATCTGGATATTTGAGATTTTTCCGCTCCCTCTCCTTATCCAGGAGAGGGTTAGGGAGAGGTCCCGCATCGCTTCGAGAGCGCTTCTACTGTGCGCACTAATTCTGTACTTGAAGTGGGCATCAGCGGAACGGCGACGTTTAAACCGCTCCCTCACCCTCTCCTAGGATAAGGAGAGGGAGCGGACCATCTGAATCGAGACAACAGTGCTTTTGGAACGGGGCAGAAGAGATCGCGATGCCACAGACCAACGGTAACGAAC
This sequence comes from Pseudomonadota bacterium, assembly GCA_021324455.1. Taxonomy (GTDB): domain Bacteria; phylum Desulfobacterota; class Binatia; order Binatales; family Binataceae; genus JAJPJA01. Next base: position 27,447 of record JAJPJA010000063.1, on the reverse strand, counting down.
CGACCCATAACGAACCTACGCTGCTGAATATCGAAGACGACATGCGCCAGTCCTATTTGGACTACGCGATGTCGGTGAATATCGGGCGCGCGCTGCCCGATATGCGCGACGGGCTCAAGCCGGTCCATCGGCGCATCCTCATCGCGATGTTCCGCGAGGGACTGCTCGCCAACCGCCGCTACTCCAAGTGCGCCGGCGTCGTCGGCGAAGTGCTCAAACGCTACCATCCCCACGGCGACAGCGCGGTGTACGACGCGCTGGTCCGGATGGCGCAGCCGTGGAGCATGCGCTACCCGCTGATCGACGGCCAGGGCAACTTCGGTTCGATCGACGGCGACCCGCCCGCGGCCTACCGCTACACCGAATGCCGCCTGACACGTTTGGCCGAGCGGATGCTGGCCGATATCGACAAGGATACCGTTGATTTCATCCCCAACTTCGACGGCTCGCAGGACGAGCCCGAAGTGCTGCCGGCGCAGATTCCCAATTTGCTGATCAACGGCTCGGACGGAATCGCGGTCGGGATGGCGACCAACATCCCGCCGCATAACCTGGGCGAAGTCTGCGACGCGCTGCTGGCGTTGATCGACAATCCAGATTTAACCCTGGCGCAGGTTCTCGATATCATCCCGGGTCCCGATTTTCCCACCGGCGGCCAACTGCTGGGACGCCAGGCGGTGCGCCAGGCCTATCTGGACAAGCGCGGCACCCTGACCATGCGCGCGCTGGCCGCGGTGGAGACCGACAAACGCAGCGGCAAGGCCTCGATCATCGTGCGTGAAATTCCCTACCAGGTGAACAAGACCCGCCTGATGGAACGGATCGCGGAACTGGTCAACGAGCGGCGCATCGAAGGCATCAGCGATTTGCGCGACGAATCGGATCGCGACGGGATGCGGATCGTGATCGAGCTCAGACGCGATACCGAGCCCAAGGTCGTGCTCAACCAGCTTTTCAAGCTGACCCAGATGCAGCAGGGCTACGGGCTGATCATGCTCGGCATCCACGAGGGGCGGCCGCGCGAGATGGACCTGCGCGAGATGCTGGTCGCGTTTTTGGACCATCGCCGGCGCGTGATGACCCGCCGCACGCAGTTCGAATTGCGCCAGGCCGAGGCGCGTCTGCACGTACTCGACGGCCTGCTTGTCGCGCTGCAGAATCTTGACGCGGTGATCAAGCTGATTCGCGCGGCCAAAGACGCCGAGACCGCGCGCAACGAACTGATGGACCGCTTCAAGCTGAGCCAGATCCAGGCCCAGGCAATCCTCGATATGACGCTGCGCCGGCTCACTTCGCTGGAGCGCACCAAAATCGAGGACGAGCACAAGGAAGTGGCCGCCAGCATCATCCGCTTCCGCCAGATCCTGGCCGACGAACGCGAGCTGATGAAACTTATCGCCGACGAGCTCAAGGACCTCAAAAAGGAATTCGCCGACCCCCGCCGCACCCAGATTATCGAAGGCGAAGGCGAGTTCTCGATCGAAGACCTGATCGTCGAAGAAGACGTGCTGGTCACCGTCACCCACGGCGGCTACATCAAGCGCACCCCGCTGTCGCTTTACCGCACCCAGCGGCGCGGCGGCCGCGGCAAAATCGGCGCCACCACGATCGAGGAGGACTTCGTCGAGCACCTGGTGCCGGTGTCCACCCATGACCGGCTGTTCTTCTTCACCTCCAGCGGCAAGGTCTATGCCATTAAAGCCTACGAACTGCCCGAGGGCGGACGCGCCGCCAAGGGCCGCTCGATCGCCAACCTGTTGAACCTCGAGCAGGGCGAGAAGCTGTCCGCTTTCCTGCCGCTGCCGCAGAAAATCGAAGGCAAGTACCTGCTGTTCGCGACCCGCCGCGGCGTGGTCAAGAAGACCGAGCTCAGCCAGTACGAAAACGTGCGCTCCAACGGCATTATCGCGATCCTGCTCGAACCCGACGACGCGCTGATCGCGGTGCGCATCACCGACGGGCATCAGGAAGTGGTGTTATCGACCAGACAGGGACAGGCGATCCGGTTCAAGGAGGACGAGGTGCGCGCGATGGGCCGCTCGGCCTACGGCGTCAATGGGATGGACCTGGACGCGAAGAGCGGCGACGAGGTCGTCTCGATGGCGATCGTGCGCGAGGGCGAGACCCTGCTGACCGTCTCCGAGCTGGGGTTCGGCAAGCGCACGCCCGCATCCGAATACCGCCTGACCCATCGCGGCGGCAAGGGCGTGATCACGATGCAGGTCACGGACAAGACCGGCAACGTGGTCAGCGTGCGGCAGGTCGGAATCGACGACCAGGTGATGCTGATAACCGACGGCGGCAAGGTAATCCGCCTGCGCGTCAAGGACGTGCGCATCATCGGCCGCAACACCCAGGGCGTGCGCCTGGTCAGACTCGATCAGGGCGAGCGCGTCCGCGCGGTCGCGGGTCTGGCCGAGAAGGAAGAGGAAGGCCTTGATAACGGCTCGAACGGGCCGGGCGAAGAGTCCGAGTGATTGCTCGATTGCGGCAGTGAACATCCTCTCCTGAGCGCGCGCAGGACCCGGGATCCTTGGCTGCGCTCAGGATGACGATTGCAAAGGATGCCTCGAAAAGTATGAAATCGAGGGCGCGCGGCTGGTCAAACGCTACAGCTTTGGCCGGTTCGTTAACGGCACGGCGTGGGCGATGTTGTCCAAACCGCTGATGGCCGCGATTACGCCGGCGAAGCGGGCGGGGATGCTGGGGTCGGTGAGGTTGGCGTACGCGCCCCCGCCATAGCTTTCAATTCGCGTCTCGAATACCCGCTCGGCCAACTCAGCGCTGCCTTTGAACTGAATCGAACGCCGCTGCAGCGAGGCCGATTCGATTTCAAATCCCTGCTCGACCAGCCAATCGCGGACCGCATTGAACTGCGCCGGATCGGGGCCGAAGTGCGACGCAAACTCCTGCGGTGTCAGCCATCGGCGGTAATTGGGCGAGCCCGGGTCCTGCTGCTCGGACAGCAGCCGCTGCAGGCCTTGGGCATCGCGCAGGCCGAGCGTGACCGACATCGAGAGCGTCCGGCGCGGATCGATGGGGCCCGCCGGCTTGCCCGGTATCGTGGTTGGATGATTGCCGCTCAGCTTCACCGTGTTCTGCGCTTCGGCCATGGCGCTGACCAATACGACCAGGCAGGCGAGAATGATCCCGGCTCGCCCGGCCGCCATCCGGCGAGGCTCGACGTTCCGCGCCTGCGAATCATGCTTGTAGTCCAAACCGTCAGGAGCCACAGTGCGCAACCGCCGGATCCGATGGATCCGGCGGTTCAATTGCGGCCAGACATGGTAAATCGCGGTCCGACGCGGCCGGCAGCGGACTACTCAGTCTGCTGCTGCTGGCGCATCTCCTCCAGCTCGCGGCGCTGGCGTTCGATCTCCTGCTGCTGTTGTTCCATCTGGCTCTGCGTCTGCTGCTGCTGGGTTTCCTGGTTCTGCATCGCATTGCCGACGGCGTAGCCGCCCACGGCGCCCATCGCACCGCCAATCGCGGCGCCGGCGGCCGGATGGCCCACGGCGGCGCCGATTATTGCTCCGGTACCGGCGCCCAGAACACCGCCGCCCAAAGTTCCCTTCTCCCGGGTGCTCAGCGGCTGTCCGCTGCAGGCGGTCAAAGCTACAGCCAACACAAAAGTACAGACAATCGCCCAAATCCAGCGCGGCATAGAATTTCTCTCCCTTCCAATCTGCGTAACGCTGTCTTACTTCAACCAATCCGACATAAGTCGTGCGAAATCCTGACAACCTGGGTTGCAGCTGATCAATTGCAAGCGTAGCAGACTGGGGACGCGCGGGACATATGCCCGGTTTGGCGCTGCCGCAGATGGTGCCTATTGAACGCCCCGTCTTTTCGGCGCTTCTTCGATTCTCGCGCCGGCCGGGATTGCTGCGGACACAGGCCTAAGAATCAGGGCAGCAGAGCGAAGATTCGCGCGGGCGCGCCGGTGCCGCCGCCGATCTTCATCGGCGCGCAAAACAGGGTCGCGCCCGAGGGCGGCAAGCGGTCGGCGTTGGCCAGATTCTCGAATCCCGGACGGTTGGCACCCAACCATAAGCGATGCACGGGAAAATCCTTGCTGACGCCCGGGTCCATGCTCGCGGTGTCGATGGCGATCGCGACAACATTGCGATGCTTCAGCAGAAACCCAACCGCCTCCGGGGAGAAGCCGGGAAATCTCAGGCCCGCGACGTCGCCCGGCTTGTCCGTACCCATGTACTGTTTGCGGTCGGGCCAGAACCTGCCCCATCCGGATCGCGCCACCACGATCGCGCCCGGCGGAATTCTTCCGTAGGCCGCTTCATACTTGTGAATGTCATCCACCGACAGGGTGGCGTCGGGGTCCCTGGCCGCGCGGCTGGAAAAATCGATCACGGCGGCGGGGCCAATCACATGGGTCAGAGGAACTTTGTCGACACTTTCGCCGTTGCGATTGAAATGCAGCGGCGCGTCCATGTGCGTGCCGCCGTGTTCGGGCGAGTCGAAATACCCCGACGCGTAGAAATATCCGCCCGGAGTCATTCCATAATGCTCGTAGTGGAATTTAAAGCCGCTCTCCGTCGGCCAATAGATCGTGCTCTGGTCCAGCGTATGGGTAAGGTCGACGAATTTGGCGGGGTCGATGCGCGCCATCTCAGCGAAAGCCGTGCCCGCCGCCATCGTCACGCTCATAACTATCGCGAGTGCCCACTGTTTCACCCCAGCCATCCTCCTGGAGCCGCGCTGAAGCTCCGCCCGAATCCCGCGGCCAGCCGTTGCGCTAAATGCTTGGTGCCAATGCGCCCGCGATTGCGGACGCCTCTAGTCCGCCATCGGCAGCGCGAAGTGAACGCGCTCGGTCGCCACGCTGACCAGTTCCACCCTGGCGCCGCGGTCGGCGAATGCGGCGATGATCTCCTCCACCAGCCATTCGGGCGACGACGCACTGGCGGTCAGGCCCAGCGAGCGCACCCCGTCGAGCATCTCGATGGTTACGTCCTTGATGGAATCGACCAGGTAGGCGCGGGCGCCGCGAGTCCTGGCCACCTCCACCAGCCGGTTGGCGTTGGAGCTCTGCTTGGACCCGACCACCAAGATCGCGTCGGTCGATTCGACCAGTTCCTTGACCGCGTTCTGGCGGTTCTGGGTGGCGTAGCAGATGTCGTCGGTCTTGGGCGTAATCATGCGCGGGAAGCGCCGCTTGAGCTCCTCCATGATCTCGCGCGTGTCATCGACGCTGAGCGTGGTCTGGGTGACGACGGCGACATGCAGCGGATCGGGGATCTGGATGGTGCGCGCTTCCTCGACGGTCCCCACCAGCATCACCTTGCCGGGCGCCACGCCCAGCGTGCCGTTCACCTCTTCATGGCCGGCGTGGCCGATCAGGATGATGGTGCGGCCTTCGGCGGCGTAACGCGAGACTTCCAGATGGACCTTGGTAACCAATGGACAGGTGGCGTCGATCACGCGCAGATCGCGTTGACGCGCGTGGTCCCATTCGCTGGGTGCGACGCCGTGTGCGCTGAAGATGACGCGCTGGCCGTGCGGGATACGGTCGAGATTCTCGACGAAGATGGCGCCTTCCGCCTCCAGCGCTTCGAGCACGAAGCGGTTATGGACGATCTGATGGCGCACGTAGAGCGGCGGACCATAAGCTTTGAGCGCGTTGCGCACCGCTTCCACCGCGCGTTCGACCCCGGCGCAAAAACCGCGGGGCTCGGCCAGCACTACTCGTTCAACGGTCGATTCCACTGGATGCATCGCTGCCTCACCGGTTTGAGGAATTTCAGTGATCCGCATGCGGGAGATGGGGAGGATGAGAGGTCTGGCAGCCGACCCAGATCTCCCCGCCCTCGAAATGTTCTTTTTTCCAAATCGGCACGATTTCCTTGATGCGGTCGATCAGGAAACGGCAGGCGGAAAAGGCCTCCGCCCGATGCGGCGCGGAGACCGCGATGGCCACCGAAGCCTCGCCGATTTCCACCACGCCAATCCGATGAGTGACCGCGGCGCGCGTGATACCCCAGCGGCGGAACGCTTCTTCGGCCAGCTTGCGCATCTCGCTCAGCGCCATCGGCTCGTAAGCCTCGTACTCCAGCCGCAGCACGCGCCGTCCGGAGTTTTCGTTGCGCGTGGTGCCGACAAAGGTCGCGATCGCGCCCGCCGCAGGATCGGCGACCGCCGCTTCCAGCGCCGCGACATCGATTCTGGATCGCACGATATTTATCGGCCCCACAGGCGCATCCAGGCCGCCGCTGACCGGCGGAATGAAGGCCACTTCGTCGCCGTCGCTGGGGCGGAAATCAGGCTTCACGTATTCCTGGTTGACGGCGAAGGACAGCGCTTCGTCCTGTCCGGCGAGCGCGGGGAATTCCCGCGTCAGCGCGCGCCATACATCGCCCACGCATACGCCCTGGGAAAATTCCCGGTTGAGGTCCGAAGCCCCGGCGCGTTCGCGCAGGGAAGCGAACAATTTAAGCCGTAATGTCATACCAGCCCCAGCAGATTCGCCATGTGTCCCAACTCCGGCAGCAAGAGCTTTTCCATTCCAAGGCGGCAGGCGGCGGGCGAGCCCGGCAGCGACACCAGGATTTTCCCGGCGCTGATTCCGGCCACCGCGCGGCTTAGAAACGCCGCCGACCCGATTTCCTGGTAGGAGAGCATCCGGAACAACTCGCCGAAGCCCTCCAGTTCCTTTTCCAGCAGGCCCTTTACCGCTTCGTAGGTCTGGTCGCGCGGACTGATGCCGGTGCCGCCGTTGATCACGATCGCGTCCAACGCAGCGCGATGCGCGGTGACAGCCTGGGTTATCCGCCGCGGCTCATCCGGCATGATCTCATAATACGCCACTTGGTGGCCGCCGCCGGCCACCAACTCGCGGATCAGCTGGCCGCTGGTGTCGGTGGCCTCGGTGCGGCTGTCGCTGACCGTGATTACGCCGATTTTGAGCGGACGGCCGCGGCGATGCTTATGCTCGTGTACCGGCATCGCCCCGGATTATAACACGGCCGCGCCGCCAGACGAGCGCCGGCCCGTTGCGCTCAGCGCAGGCGGAGGTTGAACGCCTGACGCCCCTTTTCCCCCGCCCGCGCTTCGAATTGCACCTCGTCGCCCTCGCGCAGGTCCTCAAATCTTACCTTCGGTCCCAGGCGCGAGCGATGGAAAAATACCTCGTCTCCCTCGTCGTCCGGAACAATAAAGCCGAACCCCTTGTCCTTGATGATCTTCTTGATCGTGCCGTACACAAATGCCTCATTGGGCGCAGCCTTCGAACTATTCGCCGCCAGCCGCGCGATGCTACGATGAGGGGTAGCTTACCGCGGCGCAATCCAATGTAAAGCGGCGGCCGGCGTTGGCCAGGGAGGCGCTTTTGCTCAAGGCAGTTACGCTTAAGGAAATCGAACGCATTTTCGAAATCATCGAACCGCTCGGCATCTCGCGCGAGGCGGTGGTGATTCCCCTGCGCCCGCAGCATCCGGGCCGCGTCCGCATCCTGCCCAACGGCAAGCTCGAGATTGTGGTCGAGCGCGACGACGACCTCGACCAATGGATCGCCGGCCTCAGCGATCGGATTGCGGCTTTGCTGAATCGATCGGACTGAGTTCCATCAGCACCGCTCCCGCATCCACCATCTGGCCCGCGCTGACCGGGATACGCTTGATCCGCGCCGGACCTTCAGCGCTGAGCGTGGTCTCCATCTTCATCGCTTCCATGGTAATGAGCGCGCGGCCCGCTTCGACCTCGTCACCCTCGGCGACCATGATCTTGAGCACCTTACCGGGCATCGGCGCGGTCAGTATCGGTGTGGCGAGGCTATGGCGCCCGGCGCCGCGGCTGGCCGCGATGGCGGCGAAGGTGAAAGTGCTGGGTCCGACGCTGACGAAGATGGCGTCGCCGCGGCGCGCGGCGAACGCGCGCAGGCGCCGCCCGCCGCATTCGATGATGGTCGCGCCGTCGGGCTGCGCCCGGGTCGCCAAAGAGAGAGCGGCGCCGTCAAGGGTGGCCTTGATCGGAGGCCCGGGATGCTCCACTTCGACGTCGAACTGCCGTCCGCTGGAAAGCTCGCGCAGCTTCATGAGCGGCTCCAGAAATTGATCGAGCCCAGGGTCTCCCACGGCGAACGGGAGCGCCTGTCCGCGGGGCGGCTGACCGCGGCCGCCGCCGCGTTTTGCGCCACTGCGGCCAGCACCGCGGCGGCGTTGAGCGAATCTTCCGGCGCACGCCACTGGCGCACGAACTGCTCGATGAAGCGGGTTGAGAGCTCGGCGCGGGCGAAGCGCTCGCTTGCCACCACGCCGCGCAGGAAGGCCGCCGTATGCGTCACGCCGGTAAGCATGAATTCGTCCAGCGCGGCCGCCGTTCTGCGCCGCGCTTCGTCGCGGTCGTGCCCGTAGGCGATCAGCTTGGCCAGCAGGCCGTCGTAATGGGTGCCGATTTCGATCCCGGGGGCGAGGAAGGTATCGACCCTGATGCCCGGACCGGCGGGAATCTGCAGGTAAAGCACGGGACCGGCCGCCGGCCGGAAATCGTTGCGCGCATCTTCCGCATAGATGCGGCATTCGATCGCGTGTCCGCGCGGCGCCGGCGGTTCCCTGACCGGGTCTCCGGCCGCGACGCTCAACTGATGCGCCACCAAATCGCAGTCGAACCGCAGTTCGGTCACCGGATGCTCCACCTGCAGGCGGGCGTTGATTTCCAAAAAGTAAAAGTTATCGCCGTCGACCAGGAACTCGACGGTTCCGGCGTTGCGGTATCCAACCGCGCTGGCCAACGCCACGGCTGCCTCGATGATGGCCCCGCGCATGGCGGCGGTGATGCCGGCGGAGGGCGACTCCTCGATTATTTTCTGATGGCGGCGCTGGAGGGAGCATTCGCGCTCGCCCATCGCGACCACGCGTCCATAACGGTCGCCCACAATCTGCACTTCGATATGCCGCGGGGCTTCGAGATATCGTTCAAGGAACAGGCGGCCGTCGTTGAACGCCGCCTGCGCTTCGCGCGCGGCGGTCTCCAGCGCCGGACCGAGTTCGGCCTCGGCCGCGACCACGCGAATCCCGCGTCCGCCGCCGCCGGCCGCCGCCTTGATCATGATGGGATAGCCGGTCAACGCCGCAAAATTGCGCGCGGTGGCCAAATCCGCGGTCTCCGTACCCGGCACCACCGGCACGCCGACGCGTTGCGCCAGTTGACGCGCGCCGACCTTGTCGCCGGCGGCGGCCAGAACCTGGGCCGGCGGTCCGATAAAGTTGAGCCCGGCGGAACTGACGGCGGCGGCGAAGTCCGCATTCTCGGACAGGAAACCATAGCCGGGATGAATCGCGTCAGCGCCGGCCGCCAGCGCAGCTTGGATAATCGCCGAGGAATTCAGATAACTTTGCGCTGCTTCGGCCGGCCCGATCGGACGCGCGTCGTCGGCCGCGGCCACATGCGGCATCATCGCGTCGGCCTGCGAATAAACCGCGACGGTTTGGATTCCGAGCGCGCGCGCGGTGCGAATCACGCGCAGCGCGATCTCGCCGCGGTTTGCGATCAGCAATTTTTTGATCATGCCAGATGCCATCTAACCCAGGACGCTCATCAACACCATGGTTCGCGCGCGTCGTCGGCCGCGATGCCCATAACATAGCCTGAACCGTTTCCGTCCCACACAACCATGTGCGACGCAAGGTCCGGGTTATGCAACTGAAGGGAGTGAAAAAGGATCAAAAAATTTTGGCCAGTGCGGCCAAAACGATTGACCTGCCCACGCATTGGATTATGTTTGATCGGGTGTCCGTAACGTGCGCGGTCCACCTGACTGCCGCCGCCGCGCAAGCCGAAGGAAATTCTTTGCATGAGGGAGCACCCGAGTTAGATGGCGCAAGACACTTCCGCAGTTCGCACGGTATATGACTTTCCTGTCGCGGCACACATCTGCAACGACGGACGGGTCCACTATACCAAGCTGATCCGGCGCGCGCGCGCAGAGCAGCCTGAGGGCGTCTGCCCGCAGTGTCAGACTCTCTTTCAATACCGTAAGCCCCAGCCGCATCGACCGGGCCGGGGCGCTACGCACGCATAAAAGCAGCCGCCGGACCAGCGGCCGCAAATCAAGCTCGACAAACTATCTGCCGCGGGGGACGTGGGTGAAGTGTCGCCCGTGCGCGCCGCAGTATGGCTGCGCCCGATTAGTTTTTGGCTTTGGCGCGATCGATCAGGGCGCGCGGCGCGTTTTGGTTGGCGTCTTCGGGCCGAATCGGATGGCCGCCGTGGTCGCGCACCAGGATTATCTGGATGCCGCGGTAGTAGCGGTCCTTGGACGCTCCCACGTACTGGTAGCCCTCGCCCGGATCGAAAAACACCGAGATGTTGGGTATGAACGGCCGCGCCACCAGATTAAGCCATCCCAAATCCGGTGTCAGACCCATCTTGTTCAATTCGCCGGGATAAAAACTCCAGTGCGCGCTTCCGTTCTGCAGCTTCGCGTCGACGGTGAAGATGGTTGGCTTGGGAGTGCAGTCGAATACATGGAAGCGGGCGCTGGTCTGGCCCTGCTTGAGGGAGTATTCCAGCGGGACGATTGACGCCGCGCCGGCGTAAGTGTCGGACTCGAACTCCAGCATGTCGCTGTAGGTATTATCCTCGAACCGGCTGCTCCATTGGCATGAGGCGCGCCCGGATTTGAAATCGGCCGTTTCAATCAGTTCGGGACTGGCGTTGGCGGCCAGAAAATCAGCCTGAAAAGAGGTCATTACCGGCAGCGGGTCAGGCAACCGGTATTCGAGCATCAGCCGTTCCCAATCGCGCCGGCCGTCGAGATAGTGTGTATTGCCGATAATCTCGACCCTGCGCTCGGACTCTTTGATCGTATAGCGCGCGTGGCCAATCACCAGTTTGCGGTCCCCGCTGTAAACGGTAAGGTCCACCGGCGAGGCCAGCATCTCCTTTAAATCCACCGAAGATGCGGCCGTGGACAGACTGGTCAGGCAGACCAGGACGAGTGCTGCAGTGATGACAATAACTTTGGTCATTCAATCCGCCGATGAGCATCGGCTCTTTCAGTCATGTGGACGAATATCCGTTTCCTTCCCCTAATGATCCATAATGGCATCGTTGCGGAAAGCGGGGAACCAGCGCCTGTTGGCCCGCGGCCGCCGATGAGTTCCGCGGACCCCTGCCCGCGGCCCCGCCGCGGCCAACTCGAAGCTCATGCTTGACAACTGGATGGCGAAGCAGGGCTGGCTGCGGGCGCTACAATCTTGCGCCGCGTCGATGCTGGCGCGCGGCGCCATCCGAGCCGATACCGTAACTGCGGCCGCCGCGCTCGCAGGAGGCCTCGCCGGCATCGCGTTCGCGGCCGGTTTGAATGCGGCGGGCCTGGCCGCATTATGGTTGAGCGCCGCGTGCGACGCGCTCGACGGCGCCATCGCGCGCCGGCACCAGGGCGCCACCCTTTGGGGCGGAGTGCTGGATCTGGTCTCCGACCGATGGGTCGAAGCGGCGGCGCTGCTCGGAATCGTGTGGCGTCATCCGATGCTTGAGTTCGCCGCCGCGGTGGTGCTGGCGAGCTGGTACGTCAACATCGCGGTGTTTCTCGCGGTGGGTTCGGCCCTGGGCGGCGGCGACAAATTGATCCGGTATCCGCCGGGACTGGTGGAGCGGAGCGAAGCGTTTCTGTTCTTCACCGCACTGGTTTTCGCCGGCCGCTGGGGCGTCCACCTCTGCTATGCCTATGCGGCGGCCGAAGCCTTCACCGCGCTCCAGAGACTGCTTTTCGCGCGGCGCCATCTGCGCTGACCAACCAAATCGCGCGGTGCCGGGCGCCGTAGTAGGCTGGTTTCATGCGCATACGGATGTATCAGGTGGACGCGTTCAGCAGCCGTGTCTTCGCGGGCAATCCGGCCGCGGTATGTCCGCTGGATCGATGGCTGCCGGCGCCGACACTGCAGGCGATCGCGGCGGAGAACAATCTGCCGGAAACGGCTTTTTACGTTGCTGGCGGCAGCTATGAGCTGCGCTGGTTCACCCCAACCAATGAAGTGGATCTATGCGGCCACGCAACCCTGGCGTCGGCGCATGTGATCTGGGCAATCAGGAAAGAGACCGCGGCGCAGCGGCTGCGGTTTCATACCAAAAGCGGAACGCTGGGCGTGGACCGCCGGGGCGACCTTTACGCGCTGGACTTTCCCGCGCGTCCGCCGATCCGGCACAGCGTCGATCCGTCGCTGGTGCCGGCGCTGGGTGCCAGGCCGCAACTGGTTCTCGGCGGATGGGTTTATCTGTGCGTGTACGAAACACCGGAGCAGGTGCGCGCGCTCACTCCCCGCATGGAGCAGCTGGCGGCGGTCGATCGCTTCGCCGTAATCGCCACGGCGCCGGGCAGCGACTGCGATTTCGTGTCGCGGTTTTTCGCCCCTTCGCAGGGGATTCCCGAGGATCCGGTGACCGGCTCGGCCCACTGTACGCTGATCCCGTACTGGTCGAAGCGGCTGGGCAAGAACCGGATGTTTGCGCGCCAGCTATCGCAGCGCGGCGGCGAACTGTGGTGCGAAGACCGCGGCGATCGCGTCGGCATCGCCGGCCGCGCGGTGAAATTTTTCGAAGGGGAGATCGAATTCTGATCCACTTTGCGGTTCATCAACTGTGTGACAGATAATTCGCCACGGCCGATTCCACCACCGTGCCCTTGAAGAAGTCCGGGTTGAGCGCGGTCCACAGCCTGATCGGGTTGGCGAAGACGAAATCGCGGAAATCCTCCTCCGTCATGCATCCGTGTGCCACCGCCTCGAACGCTTCGGCCGTGACTTCGCTCATGTCCGGCACGTCGAAATGGCCGATATCGGATCCGTAAATCGCATTGAGGCGCGCGGCCATGGGATTGCGCGCGGCGTCGAAAGCCGAAGCGGTGATGGGGTCGTCGGCCTCGCAGCCGAAGAAAAAGGGTCTGAGGAACAGATCGCGAAAGTCTTCCTTGCGGGCGATGCCGCAGTTGGCAAAATCGTCGCTTGGATCGCCCGGGCGCGATCCGGCCACTTCGCGCGCCTTGACGAACTCCCTCCCGCCCAGCACTTTGCCGCCGTAGCGCCGCGACAGCTCAGCCAGCAGTTCCTGGTCGACCTGGGACGGGTCGTAGTTCTGCAGCGCGTTGAGGTTGCGCTTTTCCCAATGGCCGATCAGGTCGGCGAACAGGCTGCGCGCCCAACCGACGCCGCCTTCCAGAAACGAAAACCTGAGCGCGGGGAAGCGCCGCGTCACCCCGCCCAAAAACAGCGATTTGCAGACCGCGTCCGCCGACGACGCGAAATGCCCGACGTGATTGTAAACGTAATTGGAGATCGACGTGCGGCTGCCCCATCCTTCGCCATGGCTGTGAAAGCTGGGCACCACCCGCAGCTCCTGGCATTTCGCCCACACCGGATCGTAGTTGTATTCGCTGTCGATACCGAAGGTATCGAGCCTGAAGGCGTAGGGTCCCGAGCGCGGATTTTCGCGCACCGCCGCCGCAATCGGACGCTTGACGTAACTGGCCATCAGCACGGCGCGCAACCCCAGCCCTTTGACCGCGTACTCCAGTTCCTCGATTGCTTCCTGCGGCGTATGCATCGGGATTACCGCCACCGGCGCGATGCGATCGCGGAACTCGCCCCAGATCTCGGCGCAGTAGGTGTTGAGCGCGCGGCAGGTGGCGCGCCGCACTTCCGCGTCTTCGAAATGCGCCGCGACCAGTCCGAGGCTGGGATACAGCACGCAGAAGTCCAGTCCGATCTCGTCCAGCCGCTCGTACATCAGCCTGGGAAACAGCGACGTGGCAAGGTCCAGGGTGTTTTTGGTCGGCAGGCCCCAGAACGGCGAGCGCTTGGTCCAGTATGCGCGGCGTTCATCAGGCGACTGCCGGTACCATTTGCTGCTCGCGATGGTGCCCTCCAGCGCCGGACCGACCCGATCGGCCATCTGTGCGCCCGCCACCTGCTTTACGTAATCGCGCACACGCGGACCGTATTCCACGTGATGCCCGTCGGAATCGATTACCGGATGACTCAGGCGCGCGCGTACCGCCGCCGATTTGGATTTGGACGATGAGGCCATGGCTTGTCCTCCGCACCCGTTTGCCAGTCGCAGTAGTAGGGAAGGACGCGTGGGCTCGTCAAGCCGCGGCATTCGCAGGAATACTCTGCCTGCCTCCATCGCGGCTCTCATAATCGGCATCCATCCCGTTTAAGCGGCAGAAAAACTCAGACGATCACACCGTCGGCGCGCAGACGGGCGCGCTGGTCGGGGCCGATGCCGTGGGCGGCCAGCACCTCGTCCGTATGCTCGCCGAACAGCGGCGGGCGGCCGACCCGGCCGGGAGTCTCATCCAGTTTCGCCGCCAGCCCGGTGGTCAGGAACGTGCCCAGCTTCGGATGCGGAATCTTCAGCAGCATCTCGCGCGCGGCGATTTGCGGATGGGCGAACACTTCTTCCATGGTGAGAATCGGGCCCGCGGGAATTCCGGCCTTGTTCAACTGGTCGATCCAGTAGTCCGCCGGATGCGCCGCCAGCGCCGCGTTGATTTCCGCCGTCAGCGCCGCGCGGTTCTTGACCCGCCGCCGCACCCCCAGAAACCGCTCGTCGTGTTCCAGTTCGGGCCGCCCGATGAGCGCGGCGAAATTCTTCCACATGGTGGCGTTGCCCACGGAAATGTTGAACGGACGGTCGGCGGCCTGAAAGGTTCCGTGCGGCGATACCAGGGGATGATGATTACCGGCCGGGGCGGGATTCCTGCCGGTCTCGAAGTAAATCCCAGCCGACCAGCTCAGGATGCTGACGATCGATTCGAGCAGCGACGTCTCGACGCGCTGGCCGCGGCCGGTGCGATGCCGCACTTCGAGCGCCAGCAATATGCCCTGTACGGCAAAGATTCCACCCAGTAGATCGCAGATCGCGATACCGGCGCGGGTCGGACCGCTTTCCCCGGTCCCGGTTACGCTCATCAGCCCCGACATCCCCTGCGCGATCTGATCGAAGCCGGGATTGTTCCGCAGCGGACCGGTCGAGCCGAACCCCGAGATGCTGCAGCAGATGATACGCGGATTGCGCCGCGACAGCGTTTCGTAGCCCAACCCCATCCGCTCGATTACGCCCGGCCGGTAATTGTCGATGAGCACGTCGGCGGACTCGGCCAGTCGTGACAAAACCCGCAATCCCTCGTCTTTTTTAATATCGAGCACCACGCTTTTCTTGGAGCGATTGGTGCACAGGAAGAAATAAGTATCGGCGCCGCCGCCCGAACCCAGTTGCGCGCGCGAATCGCCCGGCGGCTCGATCTTGATCACCTCGGCGCCGTAATCGCCCAGGATTTGCGTGGCAAAGGGTCCCGCCAGATAGCGGGTAAGGTCGATCACCTTGATTCCGGTCAGCGGCGCTTGCACGTGGTCCATGGCGGGTGTCCTTGATTCGATCGGCGCTGGGCGGGGCTGGCTGAAGAGGGCCAACCAGCGGAAACTTGGTTGAGCGGGTTTTGTATGCTGCGAGCTGTCAGATCCTGGCCGTTTTTATTGGTCCTGGTCATCGCAATCGGCGCGGCGGCCTACCTCTATACCATCCGCGCGCCGCAGCCCAAATACATCACCGCGCCGGTCACAGTCGGCTCCGTCGTCAAAGCCGTGTCCGCCACCGGAACCGTCAATCCGGTAACCACGGTCCAGGTGGGGACCTATGTGTCCGGTCCGATTCAGGCAATCTACGCCGACTTCAATTCGCCCGTCAAAGCGGGCCAGCTGATCGCCAAGATCGATCCGCGTCCGTTTAAATTTCAGGTCGATCAGGCGCGCGCCAACCTGGAGAACTCCAAGGCCCAACTGGCCCGGGACCGCGCCGACCTGGCTTACAAAAAGCTGACCTATCAGCGCGATCGGGAACTGGTGCGCAACCACACCATCTCCCAGGACCAGGCCGACTCCGCCCAAAGCGCATGGCAAATGGCGCAGGCGCAGGCCGCGCTGGATCAGGCCCTGATCAAACAGCAGCAGGCTTCGCTGGCGCAGGCCGAAGTAAATCTCAACTATACCAATATCGTGTCGCCGGTGGACGGCACCGTGGTGTCGCGCAACGTTGACGTGGGCCAGACGGTGGCCGCAAGCTTCCAGACGCCGACCCTGTTTCTAATCGCCCGGGACCTGACCCAGATGCAGGTTGACGCCAACGTCAGCGAGTCCGATATCGGCTACGTCAGGCAGGGCCAGCGGGCCACGTTTCGCGTCGACGCCTTTCCCGAGCGTGATTTCGACGGCGCGGTGGGGCAGGTGCGCCAGGCGCCGATCACGGTGCAGAACGTGGTCACCTACGACGTGGTGGTGAACGTATCCAATCCGGAGCTGCTGCTGAAACCGGGCATGACCGCCAACGTCAGTATCGTCACCGCGCGGCGCGACAACGTGATCCGGGTTCCGGTCCAGGCGCTGCGCTTCATCCCCGAGGGCCGGCGCCGCGAGGCGTCCGTTTCCACCGCGCCATCGGCGCCGGGGCATCGCCGCAAACGCGTTTGGACGCTGCGCGGCGGCCGGCTCACGCCGGTACCCGTCGGGGTCGGTCTGGATGACGGCGCTTACGCGGAGATCGTCAGCGGCAACCTGCATCCCGGCGAAGAAGTGGTGACCGACGAAGTGAAGCCGGTGTACAGCCGGATGCCGGGACCCCGCGGCCCGCGTTTCTGAGACGAGGCGAGCGCCGTGCGGCGTCAACGTATGGTCCCGGCGGCGGAGCGGCCCGCTGCTCGATTCCCGCACTGTGGTCTGTCACAATCAGCGGCATCCCGATGCAACAGCGGCCGCCCGCAACACCGTCTTATCCCGCAACACCATCTTATGAAGATAGCGGCGCTATCCCGGGCACCGGACAAGGCGGCAGGTTAGGCGCCTTTCGCGCCCTGCGCCATCGTAATTTCCGCCTTTTCTTTGTCGGCCAGCTCACCTCGCTGGTCGGCACCTGGATGCAGATCGTGGCGCAGGGATGGCTGGTGCTGCGGCTGACCAACTCCCCGTTCAAACTCGGCCTGGTTGCCTTCTCCAGCTATATCCCGCTGCTGCTGGTGACGGTGTTTGCCGGCGTCGTGGTCGATCACGTCGACCGCCGCCGTCTGATCGTGATTACGCAGAGCTGCCTGATGTGTTCGGCGTTCGTTCTGTCGGCGCTGACCTGGACGAGGGTGGTGCGCGTGGAGCACATCATAATGTTGGCGTCGTTCAACGGGCTGGTGAACGCCTTCGATCTGCCGGGACGGCAGGCCTTTTTGGTGGAAATGATCGGCGGGAACAAGGAGGACCTGCCCAACGCAATCGCGCTCAACTCGATGACGTTCAACGGCGCGCGCTCCATCGGCCCCGCGATTGCCGGGCTGATGCTGATGGTGGTGAGCGAGGCGGGATGCTTTTTTCTCAATGGCGTCAGTTATTTGGCCGTGATCTGGAGTCTGTTGGAGATGGAGTTGCCCGCCCACCAGACGCATCGTTTCGGCCTGACGATGCTCAAGCGGGTGCGCGACGGTTTCGCCTACGCCTCGCATCATCCGGCGACCTTCAATCTGCTGATCGCGATTGCGTTGATCATGGGGCTGGGGATGCAATATTCGGTGCTGGTGCCGGTCTTTGCGCGCAACATTCTGCACGGGCAGGCGCGGGTGTACGGCTTCCTGATGGCGGCGCAGGGTATCGGCGCGGTGTGCGGCGCGGTAGTGATGAGCTGGCGCTCGCAGCAGCCGCCGCAGATCCGCCAGCATCTGGTGGCCGGCGCCTGTCTGCTGGGATCGGCAATCATTGTTTTCGGGCTGTCGCGATGGCTGCCGCTGTCGTTCGCCGCCCAGATGCTGGTGGGCGCCGGCATGCTCAACTACGTCGCTTCGACCAATACGCTGATCCAGTTGTTTGTCAGCGACGAGCTGCGCGGCCGCGTCATGAGTCTGTACACGATGTCGCTGATGGGTCTGGCGCCGCTGGGCAGCCTGGAGGTCGGCTTCGTCGGACAGCATCTGAGCCCCGAAGTGGCGGTGGTGACGGCCGGCGCCGTCACGCTGGTTTCCGCCGTCTACCTGATCTCCCGGCTCAAGGTGCTCGCCGCGGCTCGGGTAGCGTGCTAGCGCGGCCGGCGATATGATTTGGCGGTTTCAATTGCTTACGGGTGCATCTGATGCTCAAGTTTGAAGACCTGGATCTGGACCGACTGATCGAGCAGGTGCTCGCCGGTGTCGAACTGGACCGCGAAAGCGCCAGGGCGATCCTCAACTGTCCCGACGAGCGGCTGGGCGATTTGCTGGCCGCGACGCTCAAGGTGCGCGAAGCGGTGTTCGGCCGCAAGGTCAAGCTGTGCATGCTGCGCAACGCGCGCAGCGGTATCTGCCCCGAAGACTGCGGCTACTGCTCGCAGTCGCGCGTGTCCAAAGCGGACATTCCCGTCTACAAGCTTCAGAGCATCGGGCAGCTGGTCGAAGGCGCCGAGCGCGCCGCGCACACCGGCGCCGGGCGTTACTGCATGGTGACCAGCGGCCGCGGCCCCGACGCGCGCGACATCGAGCACTTGGGCGAAGCCTGCGATCGTATCCGCGGGCAATTTCCGCAGCTTGAAATTTGCCTGTCGCTGGGCCTGATGGATCGCGACCAGGCCGAAACTCTGAAAGGCGCGGGCGCCGGATGGATCAATCACAACCTCAACACCAGCCGCCGGTTTTATCCGCAAATCTGCAGCACCCACACCTGGGACGATCGCGTGCAAACGATCGAAAACGTGCGCGCGGCGGGATTGTCCACCTGCTCGGGCGGAATCGTCGGGATGGGCGAGAGCGACGATGACCTGCTCGACCTCGCCTACGCCGCCCGGCGGCTCAGGATCGACTCGGTGCCGGTCAACTTCCTCAATTCGATCAGGGGAACACCGCTGCAGGATCGGCGCGCGCTTACGCCGCCGAAATGCCTCAAGGCGGTATGCCTGTTCCGGCTGCTCAATCCAACCAGCGAAGTACGCGCCGCCGGCGGACGCGAACTTAATTTGGGCGCCTTGCAGGGCTATGCGTTGTATGCGGTCAATTCGATCTTCGTGGACGGATATCTCACCACGCCCGGACTGGCCGCCGCCGGCGCCCGCGAAATGATCGAGCGGATGGGATTCGAAGTCGAAGAGCGGGACTGATGCCGGCCGATTAGCGCGGGCGAAAAACGCGATGCCGCCGAACGCCGACGATCTCTCTGACGCGCTGCGCCAGATGCCTTCGGTTGACGAATGTGTCCGCGCGCTGGCGCCCGAGGTGCAAAACAGCTTCAATCGCGGCTACCTGGTTTCGATGGTGCGCGCGGTCCAGGACCAACTGCGCCGGGCGTTGGCCGCCGGCACCGATCCGCTGCCGACCGGCCGCCAAGCCATCCTCGAGCAGATCGCGCGCCGCACCGAGCATCAAATCGCCGCATCCGGAACCGGATGGCGCGCGGTGGTCAACGCCACCGGAGTGGTGATCCACACCAATCTGGGGCGCGCGATGCTGGCCGAGGCGGCGATCGACGCCATCAGCCTGGCCGCGCGCTCTGCGATTACGCTCGAATACGATCTGGAAAAAGGCGGCCGCGGCGATCGCGATCGGATGGTCGAGGACGATCTGTGCGCGCTCACCGGGGCGCAGGCGGCAACCGTGGTCAACAACAACGCCGCCGCGGTGCTGCTGGCGCTCAACACGCTGGCCGAAGGGCGCGAGGTGATCGTTTCGCGCGGCGAGCTGATCGAAATCGGCGGCTCTTTCCGGATTCCCGACGTGATGCGCAAAAGCGGCGCGCGCCTGCGCGAGGTCGGCACCACCAACCGGACCCATCTGCGCGACTATGCCGAAGCGATCGGGCCCGAAACCGCGCTGCTCCTCAAGGTGCATCCTTCCAACTACCGCGTGATCGGTTTTACCGCCAGCGTGGCGATAGCGGATCTGTGCCGGCTTGCGGCGGCGCGCGGGGTCGAGGTGATGGAGGATCTGGGGTCGGGCGCGCTGGTGGATTTGCGCCGCTTCGGCCTGCATCCGGAGCCGGTAGTCAGGGATCGCATCGAAGCCGGAACCGGGCTGGTGACATTTTCCGGCGACAAGCTGCTGGGCGGACCGCAGGCCGGAATCATCGCCGGCCGGCGCGATTTGATCGAACCAATCAGGAACAATCCGCTCAAGCGCGCGCTGCGCTGCGACAAATTGAGCCTGGCCGCGCTGTCCGCCACATTGGGCATCTACCTGCGCGCGGCCGATCTGGTGCAGACCCTGCCGGTGCTGCGATTGCTGACCCGATCGCCGCAGGAGCTGGAAATCGCGGCCCATCGCGCCCGCGAAATCCTGGCGCAGCGGCTGGGCGGGGAATTCGAGATTACGGTGGCCGCTTCGATCTCGGAGATCGGGTCGGGTGCGATGCCCGGGGAAGGGATCGAAACGCGCGTGCTCAAGGTGAGGCATCCGGGGCATTCGGCCGGCGCTATCGCGGCGATGTTCCGGCGCGCCAATCCGGCCATCATCGGCCGCATCAGCGAAGATGCGTTTACGCTGGACCTGCGGACGATCGAGGATCCGTCGGTCCTGGCCGCCTCCTTTCCGCCAATTTAGTCTGTTCGCGCGGGAACGCAAGCGGCCAAATTGCTTGCGGTCGCTATGGCCCCGTATTAGTTGAATCAGACATTCACCAATTCTGGAGGAGATGAGCGATGCCGGACAAAACCTACAAGATAATCGACGTGGTTGGGGTTTCCGAAGACAGCGTGCAGCAGGCGATTCGCAACGCGCTGAAAAAAGCCTCCCAAACCGTGCGCAACATCGATTGGTTCGAGGTCACTGAAATCCGCGGATTGGTGAAAAACAATTCCGAACCGGTCTTCCAGGTCAGCGTCAAACTCGGCTTCAGACTCGAAGGACAGCCGGTCTGAAGCGCCTTACCCCCTCCCCTTCAAGATGGAGAATTCAATGTCCGACAAAACCTATGACGTAATCGAAATCGTGGGAGTTTCCGAAGAGAGCGTGCAGCAGGCGATTCGCAACGCGCTGACCAAGGCTTCGCAAACCCTGCGCAATATCGACTGGTTCAAGGTCAAGAACATCCGCGGCGCGGTCAAGAACAACAGCGAACCGATCTTCCAGGTACATATCGAACTGGGGTTCAGACTGGAGAACAAGTAGCTCCGCCCCCTTTGTCACGATGAACGCGGGAGCGGGGGAAGTATCGGGAAAGGGCACTTTCGTTGCCCGTTACAATTGCATTCGCGGCGGCGCTAAAATGGGCCACAGTTCACGGCGACTGGAGAAGAAGCAATGAAGCGCTGCCCTGAATGTTCCCATACCTATCCCGATTCCGAGCGGTTCTGCTCCAGCGACGGCGCGCAACTGGTACCGGCGGAGTCGGCAGGGCGCGTTACGACGCAGATGCCGCCTGACGCCGCTAAGGAGCCGGGCGTCGAATGTCCGGTGTGCGGCGGCAAGGCATTGCCGGGCGAAGAGCTATGCTCATTTTGCGGCGCGCGCCTTAACGCGGAGCAGGCGCCCGCGCAGCCCTCGTTTACGATTCCGCACCAGACCGTTTATCAGCCAACGCCTGAACCGACGATCGGCGGCCCGACGTTCGACGACGAACGGATACGTCCGGAGGATCGATCCGGGGCGCGCCGGTTTTTTGCGTTCACCGGCTACGTGGTGGCCGCGGTTGTGGCTTTGGCGCTCGGTGCATGGTTCGCGATTCATCTGACGCATAAAGGAGTGATGCCGAAATCCGCCGCTTCGCCCGCCGCGTCCCCGGCGGCGCCGGCGGTGACCGGACCGATCGCGCAGTTGGCCAGCAACACCGCGGTGCAGGTGACGGGCGAATCGGCCGCCGATCCGGCGCGCAGCGTCGATGCGGCCACCAAGGTCTTCAACGACAATTCGGCCGCGGTGCTGGACCTGTACAAAAAAGCGCTGGCCGGCGACAGCAACTTTTCCGACGGCGTCCTGGCCTCGCTCACGGTTGACCCGACCGGCAAAGTCGTGGCCGGTTCGATCAAAACCTCAACCGCGCCCAATCCCGCGGTCGACGCCGACCTCATCAGTACGATGATGGGATGGCATTTCGCGCCCTTCAGCGGCACTTCGGTGAAAGTCAGCTATCCGGTCGTGATGGCGCGCAGCGGCGCGGACAAAGACGCGGTGGAATCCGCATTGGCCGACAAAATCGCGCATCTTAACCCGGCTGAGACTCCGGAGTACGCCAGCGCGCCGCCTGCCGCCGCGCCCAGCGCCGCTCCCCAACCGAGTCCCGCGCTGGCCGCCAAAGAGCCGATCATGCCGCCCGCTCCCGAAGCGGCGCCTGAAGCTCCCGCCCCCGCACCGGAACGTCCGCGGCCAAGGCGCCGCCTGCGGGCGTTCGCGCCGCCGCCCCCGCGAGAGAGTCTGCTGACCCGGGTACAGGATCGTTTGCGCAGCGACCGGCGCCTGGGACGGGTCAAGGCGTATACCAATGGCGGCGGTGTCGTGACCTTGTACGGCAAGGTATTCGACGAGAAAGAGCGGCGGCTGGCGGTGGCGACGGCCAAGGGCGTCAGCGGAGTGACCGACGTAATCGACACTCTGCAAACCGATACGGCGACGTGGGCGCGCCAGGAATCAGCCATTGCGGCTCAGCTTCAAAGCGCGGGCTTGAGTCAGGTGTCGGTCAAAGTAATCGGGCGCGACGCCTATCTGAGCGGTCAAGTCAGCACCGAAGCGGAGAAGGAGCATGCGGTTACGATTGCCGAAGGGGCGGCGCCGGTGCGCGTGCGGACCAATTTAATCCGGGTGGTGCCCAAAGGCATTTTCAGCTTCTAGTCCCGGCGCCGCGGTTTTGAATCGATAAATGCGATAAGCCGCAAGTAAAAAATCGCCAGGGTCAGGCTCTTTAGGCGATTTTGATGCATTCGGGCCGGCAGACGCCATCGAGTTACGGCGAACAAAAATTCAAAGTCGGGGGTTTGATGTGTTGACAAGTTTCGGGTCCGGCACTTAGATTTGCCGCATTGGGCGCCTTGCGGCAACCATGGGCGCACGGTTCGGCGGAAGGTAAGCCGGATACGGCAAGCCGCAATACAGCTCAGCCGTAATGGATTGGCAGCCGGAGTCGAGGTCAGGAGGATATAACGATGGCGGAAGTTCAATCATGCAAAGAGGCATTTGAGCGGATGCCGACAGTGTTCAACAAGGACGCGGCCAAAGGACTGGACGCTGTGTTTCAGTTCGATCTCTCCGGCGACGGCGGTGGAAAGTGGAATGTCGCGGTCAAGAACGAGGCCTGCGAGGTGAAAGACGGCGCCCATCCCTCCCCCAACGTCACGATCTCGATGGCGGCTCAGGACTATGTTGATATGGTCAATGGCAAGGCGAATCCGCAGATGCTGTTTATGAGCGGGAAACTGCGCATCGCCGGTGATTTGGGTCTGGCCATGCGGATGCAGAGTGTCTTTCCTCAATAACGCGCTTGGCGTAGGATTTAATCTAAGCCGGGAAACCGGAACATCCTGGAATCCAATCCAAACAGTCCATATCCTCCAGTCGTTTCCTGATCATCAGGGACAACGCCCAATTCGCACAAGAAACTTTTTGGCCTTCCAGAACAGAACCAATAGATCGAAGCCGAGCCCGACCGGACCCATATAGTTTCAGGGCGGGTAATTTGCCTCAGGGGAGAAGGGAGCTAGATGAGTTCCCAAGAGACATCGAACAATCCTGCGGATAGCGAAGCGCTAGACGAACAGGGGCAGGTCGCCAACGACGATCTGGCCTCAAAACTTTCCAAAGAGCTCAACAACTGGCGCCGCAAACGCGGCGGTGGACCCGGAGTCCGGTTCAGGGACGATCGGGCCATCAGCAAGGCGCCGGTTTCGGAGCCCGCCCGCACCATCAAGGTGCGCGGCCATGAAACGCTGGTGATCCGAAAGTCCAAGCTGGCGGGCAAGTCCCGTCCCGATTCGGCTCCGCCCCGCGAATGACCGCAGGGCGCGCAGCCCCGGTCATACTGGTCGGTCGGGGGCTATTCCCAGCGGATAACCTCGACCGGCAACTGCTTTGACGCCTGGCGGGCCGGATAAAGGGCGGCTACCAGGCACAACGCCATCGCGGCCAGCGCGACCCATGCGAACGCCGCCGCCGAAGCGGCGACCGGCAGCGTGGATATTCCATATATCTCGCGCGGGATATGAATGAAGTGATAATGCGCCAGCGTGACGCATCCGGCTGCGCCCAGCGCGACGCCGGCGGCGGTGCCGATCGCGCCCACGATTAGTCCCTTGATAATGAAGATCAGGCGCACGCCGCCGGCCGTCGCGCCCATTGTCATCAGGATCGCGATGTCCTTGCGCTTTTCCATCACCACCATTATCAGCATCGCGACCAGATTGAACGCCGCCACCGCGATCAGCAGCATCAGGACCAGACTGTACACCCGCTTGAGCATCGCGAATCCGGCTGACGCCGCCTGGTTGATCTCGATCCAGTTGCGCACGCGGTAGGGCGGAAAGGGAAACACCCGGCGCAGCGCGTTGGTCACCTTCCAGGTGTCGTCCAGACTCGCCAGATGCACCTCGACGCCGTCCACCTGGCGCTGCCGGCCGAAGAACTCCTGCGCCCGCCTCAGGTCCATGAAGATTACAGTTTCGTCGATGAACTGAACGCCGGACAGGAAGATCGCGCCGACGCGAAACGGCGCGCTGGTCGCGTTGATTTCGCCGCCGGCCACCGAAATCGGCGAAATAAGCCTGACCTCATCGCCGGTATGTACGTGCAGCTTGTCGGCGATTATCTCACCGATGGCAATCGCGGCCGGCGGCGTGGGCGATGCCGAGGACGCCGGCGGATTGAGGCTGGCGATATCGCCGTGCTCCAGGTAGCGCCGCAGATCGGAGGTCGCCCATCGATTGGCCGGATCGATTCCGCGCACCACCACGCCGCGTGCGGCGGTCGTGGAGGTCAGCATCCCCTGGCCGATGATGAAAGGGTCGGCCCCGGTAACGCCTTTTACCTTGTCCGCGGCGGCTTGCACCTGCGCGTAGTTGGACATGGCGCCGTAGCGGACTACCTGTACCTGCGGTGTCAGGCTCAGGATACGGCTGCGCAGATTGGCCTCAAACCCGTTCATCACCGCCAGTGTAATAGTCAGTGCGGCCACGCCGATCATGACGCCGATGGCGGTGAAAAAGGTGGTGATCGATATAAAGGCGGATTTACGGCGCGAGCGCAGGTAGCGCGCGGCTATTTTGAGTTCGTATCGCATTGCCCGATGCTTTTCAGCGCCGCTGCATCAGACCACGAACAACTCGGCGGCCGGTCCGAAATCGCGCAATGCGGCCTGCTGCGCAACGCCGCGGCATACGGATTCGGCATTTTCGCGCGCGTCGAAATGAGCGAAGCATAACAGGCCGCGGGCCTTGCCCACCTCGTGCAGCATTATGTGCGAGATATAGCCGGGCGCCTGCGCCACAAAGCCCAGCGCGGCTTCAGCATCTTCCATCTCCTCAAGAAAGCTGATCAGCAACGCCGCCGGCGCGGAGGCGAAATTGATGCCGTGGGCGCTGCGCACGGCTCCGAACGGCTCGTACGCTCTCTCGCTGCTGGATTGGAGCATCGAATGCAGGCGCCGGTTGAGCGGTGAGCGCGCGGCCTCGCGCCGGGCTCCGGCCAGCTCGGCCAGACTGTTCCATTCGGAATAAGCCAGCCACAGGCGGTCGTTATCGGCGCAGCGGTACAGGCGGTTCAGTGTGCAGCCCTTCTTGCGGCGCAGGATTTCCCACAATTCGCGCGCCAGACGCACGCCCTCGGACGAGCTGAACTCCAGACGCTGAAATTCACATACGGCGCGGGCTTTACCCGGGACTGCTTGATTACGCGGTGAAATGGCGAACTCCCTTCAAACCGGGTGATAGACGTTAATCCCATATCTTAGTCCAGAGGCGGCGGAAGAAGACACCCCCGGCGCGATTTCAGACTCGGGATGCCGTGTTGCGCCGGATTGCAGCCGCTCTCAATGCGGTCATATAATTTGAACTGTGCGGCTGACTGCGAAATTTTCTCTGGTCGCCTGGCTGGTCGTCGCGATAGCCTGGCTGCCCGCGGCGCGCGCCGAAACCCCGGTTCCCGACAGCGATCAGAGTACGCGGCTGACCGACTACCTGCATTCCCATCGCCTGCCGCTGGTCGGAGCGCAGGTGCTCGATTCCGCCTCCGGCCGCTCGGTGATGCTTTACGGTTACACCGCGACGGATTTCGGCAAGAGCGACGCCGAAACCAAGACCCGGCGCTATCTGAACGACAACAACGTGGTCATCAACAATCACATTCGCGTGATGCCGGAGCTGGCGTCGATGAAACCGGCGGCGCCTTCGGCGTCGGCTGGAGGAGCGGGCGAAGCGCCGGACGTCAACGCCTACACCAATCGGGAGCAGCAGAGCACCGAACAGCAATACCTTAACCAGCAGGCTCAGCAGTACATGAATCAGAGCAACTCGGCCGGCGGCCTGGCCAGCACTCTGATACCGCTGCTGGGAATGGGCCTGGCCATTGGGCTGGGCGGCGGCGGGTCGGGCTTCGGGATGGGCGTGTCGCCGGGCTTCGGAACGATGAGTCCATTCGGCGGCGGTTTTGGCGGTCCCTATGGCGGAGTTAATCCGTACGGCAACCCATATGGCAATCCATACGGCAATCCGTACGGATATCCGAGCGGTCCGGGCACCTACGGCACCAATCCTTATCCTTATCCCTGATATTCAGAATCCCTGATATTCAGATCTCACAGGGCGCGCGGGCGCCGGGGTCTTATCCGAATCGGCCGGCTGCATGCTACAATCCGACGCCATGCCGGGTGTCGAGAAGGTTATCACCGTGCGCAGCCGGGCCGACGCGCCCCAGGCTTCGTATCGGATCGCTTACGCCGATCTGCTCAACCCGGCTCAACTCGAGGCGGTAACGCATCGCGAGGGGCCGCTGCTGGTCGTGGCGGGGGCCGGATCGGGCAAGACTCGCACGCTGATCTATCGGGTCGCGCGGCTGATCGAGGAGCGGATAGCGCCGCAATCCATCCTGCTGTTGACCTTTACCCGGCGCGCGGCGCAGGAGATGCTGCGGCGGGCGGAGCAGTTGGTGGGCGAGGTCAGCCGCGGCGTGGCCGGCGGTACGTTTCATTCTTTCGCCAACATCGTCTTGCGCCGCTACGGCCCCGCCCTCGACCTGCGCCCCAATTTCACCATCCTCGACCGCGCCGACATGGAAGACGTAATCAATCTGCTTCGGACGCGGATGGGTCTCGGCTCGCGCGAACGGCGTTTTCCGAAAAAGGGCACGCTGTCCGAGGCGATCAGCATGGCGCGCAACAAGCGCCGCGGCCTCGAAGAGGAAATCGAGGTCGATTTCCCGCACCTGCTCGAGCACAGCGCCGAAATTCTTCAGCTCGCCCTGAAATACGAGAGCTATAAGCGCGAGCGCGCCCTGCTGGACTACGACGACCTGCTCGACCGCCT
>JAJPJA010000118.1 GCA_021324455.1 Pseudomonadota bacterium | reverse complement strand
GGCGCCCGCGGTCTGGCCCAGGCGGTGGAGCGGATCGCCAACGAAGACGAAGTCTTCTTTTCCGACAAGTTCATTCTGCCGCGGCCGCTGCTGCGCGCAATCCGCAGCGAGCAGCCCTGCGTGCTGCTGATCGACGAAATTGACAAGGCCGACGCGGAGTTCGAGGCGTTTCTGCTCGAGCTGCTGTCGGACTTCCAGGTCACCGTGCCGGAGCTGGGCACGCTCAAAGCCAAGCATCTGCCGCTGGTCATCCTGACTTCCAACAATGCGCGCGAGATGTCCGACGCGCTCAAGCGCCGATGCCTGCACCTTTATATCGACTTCCCGGACAAGGACCAGGAACTGCGGATCATCAAGACCAAGATTCCCGATGTCAGCGACAAGCTGGCCGAGCAGGTGGTCAATCTGATCCAGTCCCTGCGCAAGCTTGACCTGAAGAAAACGCCGGGCATCAGCGAGAGCCTCGACTGGGTCAAGGCGCTGACCCTGCTCAACGTCAAGACGCTGGACGAAGCGCTGGTCAATGAGACGCTGGACACCATCGTCAAGTACGAAGGCGACGTGCGCAAGGCGCAGGAAGAGCTCAAGGATTACATCGAAAAGAGCCGCGCGCGCCGCGGCACGGCTACTCCGGGTAGCAGCAGCAGCGACAAGGATTTCCTGAACTGAGCCCGGGCGCCTGCGGGCGCTTGCGCGGGAGCATTGCTCAATGGAAGAAAAACTGGTCGAGTTTGCCAATTTGCTGCGCCAGAATGGCCTGCGCGTTTCGGTCGCGGAAGTGCTCGACGCGTTTGCCGCCAGCGACCTGGCCGGATTGGCCGAACGCGATATTTTCCGCTCCGCGCTGCGCGCCACGATGGTCAAGCGCGCCAGCGAAGTGCCGATCTTCGACGAGCTGTTCGATCTGTACTTCTCCGGGCTGGGCGAAATCATCAAGCAGGCGGGGCAGGGCGTGCAGGACGCGCTGTCCATGTCGGATGAGGAGTTTCAGCAGTTCCTCGAACAGATGGAGGAGATGCTGAAGAAGCAGGGCAAGGAGCTGTCCGAGCTGGCCAAAGCCCTGCTCAGCAACAACAACGGGCAGTTGGAGAAGATGCTGCGCGAGGCGGCGCGCAACGCCAAGCTGGGCAATATCGAGCGCACCATCGAGGAGAGCTACTTTGCCCGCGCCTTGGCCCGCGAGCTGGGGCTGGATCGCCTGGAGCGCGAGCTGGAAGAATTCCGCGAACAGCTTGACAAGTCGCAGCACGGCGCGCGGGCGCGGATGGAGGAGTTTCTGCAGCGGCGGCTGCAGGCGCTGCAGGATATCATCCGCCGCTACGTGCGGGTCGAACGCGAAAAGCGCGACCTCAAGACGCGCGAAAGCGACCGCCTGCAGCAGCTCAGCGAAAAGAGTTTCCTTTACCTGACGCCGCAGGAAATCGAAAAGATGAACGAGGCCATTGCGCGTCTGGCGCAGCGGCTCAAGAACATCATCTCGGTGCGCCGCCGCCTGGCCAAGAAGGGGCGCTTCGATATCAAGAAAACCCTGCGCACCAACCTGGTTTACGGCGGGGTGCCGTTCAAGCTCAAGTTCGACCGGCGCAAGAAGGAAAAGCCGCAGGTGGTAATCCTGTGCGACGTGTCGGATTCGGTGCGCAACGTGTCGCGCTTCATGCTGCAGTTCGTTTACTCGCTGCAGGATCTTTACTCCAAGGTGCGCAGCTTCATCTTCGTGGCCGAGATTGGCGAGATCACCGAACACTTCCGCGACAACGACATCAAGGACGCGCTGGACATCGCGCTGCGCGGCGACCTGATCAACGTCTACGCGCATTCCAATTTCGGCTACGCGTTCCGCAGCTTCACCCAGGATTACATCGGCGCGATCAACAAAAAGACCACGGTGATCGTGCTGGGCGACGGGCGCAACAATTACAACCTGCCGCACGACTGGTGCCTGCGCGAGATCCGCGGCCGGGCCAAGCAGCTTATCTGGCTCAATCCGGAGAGCAGGAATACCTGGGGTTTCGGCGACAGCGAGATGGAGCGCTACGGCCCGCATTGCGACATGGTTGAGGAATGCCGCAATCTGAATCAGCTTTATCACGTAATCGACCGGCTGGTTCCGCGATGATTGAAACGGCGGCGGGTTCGCTTGGTTGACCATTGCCGGCCCTTTGGTCCAAAATGGCTTTTAGAACGTCCGAAACAATGGTTCTGACGGGATGACGATGTAGGGAGCGAATCCTCGCGGGAAGCCCATGGCCGGTCATAGAGAAGATTTCATTTTAATGACGATTGGCGCGCTGACGCTCGACCCCAATACCAAAACGCCGATCGTGGTGCTTAAAGACCCCGACAACAAACTCAATCTGCCCATCTGGATCGGGCTGCTCGAGGCCGCCTCGATGGCCACCGAGCTGGAAGGCATCAAGCCCCAGCGCCCGATGACCCACGACCTGCTGCGCAACGTGCTGGGCGAGCTCGGCGGCACGGTCGAGGCGGTGGAAGTGACCGAACTGCGCGACAACACCTACTTCGCTCACATCCAGGTCAAGACCCGCGAGGGGCGCACGGTGCAGATCGATTCGCGCCCGAGCGACGCCATCTCGCTGGCGCTGCGCACCAAGTCGCCGATATACGTTGCCAAGAAGGTGCTGGAAGTTTCCAGCGAGCTGCAGCAGTCGGCCGAGGCCGATTCCAAGGAGCAGAATCTGGCCGGCGTGTCGCGCGACAAGTGGGCCGAAATCCTGGAGAAGATGTCGCCCGAGGACTTCAAATACAAAATGTAGGGTTCCGATCCGCCGCGCCCATGACGCTTACACTGCCGGCTGCTTGCCGCGGGGCGAGGCAGCCGCTTTTTTATGGCCACCACGCATCGTCCCAAATTCCGCCGCAAGGACCTCAAGCAGCCCGACGAGTTCATGACCGTTGCCTACTCGGTCGAGGACTTTGTCGAGCATCATCTGACCAAGGTCATCGCCGGAGCGATCGCCGTCGTTCTGCTGGCCCTGGCCCTCTTCCTGATCTATCAGCACACGGTCAGCGTAAGGGAGCGGGCGGCGGAACAGTTCTACGAAGGTTTCAGCGCGCTGAGCGCCAAAGATTACAAGGGCGCCGAGCAGAAGTTCGAGGTTCTCATCGCGCGGCATCCCTCCAGCACCGCGGCCGCGCTGGCGCGCCTGTACCTGGGGTTGGCCTACTTCAATTCCGGCGATTTGGCTGACGCCCGCAAGGCGCTGGAAGATTACACCCAGGGCTCTGCACCGGCGTCGCTGCGCGAACTGGCGCTGATGGACCTGGGCGCCGTGTATGAGCAGATGGGCGATTACGCAAAGGCGGCATCGACCTATAAAAAGGCGGCGGACCTGAAAGGACCGGAGAGCAACAACGCCCGCGTTGCCATCGCCCGGGTATTGCAGCTCGAAGGCAAACGCGACGCGGCCATCGCCGCTTACCGGGACTTCCTCAACTCCAACCCCTACGCTGCGCAGCGCGACACCGTGGTGCAGGCGCTGGCCAACCTGGGTGTGAGCGTTCCGGCGGCGGGCGCCTCTACCGCGCCCTGAACCGCGCGGTGCCTTCGGAAACGAGTTTACAGCAGCGCTTGAACTTGCGCTTCAGGCGCCCGGACGCGGCTGCTCGCCGCCGCCTTCATTTCGGCCGCAGGCGGAGCTGAAGAGCCATTTCCACCGCGGCTGAAGGGGTTTCGGCGCGGTGCAGGTGTTGCAGCTGCGGCCACGATTGCAGGGCCACGACTGGGCGGCCCAGTTTCAGGGCCAGGCCGATTTCCGACAGCGTGCCGCCTTCGCCCCGCATCGCGATTACCGCGTCGGCGGTGGCGACCACGATCGCGTTGCGCGCCTGGCCCATCCCGGTGGCGACGGCGAACTCGATATCGGGGTTGGCCTCGCCGG
Source organism: Pseudomonadota bacterium (assembly GCA_021324455.1). Lineage (GTDB taxonomy): Bacteria > Desulfobacterota > Binatia > Binatales > Binataceae > JAJPJA01. The sequence continues at coordinate 133,595 of JAJPJA010000118.1, read as the reverse complement.
CGTCATAGCCGGGCAGGACGCCGATGGTGTGGCCGCCGCGTTCGCGTGCGCCGCGGGCCGCCGCCGCCATAATCCCGCCGCGCCCGCCGCATACCAGGACCGCGCCGCGCGCCGCGATTTCCGCTCCTGCCTGGCGCGCAAGTTCAAGCACCTCGTCCGGCGCCTCGCCGGCTCCGACCACGGCGATGACCGGAGCGCGAGGCATCAGAGTCCCAGCGCCGCCGGGAGATCGGCCAGGGTCGGTACGATGATATCCGGCTGAGCGACGCCTGGCGGCAGTTCGGTGCGGCCATGGGACAGCCAGGCGATCGGAATACCGGCGCGCTGCGCGCCCAGCACGTCCTCCATCGGGGTGTCGCCCACGAACAGCATCTCGTGCGGCTGCAGGCGCATCGCGTCGAGCAGATGCCTGAAGATGGCGGGGTTCGGCTTGCGCATCGCCACGTCGGCGGAAATCAGGATCACTTCGAACAGATGCGCGATGCCGCTGTCGGAGACGATTTCGCGGCCGGTATCGGAGTCGTCGAAGTTCGACAGCAGCGCCATCCGGTAATGCCGCGCCATCTGGCGCACCGCTTCGGCGTTGGCGGCGGGCGTGGAGGTGACTTCGCGCACCGCTTTCATATGCGTGCGGCGCATCTGTTCGGCCAATTCATCCAGCTCGATGCGGCTGGTCAGGTGAAGCCGGTTGAGGGTGCGGAAAAATCGTTCGTAGCAGGTAACCTCGACGCCATGCCGTTCGCGCTCGGCCGCGATCTCCATGGTGACGGCGTAATAGGTTTCCAGCCATGTCTCGTCATGGTTCCAGTCGTGGAAGTGCTCGCGTAGATGCGGCAGGAGCAGGGGGATGGTGCTGTTGATTTGCCGGCCGCGCCATTCATGAGCGGGCAATCCGCTCGGATCCCATTTGACCAGAGTATTGAACAGGTCGATGGCGACGGCCTTGAACTGATGGACACTCATAAAAATTCGATTTTCAAAGCGTCAGGGCGGTGGCGGTGGTCAGTACCGTCAGCAGGTCCAGGATCATGACACCGCCGTTGATCTGGACCGAGAGCCGATGGAGCGAATCGAATTGGGCCTTGCGCGCCGGGTCGGGGATGGCTTCTTCAGTGACGCCGCGCACCGCTTCGATCTGAGGCCGCAGTACGGCGCCGGCGTACACGGTCAGGCCCAGCGCGGCGGCCAGCAGCACAGCGGAACAAATCCACCATACCCGGCCGCGCCAGGCGGCAGCGAAATAAATCGCCAGCAGCAGCCCGATTGCGCCGGCCACGTAACCGGTGAGGTAGTAGTATGGAAAGATCGCGTTGACTACCTTGCCGGCCTCGGCCACGGGCAGGCGCGAGAACAGAACCGCGGTGAAAAAGACGAAGCCGATCATGCCGCCGAGCCAGCACACCAAGGCGAGGAGGTAGAAGAACAGGGCAACCATTGAGTAGGGGTCCTCCGGCAGCGTTCAGTTCAAGTAAACCTTGGCTCCGCCGGGGAGCGGACGGCGGCTGCCGAAGCCTTCGTCGATCGGATGCCATGCAACGAGGCGGGGTTCGCCGTACTGCCAGCACAAGAACACCGTTTCACCGTTGATCTCCCCGGGAAAATCGACCAGACCGAGGTCGATATCCTTGAGGAAGCATCCAAATCCCTGAATCTCCTCGGCGACTTTAGCTATTTCACGCAAAGCTGAGCGCATCAGGGGGTCCGACTGCGACAATCGCTCCAGATTGGCCGCGGCGCCCGCCTGCCTGGCGCGTGCGCGCGCCTGCGCCGCGCTGGCCTGTAGTTTGCGGACCAACGTCTCCAGCCGCGGAATAAGCTCGTTGGCCTCTTCCGTTGTGAACAGCTTAGCGAATTGGTCGGTTGCCAAGGGCGTTCCTCACATGTAGCGTGCGCCGGCTGCGATGATTACATTCCAATCAGGAGCGTTTTTGCGCCCGGTTCTACCCTACAATACCTCAGGAAAGCCGGGTAGCACAGATCCCGGCGGCGAAAGCTGCCGATGAGGTTGATTCTATAAGATGGCTGACAAACCTGATCCAACGGGAAAAGGGGAGCGGGGATTCGAGGTTGACGAGGACGTCAATGCGATCGACATACCCCAGATACTTCCGGTCCTGCCGTTGCGGGGCCTGGTAATTTTTCCGGGCCAGATTCATCCCTTTCTGGTTTCGCGCAGCGCCTCTCTGCAACTGATCGAGGAGCTGCCAGGCCCCAGGAGCATCATCGCCCTGACCACGCAGAAAAACCCCGAAGAGGAAAATCCTCAACCCGACGGGTTGTTTTCGCGCGGTACCGCGGTGCGGATTCTGAAAATGCTGCGCTATCCGGACCGCAGCGTGCGCGTGCTGGTCCAGGGCCTGGCTCGCATTGAGCTGCTGGAATACGTCAAGCGCGAGCCCTATTTCGCGGCCCGCGTCGGTCGGCTGGCGGATCGCGCCGCGCCGGACAAGGAACTTGACGCCCTGCAGGCGCATGTGGCCAGTCAGTTCTCCAAGTTCGTCTCGCTGGTGCCCTACCTGCCCGACGAACTGCAGGTGATGGCGATGAACATCCGCGAGCCCGGCCGGCTGGCCGACCTCGTGGCTTCCTATATGAAGATCGCGGTCGAGGAGGAGCAGGATCTGCTCTCGACGCTCGAGGTCAAAGCCCGCCTGGAGAAGCTCAGCTCAATTCTCAATCGCGAGATCGAGCTGCTCGAGCTTGGCCATAAGATCCAGGGACAGGTGCAGACCGAGTTGACCAAGAATCAGCGCGAGTTCTATCTGCGCCAGCAACTCAAAGCGATCCAGAAGGAACTGGGCGAGGGCGATCCGCGTTCGGCGGAAATCGATGACCTGCAGCAGAAGGTCGAAGCGGCCAACATGCCGGAGGCGGCGCGCAAAGCGGCCGAGAAGGAGTTGGAGCGGCTGCGGATGATTCCGCCGGAGTCGGCGGAGCATACCGTGGTGCGGACCTATCTGGATTGGCTGGTGAGCATGCCGTGGGCGATATCCACCGAGGACAACCTCGACATCGCCCACGCCCGCGCGATCCTCGACGAGGACCACTACGATCTGGAGAAGATAAAGGAGCGCATTTTGGAATTTTTGGCGGTGCGCAAGCTGAAGCGAACCACCAAGGGTCCGATCCTGTGCTTCGTCGGCCCTCCAGGCACCGGCAAGACCTCGCTGGGACGTTCGATCGCGCGCGCGATGGGGCGCAAGTTCCAGCGGCTCTCGCTGGGCGGAATCCGCGACGAGGCCGAGATTCGGGGGCATCGGCGCACCTATATCGGTTCGCTGCCCGGCCGCATCATCCAAGGATTGCGCAACGCGGGCTCGAACAACCCGCTGTTCATCCTTGATGAAGTGGACAAGCTGGGTGCGGACTTCCGCGGCGATCCGGCCTCCGCCCTGCTCGAAGTGCTTGACCCCGAGCAGAACAACACTTTCGTCGATCATTACCTGGATGTGCCGGTGGATTTGTCCAATGTGATGTTTCTGACCACCGCCAATGTGCTCGATACCATCCCGCATGCGCTGCGCGATCGGATGGAGGTGCTGGAGCTGCCCGGCTACACCGACGAAGAGAAAATCCAGATCGCCCAGCGGCATCTGATCCCCAAGCAGCTCAACGAAAACGGCCTGGGCGAATACCGGATCGAGTTCGCGCCGGACACTCTGATGGAGATCATCCGCAGCTACACGCGCGAGGCCGGGCTGCGCAACCTGGAGCGCGAAATCGGCAGCATCTGCCGCAAGGTCGCGCGCGCCCTGACCGAGGGCGAGGCGGTTCCCGAGCGCATCGACAGTGCCGCGCTGTCGCGCTATCTGGGGCCGCCCAAGTTCTTTTCCGAAGCGGCTGAACGCACCCAGGAGCCGGGCGTGGCCACCGGCATGGTATGGACGCCCAACGGCGGCGATATCCTGTTCATCGAGAGCACCCGGATGGCGGGGCAGAAGGGTCTGACGCTTACCGGCAGCCTGGGCGATGTGATGAAGGAATCGGCGCAGGCGGCGTTGTCCTATATCCGATCGCGCGCCGATCGGCTGGGTATAGCGCCGGACTTCTTCGACAAGGCGGACCTGCACGTGCATGTGCCCGCGGGAGGTATCCCCAAGGATGGCCCTTCGGGCGGCGTGACAATCGCCGCGTCGCTGGCGTCGCTGCTGACCGGGCGTCCGGTGCGGCCTGACGTCGCGATGACCGGTGAGTTTACCTTGCGCGGCAAAGTGCTGCCGGTTGGCGGGATCAAAGAAAAGGTGCTGGCGGCGCGGCGCGCCGGAATTCATACCGTCATCCTGCCGCGGCGCAACGAGCGCGACCTCGAGGATATCGCGCCCGAACTGCGCAAGGAGCTGGAATTCGTGTTCGTCGACACCGTCGACGAGGTACTGAACACGGCCCTGCGCGACGGCGGCGTAAGTCCAGCTGCCGAGCGGCACGACCGCACCGGCGAGCCGTCGGTGCTGAACTGAGCAGCCAGGCTCCCAGCCGCTGAGCAGGTCCTTGGCAGGGGATAGCAGGACAGGCGGGGACGCCTGTCCTGCTATATTGCGGGTCCGGGCTTCCGGTCCGCGATCGGCTTGCGCAGAGTATCATTGGTTTGCGTGCGCTCAATTGCGGCGAACACAACGCCGCTCCAGCCCGAATGACAGCAGTGAAGATGCTGTAGAAACTCGATGGCGCGGTCGTTCACGACCGCGCCATGACAGGTACGGACGCCCGTCCTCCCATTTCAGGCCAGCGGGAAACCTGGCTTGTTTCAGATCTCGCTATACGCGTAGGCTCTGCCAGAATCTTACGTCATGAAAGTTGCACTGGTGGCGGCGGAGATGGCGCCCTATGCGAAGGCCGGCGGGTTGGCGGATGTGATTGGCGCGCTGCCCGCCGCGCTCGCGGAATGCGGGGCGAGGGTTTCGGTTGTCATCCCCGGTTACCGATGCGCGCTCGCCGCCCTGCGCACCGCCACCGTCGGCGGCGAATACCGGGTCAGGGTTGGAAACCAGGACGAGCGCTTCCGTTTAAGGAGCGGTATCGGACCCGGCGGCGTTGCGGTCTTTCTCATCGAGCATGACGGCTACTTCGGACGCGACGGTATCTACGGCGAAGGCGGCCGCGATTATCCCGACTCGATTGCGCGATACGTGTTCTTCGGCCGCGCCGCGGCACAGGTACTGGCGGATTTCATCAGGCCCGGCGTGGTGCATTCGCATGACTGGCATAGCGCGGTGCTGCCGATCGTGATGCGCGCCGACCCGCAGCTGCATGAGCGCTTCGCGGGTACCGCGTCGCTGTTTACGATTCACAATGTCGCGTTTCAGGGCCTGTGCGACGCGGCCCAGTTTGCGCTGCTCAATATCGATCCGGCCTACTTCAGCATCGACTATCTCGAGTTCTATGGCCAGATCAATCTGATGAAAGGCGCGGTGGTGATGGCCGACGCGGCCTCGACCGTCAGTCCCACCTACGCCAGGGAGATCAGCAGTGATCCGGCGTTCGGATTCGGACTGGAAGGAGTGCTGCGGGCCAAGGGGCCGCGGTTTGTCGGCATTCTCAACGGCGCCGATTACAGTGAATGGAATCCGGCCACCGACCATCGTATCGCGGCGCGCTTTGGTCCTGGCGATACCGCGGGCAAGGCGGTATGCGCGGCGGCGCTGCGCGAAAGAGCCGGTTTCGATCCGAAATCCAGGCGCGCGCTGATTGGGATGGTGTCGCGGATGACGGCGCAGAAGGGCTTCGACCTGCTCGCGGCGGCGCTGGATGATCTGATGGAGTTGGAGGTCGACTTAATCGTCCTGGGCAGCGGAGAACCGCAATTCGAACGCCGGCTGCGGGCGGCCGAACGGACCTGGCCGCGACGCGTCAGGCTCTCGACCGCTTTCGATAATGATTTGGCTCATCAGATTCAGGCCGGATGCGACATGTTCCTGATGCCTTCGCGTTTCGAGCCCTGCGGACTTACGCAGATGTACGCGCTCAAATACGGCACCGCGCCGATCGTGCGTGCCACCGGCGGTCTGGCTGATACGGTGGTCGAGTTCGATCCGTCCAGCGAATCGGGCAACGGATTTGTTTTCAACCGCTATGAGCGCGGCGAGATGATCGGCGCGATCGGGCGCGCGCTGGACATCTTCGGGCGTCCCAGGGCGTGGAAGCGCCTGATGGCCAATTGTTTCGCGGCCGATTTTTCCTGGTCGGCCGCCGCCTCGCGCTACATGGAGCTTTACCGCCAACTGCGGGCGGATCGGACGCGATGAACCATTCCAATCAGGCGCGCCAGGGCGAGATAACGGTTTACGCTGACGGATCATGCCTGGGCAATCCGGGGCCGGGCGGATGGGGCGTGGTCATCGTGGACAGCGACGGCACGCGCGAGTATTCCGGCGGGGACCCGGAGACCACCAATAATCGGATGGAGATAACCGCGGCGATCGAGGCGTTGCGCCGCGTCGCAGCCGGCAGCGAGGTGCTGGTGCGCAGCGACAGCCAGTACGTGGTCAACACCATCAACTCGCGCTGGAAGCGCAACGCCAACACCGATTTGTGGCGTCAGCTCGACGAGGAAATCGCGCGCAGAAAGGTCAGATTCCAATGGGTCAGGGGTCATGCCGGCGACGCGCTCAATGAGCGTGCCGACCGCCTGGCGCTGGAAGAAGCCAAAGCCGCGGCCGAGCGCCGCCGTTCGGCACGCCGCGCTGCGATGCAATCCAGGGTCGGACCTGCTCCCGCCAATCCACCCGGCCCGCCGCCGGCAACGACCCCCGTGCCGCGGAACGAGGTGGATCTCAAGGCGGTGCTTCCACTGCTCAAAGAAGGCGAGACGGTGCGCCGATGCCTTCATTGCGGAGGAGAATTCATCGCGCCCGCGCGCTACAAGGATTCGTTCTGCGCCCTGGTTGCCTGCCAACTGCAGCGGCGCAGCCGGCCCGGCAGCGCCTGACCTGGGGGCCCTCAGAGCATGCCAAAAAAAAGACGCCCGCGCGTCGAACATACGCACGGGCGCCCCGCAAGCGGCCTTTTACACCAGCGATCAATGGGTCTGTGCGGACGCCATGGCCTCATGCCTTGAATCGGCCGGGCTCTGCGCGGCGCCGCCCAGTGCAGCGCACGCGTGCAGAAACCATTTGATGCTCGAATACTCGTCCTCCGCCCACAGCGCGAGCATTTCCTTCGCGTCGAGATCCTGTTTAATCAGATCGACGAATTCGTAGATCGGTTTGACGACTTCATCGGCGTTGGCGAAGCTCGAGGTGATCCGGCGCAGCTTGTCCAGGTCGCTGATATTGGGGTCCGATTGCATACTCACGAACCTGTCGATTTCGGGGTCCGCGGCGGGTTCGCACCGCGCGCCGAGGTCGTTCAGTTTCCGATCGATGACGCGGACATGATAGGCCTCGCGTTCCGCGATGGTGCGCAGGCCGCTGCGCATGCAGTCGGTCTTGCAGACCTGCGCCCACTGCTCCAACGCGCGCGCCCCCGCCGCTTCGCCGTTGCGGACGCGCTGGAGATAAGCGACGATGGCGTCGCGCTCGGATGCATAGGTCTTTCCCATCGCGATGAAGCCGCCGCAAGCGCCCCCCTCCAGCCGCGTCATCTCCTCCTCGAAGGCCTTTTCGCTGAGGATTCCTTTGCGGTAAGCGCGCAAGAGTTGCGCAAATTCGAATTCGCGGCTCATAAGCATCCCCTTTTCTGATTTTCCGTTGAGCAGATGTAAGATAGGGGCGGCTCTTTTGACCTGTCAAACCAATGCGTCAGCGGGGCGCAGGACGCCGCGGCGCCGTCCGGTACTGCGGGAGCGGCTTGACTTTGCGCCGGGATGCGGCTGACGATGCGGCAGAAAATTCAGCAAAGCGATAGGTCTGGCCGGAGCCAGGGAGATGAGTGCTATAACCTCAGCCACAATTTCGGCGGATTCCCACATCTGCGAAACTCCCGATCTGTTTACCAGCCGCGTCGACCGCGCCCTGCGCGACCGCGTCCCTTATCTGGGTCCTGATGACAAGCTGGGCGAAGCCTGGCATTTCCCCAACGGAATGGTGACCTCACTGGCCGCGTTCGCCAGCGCAGGATCGTGGCAGGGTAAGACGAGTTCGGCAATGAGTTTTGCCGAAGTTCCCAGGGGAGCGTGGGAGCCTTCCGCCAGACTGAGGGAGATGGAACAGGACGGCGTGGCGGCCGAGGTGCTCTATCCGAGCTATGCGATGCAGTTGTTTTCGACTGTCGAGGATGGCGGCGTGCAGATGGCTTGCGCGCGCGCCTATAACGACTGGCTGCATGAATACTGCTGCGCCGCTCCGGCGAAGCTCAGGGGCGTGGCCATCCTGCCCGGCGCCGATCTGGATTTGGCGCTGGCGGAACTGCGGCGGGTGTCCGGGATGGGCTATGTCAATGTTCTTATCGACGCGCATCCGCCCGCCGCGCGCTATTACGACAACCCGCTGTGGGAACCGCTGTGGACGGAGCTGGAAGCACGAGGCGTGATTGCCAGCTTCCACCTGTTCGCGGGCACGGCGCCGGTGTTCGGCGGCGAGGAGGGCGGCGGCCGCCTGAAACATTTTCTGGCGGATTACACCATCGCGCCGTCGCTGCTGGAGCGGCAGCTCGCGATGATGATTTTTGCCGGCGTGTTGGAGCGCCATCCGGGGCTGCGCCTGCTATGCGTGGAAAGCGACTGCGGATGGGCGGCACACTTTCTCAAGCGGATGGACCACGTGTTTGTGCGCAAGGGACCGCGCTACGAACGCCAGATCAAGTCCGGTCTGCTGCCCAGCGATTTTTTCAAGCGCCAGATCAAATGCGTATTCCAGGATGACCGCCCCGGTATCCTTACCCTGGAAAGCACGGGCAGCGATATCCTGATGTGGGGTTCGGATTATCCGCACAACGACAGCACCTGGCCCAACTCGCAGCAGGTAATCGAGCAGATGCTGCGCGGCGTGGCGCCGGCCGATCGGCGCAAAATCGTTTACGGCAACGCCGCCGCTCTTTACCGTCTGTAGAGATGCGGACGGGAGCGCGCGGCATCCGAGGGAGGAGACCGCCATTATCTACGTCCATGAAACCACGGACCTGATTTGCGGCCAGCTCGACAACTTCGTCGACGCCTTCGAGCAGTCCTACCATCCGGGCATGCGCGAGGCGGGCGCGCGGCTGGTCGCGTTATGGGAGACGGTCGGCATTTCGCTGCCGTGGCCGCGTACCATCGCATTGTGGGAACTAAATAACCTCAAGCATTACGCGGCGCTGGCCGCGGCCCAGTACGGCGGCGGGGGGCTGGGCAACAGCTTCCGCAAATGGCGCGGCGCGCTGGGCAATCTGGCGCGCGGCGGGGAGGGACGAATTTTGGTCCCGGCCGCCGGCAATCCCACGCTCAGGGATCTGAAGGAAAGCGGCGTATCCGCGGAGGTCTGCGTACATGAAATCCTCACCACCCAGCCCGACAGGCAGCGCGACTACGTGGACGGAATCGAGCGGTTGTGGATGCCGTATGCGGTGCGCAACGGCCGCCGCTGGATCGGCACCTACAGCACCAGCTGGAAGAACCACGAAGCGGTCAGCATCTGGGCGCTGGAAAAGGGATGGGACACGCTGGCCGAGCATTACAGCCGCGACCCCTCGGGCGATGTCGAGCTGAAAACCTGGATGCAGATTGCGATTGCGCTGCGCGAGCGTTACGACGACGGTCTGCTGCATGCGCTTGCACCCACTCCGCTCAAGTAGCGTCTGAAAAGTCGGTCAGCGTTTTGGCGGGCGCGCATCGGCGCGAAGCGCGGGGGATCCAAAAACGGTATCAGATTAACCGCACTGGGGCTTTTTTTCTGCAGCCACCGGCCGCGAAGTCAGCCGATGGAGCGGGCCGGCTTCAGACTCTCAGCCGTCAGCGGAACGCGCGCATATGGCGGGCAGGCAAACGGCGTTAGCGCGCACAGCACCAGCAGAACGATGTAGAGTTCAAAGACCGGCGCGTAGCTATGCGCCGCGTCGAACACCGCGCCGGCGACGACCGGGCCGCCCGCGCTGCCGACGGTGCTGAAAACGCCGAGGATGCCCGAGATCGATCCATAGCGTTTGAGCCCGCAGGCGTCGGCCAGCAGCACCGGCAGCAACGCCAGGGCCGCGCCCCATACCGGACTGAATACCGCCAGCGCAATTACCAGGCTGCGCGTATCCGTCACACGCAGCATCAGAACGTATCCCGCCGCCAGTCCGGCGAACACCACAAAAAGCGCGACGCGGATACTGAAGCGGTCCGCGAACCATCCGAACACCGGCTTGCCGGCCGCACCGACCGCGAGCAGCACGCTCATCGCCAGGGCCGCGCGAGTGGGCGCAAATCCCTGACCTATCAGGTATGGAATCAGGTGAACCACGGTGCCGGTGGCGGAGAAGGCGAACGCGAAAAAACCGAAACTTATCAGCCAGAAAGAGCGGCTGCGCAAGGCCTCGCCTAATTCGAATCCGTCAAGCGCGGCGCCCTCCTGTGCGGGCGCGGCAGGTTGGGACGCGGCGGCGGACAGCGCATGCGGTGGACGGCCCTTGACCAGCACCAGAATCAGGGGAGCCGCGACGACAAAAATCGGCGCCGCCATCGCCAGGTATCCAACGCGCCATCCGCCCCACGCCAGGGCGTAGCCGGCAACCAGCGTCATCACGGTGCCGCCGAACGACGCTCCGGCCATCGCGACGCCCAATGCCAGTCCGCGCTGCTCCTCGAACCAGTTGGAAACCACAAACGCGGACGGCAGCGTGGTCGAGGCTCCCATGCCGAAGCCGAACGCGATGTATGCCGCCAGCATCGGCGCGAAGGAATGGGCCTGGCTGGCGGCGGCAAAAGCGGCTCCGGCAAGCAGCGCGCCGCATAGCATCACGATCTTCGCTTCGAAGCGGTCCAGCAGCCATCCCGCCAGTGGCATCGCGGCGCCCATAGTCAGGCCCATCGTGGATTGCAGCAGCGACAGCTTGGCGCGCGTCCAGCCGAACTGCCTGAGCAGCGGCGTGAAGAATACGCCCTGCGCGCCGTAACCGGACCCGTTAATGATGACCATGACCAAAAACAGACTGATCACGATCATCCATGCCTGCTTTTCGCGCTTGACCATGCGACTGCGGCGAGTAGCGCACGCCGTGCTCCGCTTTGTCAAGCTGACGACGCCGTGAAACGGCCTCTCACCAGCCTGTCCGGGATGTGTTTTCGCCCCGAGGTTTGGGCCGGCCTCAGTCGAAGACCCCGACCCTTATGGGCTCGTCAGGCGCGTCCCGCCGCCCCGTCGCAGGCGCGCGGGTTCCACCAGTCACGAGCCGATCGACCACAGCGGCTTGATGCCCAGCCTGGTCCAGGTCTGGCGCACGCGCTGCGGCTCGCCCAGTTCGTCCCAACCGACGCGGGGTACGGGCAGCGCCGCGAGATTGACCGGGGTCGCGCGCAGGACATGCCGGGAGAATGCGATTACCGGCAGTTCCTGGTAAACGCTGGCCACCATCCGGGGGCTGGGTGAGCGGGGAAAACGCTCGCGCAGCGGCGCGAACGCCGCGTACAGGCGCGGTGCCGTGACCATGATCATGCCCAGCAGCGTGGACAGGCGCGCGATTGTCACACCGCTGTTCCACATCCATCCGCGTTTGAGCAGCGCCGAAGTCTCGGCATGGGATTTGTCCCACAAGCCTGCCACCCGGTACAGGTCATGCTGATTCAGACCAATCCGCTGCGCCGGCTCGATCCATTCGCAGGCGCCGCCGGCCCGCGACGGCTCCATCGCCAGCAGCACGGTAAACTCGGGACGGTCCTCCACCGCCTGGAACGCGATCTCGACATGGCGCATGAATTCGCGCTCGTCGCTGATCACGTGATGCGCCGGGAACAGGGCCACGGAGGCGTCCGGGACCAGCGCGGCGGTCCGCAGCAGGGCCAGCAGAATTGCCGGGCCGGTGCCGCGGTCCTCCGGCTGCACCACCAGGTTCGATTTGGAAACGTCGCGCAGGATCGGCGCGTAATGCTGTTCGTGGGATTGATTCACCACGAACACGGTCTTGTCCGGTTCGATCGCCATCTCGACGCGGCGGCGGGTATGCTCCAGCAGGGTAACGTCGCCCAAAAGCGAGCAGAACTGCTTAGGAACGTTGTGGCCGGTCATGTTGCGGACCAGCCCGCTGAGTCTGCTGCCGTCACCGCCGGCCAGAATCACCGCCATCCGCTCGATGCTGCTTTCCAGCGCCATCGTTGTTGCCCTTGGCGGCTAAGGGGAGCAAGAACTTTGCCACAGCCGCTCCGACATCTCGATTGCACAGTACGCAATTTCAGCCGCTTGTGCGAATCGGATCTGAGCGCCGCCGCCCCGCCGATCTGACGTAAAAGTGGGCATTCACCCTGCCGCTGCTCATTAGCGGAGCAGCAGGCAATCCCCGCGCCGTGGACTTTTCCATGCTATCGATGCTACTTGCTCGAAGGCCGCCGGGTTCGCTGGGGAATATCGCAACACCCGATCGCCAAGTGAGGCAGATGCTTTTATGGCTGGAGAGTACAAGTTGGTCGACGCGATGACCGGGATGGCGCCGCCGCCCCGTCCGCCGGCGCAGGCGCGCAAGCTCGACCCCAACATTGCTCGATGGTTCAAAGGGTCAAAGGAGATGACCCAGGGCGCGACCTTCGAAGAGATGGTCGCCGCAATGGACGCCGGCGGGGTCGAGTTCGCGCATCTGACCGCGGCTGTCATGGGACGTGTCTCCAGTCCCACCTACGGCGTCGGACAGGATATTCCCGACCAGTTGTTCGAGGCGCTATGCCGGCGCGGCAGCGAGCTGATGACCCGCTTTCCGGGCCGCTTTAAGGGATGTATCGGGCTGGATCCCACCCGCGTGATGACGGCGGTACGGCGGCTGGAAAAAGCCGTGCGCGAGTACGGCTACAGCGGCGCTTACATCATGCCGTCGATGATCGGTCTGCCGCCCAATCACGCCAGCTATTTCCCCATCTATGCCAAATGCGTGGAGCTGGGCCTGCCGATCAAGATCAACGTCGGGGTGCCGGGGCCGATGAGGCCGGCGTCGATGCAGTCGCCGATGCTGCTTGACGAGGTGCTGCTGGCGTTTCCCGAACTTACCGTGGTCGGGGTCCATTTGGGCCATCCGTGGCAGCGCGAGGTGATTGCATTGTTGCAGAAATATCCCAACTTCTACCTGGTCACCTCAGCGTGGTCGCCGAAATATGTCCCGCAGGAACTGTGGGACTTCGCCAACACCAGCCGCGGGATCAGAAAATTGATGTGGGCCACCGATTATCCGCTGCTCACCGTGGAACGCTGCGCGCGCGAAGGATGGCAGGTGCCGTTGAAGGACGAGGCCAAGCGCCGCTACCTGCGCGACAACGCACTGGAAGTGTTCAAATTCTGAGCCATGCGCAGGTCATCCGGGTCCGGTCCCTCAACCGCACTGGCACGCAGTTTAATTGCGGTTCTGATTGCGGCGCTTTGGGCCGCGCAGCTATCGGCGCGCGCCGAAGACGGCTACATGCCCACCGCCGCCGCCCAGAGGATCGTCAGCGCGACCGCTGATGGCGCCGGCGCGCGCACCGGTGTGGTCATTCTCACCGAGACTCTGCCGACCGGCCAGTCCGATCCGCAGGAGCAGAAAGCCTTCGGCATCCTCTATACCTTCTCGCCGCGCGTAGTCTTCGTCTATCGCGACGAGCCGACCTCGTTCAGTTTCTGGAACCTGCAGTCCGATGAGCAGCACGACTTCATGCTGGCCAGTCCGGGGGGCCAGGTGCTGATGAAGATGGCGCTGCCGCAACTGAAGAAAACCACCGTCACCCTGACATTCCACAAGGAAGGCTTATATACGTTCTACTGCACGATGCATCAGCCGGAGATGTCCGGACAGATCTATGTGCTGTCGCCGTCACTGCGATGAAGCAGATGGGGCGCCCCAAAATTTCTACCATCGCGGCGCGGCATCCTCATCTCAATACGACCTGGGCAGGCCCAGCACGCGCTGCGCAATGATGTTGCGCTGAATCTCCGACGTTCCCGCCTCGATCGTATTGGCGCGCGAGCGCAGAAAGGTAAACTGCCATACCCCGTCGGCGATTGCGTAGGGGCTGTCGCGCATCAGTTGCGAACTCGGCCCCTCCACCGCCATCGCGAGCTCGTTCATCCTCTGGTTCAGCTCCGACCATAAAATCTTGGAGATTGAGCCTTCGGGACCGGGTGTGCCGCCCTTGAGAATCTGCGAGAAGGTCCGATAACTGACGTAGCGCAGCGCTTCAAGATCGATGTACACCTGCGCCAGTTGCTGGCGGATGACGGGGTCCAGCGTCGCCGGCTTGCCGCGGCAAAGGAGCTTGCGCGCCATCTCTACCAGCTCCTCGAACGTGATGCGGTAGCGCAGCCAGACGGAAAACGCCGAGGTGCCGCGCTCGTTCATCAGCGTGGTCATGCCCACGCGCCAGCCGGCGTTGAGCTCGCCCAGCAGGTTGGTGCGCGGCACGCGCACGTTTTCGAAGAACATCTCGTTGAATTCGTGGCCGCCGGTCATCTGGCGCAGCGGCCTGACCGTGACCCCGGGGCTCTTCATATCGACCAGCAGGTAGCTGATGCCGCGATGCTTGGGAACGTCGGGATCGGTGCGGACCATCAGGATACACCAGTCGGCAATGTGCGCCTGCGTGGTCCAGACCTTCTGCCCATTCACGACGAATTCATCGCCTGCCAACTCCGCCCGCGTGCGCAGCGATCCCAGGTCCGATCCGGCGTTGGGTTCGGAAAAACCCTGGCACCACAGTTCCTCGCCCGAGAGGATCTTCGGCAGATAACGTTTCTTCTGCTCGTCGGTGCCATGCACCATGATGGTGGGGCCGGCGAGGATCAGTCCCACGCCGTTGATGGGGCTGGGAGCGCGGAAGCGGGCCGCCTCTTCATTGAAGATTGCCAGTTCGATCTGGCTGGCGCCCTGGCCGCCGTACTCTTTGGGCCACGCCATCCCGAGGAAGCCCGCGCGATGCAGCCGGCGGGTCCATTCGCGCTGGAACTCCATCGCCGCCTCGCCGCTGGGCTGCTTGTAGCCGGGGGCACCCCATCCGTCGGGCAGATTGTCGCGCATGAACTTGCGTACCCGCTGGCGAAAGCGCTCTTCCTCTTCGGTGAAACTCAGATCCATCGCGTTAAATCCGTTTTCCGATTGTCCGGGAGTTGTGACAGTAGTACAGCAGCGAGCGGGGTGGAAAACGATGCGCAACGGCGCCGCAAACCGCGCGGCAGGCGGCGCCGCCGCAAAAAACCGTACGGTCAGCTCGCCTTGCGCCGCATCCGCGCCACTTCCTCCGTCGTCGTCCGCTGAGTGATCGGGCTATAGATAAAGCCGCCGATATTGCTCATATCGAGCGCGTCGGTCATGACCATCTGATCGGTCCCGACCCGCGACTGCAGCGCGTCAAAAGTGGCCTTGAGGTCGTCGGTTTCGATCTCGTATATGGCCAGGTACTTCCACGGCGACGGCGCGCCGTTGCCCATCTGGAAGTCGGCCAGCTTGTAGCGCTGGGCGGCGACAATGCCCGGAACGCTGACCACGTCGGGAATGTGCTGATTGGTATACCAGTCGTTATACTCTTTTTCCTTTCCCTGCGCGGGGTTGGTTAAAACCAGAAAGCAGTGTTTGGCCATGATAAATTCCTCCTCGGCGGCAAGGCTTGGTCCGCATTGTGACCACTAACAAAAGCCGCCGCAATGCTCAAACGTGAGTCCCGCCGGTGACCCGATGCATTGCGCCCCGCCGCCGGCCCGGGTGTACAATGCCGGTGGGCCGCACGAGTTATCCGGAGGCCGGGCCGCGGTACCGGCAGCACTGAACTATATCGGGGAGGCGCTACCGCATTGAAGTACGCCATTCTGGTGCTGAAAAATCTCACCCGCAGCAAACGCCGCACCGTGCTGACGATCTTTTCCATCGCGGTGTCGCTGTTCATTTTCTCCGCGCTGGTCAGCCTGCCAACCGTGGCCCACGAACTGCTGGCCGACACCGCCTCTTCCGTCCGCGTCGCGGTGCATAACCGCGCCGGCCTGACCTACGCCCTGCCCGAGGCCTACAAGAGTAGGATCGCGTCGACGCCGCACGTCGTCGCGGTGGTATCGGAGAGCTGGTTCGGCGGTATCTATCACGAAGTTTCCGATGCCTTTCCCAACCTTGCGGTCGATCCCGAACCGACCGCGGCGATGTGGCCGGACTGGGACATCACGCCGGGAGCCTTCGAGCAGTTCCGCAAAATCCGGACAGCGGCATTGGTCGGTTCCGGCACCATGAAGCGCTTTGGCCTGCATTTGGGACAGCAAATCATGCTGCGCGGCACGGTCTATCCAATCAACGTCACGCTGCAGATCGTGGGAACCATCGGCGGCAAGGCGCCGCCCAATTTTCTGCTCTTTCGCCGCGACTATCTGGAAGAGGCGCTCAAGCGGCCGGGAGTGGTGTCGATGTTCTGGGTGCGGGTGGACAGCAGCGCTGCGGTTGCGCCCGTGATCAGCACCATCGATCGTGAGTTTGCGAACTCCACGGCCGAAACCCAGACCGAATCCGAAGGGGCCTTTTTGAGCAACTTCCTCGACAACTACCGCGCCTTCTTAACTTTGGCCGAGTTCCTCGGCGTGATCGTCGTCATCACCATCGCTCTGGTGGCCGCCAATACCGCCGCGATGTCGATCCGGGAGCGCCGCGCCGAAATCGCGGTGATGCGCTCGCTGGGGTTCACCTCGGGCCGCATCCTGGGGTTGCTGCTCGCCGAATCGCTGCTGATTGCCCTGATCGGCGGCATCCTCGGATGCGGCAGCGCCTTCCTTGTACTCAAGGCGTTCGCGGCCGGCTCGCCCGCCGCCGGTCCGATGGGCATGATCCGGATGCCGCCGATGGTGCTGGTCGAGACCCTGGCGGCAGCGGCGCTGATTGGCCTGGCCAGCGCGTTCGTGCCGGCGCGCGCGGCGGCGCGGCGCAACATCGTCGATGCGCTGCGGACGGTGGGCTGATGGCGATACCGTTCAAATATAATCTGCGCAGCCTGCTGGTGCGGCGCGTGTCCACCGCGATGACCGCCGGCGGGATCGCGCTGGTGGTCGCGGTGTTTGTGGTGGTGATGGCGCTGGTGGCGGGCTTCGACAGCACGATCCGCGATACCGGATCGCCCGACAACATGATCGTGGTGCGCAAGGGCTCCACTACTGAAACCGGCTCGGCTTTCAGCCTCGACCAGTTCGAGGCGATGAAATTTCTCCCGCAGATCCAGCGCGACCGCAGCGGCCAGCCGATGGCCTCGCCCGAGGTGCCGGTGCAGGTGTTGATGCAGAGGATTGCCGGGGGGCGCGAGAATATCGTGCTGCGCGGCGTGACGCCGGCCGCGCTGGAAGTCCATGACAAGGTCCGGATCATCCAGGGCCGCATGTTCGAGCCGTCGTTGAACGAGGTGATCGTCGGCCGCGCGCTGCTCAAGCGCTATGCCAACTGCACGATCGGATCGACGATGCGGCTGGGGCGCGGGTCGTGGAAAGTGGTGGGCATCTTCGACGCCCAAGGCGGCTCCTTCGAGTCCGAAGTCTGGGCCGGCGTGCACAAGGTCCAGGAAGACACGCAGCGCGGTCTCTACTATGCCAGCGTGGTTTTGCGGATGGCACCGGGCGCCGATAGCGCCGCCCTGATCCGCCGTCTGGCGGACGACCCGCGCATCAACCTGCAGGGCGAGACCGAGACCGACTACTACCGCGACCAATCGGTGGTGGCCGGCCAGTTGCGCCGGCTGGGGATGCTGGTGGCGGCGATCATGGCGGTCGGCGCGATTTTCGCCGCCATGAACACGATGTACGCGGCGGTCGCCGGCCGCACCCAGGAAATCGGCACCTTGCGCGCGCTCGGCTTCAGTCCGGGCGCGGTGATGGGGTCCTTTCTGCTCGAATCCCTGATCCTGGCGCTGGCTGCGGGCGCGATCGGCGTGGTGCTGGCGCTGCCGGTCAATGGGCTGTCCACCGCGTTCGGCAACTATGTCACCTTTTCCACGCTCTCTTTTCAGTTCCGCGTCACCTCGGCGATAATGATGCAGGCTGTGCTGTTCGCCGCGGCGATGGGGCTGGCGGGAGGATTTCTGCCGGCGCGCCAGGCGATGAGACTCAGCGTGGTCGACGCGCTGCGCAGGAGTTAGGCCGGGAGCATGAAACCGCCGGGGAGCAATATGCCGGGTGCGGGCGGCTGCGCGCCGGAAAAACCGGCAGCCGCGCAGCGGATCCGCGAGCTTGAATCGTTGCGCATCAAGCGGGCGGCCGAACCATCTCGACGTTTCCGACCGCTGACGGCAATTCTGATTGGCGTGGCCTCCGCCTGTCTGGCCGCGGGCGGCTACGCCGCTTATCAGCATACCCTCGGACGTCCGCTGGAAGTCCGCACCGCTTACGTCGCGATGCAGGGGGCGGGGCAGCCGGGTGTGGTCCTGACCGGATCCGGCTACGTGGTGACGCGGCATAAATACATCACCATCGGCACCAAAATCCTGGGCCAGATTGTGCAGGAGCCGATCGAAGAGGGTCAGCACGTTAAACGCGGCGAGCTGCTGGCGCGAATCGACGACCGCGACTATCGCGCCCAGTTGCGCCAGGCGATGGCCGATCGTGAACTCGCACTGGCCAATGTCAGGCTGAAGGAAGCGCAAGCCGCGCGCGTGCGTGCGCTTTATCGCAGCGGGGTCGAATCCAGGGACAACCTCGACATGGCCGAGAACGCGCTGTCGGTGGCGCGCGCCGCATTGTCGCGCGCCGAGGCCGCGATCGACTACGCCCGATTCAACGTGAGCCAGTGCTATATCACCTCGCCGATCAATGGAATCGTTCTGCAGAAGTATCGCGAGCTCGGCGACACCATCAATTACGGGGGCAATATCCAGGCCGGCGGCGGCGCGACCGACATCGTGCAACTGGCGGATACCGACGACATGCGCGCCGAAGTCGATATCAACGAAGGCGACATCGCCAAGGTCGCAATCGGGTCCGCGGCCAAGGTCGTGCCCGACGCCTATCCCGATCGCTCCTTCGACGCGCGGCTGGTCAAGATTTATCCCGAAGCGGATCGCCAGAAGGGCACGGTCAAGGTCGAAGTGAGCATCGAGCGTCCCGACCTCTCGATCATCAAGCCGGAGATGAGCGCGCGGGTGGCATTCATGACTGCCGGCGCATCGGGCTCCGCACCGATGTTGATTGCGCCCAAAAAGGCTCTGGTGAGCGAAGGCAACGCGGCGTTTGTGTGGACCGTGCGCAACGGCGTTGCCCAACGCGTACCGGTGGAGCGCGGACGCGAACTGGAAGAGGGTGTTCAGATTCGCCGGGGACTGAACGACGGCGACCTGGTGATCGTCGAGCCGCCGGCGGAGCTCAAAGAAGGGGAGAAGGTGGTGTCGAAACCGGCGTGAACCGCCGAACCCGCGCGGTACACGACGCGATCTTGCAAATCAGGCCGGTTGGTGTAAAACGCAATCAATTGAGCACGACGCCCCTTACTGATTGATTAAAACTGGGAGGCGGATTCACCTCTCTTCAAATCGGGAGAACGAAATGCCATCTCTACGCGTAATTTCAGCCGATTCGCACACTATGGAACCGCCCGATCTGTGGACTGAGCGGTTGGTTATGAAATACGGCGATCGCACGCCGCAAGTGAAACTCACTTCAAAGGGGCATCTGTTCGTCGCACCTGGAGTGAGGCCGTTCGCGGTGGCGGGCGGTTTTGGCGCCGGCCGCAGCGGCAAGGAACTCAAGGAGCATCTGAGCCACGGCTATGAAGCGGCGCGTCCGGGCGGATGGGACCCGGTCGAGCGCATCAAGGACCAGGATATCGACGGCGTCGAGGCCGAAGTGTTGTACACCACGCTGGGGATGCCGCTGTTCGGTTTGGAAGACGCGCAACTGCAACGCGACTGCTTCGCCGTATACAACGACTGGGTGGCGGAGTTCTGCAGCCATAATCCGCGCCGCCTGCACGCTATCGCGCTGATTTCGCTCGAAGATGTGGCGCAGGGGGTCAAGGAACTCACCCGATGCGCCAACATGGGCCTCAAGGGCGCGATGATTTGGGGGTCGCCGCCGGCGGACCGGCCTTACTACAGCCGTATCTACGACCCCTTCTGGGCCGCGGCGCAGGATCTGCAGATGCCGCTGTCGCTGCACGTGATCACCGCCCGCGATCAGACGCCCGGCCCCAAGCTGCCGCCCGAGCAGCGCGTGCCGGGGCATATCGCCACGATGCGCGGCTACATGGGGCTGATCCATGAAGTGCAGAAGTCGCTGACCGATATCGTGGTCAGCGGCGTGCTGGAACGCTTTCCGCGCCTGCAGATCGTATCGGCCGAAAACGACACCGGATGGCTGCCGCATTTCATGTACCGGATGGATCACGCGTTTGAGAAATTCGCCGACCTGAACGACGAGAAGCCGCTCAAGATGAAACCCTCGGACTATGTGCGCCGGCAGATGTGGGCGACTTTTCAGGACGATCCCACGGGACCGGCCGGATACCGCTCCTTCGGCGAGAACAACTACATGTGGGCCTCGGACTTTCCCCACACCGATTCGACCTGGCCGCATTCGCGCGAGGTCATTCTCAAGGACTTCAACGGAGTGCCCGAAAACGTCACCAGCAAGATCGTGTTCGAAAACGCCAACAAGCTCTATCGCATGGGACTTTAGCGCCGGGCCGAGCCGCGTGATGTCCGCGGCTCGGCTGACGCGCGCCTGAAAATCCCGGGCGGCGCCGCGCTCGCTGGCGTATTTGCCGATTGATGTTCAGGCTGTTCCTGCCAATCCTTCCATCGTGATATGTCAGTTCACGCGGGCACGGCCAGTGCGGAGGAATTCTCTATGACGGCTGCGATGACGGGGAAAGTGGCGCTGATAACCGGGGGCGGTTCGGGCATCGGGCGCGCCGCCTGCCTTGCGTTTGCCCGCGCCGGCGCCAGCGTTGTGGTCGCCGATATCGTTGCTCAGGGCGGCAACAGCACCGTCGAACTGATCAAAGACACCGGCGGCGAAGCCGTCTTCGTCCCCACCGACGTAACCGTCGGCAAGCAGGTGCAGCATCTGGTGCAGACCGCGGTCGATACGTATGGCGGCCTGGACTTCGCCTTCAACAACGCCGGCATCGAGGGCGCTCAGACCGGCCTGGTCGATTGCACGGAAGAAGAATGGCAGCGCGTTATCGCGGTCGACCTGACCGGCGTCTGGCTGTGCATGAAGCATGAGATACCGGCGATGCTCCAACGGGGCGGCGGGGCGATCGTCAATACGTCTTCCGTGATGGGTCTGGTCGGCGCGCCCAGTATCCCGGGCTACATCGCAGCCAAGCACGGGGTCGCCGGGCTGACCAGGGAGGCGGCGCTGGAGTTCGCCCGCTCCAATATCCGCGTCAACGCGGTCTGTCCGGGCGCTATCCACACCCCGATGATCGATCGGCTGCTGGCGGCCGGTACCAGCGAGGAATTTCTGACCGCTCCGCAGGCGATTGCGCGGTTGGGCAAACCCGAAGAAATCGCCGCGGCCGTGGTTTGGCTGTGTTCGGACGCGGCGGCGTTTGTCACCGGCGTTGCGATGCCGGTGGACGGCGGCTGGATGGCGCAATAGGCGGAAATCCGAAGCGCGCGGCGAATCGTATTAATACACAGCCGTCCAATCAGGTTTGCAGACGACGAGCGCGATTGGCATGATTGGGCAGCTTGTAACCAGGGTGCCGCGCGAATCGCTTCTCTTGAGCCAAACTCCAATCCGGGATGAAACCTGGCGTCGCCGCGAGGCATCGAAAGACCAACATTCAATCGGAGGCATGGGACAGGAATGAACGCGAAATCGATCCTCGTGGCCGGCGCTGCGGCGCTCCTCATTGTCAGCGGTACGGTGGCTGCGCGCGCCGACGAAAGCGCCGGCTCGGCCCAGGTCAAATGCATGGGCGTCAACAGCTGCAAAGGGCAGGGCGCCTGCGCGTCGGCCAAAAACGACTGCAAGGGCCATAACGCCTGCAAGGGTCAGGGCTGGACGCAGATGAGCAGCGCCCAGGAATGCACCTCCAAGGGCGGCACCGTGATGACCGATACCAAGAAATCGATGTAGGTCAGGAATTCGATTTAGCTCAGGATAGGGGGAGTCCGCCGGGTGCGGGCTCCCCATGTTGCGATGAATGACTTCCCGTACATCGGGCACGGAGTGGGGCTGCGTCCGCCGCATTACGCGCGGATCCTGGACGGCACCGCGCGCGCCGACTGGTTCGAGGTAATCAGCGAAAACTTCATGATTCGCGGCGGACGCCCGCTGCAGGTGCTGGCCAGGGCGCGCGAGCAGGCGCCGATCGTGCTGCATGGAGTGTCGCTCAATCTGGGCGGCGTCGATCCGCTGCGCGCGGATTACCTCGACGAATTGGCTGCGCTGATCGGTCGATTCGAGCCGGCCTGGGTCTCGGACCATTTATGCTGGGGCTCGATCGGCGGGCATTATGCGCATGATCTGCTGCCCCTGCCTTATACGGAAGAAGCGCTCGAGTTGGTCGCGTCGCGAATCGCGCAGGTGCAGGAACGGCTGGGGCGGCGAATTCTGATCGAGAATGTATCCAGCTACCTGACCTACCGCCATTCGGTGATGCCGGAATGGGAATTCCTCAACGCGGCGGCGACCCGCGCCGACTGCGGAATCCTGCTGGACGTGAACAACATCCACGTCAGCGCGCACAATCACGGGTTCGCGGCCGCCCAATACGTTGGCAATATCGATCCCGCGCGCGTCGGGCAGATTCATCTGGCGGGCCATAGCGACGCCGGCACGCATTTGGTGGATACCCACGACCATCCGGTGATCGAGCCGGTGTGGGAATTGCTGCGGATGGCTCTGGAGCGATGCGGCCGGGTCTCGACGCTGATCGAATGGGATGATCGGATTCCTGAGTTCGAGGATCTCGCCATGATCGCGGAGCGCGCCCGGGTAATCGAATCGCAGGTGCTGAGCGCCGATTCTCGCGCCGCCTAGGTGTCAGCCGGCACCGTCCGCAAGCGGCGCCATAAATCGGCTTCGCCCGCCATTGCGCCTTTCAGCTACTCTGTCATTGGATGAACAGTTCGGCCAGCAAGGTGGGCCGCCCACTACAGTGGTGTTGCCGGCAAAGCATCCAAACCATGAACGGGGCGCTTCAGGCCACGTAGCCGCCGTCCACCGGCATTCCGACTCCGGTGACGTAGGAGGCGGCCTCGGTGCACAGCCATACCGCGACGCGCGCGACTTCTTCGGCTTTGCCGGCGCGGCCCATCGGGGTGGCGCCGGCCATGCTGTCGGGTGCAATCACCCGCGAAACATCCACGATTCGTTTGAGCATCGGCGTTTCAATCGGCCCCGGACAGACCGCGTTGATTCTGATTCCCTGCTTCGCATACTCTTTGGCCGCCACTTTGGTCAGCCCCAGGACGCCGTGCTTGCTGGCGCAGTAAGCGGAAAATCCCTTCACGCCATGCAGGCCCGCGGCCGAAGCGGTGTTGACGATAGCGCCGCCGCCCTGGCTCAGCATCTGCGGTATCTCGGCCTTCATGCATAGCCACACGCCGGTCAGATTGGTGGCGAGCACGCGATTCCAGTTCTCCAGCGTGCCTTCCGCGGTGGGACCGAGCAGACCTTCGATACCGGCATTGTTGTGTGCGAAGTCGAGCCGCCCCCACGTGTCGACCGCTTTTTTGACCATCGCCTCGACCTGGGCCGGATTGGTGACGTCGACCTGGAAGAAAAGCGCGTCGCCGCCCTTATCCCTGATGACGGCGGTGGTGCGTTCGCCGCCTTCGGCGAGGTAGTCGGCGACCAACACGTGGGCGCCTTGCGCGGCGAACTCCAGGGCTGATGCGCGGCCCATCCCTGAGCCGGCGCCCGTGATCAGTGCGACTTTGCCGTCCAGCGCCTGTGTCATCGATGCCTCCTGTTCACTTGAACAAGCCTTCGGCCGCAAGTTGCCGGTATTCGGCGTCGCTGTAGCCGAGCACTTCTTTTACCACGTACTCGGTGGCCTCGCCCAACTGCGGCGCCGGTGTGCGCACGGAAACCGGCGTGGCCGAGAAATGCCACGGGGTGCCGGCGTGGGTATAGACGCCGACCTCCGGATGGTTGAGGCGTGCGAAGAAGCCGCGCGCCTCCAGATGTTCGTCGGCGGCGACGTCGCGCGCCGACTGAACGGCGGCCGCCGCGACGCCGGCCTGCTGCAGCCGCTTCTCCAATTGGAGGAAATCGAATTTGCGCGTCCACGCGGTGACGATTTCCTCCAGCGCATCCTCGTTGCGCTTGCGCTGTATCGCGGTCGCGAAGCGCGGATCGATTGCGAGTTCCGGCGCGCCCATGGCGGCGCACAGATTGCGCCATTCCTCCTCGTCGCGCACGCAGATACTGATCCAGTCGTCCTCGCCGGCGCAGTGAAAGACGCCATAGGGTGAGAGGACCGGGTCGCGATTGCCATCGCGCGGCGGCTGCTCGCCTCGCATCTCTTCGGCCATCAGCGCCTCGGGCATCACCGCAACCATCGCTTCGAGCAGCGAGCAGTCGATGTACTCGCCCTGACCGGTGCGGTCGCGCCGCCACAATGCCGCCAGGATTGCGAAGACGGAATGCAGCGCCGAATTGGGATCGGGATAGGAGAGCCCCGCGGATCGCGGCGCCTGGTTGCGATAGCCGGTCAGCGCGGTCAATCCGCCGATTGCCATCACGGTGGCGCCGTAAGCGACGTTGCGGCTGATCGGACCGGTCTGGCCGAAGCCCGACAGCGACACCATCACCAGCCGCGGATTGCGTTCGCTCAGTTGCCGGTAGGCGAGTCCCATTTTTTCCAGCACGCCGGCGGAAAAGTTCTCGATCGCCACATCGCTCTTGTGCGCCAGATCCAGCACGACGCGCCTGGCCTTGGGATGGCCCAAATCCAGCGCGAGGCTGCGTTTGTTCTGGTTCCACTGGTTGAAGCTGCCGCCCCGATCCAGACCCGGACGCCCCTCGGCGAACGGCGGGATGCGGCGGTTGATGTCCGGACGCAGAGTGCTTTCCACCTTGATGACTTCAGCGCCCAGATGCGCCAGTTGCAGTCCCGTATAGGGACCCGCCCAAACCCAGCTCAGGTCGAGCACCCGGATACCTTGCAGCGGTAATGTTGCCATCGTTTTTTTTACCGATAACGGCGGGCAGCGGCGCCCGCCGCGCCAATTCGAGTTAGGGCGAACGCGTCAAATCACTCCGGCCTTTTCCAGGCGCACCATCTCGTCGCCGCTGATTCCGATTTCCGCCAGCACTTCGCGATTATGCTGACCCAGCAGCGGCGCCGGCCGTCGCAGCGCCCACGCGCGCGTGCTCAACCTGTAAGGCGCTCCCGCATAGGTGAGCCTGCCTGCGGCGGGATGCTCAAGCTGGGTGAAGTAATCGCGCACCTTGAGCTGTTCCATCCGCAGCAGGTCATTGAGGCCGGCCACCGGCGCGATTGGCAGCCGCTCGCGCTGCGCCATCTGGTAAACCTCCTCCATCGTATGGTCCTTCAGCCATTCCTCGACCTGCATCTCGAGCACGTCCTGGTTGAGCGCGCGGTCGCCGCCGGTGTTGAATAAATCCCAGCTCGCCCATTCGGGATTGCCCATGATTTTGACCAACCCCTTCCAGTGGGCGTCTTCGAGGATCAGGAAATGCAGCAGGCCATCCTTGCAGCGCAGGATCCCGTAGGGCGCGCTCGGCCCCAGCGTGCCGCATCGATGCGAGATCTCCTCGCGATAAGTCCACTTGACGAAGCCCAGTTCCAGGGCCGCGGCGATGGCCTCCTGGATCGAAACGTCGACCCATTGCCCGCGGCCGATTGCGCGCCGCGCGAACAGCGCCCCCATCGTGGCAAGCGCGCCGTGAATACCGCCCTGGAAGTCGCCCTGTTGGCCGAAGGTCTTGAGCGGCGGCAGATCGGTGTCTTTGGAATATCCCGGCGACATGTAGAGCCATCCGCCGGCGGCGACTCCGTTCAGATTGTGCGCCATCCAATCGGCCTTGGGGCCGGTCGCGCCGTAAGTCGTGATCTGGGTTACCACCAACTGGTCGTTGACTGCCGCCAACCGGTCGTAATCCAGTCCCAGGCTTCTGGCGCGCGAGGGCGTGTAGTTATGAATCAGCACATCGGCATGCTTCACCAATCGGTCGAGCAAATCGCGTCCGTCCGGATGGACCAGATCGATGGTGACGCCGCGTTTGGAGGTGTTAAGCGCCAAAAACAGGCCGCTGTACTCGCGCTCGCCTTGATGCTCGCGCGGCCACGGACCGCGGCTGCGCGCCACATCGCCGATTGCTGGCGGCTCGATTTTAATCACCTCGGCGCCCAAATCGCCCATCAGCTTGGCCGCGTACGGCGCCGAGACATTCTCGCCGCAGTCGATCACCTTGAGGCCCGCAAGCATCGCGTCTTGAGGCTCAGACATACAAAAATTCCCTCCACGCCGCGGCGCGGCTCGTATTCGGATTGACGGACGCGCACAGCGGCGGGACCATTTTAATCCGCTGCTTCATGCAAACTTTATCGCAGCTTGTCAAGGCGCCCTCCGCTTTTCAAGCCGCGCGCGCCGCTCCCGCAGCCCGATTGCCGCCGCGCCAACGCACGTCAGCAGACTGATCACCGCGCCCAGCACAAAGAAATCGCTTCGATATACCAGGGTGATGTGCTGCGCTCCGCCCGCCGCCCGCACCGCCAGCAGTCCATGGTAGGAACCGACCTGTCCCCGTCCCCGCGCCAGTTTCCAGTTCGAATCGTAGTTTTGATTGATCACCAGGATGTTGCCCGCCGCGCTGACCACATCATAGCTGAGCGCATTGGGCGTCCATCGGCGCAGTGCCGCGGTGCCGGGCCCGAGCAGGTAGTACTCGCCCCGGTAGCCGGGCCGATTGATCGCGGCGGCTTTGAGGTTGTACGGCTCGTGAAAGTCCAGCTCTTCGTTGCAATGCAGCGCGCCGCGGTTGCTCAGCGCCAGCGACAGCATGCTCCAGGGGTCCTCGTAATCCTGCACGAACTGCGGGCGCGGCGGCTCGTCGGGCACAGGACCCGCCACCGACGCCTCCATATTGGGACGGCTGACCGTCCATGCGTCGGCGAGCGCGGCCACAAGGATCAGGCACATCGCGATTGCGCCGGCGGTCTTATAGCGCGCGGCAATAAAGTCGGCGCCATACGCGGCAATCACGCCGATCGACAAAACGAACAAAATCAGGAACCGCTCCGGCATCCGCTCCCAGGCAAATACCGGCAGATGATGCAGCATCGCCCACGGAAACCACCATCGCGGACCGCCCACTGCCAGGAGCAGGAACAGCGCCGCAACCATCAGCCATGGCGCGCAGCGGCGCGTGCGGCCAACCAATCCGAAGAGGGCGAGAAGCACTGCGCCCGGACCAAGATAGGCGCCGGCCTCCCAGAAGCCCCAGCCCTCGATGCGCTGCCGATCATAGTATTGATAACGCGTAAACAAACCCTCAAACAGAACGCGCAGCGGACTGTATTCGATATCTTCGACCGGCCGCGGATGCATCCGCATCATCTGGATACTGGGGAGCAGCTTGATTGCACCCAATCCCGCCGCAAACGTCAGCATCAGCAGGATTCCGGCGAGCGGCCACCAACTGCGCCGCATCGCCGCCATCCATAACGCAATCAGCATCGACAGCATCACCGCCTGGGTCGGCTGATACACTCCGCCCTCGCCGAACATGACCGCCAGCAGCAGGCCGGCCGCAATCCACGGCATGATGGCGCCGCGCTCCGATCCCATCAGCACGGCAGCCGCAATCCAGGGCAGGTAGGCGGTGGGCAGAAAGTTGAGATGGCCGACGCCGACGTGCAGGTAGAACCACGAACTGGCCGGAAAAATCGAGGCGCAAACCAGCCGGCCCATCCGGTTCATTCCCAGCGTGCGCGCCAGGACATAGCCGCCGCTCCACGCTATCGCCAGATGCGCGGGGATCTGGAGATTCAGTCCCACGAACGGACCGAAGAGAAGCGGCAGCAGGAAAAGCGGTGTCATGATTTGGGAGGACGGATGCGCCAGCAGGGGCATCCCGCCGCATTCATAAGGATTCCACAGCGGCACTTGATGGAAATCGCGCACCGAATGATACGCCACCCAGTTGCGAATCAGGAACTCGGGCCAGTCCCACACCACCCCGATGTTCGACAGATGCCTGAGGACCGGGTAGCTGAACGCGGCGGCGAACAGCACCATGGCCGCCAGTGCGACTGCGGCCTCGGCCAGGCCGCCCCATCGTGGATGCCGGAACATCGCGGATTTTTCAGCCGAATCCGATTGTACGAATCTGCCAGACGCCGAATACGACAATGAACATCGAGGCCAGGATCAGAATCTTCGTCAGCTGATCGACGCGTTTGCCGGCGCCCACGCCCAGCGCGACCAGCACCAGCAGGAAGGGGAAAATCTGCACGTAATAACGCGGCCCGAACTGCACGAAGCCGCTGGCGTACACGGTCAGGCTCGCGCCCATGGTCAGAATCGCGGCG
The DNA here is from genome assembly GCA_021324455.1 of Pseudomonadota bacterium. Classification (GTDB taxonomy): domain Bacteria; phylum Desulfobacterota; class Binatia; order Binatales; family Binataceae; genus JAJPJA01. The sequence goes on along the minus strand of JAJPJA010000118.1, from coordinate 105,068 downwards.
AGCCATATCAATACCGGCGCCGCGCGCTTGAGGCTGGGGCGCAAGGCCAGGATGAATGCAGGCGAGGTCAGCACCAGCGCCTGTCCCGCCCCTTGCGGCCGAATCCACGGGAACGCGGTGGCGTTGAAACCCCAGCCCAGGAACAAAACGGTGTAGAGATTGGTAGGCAGAAAGTGCGGCGAAAACGGGCCTGGAATCGCCGGATTGGAACGGAACCCGCCCCCGTCGCAGCATCGATACCACAGCCACAACGACTGGTCGAAAAAGGTGCCGTAGCGCGTGTAGTTGAAAATGCCATAGACTGCCCCCGCCATCGCAAAGCCCGGAAGCATCGCGAACAGATCGCGCATCCGCCGCCCGCGCACCATCAGCAACAGCGCGTACGCCGGCCACGCCAGTACCAGGTCGTTGCGTCCCAACGCCGCCAGTCCGGCGAACACGGCGACCAGCCATGGACGCGCCTTGCCGAACAGCTCGGCCAATGCCAACAAAGTTGGGATCAGCGACACCACCAGCACGAAATCCCAGCTTGAACCCAGCGTGGCCTCATACCAGATCGTGGTGCCGACGCCGAAGAACGCCGTCAACCACAGGCATGCCGATGCCGACATGCCCATGATCACCAGCAGACGCCACGCCAGCGCCACGGCAATCGCACCCAGCACCGCGCATACTTCGGGCTGATAGCGGTCGGCGCCGTCCACGACCCCGCCATGCAGCGCCACCACCGGCATCATCACGATTGCCGCCAGCGGCGGATGTACCAGGAAGGTGTGATTGCCGTAACGCGTAAAACTGCATTCGGGCAGACGCCTTGCAATGGGCAGGTTGACGTTGCAGATCGGTCCGACCTGCTCCATGTAGCCGGGAACGTCGACCCACGAATGCCCGTGCAGAAAGGCGGCGGCCTGCGCGGCGGGTTCGTAAAAGGGCGTCGCGCCCCCCAAAGTCATCGTATAAAACTCAAGGAAAAGCAGCAAAATGCCGGCAAAAGTCCAGGTTTGCGCCGATACGCCAAGCATCAGCCGCGTGCGTCCGCGCCTGCGCCGGCGCAGCTCCGCGGCAATCAGCAGCAACAGCGCGCATCCCGCGGCAATCGCCGCAGCCACCGCGGTCGGATAGATGGCCGCGTGAATATGCCTGCGGATAGCGGCGCCCAGAGCGAACGCAAGCAGCGTTGCCGCCATCAGAATCACAGACAGACCCAGGGTCTGGCCCGCTTGCGCGGATTGGCTTGGAAATGCCGGCTCACCCGCAGCGGCGTCGTTGCCGGGCGGGAGTCTCGCAGCTTCGATCGAATCCATCAGCGGCAGCCAGCATCCAACATACCGCGCCGGTCCGCAAGCGGAGCAGAATTTTCCCGGTATCAGGCCAAACGGTGGCGCAACATGACGCGTTGTTGTGCTAAGTTGATGGACCGCATGGCCGCTCCAATCCGTCTGGTCGCGCTGGGCAGCGAAACCCTGCGGGCCTATCCGCTCGCCAAAAGGCAGATAACAGTCGGCAGCGCACCCGACAGCGATATCGCGATCGAGCACGAATCGGTGTCGCGCCGCCACGCCGTAATCGAGCGCGGGATGGGCGGCTTTTCTGTGCGCGATTTGAATTCCACCAATGGCACGCGTCTCAACGGCCAACGCATCGCGGGCGTGCGGCGCCTGGCGGCGGGCGACGAGCTGCAATTCGGCAACGCGCGCTTTGCGGTGATGAAATCGCCGCGCCGCCGCCGCTTTTTCGGCGTCAGTACGGCGGCAATGATAGCGGCGTTGCTAATCGGCGCCGGCTTGGGCGCCGCGCACTATTTCAATCTCGATTTGGATCGGCTGCTTGCTCGGACGAAGCCCGCCCCTTCGTCGCCGCATCCCGCAAACGCTCCGGCGCCCGCAAGCGCGATTCCCGGGACGGTCAGGCATGATGGTGCTGCGGCCGTCGATTCGGAAAACAAACTCCCCGCGTCTTCTTCCACTGCGGGTGCCGTTGCGCCATGGCTCAGCGCGGTCAACGAATACCGCACGATGGCGGGGGTGCCGCCGGTGCGCGAGAATCCAAGCCTCAGCGCGGGCGATTTCGCTCATGCCCGCTACCTGGTCAAGAACGGGCGGTCGCCGGAGGACACCGCTACCGAGGGCGCCGACGCTCACAACGAACAGCCCGGCAATCCGTGGTTCAGCGTCGAGGGGCGGCGCGCCGCGCATTCCGCCGACGTCGATCAATGGTGGGGAACCAGCCGACGGGACCGTCCGCCGCCGCGATGGGCTATCGAGCAATGGATCGCCAGCACCTGGCATCGGATGGCGATTCTTAACCCGCGTCTGAGCGAAGTCGGGTACGGCGAGTTTTGCGAAAACGGTAACTGCGCGGCGGTCCTCGACGTGCTGAGCGGCCTGGGCACGGCCCGGCTTACGCAGGCCGTTGCGCCCGCGCCGGTGCGTTTTCCGCCCGAGAATGCCACCGTGGCGATGGACTCGTTCGGCAACGAATGGCCCGATCCGCTCACGTCATGCCGCGGCTATACGGTGCCCGCCGGTCTGCCGGTGACGCTGCAACTGGGCTCGATGGTGCCGGCGCGGCTTGAGGCGTATTCACTGCGGCGCGATTCCTCCACCCAGATTCTGGAGGCCTGCGGCTTCGACGCCGCCACCTACTTCAATCCCGTCAGCACCGACCAGAGAGCCGGCCGCGAAGCACTGACCGAACTGGGCGCCGTCGCAATCGTGCCGCGCAAGCCGCTGCAGCCCGGCACCTATCATGTCGAAATGACCGTCAACGGCCAGTCCTATGCCTGGAACTTCAGCGTCAGGCCCTGATTTCATGGCCGGCGGCCGGATCGTAGGCTGATGCCATGCAGGCTGGTCGAAATCAACTGCCATTGGGGCGATGCTGATGGCGTCGAGTCAGAACTGGGACCCGCAAACTTACGCCCGCAATGCCCGCTTCGTCTCCGACCTTGCCGCTCCAGTGGTCGAATTGTTGGCGCCGCGGCCGCGCGAACGCATTTTGGATCTCGGATGCGGCGATGGCGTGCTCACCGCTAAGTTGGCCGCGCTCGGATGCGAAATGGTCGGCGTTGACAGCAGCGCCGCGCAGGTCGAGGCCGCGCGCGGACTGGGGATTGACGCGCGCGTCATGGACGGCGAGCGGCTTGAGTTCGACGCTGAATTCGACGCCGTCTTCAGCAACGCCGCGCTGCATTGGATGCGCCGGCGTGATGTTGTGATTGCGGGCGTGTGGCGCGCGCTCAGGCCGGGCGGACGCTTCGTGGCCGAGATGGGCGGTTTCGGCTGCGTGGCGAAGATTAAGAACGCGCTGATCGACGCGTTGCGACGGCGCGGGCTTGACGGCGAGGCGCTCAACCCATGGTATTTTCCCACCGTGGCGGATTATTGCGCGCGCTTGGGAGCGCGCGGATTCTTCCTCGAATATGCCGCCCTGATTCCGCGCCCGACGCTGCTGCCGGGCGACGTCGGCCAATGGCTGAGCACGTTCGCGCAGAGTTTCATCGCGCCCGTGCAGGCCTGTGCGCGGGCTGAATTGATCGGCGAAGTGGAAGCCGCGTTGAGGCCGCATTTGTGCGACGCGAAGGGCTGGTGGGCGGATTACGTGCGGCTGCGGTTTCGGGCGACAAAGCGGCGTTAGCCGCCGCCAATTTCTGGTCGCCATCGCCGCGCGCCTTTTAGATCACTTTTTGCTCGCCCGATGGTGATTTTTCTTCATCTTTGACTGCTTTCCAGTTCTTTTGGCCCAGCTCTTGCTCCTCCAATCCGGTTGAGGGGGCTGTGCGCATGCGCCAACCGGGCTCGTTTTTTTTACAACCAGGTTGGCCCCGCCTGCTACGAGATGAAACAAAGAAATAGTCCACATCAAGCTCGCCGGCGACGCAGCGAGCGCGGTCAGATGGTCGTGTTGATCGTAATTTCGCTGGCGGTACTGATCGCAATAGTCGGTCTGGCCAACGACATCGGATATGCGTGGCGGGCCAAATTGAAAATGCAGTCGGCGGCGGACGCGGCGGCGGTGGCCGGCGCGGACGCCCTGTTTATGGGCGGCGGTGTCAGTCCGGCCGCAGCGGCCCAAGCCGTCGCGACCCAGAACGGCTTTACCAACGGCAGCGGTACCGCAATCAACTCCAATCCGGTAACGGTAACCGTCAATAATCCGCCCTCCAGCGGTCCCAATTCGGGCAACGCCAACGCGGTGGAGGTAGTGGTCTCGCAGCCGCAGCCGACCTATTTTCTGGCCGCGGTCGGCTTCGGTTCGCTGCCGGTATCGGCGCGCGCGGTGGCCGCGGTCAATTCCAGCGCCAACTGCATGTATGCATTGAATCCAACCGCCAGCGGCGCGCTCAGCATGGGCAGCAACAGCACCATCAACAGCACCTGCGGCCTGCTTCTGAACTCCGCCAGTTCCAGTGCGCTGATTGGCAATTCGGGCGCGGTAATTTCCGCGCCGTCGCTGGGGATTGTCGGCAACAAGTCGTGGAGGGGCGGGGCGCTTCCTTCCAATACCACTACCGGGGTGGCGGCTGTCGCCGACCCGCTGGCATATATCGCCACGCCGTCGCCGGCCGGTTCCTGCACCAGCCTGGGCGCTATGGGCCCGAACGCGACCGTCAGCATTCCGGCCGGCTATTACTGCGGTCTTACGGTCAGGAGCAATACGGTCGTTAACCTGACTTCATCGGGCACCTATTCCTTCGACGGCACGATTAATCTCGCCAGCAACACCGCGCTTAACGGAACCGGTGTCACCCTGTATTTCAAAAGCGGCTCGCTCAGCATGAGCAGCAACACCATCCTGAATCTTTCGGCGCCCACTTCGGGAACCTATTCGGGCATCGTAATTTTTCAGGACCGGGCCGACAGCACGCCGCTGTCGCTGAGTTCGAACAGCGGCATGTCGCTGACCGGAGCGGTGTACGCGCCCGCGGCCAATCTCACCCTGGCCAGCAACGCCTTTGCCGACGTCTATTCGATAATGATTGCGTCAACTATCACCATCGCCAGCAATTCCACGATTAATCTGAACGCCGACTATTCAAGTCTGGCCAACGGCTCTCCGATCAAGGCCGCGGTGGCTATTGAATGAGGATGGGCACTTTTCGCGCCATGTTCTGTATCGATCGGCGCCGGTGCGGTCAGAGCCTGGTGGAGCTGGCGCTGACTTTGCCGGTGCTCATTCTGCTGCTGGTGGTGGCGCTGGATTTCGCCCGGATGTTCAACATATCGATGGAAATAACCGACGCGGCGCGCGCCGGCGCTCAATGGGGAGCGCAAAACCGCGCCGCCGCCGCCAATCTGCTGGGAATGGAGCAGGCGGCCTGCAACAGCATGGCCGATGTCCCCTGCACACCGGGCGTCGACACCACCGCGTCAAGCTTCTGTCAGTGCGCCGGCTCCTCGGGCACCATTTCCTGCACCAGCCCGGGCAGCTGCATCAACGTACTTAACTTCGTCACCGTCACCGCCACCACCACGTTCACCACCGTGGTGGGTTATCCGGGGCTGCCCAGCTCAATACCGATGAGCGCCAGCGCCACGATGCAGGTTCAGTAGGGATGGTATCCATGAACCGGCGCCGCCAGCACGGCCAGTCGATGGTCGAATTTGCCATGGTACTGCTGGTCGCGCTGACGCTGATCTTCGGGATTATCCAGTTCTCGCTCGCGCTGTACGCCTACAGCTTTGTCAGCTACGGCGCGCGATGCGGCGCGCGCTATGCGATGGTGCGCGGCAGCAAGAGCTCTTCCCCGGCGTCCTCGTCAACGATACAGAGCTATGTCAACGGTCTTGCCTTTCCGCTGGATACCGGTTCGTTGAGCGTGACCACGACGTGGAATCCGAACAACAATCCGGGAAGCACGGTCACCGTTACGGTAAGTTACGTGTTCCGGCCGTTAGGCGCGTTTCTGGGCACCAGCAACATAACCATGTCGAGCACGGCCCAGGCCACCATCGCGAATTGATCCTGGTTGATCGGGTGCTACCAGCCCCAACCTTCGCGAATTTCGATCGCCGCCGATCCGGCGCTGCTGATCGAAAACGGCATCGGTCCGAGGCGATAAAAGCCGATGAGCGGCAAGGCGAAATTCACCGCATTGATCGCGATCAGGATCCAGAATGCGCCGTAGCATAACGCCGCCGCCGGCGGGATCGAATCTGAAAACATGCGGCAGGTCAGATACGCGGCCAGGGGCGATCCGATCGTGCCGCATAGGTGGACCACAATTCTGATCGGTCGCGGACGCGCCAAATAAGTGCCGTAGCTCATCTTGAGCCGCGGCTCGATTCCAAGCAGGTAGAAATAGTCATACCGTACGCCCATCATCCGCCCGGCCATCAGCTTTACCAGCGGCTCGAACGTGGCCATCCAGATAAGCGCGCCCACAAACGCCAGCACGACCGATTGCGCCGCGGCACCCGCGATCATCAATCCGCCGCCCAGCGCCGTGGCCAGGATTTCCAGCAGGATTCCGGTATTCATCGACGCCCGGCGGCGGGGCTTGCGCAGATGCAGCTTGCGGCTGATGCGGCTTACGTCCTCGGCTATTGCCGCGCGCTCGAAGAACATCGAATTGCGGATATCGCGGACCAGCGCCTGCCATGGACCGGGGCTGTAGGTGCCGGCGTCCACGGCGCGTTCGATCGCGGCCAGTCTGCCGCGCAGGCCGTCCGCCGCTTGTTCCTGGATTTCCACGGCCAATCCGGTCTGCCGCGTCCGCTCAGCGTCCCGGAAAATTGGGCGCACGGCGCTGGAGAAAGGCCTTGATGCCCTCGCGGAAATCGGCGCCGCCGAACAGTTTGCTCAATTCCTGGAAATCCTCGCGGATGGCGGTGGCCAAATCCGTGAACATGTGCTCATAGACCATGCGCCGCGCCACCGCAACCCCCACCGGCGAGCATTGAGTGGCGATTTCGGTGGCCAGTTCGCGCGCGCGATCCATCAGCTCTTCGTCGGGATAGACGTGCGTGACCAGGCGCCGCTCCAGCGCCTCGCGCGCGCTGATGATACGTCCGGTGACGACCATTTCGATGGCGTCGGCCAGTCCGATCAGCCGCGGCAGCATCCAGCTCGCGCCCTCCTCGATCGACAGCCCCCGCCGCGGATACATGATTCCCATGCGCGCGCTTTGGGCGGCGACCCGGATATCGAAGTACAGCGCGCAGGTGAAGCCTACCCCGACGCATACGCCGTTGATGGCGCCGATGATCGGCTTGCGCAGCGCCAGCATGTAGGAAAACGCGCCGCGGAAATCGGGCTTCAAATTGGGATCGCGCTGGTTGAGGTCTCTGGACTGCTCCATCACCTGGTCGGCCGGCGTACGCAGCACATCCATCTCCATCCCGGAGCAGAACGCCTTGCCCGCGCCGGTGACGATCACGACGCGGACGTTGTCGTCGCGGTCGGCTTGCTGCAAAGCGTCGTGAATTTCGCCGATCATCTTCGGCGGCATCGCGTTCATCCGCTCCGGCCGGTTAAGCGTGATGGTCGCGATCCGGTCGGCGACGCCGTAGAGAATCTGTTCGTAGGCCATCTTCGATTACCGTTTGCGCTCCGAAATTGAACGATTGTTCGCATATCGCGCGCTGGCGGGCAACGCTAAAACGCCTCCACGCCCTCGTCAGAGCTCCGCGCTTCAGCGGCTAAAAGCTTGTAATGCGCCGGCGCCGCCAGGGGCGGCGCTGGCGTTAATCTCAGTCGGAGGCCGGCACCAGTTCGACGCGGCGATTCTCGGCGCGTCCCTCGGCGGTGGCGTTGGTCGCCACGAAATGAGTTTTGCCGTAGCCGTGGGTCATGAGGCGATTTTCCGCTATACCTTTGCCCTCCAGGTATGCCGCCACCGCGTCGGCCCGGTGCTGGGACAACTTCAGGTTGTAGGCGTAGCTTCCAATCGCGTCGCAATAGCCATTAACGTTGACCGCGACTTCCGGATGCTTGCTCAGGATGTCCGCCGCTTCATCCAGGATGGGCCGCGCGTCGGGACGTATGTTGTACTTGTTGAAATCGAAGTGGACGCCGCGCAAAACGATGCGCTCCCTGGCCACGGGTGCCGGAGGCGGCGGTGGCGGCGCAGGCGGCACTGGGGTGGCGGCGGGCGAAGGCGCCGGCTCCTGGGCGTATTTGTAGCCGATGATGCCGCCGATGATTCCGCCCGCGACCGCGCCCAACGGGCATCCGATCCCATATGCGGTCGAACTGGTGCCGCCGCCGGCGCCGGCCGCGATTCCGCATCCGACGGCGCCACCAATCATGGTACCCGCGATAGCCCCGCTGACGGTGCCTTCCTGCTTGGCCTGTGACATTGCGCAGCCCGAGACCATCAGCGCAATCGCGCACACCAGGCCCAACTTTCCTGCCCATCCAGTCATCGCTTCCATTCTCCTTCCTCTGATTGCGGTTGCCGCCAGCCGATGCGGCGGTTTCACATTCGATGAACGTTGCCAGGGCAATTGCCTGCGCGATGGGCGCGGCGGTCTACACACGGGCGCGTTATCAGCCTGCCGCGCGAGTCCGGAACACGTTACACTGCACTGGCAAAACGAAATCCTCACCGCGGCGCGGCGCCAATGGCCGCGGTGGGTTCGTCCACGAAAGCCAGTTCCGTGCCATCACCAGATTGGCTGATTCGGGCAGTGCTTTTTCGGCCAGGCGCGAGATGATAGCGGTGTAACCTTGCGCGACAGGTTCCAACGGCCGTGATTGACGGTCGGGCGCGAGAGAAAGGCGATTGGTCCGTGAGGAAACGTGTGAAACGCAAACGCCGTTCATGCGCATTGTGCAAGCCGCACAAAACCGGGGGCGCCGTGCGCTGGAAACCCAAAGAACTGGCCGCGCTGGACGCGGCGGCGCGGGAGATTGCGGCGGCGCGCGGTGCCTGATCGGTGCCTACTCCGGATCTCCGCTGGAGCGCGAGCCGCGTTGGCGCGCGTGCTGGACCTGCGCTTCACGCACGAAAAAGAAGATGCACATCGCGGCCTCGATCGCCGCGCTGGTCCATTTCTTCTGCGTCGCGGCGACGCCGGCCATGACCGCCGCGGCCGCGGCGACATAGCCGTGCCAGGAGACCGGAATCAGCCTCAAAGCCATCAGTTTGCCAACCCGTCGGGGGAGGGCGATCAGAAGCTTTCCCGCAGTTCGATCGCGTTGCCGTCAGGATCGTTGAGCAGCACGACACTGCCCGCGACCGAGCCCATCATTACGCGATGCGCAATGCCGTGCCGGTCCAGTTCCGCGCTGGCATCGGCGAAATTGTCGATGACGACGGCGAGATGCGGCCGGGTGGCGCTGCCCTCGTAGTGCGGGGTGGGGCCGTGAATCAGATGCACCTGGGCGTCGCCCAGGGAAAGCCAGGCGCCGGGGCTGGGCACGTCGGGCCGGGGGATTTCCTTGAAGCCGAGTACCTCGACATAGAAGCGGCGGGCCCGTTCGACGTCGGTCACACGGATGGCGGCGTGATGCAAAGCTCTGGGTTTCAACATGGCGGTTCTCCGTAAACGGTCCCGGCACGCGATATGCCGCTGCGATAATAGCGCCGGTGTGCGCCGGCGCCAAAGCTGAAGTGCCTTGCTTTTGCGTCGTGCGCGATGTTTCTTACAGTCCTGAAAAAAATCCGCCCGTACGGTCGCCGGCGGCGAAGGAGATAGCAAGCGATGGCATCGGAAATAACCCGGCTCAAGGGCAAGGTTGCGGTGGTGACGGGCGCGGCGCAGGGAATCGGACGCGGTATTGCGATGCGCCTGGCGGAGGAAGGCGCGAAAGTCGCCGTGGCGGATATCAATGAGAGCGGCGCCGCCAAAACCGCCGCCGAGCTCAACGCCGCCGGCGCAGCGGCCTGCGCAATCAGGCTCGACGTCACCAGCTTGAAGGATGCCAAAGCCGCGGCGGATGCGGTTGAGAGGCAGTTGGGCCCGGTCGATATTTTGGTCAACAATGCCGGATGGGACAAGGTGCAGCATTTCCTGGATACCGACGAGGAGTTGTGGAACCGGTTGATAGATATCAACTTCAGGGGCGTGCTCAACTGCGTAAAGGCGTTCGCACCGCGAATGCTTACTCGGCCCGGCAGCAAAATCATATCGATTGCATCCGACGCCGGGCGCTCCGGCGGAGTGAACGACGCGGTGTATTCAGGATGCAAGGGAGCGGTGATGTCGTTCACCAAGGCGCTGGCGCGGGAACTGGCGCGCTACCAGATCAACGTCAACGCGGTCGCGCCCGGGGTGATCGATACGCCGTTGTCCCAGGCCATCTCGGGCGGCATTCCAGGCTACATGGATCGTCTGATGCGCGTCGTGCCGCTGCGGCGCAAGGGTCTGCCCGAAGATATCGCGGCGGCGGTGGCGTACCTGGCCTCGCCCGATGCGGATTATGTCACCGGGCAAATCATCAGCGTAAACGGCGGGATGGCGATGTAGGCGAACAGCTCAGCAATAGCAGGCGTTGTTGCTGAGCTGGCCGGCATGCGGCAATACAGTTGCTATTTCATACATGGCAGGTAAGAGCGGCGGATTTCAATCCCGCTCTCAAGCGCGGTCGGCTGAAAATTCCTCCCGATCCACGGCCTCATTCCTGGCCATATTCGCGGTAATCGCGGCAGGATGGCAGGCATAGCGGTTGCTTCTTCTGAGAGCTTCCGGAACTCACCGTTCTTGGAGGTGCATTGGAATGAAGCTCTTCAATATCGCCGCTTCCGCCGCCGCCGTGCTTGCGCTTGGAGCCGCCGCTCCGCTGGTTTGGGGTCAGGCGACCGAACCGGGCCTTAACGGCACGACATCGATCGCGCCCGCTGCCGCCTCACCCACGGTTCCCGGCGAAAAGGCTGCTCCCGGAGCTCCCGGCAGCGACGCGAGCGTCAGCGGCGGGAGCGCGGCGAATGAGCCTGCGGGCAGCGCCGGAACTGACGATCAGTCCGAAATGATGAATTCCGGATACGTGCACCGGAAAATCGACCAGGCTCAGGCGCAGGGCAGAGACGTCAGCGCCGCGAAAATGCAGGCGCAGATGGGCGATGCCGCGGCGCAAAAGGGAATGACTGACGAGGCGGCTCAGCATTATCAGACCGCGCTGCGTTCGATCGGCGCGATGCCGCCCGGGACCGGCGATAACTCCGGTCAGTCAACTTCGTCACCGCACGCCGCGCGTGGAGCGGTGGACTGAGTTCCTGACCACTTCATTGAGGCGGAATGCGGAAGAAGGAGACGGCTCGGCTTGGAGACTCGCCGATTTAAGAGGCTAAGGAGATTGCGAATGAAAAGTTTGAGAACTACAAAGTGGCTGGCCGGCTTAGGTCTGGCCGCGGCGGTCGCCGCGCCGGCCCTTGGACTTGCTCAGAACAGCGTAACCACCACGACCACGTACGGCCCAACCGCGACGGCGCCGGACGCATATGCCCCGGCGGTTTCCACCACCAGCCGCACCGTGACTAGAAGCTGGCAGGTTAACCCCAACGATCCGGAGCAGTTTCCACCCGCCTCGGTCGGAATGAATCCGGACTCGCACCAGGGCAAAGTCAGGGCTGCGTATGTCGATCAGCAAATCGCGCTGGCCAAGGCGCGCGGTCAGGATACCGCGGCGGCCGAAGCACAGGAGGTGATGGGTCAGGGTGCTCTGCGGCGGGGTTTGAATGCCGAAGCGTCGCAGCATTTCGACGCTGCCCTGCGCTCGCTGGGTATAATGCCCAACTCGCCGCATTCGCCCGAGGCCGGCTCCTATCACGCTCCGATGCCTTGAACGGATAAGTTGTCGCTCTGGCATCGGCTGAGCAGGCTGTTTTGAGAGGATGCCAAACAGCCTGCTCCTTCCTGTCCCTTGTCTCGCCATGGTGATTAAGGACGGTTTCGCTCCTCAAGTTCCGGCTGCGGCGGCGCGGGGTCACGCGTGCAGGTCGATTCCGGCCTGCTCGCGGCCCAGCGCGATGACCAGCGCGCCCACGGCGAGCACGGTCAACGCGACGATGCCCAGGGCGTTGGCGTAGCCCATCCGCACCGCCATCAAAGCCTCGACATAGGCGGCGTTGGCAGCCAGCAGGACGCCGACCTGATACGCGAGGCCGGGGAACAATCCGCGCACCGCCGGCGGCGACAGCTCCACCAGATGCGCGGGGATGACGCCCCACGCACCCTGCACCATGAACTGCATCAGGAAGGCGCCCGCGGCGAGCATCCACAGCGAATGCGGATAGAGCCACAGCGGCACCACGAATGCCGCCATCACCACCGCCGTTACCATCGCGCGGCGGCGGCCGAAGCGGTCGGAGAATTCGCCGAACAACAGCCCGCCGGCAATCGCGCCGATGTTGTAGATGATCGCCATCGAGGCGACCAGGTGCGGATCGAGATGGCGCTGGCGTTCAAGAAAAGTTGGATACATGTCCTGGGTGCCGTGCGAAATCAGGTTCATCATGGTCATCAATGCGACCATATAGATGAAGCCGCCGAGATTGGCGCGAATCGCCTCAACAATCTCGCGCGCCTGCGGGCGCCGCCGCTCCCAGGCTTTGGATTCCGGCACCTTGGCGCGGATGAACAGGGTCAGCAGGGCGGGCAGGCCGCCGGTGTAGAACAGCGCGCGCCATCCGAAACGCGGAAAGATGAAGAAAAACGCAGCCGCCGCCAGCAGGTAGCCGAACGCGTAGCCCTCCTGCAGCAGACCGGACATCAGTCCGCGCCGTCTGGAAGATACCGCTTCCATGGCCAGCGAGGCGCCGACGCCCCACTCGCCGCCCATCCCGATTCCATACAGCGCGCGCAGAAACAGGAACCATCCATAACTCGGCGCCATCCCGCTCAGCACTTCGACCACCGAGTAGAACACGACGTCGATCAGCAGCGGCAGACGCCGGCCGTAAACGTCCGCCATCCAACCGAACAGCAGGGCCCCGACCGGACGCATGATGAGCGTCAGCGTGATGGTGTAGGCGATGTCGCTGATTGGGCGATGGAATTCCCGGGCAATGACCGGTACCACGAACACCAGCACGAAAAAATCAAAGGCGTCGAGCGTCCAGCCCAGAAAGCTGGCGATAAAGGCGGTGGTGGAATGGACCGGCTGCGCCGCGTTGTCGCGGGACGGGACGCCGGCGGCTGGACTGCGCTGCTGCATCGCAGGCTTAATTATTTGAAGTGGGGCGGCGATAAAAGCGGGGCGGAGTTTGTGGCCGCGGGGGTGGACGCGGCCGGGAATGCAGCTTGACTGTCATTCTTCGGCCCGCCTATAGTTGGCCTCGAGACTCTGGATTGCGAAGAATTCGCGGCCATCAAGCCATTTTCAGGGCGGATCGGGTAGCGGAATCAGCATGAAGCGACGCAGCGAAATGAGCCTGGCGGAACGGATCTATCTGCCGGAAATTCTCAAGGGACTGGTGGTCACGAACTACCATTTCGTGCGCAACCTGGTGTTGCATACAGCGCACGTTTTCGGCCTCGCCAAAAGCCGCCGCGCCGCCACCACCGTGCAGTATCCCGATGAACGCAAGCGCTACGCCGAGGGCTATCGCGGCAGCCATCGGCTGACCCTGCGCCCCGACGGCGCCGTACGCTGCACCGCCTGCTTCCTGTGCGCGACCGCCTGCCCCGCCCAATGCATCTACATCGAGGCCGGCGAGCATCCCGATCCGCACATCGAGAAGTATCCGATGCGCTACGAGATCGACACGCTGCGATGCATCTACTGCGGCTTGTGCGTCGAGGCGTGTCCGTGCGACGCGATCCGGATGGACACGTACGTGCATCCGCGGATCTGGGGCTTTGACCGCAGGGATTTCGTGGAAACCAAGGACCTGCTGATGCATCGCTCCGAGGTGCTGGCCACTAAAGGGCGCGAGGGCAACATGGAGGAGATGCTGGCCTGGTACCAGGAGCAGGATCGCCAGGTTTACAATCCGCAGCGTCCGGAGCTTAAGACCTATACCAGCCGCGTTCTGCCCCAGCCGTGGGCGGCGCAGGACGACGAGCAGGGCGAGATACCGGCCCTGAAACGCCATCCCGGGGGCAACGGCAGTTCGCCCAAATGACGAGATTCACGATTCTGTTGACGATTATTTCGCTGGCGTTGTTGTTCGTCGCGTATGGCAAAGGTGTCGGCGTTATCCATGGAGGCAGCCCGCTAAGCCATATGTATTGGGCCACGGGCGCGCTGTTCGCGGCGGCGGCCGCGGATTTCTTCGCGATCGCGCATCTGGCGCGCAGCGAACGGATGCTGCGTCAGTTCCGCGCCCTGTGCGAGAAGCATGGAATTCCGTTCGAGGGTTTGGAATAAAACCGCGCCGCGGCCCTGCGGTCCGGTGCGGCCTAATTGAGGAAGGACCATGACTCAACTCGAAGCTGCACGCAAAGGTCTAGTCACTCAGCAGATGGCCGAAGTGGCGGAGGACGAGGGGCTTGCGCCCGAGCAGGTGCGCGACCTGGTAGCCAGCGGCGAGGCCGTCATCCCGCACAACCACCATCATCAGTTTCGCGCCATCGGAATCGGCAAGAACCTGCGCACCAAGGTCAACGCCAACCTGGGCGCTTCCAACTTTCATCAGTTGCTCGAAGAGGAGATCGAAAAGCTCTACACCGCGATACGCTTCGGCGCGGACTCGGTGATGGATCTGTCCACCGGCACCGACCTGGACAAGATTCGCACCGAGATGATCTCGCGCGCGCCGGTGATGCTGGGAACGGTGCCGATTTACCAGGTTGCGTCCGAAGCTTCGATCATGGAGCTGAGCGCGGAGTTTTTTCTTCAGATTATCGAACGCCAGGCGCGCCAGGGCGTCGATTACATGACGCTGCATTGCGGCGTTACCCGCGAGAGCGTGCGGCGGCTGCGCGGGCATGAGCGGATCGAGGGAATCGTATCGCGCGGCGGCGCGCTGCTGGCGGCGTGGATCGAGCGCACCGGCAACGAGAATCCGCTGTTCGAGCATTTCGACCAGGTCTGCGAAATCCTGCGCGAGCATGACGTTACGATTTCGCTCGGCGACGGCTTGCGTCCGGGCGCCACCGGCGACGCCACCGACCGCGGCCAGATCGCCGAGCTGCTGGTGCTGGGCGAGCTGACCCAGCGCGCGCGCCAGATGGGCGTGCAGGTGATGATCGAAGGTCCGGGGCATGTGCCGCTGGATCAGATCGAAGCCAACGTCAAGCTGGAGAAACGCATCTGCGGCGGCGCCCCGTTCTACGTCCTCGGGCCGCTGACCTGCGACGTCGCGCCCGGCTACGACCACATCACGGGTGCGATCGGCGGCGCGATCGCGTCGGCCGCCGGCACCGACTTCCTGTGCTACGTGACCCCGGCGGAGCATCTGCGGCTGCCCGACGTGGACGACGTGCGCGAGGGCGTTATCGCCACCCGTATCGCCGCGCATTCGGGCGATTTGGTCAAGGGCGTGCGCGCGGCCAAGGTGTGGAACGACCAGATGTCGCGTTTCCGCAAGGCGCTTAACTGGGAGGGGATGTACGCGATGGCGATGGATCCGGACAAGGCGCGCCGCTACAAGGAAGAAAGCGAAGCCGCCGGTTCCAACGTCTGCACCATGTGCGGATCGCTGTGCTCGATTAACGTCGACAACGCGTCGATCAAGTTCGTGCGCAAGCAGGCCGCCGCGGCGCTAGAGCAGGCTCATGCCGCCTCTTGAGGGACTCGATATAGGCGCCGCCGCTCCGGCCGAAATGGAACTGCGCGACCAGCGCGGCGCCCCGGTGCGGCTGGGGGATTTCCGCGGCTGCCAGGTGGTGCTCTACTTCTATCCGGCCGACGACACGCCCGGATGCACGGTTGAAGGCAAGGAGTTCCGCGATCTGCACGATCAGTTCGCGGCAATCGACTGCATTGTGCTCGGCGTCAGCGTGGATTCAGTCGAGTCGCATGCGAAATTTGCCGAGAAGCATGCGCTGCCGTTTCCCTTACTCTCCGACGCCCGGGGCGAGATGGCGCGGACCTTCGGCGTGCTGCGCGAGGGCGTCGCGCAGCGGACCACCTTCGTGCTCGACCGCGACCTGCGTGTGCGCCGCCGCTTCGATCAGGTCAAGCCGCGCGGCCACGCGCAGCAGGTGCTGGAATTCGTGCGCGCCCTGCTGGAATCGCATCGGATGCTGGGCGGCTGAAGCAAATCGGTAATCTTCTGTGCTTGCCTCGCCGGCAGCGCCGTCGCGTCGCAGCGGGGTTATCGCTACAATAGCTGGTTGCAGCGGAGGTCATTGCCATGGCCAAATCATCGAAGAGCCTGCTTGATGAGGCTCGCGCTTCGATCAAGCAAATCGGCGCCGAAGAAGCGCGCGATATGATGAAGAAGGGCGCCGTCGTGGTGGACGTGCGCGAGAGCGAGGAATGGCGTCAGGGGCATATCCCCGAGGCGATTTTCATTCCGCGCGGCTTTCTGGAATTGCGCGTAGAAGAAAAAGTTCCCGACCACAAAGCTGCGGTCATCCTGCAATGCGCTTCGGGCACGCGCTCGCTGCTGGCGGCGCGTACCCTGCGTGAGATGGGTTACGAAAATCTTTACAACCTCAACGGCGGCTTCAACGCCTGGAAAGACAAAGGTTTGCCATGGGTGGCCGATCGCCAGTTCACGCCCGATGAGCTGACCCGCTACTCGCGCCATTTTCTGATTCCCGAGGTCGGCGAAAAGGGTCAGGCCAAATTGCTCGACGCCAAGGTGCTGCTGCTGGGCGCCGGCGCGCTGGGCTCGCCCTCCGGGATGTACCTGGCGGCGGCCGGCGTCGGCACCATCGGCTTTGTCGATTTTGACGTGGTCGACCTCTCCAACCTGCAGCGCCAGATCATCCATGCCACCGATCGGGTTGGGATGCTCAAGACGGAGTCGGCGCAAAAGACCATTAACGCGATCAATCCGGGCGTGAAGGTGGTCGCGCACAATGTCCATCTGAGCTCCGAAAACGTGATGGACGTAATCAGCGGCTACGACGTGGTGGTCAACTGCTCGGACAACTTCCCCACCCGCTACCTGATCAACGACGCCTGCGTTTTCGCCAAAAAGCCGCTGGTTGACGGTGCGATCTTTCAGTTCGAAGGCAACGCGACCGTGTTCTACCCGGACAAGGGCGGACCCTGCTACCGATGCCTCTATCCGGAGCCGCCCCCGCCGGGGATGGCGCCGTCATGCGCCGAAGCCGGCGTTCTCGGCGTGCTGCCCGGCCTGATCGGATCGATCGAGGCGCTCGAGGCGATCAAACTGGTTCTCGGCGTCGGCAAGCCGTTGATCGGCACGATGGTGTATTTCGACACGCTGTCGGACCGGGATTTCGTCCGCCTGATGCGGATCAAGCGCGACCCTGAATGCCCGGTATGCGGCGACCATCCGACGCAGACCCGTCTGATCGACTACGAGGCGTTCTGCGGACTGGCGGCAAACGGTGCGTCGGCCAACGGCGACGCCGCGGTGCCCACCCAACCGGCACCGGCGCCCGCGCACTGAGCACGATGCGGCTGGCGTTGGGCAGGTGAGGGGAGGGCCGGGATGGCGCTGGGTCCTTTTCAGGTGGCGGAACGCTTGCGCGACGGCAAGCGCGAACGCGGTATCGCGCTGCTGATGCGCCATGGCGAGACCGCCTGGAACCGCGAGGGCCGCGTCATGGGACGGCAGCCGGTGGATTTGGATGAAGCCGGCCGCGCGCAGGTTGAGATGGCGGTGCCGCTGGCGCGCGAGTTGGCGCCCGACCTGATCGTATCAAGTCCGCTGGCCCGCGCGGCGCAATCGGCGGAAATCATCGCGCGCGCGGTAGGCGGAATCGAAATCCTCACCGATGATCGGCTGGAAGAAGTCCGCTACGGCGCGTGGGAAGGCAAGACCTACTATCAGCTGGTCAAGGACGACAGCTACATCAATTACAGAAAAGCGCCGCTGGACAGCATGACTCCCGGCGGCGAAACCATCCGCCAGGTGCAGGAGCGGGGGGTCGCGGCGGTCGACGCCGCGATAAGAACCCATCGCGGAAAGCGTATCCTGTTCGTCTCCCACGGCGACATCATCCGCACTGTCCTGTGCCATTACATGGGACTGGACCTGCATCACTTCCATCGGCTGCGCGTGGACAACGCCGCGTTTTCCGCGGTCGAGATCAGCGACGATTTCGCCGAGGTCAAGTTCATCAATCTGCTGGCCGACGCGCCGCGCGCCTTCCGCTCGCCCTTTCCCAAATAGACGACGCCGGAGGTGTCAACCCGGCGCTGCGCCACCCAGACGCGTCCATTTACCGGCGTGCATGCCGCGTCGCGCCGCAGCATGAGTCACTCAAGGCGGCGCACCGTTTTTTCAAACATTCAGGGCGCGCTACTGAAATACTTTTCGAACGCGCAACCTGTTCAGCCGCCGGCCGCGCCCGATCAAATTGCAAAGCGGCCGAACTGATGACATACAGTGACCAGCAATCGCTCCTTGAAGCTTACGCTTTCCTCGATGCGTCCGGAGGTTTTTATGGCGCGGCCAAAACCACAACACGTGCTGAGCCACTTTAAGGTACTGGACCTCACCGAGTACCTGTCCGGCCCGATGCTGACGCGAATCCTCGCCGAGATGGGCGCCGAGGTGATCAAGATCGAGCCGCCCGGCGGCGACAAGACGCGCAACACGCCCTGGGTGAAGGACGGACGCAGCGCCTATAACATCCAGCAGAATCGCGGCAAGAAGAGCGTATGCGTCGACCTGAAAAACCCGGCCGGCCTGGCTCTGGTCAGGGAGCTGATTGCCAGGGTGGACGTGCTGGCCGAGAACTTCTCGCCCGGTGTGATGGATCGCCTCGGCCTCGGCTACAAAACGATCAGGGCGATCAATCCTTCAATCGTGATGTGCTCGATTTCCGGCTTTGGTCAGACCGGACCGCTGGCTTCCAGGGTTGCGTTTGACTTTATCGCGGCGTCCTATGCCGGCGTGCTGAACATGAACGGATTCGCCGACGGGCCGCCGGTGCTGCCCGGGCTGTCGCTGGGCGATTCGCTGGCGGCGATCACCGGCGTCGGCGCGGTCACCGCGGCGCTTCTGTACCGCGAGCGGACCGGCAAGGGGCAGCATCTGGATATCTCGATGCTTGATTCGTACTTCCAATGTTTCGATCTGGCGGTGCAGATGGTGAGCGCGACGCGCGGCGCGTTCAAGCCGGTACGCAACGGCACGCGCACGGCGCATCTGCCGCCCATCGGAGTATTCAAATCCGATCGCCACTACATCTGTATAATGGCGCAGAACAATCGCCTGTGGGCGCGGCTGTGCGGGGCGATGGGCCGCGGCGATCTGGTTTCCGACCCGCGCTTCGACAGCGTGCCCAAACGCACCGCAAACGCGGCGGAGCTTTATGCAATTCTCGAGCGATGGTTCGCGTCGGTATCCGAGGACGAAGCGCTGCGGCGGCTGTCGGAATATCGCGTGCCGGCGGCGCCGGTGCTGTCGGTCGAGGAGACGATGAACCATCCGCACATGCGCGAGCGCCGCACGATACGCCGGATTTCAGATCGGATCCTCGGCGATTTGGAGATTCCAGGTTCGGCGTACCGGTTTTCGGAATTTCCCGATGATTTGGAACTCCAGGCGCCGCTTTTGGGCGAGCATAACGCCGAGGTCCTGCGCGGCTATCTCGGTTATTCCGACGAGCGGATCGCCGCACTTGAGGCTCAGGGAGTATTGCAGCGCGCCGCGATTTAACTTTTGTGACGGAGAGACCAGCATGAACAGACTCCAGGGCAAAGTCGCGATAATCACCGGTTCCGGATCCGGTATCGGACGCGAGGGCGCGCTGCGTTTCGCCCGCCAGGGAGCGCGCATTGCCGTAGTCGATATGGTCAAAGAAGGCGGTGAAGAGACCGTCGCGATGATTAAAAACCAGGGCGGCGAGGCCTGCTTCATCCATGCCGACATGACCGAACCGGCGGCGGTCGAGCAGGCGATCAAAAGCGTGGTCCAGCGTTATGGCAAACTCGACATTATGTATAACAACGCGGGCGCTTCGTCGGCGGCCGACGGTCCGGTGCACAAGGTGTCGCTCGATGAATGGTGGCGGGCGATGCGGGTCAACCTGTTTACGGCTTTTCTCGGCTGCAAGTATGCGATACCGGAGTTGATTCGCAACGGCGGCGGTTCCGTGATCAATACCGCGTCGGTGGCGGCGCTGTACGGGTCGAAGAACGGCCGCCACGCCTATTCGGCGTCCAAGGGCGGCGTGGTGTCGCTGACGCGCGCGATGGCGGTCGATTACGCCGAGCATAAGGTGCGGGCCAATGCGATCGCGCCCACCGTGATCCTGACCGAACGCATCAGGAAGTTCTTCGACGATCCGAAATTCATGGCGGCAAGCGGCGGTTCCAATCTGCTGGGCTACGGCGAACCGCGCGACGTCGCCGACCTGGCGATTTATCTGGCCTCGGATGAATCGCGTCTGATAACCGGAGTGGTTTTCCCGGTGGATTCGGGCTGGTCGGCCGGCTGACGTACAAACTTCAAAAACGCGGTACTGCTCCGGCCTGTTACTGTTGCCAGTCTCCGTGAAAAATAGAAAACAATAAGCATCCCGATCCGGAGAGCAACTCATGTATAAGGGCCATCGTTACATCGACGCCGATTCCCACGTTCTGGAGCCGCCCGACATGTGGGAAAAATATCTGGAGCAGAAGTACCGCCGCTGGGCGCCGATTCACGCCGTCGGGTACCGCGGCGATCCGCCCGGGTTTTACCTGAAGATCAAGATTGGCGGCAGCGTGATGCCCAACTTCCAGATGCCCGAGCTGGTGCAGATGCCCGGGCTGGAAGACGCATACGGCGAGTATATGCGGCGCGGATTCGGCCCCGATTGCTACCAGACCGCGCTCGATCGCACCGGGATGGATTACATGGTGCTCTATCCCACTATCGGATTGTACGCGACCGCTGTACCGGGTCTGACCCCCGAAGTTGCGGCGGCGTACCGGCGCGCCTATAACAACTGGTTGTTCGACTTCTGCAAGGCGGCGGGCCCGCGCCTGATCGGGGTCGGATCGGTCGATTTGCGCGACCCGGTCGAAGCCGCGCACGAGGCGCGCCGATGCGTGCGCGAGCTGGGCTTCAAGGCCATCACCTTCAATCCCGAACCGGTCAACGACGTGGCGCTGCACGAGCGGTACTACGATCCGCTGTGGCAGGCGGCGTCGGAATTGGGCGTACCGATGGGGGTGCATGTGGCCGGCGGCACCGCATTGCATCAGGTGGGCACCGACTATTTCCCGCAATGGGGCGATGGCCGGGGCCTGTGCGCGTTCACCATCGGCAACATGATCGCGTGCCTGTCGTTTATCGGCGGCGGCATTTTGGAGCGCTTTCCCGATCTCAAGGTGGTGTTTCTGGAATCGGGTGCGGGATGGCCGGCGTTCTGGCTCGAGCGCATCCAGGCGGGCGTGCAGGGGGCGAATCGGGGCGGCAAGGTGTATGGGCTGCGCAAGTCGCCGGTAGAATACTTCCAGAAGCAATGCTTCATTGCGGCCGACCCCGACGATCCCGGAATCGCGCAGGTCGCGGCCGTGGTCGGCGACGACAATATCGTCACCGCCACCGATTTCGGCCACATGGAGGGCAAGGGCTATATCCACGCATTGGACGAAATTCTGGCGCTGGAACTGCCGGCCGGCACCAAGCGCAAGATCATGTGGGACAATCCCGCGCGGCTGTACAATTTGAATTAGGTATGCTTAATTCGCCTACCGGCGTATGAGTTGAGCGCGCCACAACCGGGAGGCTGATTTATGCACGTAGGTTATTTCACCGAGCGGCCCCATCGCTACGTCAACAACGACGAGATCATCAAGAACGGCTTTTTTGGCCTGCCCAACTCGATGTTCGAGCGCGAAACCGCGGCGCGCTTCCTCAACGAGTATCTCGACGAACGCGTGATGGCCGAGGAGCTGGGCTTCGACGGCCTGATGCTCAACGAACATCACGACAACGCCTTCTGCATGGGATCGGTGATGAACGTCGAGGCGTCGATCCTGGCCCGCATCACCAACAAGGCCAAGATCGTCCTGCTCGGCAATCCGCTGCCGATCGTCGGCAATCCGCTGCGTTTGGCTGAAGAACTGGCTACCATCGACCTGATCTCCGGAGGCCGGCTGGTCAGCGGATGGGTGCGCGGCGCGGGCAGCGAGCAGTTCGCCAGCAACGCCAACCCCGCGTTCAACCGCGAATACTTCGACGAGGCGCATGAGGTAATCGTCAAGGCGTGGACGCAGCCGGGACCGTTCCGCTACGAAGGCAAGCATTTCCACTACCGCTACGTGAATCCGTGGATGCTGCCGCTGCAGAAGCCGCATCCGCAGATCTGGATTCCCGGTCTGCTGAGTCCGGAAACCGTCGAATGGTGCGCGAAGCATCGCTATCCCTACGTGGCGCTGGCGACCTTCATGGAGCCGACGGTTGAGCTGTGGGATTTCTATCGCGACGCGGCGGCGCGCGAAGGCTACCAGGTTGGCACCGAGAACTTCGGCTATCTGCAGAAAATCTACGTCGCCGAGACCGACGAGAAGGCGCATGAAATCGCCAAGTGGGATATGTTCGGCGGCGCCGGCATCGGCTACAGCCTCTTCGCCCAGCCGCATTGGTCCTTTCCGCCGGGATACAACTCCAAGATGGCGACGCGGCGCATCGCCAAGCAGCTCACCGCGCCCAAAAAGAAGGGCGAGTCGAGCACGCCGTGGGCCGGAAAGAAGAGCGAGACGGCGGAGACCAGCAGCCGCGAGCGGATTTCCGGCGCCCAGGTGGAGCATCGATCGGCCAGTTGGCAGCAGCGCGAACTCGACGTCGAAGCCACCCGCCAGCACATCTTCGAGGAATTCAAGGACGCCGAGAAGCAGTTCCAGATGATCTGCGGCACGCCCAAAAGCGTCCTGCCGAAGATCAGAACGCTGCTCGAAGTGCTGCGCCCGGGCATCTTCATGATCTGGCAGAATGACGGCCCGATATCGCGCGAAGATCGGCTCAACAACCTGAAGCTGCTGGGACAGGAAGTGGTTCCCGCTATCCGCGAGATGGGCAAGGAACTGGATTTGAAGTCGCCCTTCGAAGTCACGCCCGGCCAGCGCAAGCTCGCACCCGGCCAGAAGCCGGAATCGGTCGGGTCGCTGGAACCGCTGCGCGCGTGGAATTCAAAGGCGGCTTGATACAATAACATCGTGATGCCTGGTAAGAGGGCCGCCCGGCGTCCGGGCGGTCCTTTTTCATGGTGCGTCCAGGAGGCGGTTGGATGGAAGTAAACGGGATAGCCCACGTCGATGTCACGGTCAGCAACTTCGAGCAATGCGTCGCCTTCTATCGCCGCCTGCTTCCCTTTATGGGACTGCGGCACGTGGTCTATGACACCGACGATTACTTTTACTGTATCGGTGCACGGACCGGCTTTGCCGTGCGGCGCGCCGCCCGCGAGCATCGCGGCCTGCACTTCGACCAGACCCGTCCGGGGCTGCATCACGTATGCTTCCGTGCGCGGTCGGCCGAGGACGTGAGCGCGGTTTACGCGATGGCGCGGGAACTGGGCGCGAATATTATCCGCGCGCCGCAGCAGGGGCATTGGGCGCCCGGTTATTTCTCGACCCTGTTCGAGGATCCCGACGGCGTCCGCGTCGAGGTCAACTACGTGCCCGGCAAAGGACTGCTGGCGGGCTGAGAGCGGCAAGATCGTCGCTGATCCCCGCGGCGTTGTGCGACAATAGAAACGATCCGACGGTGCATCGATGGCGTTGGAAGACTATCGCAGGAAGCGCCGCTTCGACGTAACCAGCGAACCCGCGGGCGACGCCGCTGGGCGCAAACGCACGGGCAGGGCGCTGCGCTACGTGATCCAGAAGCATCGCGCGTCCCATCTGCATTACGACTTCCGCCTCGAATGGAACGGAGTGCTGCTGTCGTGGGCGGTGCCCAAGGGGCCATCGATTTCCCCTTCCGTAAAGCGGCTGGCCACGCAGGTCGAGGACCATCCGATCGACTATGCCGATTTCGAAGGCGTGATTCCCAAAGGCGAATACGGCGGCGGCACCGTGATGGTGTGGGACAAGGGAACGTGGACGCCCGAGGTCCCCGACGTTGACCAGGCGCTGCGCAGGGGCGAGCTGAAGTTCACGCTGCGCGGCAGGAAGCTGAAGGGCTCCTGGGTGCTGGTGCGCACGCGCGGTTTGGGCCGCGGCCGCCCGTCATGGCTGCTGATTAAGCATCGCGACGCTTACGCCGGCGACGCCGACATCACGCTGGCGGAGCCGCTGTCGGCGGTATCCGGGCGCACGCTGGCCGAGATTGCCCGCGATGAGGGCGGCGATGTCGCGCTGGCGGCGACCGGAGATCCGTAAGCCGTCGTGTCAATCACGAGCGGCAGACTGGGGCGTTTGCGCGGCGTCAGCCGGCGCGGCAGCGACCTCGTGTTCAGCTTCGACGGCTCCGATCTGGCGCTGACACCGCTGGGACCCAACATCATCCGGCATACCTGGCTCCCGACCCATTGGCGGCTGCATAAGAAGGCTCCGCAAGAGGCGTACGCCGTAATCCGCACGCGGTGGCCGCCGGCGGAGTTCACCGATCTGGCCGCCAGCGGCGATGGGATACGCGTACGCTGCGCCGATTTGACCATCGAAGCCGCGCGCGATCCGTTTCACCTGCGCTATTCGAGCGGGGGCACGGTGCTGCTGGAAGAAGTTGCGCAGGGCGGCCTTTCGTGGTCCTACTGGGAATACGCGCTGCGCTACCGGCTTGATGCTGCCGATCATTTCTACGGTCTGGGCCAGCCCGATCAGGCGGCGGAGCGGCTCGGCCTGGACCATCGGGGTCATCGGCGCGACATCTGGCATGAGCATACGCCGCCCGCCGTGACAGTGATGCCGGTATTTGTCAATCCGCGCGGGTATGGACTATTAGTAGATAATCCCTACCGCGCAGCGTGGGACTTCGGAAGCGCCGAGCCGCGCATTTTCTCTTACTCCGCCCGCGGCGGGCCGCTGCAATACTACTTCTTTTACGGCCGCGCGATGCCCGGGCTGCTGCGCACCTACATGGAACTGACCGGGTTTCCGCCTCATCCGCCGCGATGGGTGTTCGGGCTGCTGCAATCGCGCTACGGCTATCGCAATCGCGCCGAGCTGGAGGAGATCGCGCGCACCTTCCGCGAGCGGCGGCTGCCGTGCGACGCGTTGATACTTGACCTGTTCTGGTTCGCGCAGATGGGCGATCTGGCGTTTACCTCCGCCCAATGGCCCGACCCCGCCGATATGATTGCGCGCCTTGGGGAGCAGGGGTTCCGCGTGATGGCGATCGAGGAGCCGTATATCACCGATCAAAGCGCCAACTTTGCCCAGGCGCGCGGCCGCCGCTTGCTGGCGAAACATTATGACGGCTCGCCCTATATGTTCGATTTCTGGCCGGGACGCTGCGCCCTGCTCGATTTTTCCAATCCCGCGGCGCGCCAATGGTGGACCGAGCAGCATCGCGCGCTGCTGGAGATGGGAATCGCCGGATGGTGGACCGACCTTAACGAGCCGAGCCGCCATTTCGAGGACATGGCGCATCACGCGGGACCCGCCGCCGCGGTGCATAACCTCTACGCCCTGTGGATGCATCAGGCGATTGCGCAGGCCTACGCGCGCTACGCGCCGCGCCGCCGCGTCTTCATCCTGAGCCGATCCGCCTGGCCCGGCTCGCAGCGTTACGGCGCCGCGCTGTGGTCGGGCGACGTGGCGATGACCTTCGCGTCGCTGCGCAAGCAGGTCGCGGTGGGACTGAGCGCCGCGATGAGCGGGATACCGTTTTGGGGCACCGATATCGGCGGCTTTGGTTTCGGCGGCGAATGCACCGAGGAACTGTACATCCGATGGTTCCAGTTCGGCGCGTTCTCCCCCTTATGCCGCCCGCATGGCGATCGGACCGAACTGCGCGAGCCGTGGCAGTTCGGTCCGCGATGCGAGGAGATCTGCCGCAAATACCTCGAGCTCCGCTATCGGCTCCTGCCCTATATCTACAGTTGCGCGCACCAGGCGTGCGTCGAGGGGATTCCGCTGATGCGCCCGCTAGCGCTGGCTTTTCCCGGCGATCCGGAGGTGGTGGATTTGTGCGACCAGTATATGTTCGGTCCCGCTATCCTGGTCGCCCCAATTTTAGATCAGGGCGCGGTTCGCCGGAATGTCTATCTGCCGGCCGGGCGATGGACCGATTTCGAAAGCGGAAAGGTCCACCTTGGTCCGTGCCGGGTCGAGGTTGCCGCGCCGCTTGAGGTTGTGCCGCTGTTGATCGCGCAAGGCGCAATCGTTCCGACCGGCCCCGCACTCCAGCACAGCGGCGAGCGGCCGCTGGATCCGTTGACAATCGAGATTTATCCGGGCCCGGATCGCGAGTTTGTGCTTTACGAGGATGACGGCGAGACGACCGGATATCTCAGCGGCGAGTTCGCGCAAACCAGGCTTGAAACGCGCGCCGCAACCGATTCGCTGACGTTCAGAATCGGACAGCCGCGCGGCGGGTTTGCCGCTCTGCGCCCGCACCGCACCGTGGTCTTGAAAATTCATCAGCAGACCGCACCGAGCGAAGTCAGCCGCAACGCTGCGCCGCTTCGCGCTCTTGCGCAAGAGCCGCCGCTCGACGCATCGCCGCCAGGATGGCATTGGAACGAGGCGTCAGGGGTTTTGAGCGTCAGCTTTCGCCATGAAAACAAGGATACGCTGATCCAAGTCGCGCGCTCTGGGGAGTAAATCTCCGGGCCAAATAGAGCGGACCCCGGAAAGCCATCCCCACCCTGCGCAGCATCATCCAGGCGGACCGCCTTATCCCCTCTCACGGTCAGCGGCCCACCCGGCTTCGCTTATCACTGCGGCGGGCCGGGCCGCCCGATCGGCGCTCGGAAGCCTCTACCCTCGCGTTCCATAAGTAGTCACCGCGTCCCGGGTCATGTATGGCCCCCGCTCGCGTGCAAGAGCGGATGAGTGCGGACGCGATGCGCGCTCACGACTTGATAAACGCCTCCACCGCGGTCCAGTCCACGATCGGTTCCAGCTTGCGCTTTTCGACCATCCCGCCGGTGACTGCGTTGGAGAACGCGGTGTAGGTCAGGCTGTGATCCTGCATATCGAGCACGACCACCAGCTTCAGCTCCTCGTTTGAATACCACGGACCCCCTTTGACGGTTACGCCTTTGGGCAGCCCGTCGCCGCTGCTGAGCGTCTTATGGATGTTGGCCAGCGCCTGTTTGACCTTGTCGGCCGGCTGACGATTGAAGTAAATCGTGTCCAGAAACAGAGCCATCGCCAGAACCTCCTCTTTGCCTCACCGCGTCAGCGGCATGGTTGAAACGCATCGATTTATACTTCGGGCTTTACAATTTCCGGCGCGGGCATCGGACCGAGTCCGTCGGGCGCGATGGTTTCCAGATCCGAGAGCATCGGTTGCGCGCTGGGTGTGAAGTCGCGCGTATTCCCCTTGATTCTCCACGCCGCCGCCGCCCGTTCCGGCTGAAACACCCAGCATCGGCCCATCGACTGTCCGCCGACCGCGGCCGATATGCGGCTGTCGAGGTCCTGCGTCTTCACTCCCGATATGTGGGTGGCGCGGCGCGCGACTACCACCGCCTCGTAGTCGTCGGGATTGGTCAGATTCTTTTTGGCCCAGCGCACCACGTCGGCGAGACTGTGTCCGGCGTACGGCGCGGGCGAAATGATGTTGCCGGCTTCGACGGTCCATTGCAGCGCCAACTCGCCGTCGCGCAGCAGGGTCAGGGTCTTGCGCGCGTTGGGCTCCAGCACCGGATAGGGAACGTCTATATCGTACTGACGGCGCGGGGTGCCGCGGAAGGCATGCGCGATCGCCAGACCCGCCACGTCAAAGGCGTGGGTGCATTGGAAACGGCCGTCGGTGTACTTGTAAATCGCGGCCGGGTCTGACGTCAGCGGCATCCCGATCAGCCGCTCCACCAGCTTCGCGGCGTCGATGCATAATGTCCATGGCGTGCGCAGGCCCTCGCCCCGGATTGCGGTCACCTTGCTGCCGTCATGCAGCAGCGCGACGCCGTAGCGATGGGCGTCGTCCTCGATATCGGCGCGCGCCCGGCCGGCAGCGGTAACGATACGAATTCGGCGTCTGTAGACAGGTACCGGCATCAGTCCTCCCGCCAAAATTGAGCTGGACTTTTTGAGCGTCGCAGGATTCGATCCACGGGTCAATTGCGTCAGGCGTTGGCCCCCGTTTCGAACACTTCGATCGTACTGAGTTCTTCGCCGGTGCAGTCGAAATAGCTGGAATGCACGGTACCCGGCACATGAATCTCCTTAAGCGGCGGCACACCGGTGGAGCGCAGCGCCCGCGTCAGCCTGTAATAATCCGGCACCGCGAAGGCGATATGGTTGAGTCCGGGCCCGTGCGTGTTCAGGAACTCGGCCAGTACGTTTTCGTTGCGCTGCGGTTCGAGCAGCTCGATCTGACCCTCGCCGGCGGGACCAAGCTTTCCGATCACCATTTTCAGACCGAAATCATACGGCACCGGTTGGCCGCGGAAGTGCAGATTCCACGCCGGTCCCTGCACGATATCGCGGGCGGCGGCGACTTCGCATCCAAGCGCCTGTTCGATCCATCGGCGCGCCGCCGCGATATCGTTGACCACGTACGCTATCTGGGTGAAATACGGGGCCAGCGAATCCGCAGCGGCCGCGTCAAATGCGCTGTCGGCGCCGCTTTCGCTCAATTCGATCAGGCCGCCAATTGGATCGCATGTATAAAAGAGATGGCGCCCTCCGGCTTCATCGCGCAGTTCCGCCGCCAGCGCCGCGCAGCGCGCCATTCGCTGCGCCGCGCAGTGCAGGTCAGCGACGCGGAAGCCGACGTGATGCAGTCCGGGTCCGCGTGCGGCAAGCGCACGATGGAACATCGGGTCGCGGCCGAGCGGGTGCAACATCCGCACCTCGTACTCGCCGCGCGGGCCCAGATGCGCAATCGCGGCGTCCAATTCAACTGCCAATCCGCCGCGGTCGATCGGATTCATCCTGACGGTCCCGGCCGCAAACGCAGTTCCGGGCACCAGCGAGGAGAAGCGCTCCGCCGCCCGTTTGGCGTCGCTTACAACGTAATTCACGCTGTGGAAACCGGAGCCGATTGTAGTTATGCCCATATTTTCGCCGACCCGGAGATCTGCACGATAGCGTCGTGTCTGATTACTGCGCTTCCCGGGCCCTTATCTCAAGCCTTCCGGCGTCAAGTTCCTGACACTTGCCGCGCCAGTCTCTGATTGACCGGGGCGGTTAATCAAGTGTAACGGGAAGTAAACGCGGCGCGCTCAGCGTTTCGTTGTATTTCCGCATGGAGGAGAATCATGGGCAAGCTGGACGGCAAAGCCGCCATCATAACCGGTGCGGGCTCGGGAATCGGCCGCGCTACCGCCATCCTGTTCGCGCAGGAAGGCGCCAGGGTCGCGGCCGTCGACGTTGACGAGGACGGCGCCAAGTCGGCCGCGGCCGAGATCGCCAAAGCCGGCGGCCAGGCGTTTGCGTTCAAAACCGACGTTTCCAAAGCGCGCGATGCGCAGGCGATGGTGGCGGAAACCGTCAAACGATTCGGCACCCTGGATATCATCTACAACAACGCCGGCATCTTCTTCCCCGCCCAGGTGCATAGCATGACCGAGGAGGAATGGGATCGGATGCTGGCGATCAATCTCAAGGGTGTGTTCCTCGGATGCAAGTACGCGCTGGCCGAGATGATGAAACATGGCGGGGTGATTCTCGCCACCGGGTCGATTGCGGGGCTGGAGGGGCATAACGGCGAGCCGCATTACGGCGCGGCCAAAGCCGGCGTCATCAACCTGATGAAGTCGATCGCGATGGATTACGCGCACTATAACGTGCGCGCCAACTGTATCTGCCCCGGCGGTGTTCAAACCAACATCGCCAAGGGTATAATCGACCGTATCCCGCCCGAGCAGTTGGCGAAGATGGGACAACTCGCCTTGACCCATAGCCTGATCAAGCGGCAGGCGCAGCCCGAAGAGATTGCGAAAGCTGCGCTGTTCCTGTGCAGCGACGACGCCAGTTTTATCACCGGCCACACCCTGGTGGTGGACGGCGGATGGACCGCGGGGCATAGGATGGCGTTTTTCGAGTAGTTATAAACCACGGGCGCGAGGGGAACGACTGTGGACGATCGCATCCGTCTCATCGACTGTCGTGACGGCCGCACGCGTGAGGCGTTTCCGGCCGCGCCCCAGGTCTCCAGCAGCCAGGCGCCGTGGAGCGGAATCCGCCTGGAACGCCATCGCCTGCCGCCCTTCAAAGCGCCCGAGGTGATGCTGCTCGAACCGTTCGTCACCATCACCGTCGAAGGCGCGGGCGAACTCGAAGTCCGGCGCAACGGCAGAAAGGAGCGTCTGCCGATGAGTCCCGGACAGGTCTGCGTGCTGGGCCCCGGACCCGTCCCCTCGATGCATGTAATCGGCCGTCAGACCAGCATTTTTCTCAGCCTGCGCTCCTGGATGCTGGCGCAATGCGCCGGCGATCTGCTCGATCCGGGTACCGGCCGTCTGCGCAACTGCTACTCGGTGCGCGATCCGCAGTTCTTTCACATCGGGATGGCGCTCAGCGCCGAGATTGAGCAGGGATATCCTGGCGGCCGCCTGTTCGGCGAATCGCTGTCCACGGCCTTGATGACTCATCTGCTGGCGCATTATTCCGAGCGCGGCCCGCTGTGCGAGTTGCGCGCGGGCGCGATCGGATCGCGCCGCCTGCGCGTGGTACTCGACTATATCGACGAGAATCTGGCGGCGGACCTCTCGATGGCCGAGTTGGGGGCGGTGGTCGAGATGAGTCCATGCCGCTTTGCGCGCGTGTTTAAAGAAGCGATGGGCCTGCCGCCGCATCAGTTCGTGCTGCGCAAACGCGTCGCGCGGGCTCGCACGATGCTGGAGGCGACGGCCACCCCGTTGTCGGAAATCTCGGCCAATCTCGGCTTCGAAAGCCAGAGCCATTTCACCGCCGTGTTCCACAAGCTGGTCGGCACCACGCCGGCCGCCTACCGCCAGCGGCAAAGACATTAGCGCCGCTCCGCGGCATTGAAGTAGTCTAAGTCGCGAACTCGCCGCGCAAAGCGCGGCACAAGCTAGCGCTTCGTCTTAATCGGGAGGATCGAAAAATGGCCTTCAGCGTTCTGCCCCATCGCGACCAACTTGGCGTAAAGGATTGTCCCAACCTGTATGTGGACGGGCGCTGGATTGAGCCGCGCGGCGGCGAAAGCTGGGCACATATCCATCCGGCCACTCATGAAACCGTGGTGCGTTTCGCCGTCGCCGGCGCCGAGGACGTGGATCGGGCGGTGCGCGCGGCCCGCGACGCGTTCGAAGCAGGCCCGTGGCCCAGGATGAAGGCGCGAGACCGCAAACGCGTTTTGGACAGGATTGCCGGCCTTGCCCGCGCCCACGCGGCCGAACTCAATCATCTGCAAACCCTCGACAATGGACTGCCGGTCTCGTCGCATGCGGCCTATCCGCTCGGACCCGAATACTTCGCCGACACCTTCGAGCATTATGCGGGATGGATCGACAAGCTCGGCGGACAGACGCTGCCCGACAGCGGCGGCGCCGACGATGTAATGGCGATGACGCTGCGCGAGCCGGTCGGCGTGGTGGCGGCGATCCTGCCCTGGAACGCACCGCTGAACCTGTTCTGCAAGAAGGTCGCGCCCGCGCTGGCGGCGGGATGCACTATCGTCATGAAACCGTCCGAATACGCCAGCCTGACGGTGATCCGGCTCACTCAACTGCTGGAGGAAGCCGGCCTTCCCAAAGGCGTGTTCAACCTGGTGCCTGGAACCGGTCCAGTGGTTGGCGAGGCGCTCATCTCGCATCCGCTGGTGGACAAGATCCATTTCACCGGCAGCCGCCGGGTCGGCGAGCATATAATCGAAGTCTCGGGAAAAGGCATCAAACGCGTTGCGCTGGAACTGGGCGGCAAGAGCCCGCAGGTCATCTTCGATGACGCTCCCGACCTGAATATGGCCGCGGCGGCGGCGATGGCCGGTGTATCCACGGGGCTGTCGGGCCAGGGATGCTCGTGTCTGACGCGTACGCTGGTCCAGGAATCGATCTATGACGCGGTCGTGGAAAAAGCCGCCGCGTGGGCGAATTCGGTCAGATTCGGCGACCCGTTCGATCCGTCCACCACCTCGGCGCCGATCATCAACGAAAAACAGCTCGACCGCATCATGGGTTACATCAGCCGCGGCGCCGAAGAAGGGGCGCGGCTGGTGATTGGCGGCGACCGGCCCAAAAACGCCGAGCTGGCCCGGGGCAACTACGTCAATCCGACGCTGTTTGCCGGCGTGCGCAACGACATGACGATCGCGCGCGAGGAAATCTTCGGGCCGGTGCTGGCGATGATCCCGTTCAAGGATGAAGCCGACGCCCTGCGCCTTGCCAACGACACCAGCTATGGCCTGGCCGCGATGGTCTGCACGCGGGACCTCGGGCGCGCGATGCGGTTTGCGCGCGGCTTTCGCGCCGGCAAAATCGGCGTCAACACCTTTGCCACGCTGCCCAATCTGCCGTTCGGCGGGTTCAAGGGGTCGGGACTCGGACGCGAGGGCGGCCTGCAGGGAATCGAGGAATATACCGAGATCAAATCGGTTTATATCGGGTTGAGCGGGCGCTGATTCAGGATGACTTGGAAGGGCGATACCGGTAGGCTTAAGCGACTAATTCTGCGGCGGGACAAAAGATAATGAAACGGCTGCGCTCGGGAATTTTTCTTGCCCCTTTTCACGCCATCATCGAAGACCCCACCACCACGCTCGATCGCGATATGGAGTTGATCGAACTGCTCGATCATCTGGGCTACGACGAAGCCTGGATCGGCGAGCATCATTCGGGCGGATTCGAGATTATCGCGTCGCCCGAAATCTTCATCGGCGCCGCCGCACAGCGCACCAGGTACATCAAGTTGGGCACCGGCGTAATCTCTCTGCCCTATCATTCGCCGATGATGGTGGCCGACCGCATGACGCTGCTCGATCACATGACGCGCGGCCGCGCGATGCTCGGCGTCGGGCCCGGCGCGCTGGTCAGCGACGCGATGATGTTCAACGTCAGGACCGTCGACCAGCGCCGCCGCGTGCGCGAGTCGGTCGAAGTCATCATGCGCCTGCTGCGCGGCGAAACCGTGACGATCGAGACCGACTGGTTCGTGCTGCGCAACGCGCGCCTGCAACTGCCGCCCTACAGCGACCCGCATCTCGAAGTCGTGATCAGTTCCTCGCGCACGCCGGTGGCGGGTTTGCTGGCCGGAACGTGGGGGCTGGGGATGGTGTCGATCAGCGGCACGTCGGACATCGCGCTGCAGGCGCTGTTCGACAACTGGAGCCTGGCCGAGCAGACGGCGGCGCGCACGGGACAGAAGGTCGATCGCAGCCGCCTGCGGATCTGCTCGCTGATGCACATCGCGGAGACGCGCGAGAAGGCTTTCGAGAACGTCAAATTCGGGCTCGACGCGTGGTGCCGTTATCTGGCCGAGGCGGGGACATTTGCGATCGTGCCGCCGGGAATCCAGGACCCGGCCAACTTCCTGGTCGATAACGGACTGGCGGCGATTGGAACACCTGACGACGCTATCCGCCATATCGAACGCATCTACCGGATCGGCGAGTTCGGAGCGCATCTGATCCTGGCCAACGACTGGGCGGACTGGGAGCAGACCAAGCGCAGCTACGAGCTGATCGCGCGCTACGTGATGCCGCATTTCAACCGCGGGTTCGCGACCCGCCGCGCGGTTTACGACTTCAACCTGCAGCATCGCGACGAGCAGCTGGCGGCGCTGGAAGAGGGGATCCGCACCACCAACGAGCAGCACGAGCAATACCGCGTAACCGGCAACGCCCTGCCGCCCGCGGCGGCTACGCTGGAGGCCAACGCCAAAAAATAAGGCTGTTGGGCGATCCTTTCGGCGGCATTCGAATCCGCGCAAGCGGACCGGCTTTCCGATGAGCGGTGCGGGCGTGGGTTGGCCCGTTTCGCCCGCGGCCGGGGTTGATCGCGCATTGGAGCGTTTTTTTTCGCCGCACGATTTCGCGGCAAGATCTCTAAAGCCGCGGCAAGAATCCGAAAGATTACGGTTTTCAGCGCCCGCTATTCTGTGCATCATTGGCCCATCGGAACAGATGATAAAGCCCAACCGCGGCCAGGAGCTCAATCCCATGAGCAATGCAGTTGACTTCAATCCCATCGATCCGCGGATCGTCGCCGATCCGTTTCCGTTCTATAAACCGCTGATGCATGGGCCGCCCAAACAAATCTTCCTGGGCCAGACCACAACTCTGATCGCCTGCTACGACCACGTGGTCAAGGCACTCAAGGACGTGGACAACTTCAAGAACGAAATCCCCAAAGACGAAGTGAACGCGGCGTTGGATGTATTCGGCGGCGCCAAGGTGATTTCGTTCGCCGACGAACCCGATCACAGCCGCCTGCGCAAACTGGTGCAGCGGACTTTCTCGCCCAAGAGCGTTCGCTCCTACACCGGGCAGACCCAATCAATCGTGGACGGCATCATCGAGAAACTGCGCGGCAGGAGCGAGTTCGATTTTGTGAGCGAATTCGCCTACCTCATCCCGCTCTATGTCATCTGCTGGATGATGGATATGCCGCTGGAACATCGCGACCTGTATCAGCGATGGGCCAGGGGGCTGAGCGCAATCGGAGCGACCGAGCCGGGTCAGAAGGTGCCGCTGAGTTTTTCGCAGGCGCAGGCGTCATGGCGCAAGTATTTTTCCGAGATGATCGACCGCCGTCTGAAGGAATCGCCCGAGGAGGATTTTCTCGGTGAGATGATCGATTTTTACCGCCAGGACCAGATGAGTTACGAAGACGCGGTCAACATGATGATGCTGGTTCTGCTGGCGGGTCAGGATACCACCGCCGGACTGCTGGCGAACGTGGCCAAGAACCTGCTGACACATCCGGAGCAGCTGGAATTGCTGCGCGGCCGCCCGGAATTGGTCAACAACACCGTCGAAGAGACCATGCGCTTTGACAACTCGGTGCTTCTGATTACGCGCTACGCCGGGGAGGACGTCAACTTCGAAGGGACCGATATTGCGGGCGGCAGCCCGCTGTTCGTGATTCTGGCCGCAGCCAACCGCGACCCCGCGAAATTTCCCGATCCCGATACCTACGACATCACGCGCAACACCGACGAGCATCTGGGACTCGGCCTGGGCCTGCACTTCTGCCTCGGGGCATACCTGGCAAGGATGGAGAACCAGGTCGCGCTGGCGTCATGGCTGAAGGCGTTTCCGAAGATGCGGCTGTCAAACCCGGATGCTCCCTTCAAATATCGCGGCGGCCATCGCAATCGAGCGCTGACGGAGTTGATGGTGCGGGTGGACTAGGCCTGACCTCCGCTCCGGGGTGAGGCGTCAGCTCTCACCACAATCGGGAGCTGGCGATGCGCGCGCCTTCCACCAGCGAGCGCAGCTTCAGCCACGCGATATCGGGATAGACCGTCAGGTAGGCGGCGCCGCTGGCAAAACCGCAGTCGGTGCCTGCGATCACGTTTTCGCGGCCCACCACGCGCGCCCATCGCTCGATGCGCTGCGCCACCAGTTCGGGATGCTCGACGAAATTGGTTACGGTATCGATCACGCCGGGTATCAGCACCTTTTCCGGGGGAAGCTTGCGGCCTTCGAACACTTTCCATTCATGCTCGTGCCGCGGATTGCACGCCTCCAGCACGATTCCCGCCGGACGCGCCTTTAGCACGATATCGATGATGTCCTTCAGTTCGACATCATGATGATGCGGCCCTTCGTAATTGCCCCAGCACAGATGCATCCGCAGCGCGTGGGGCGGGATGCCGGCCAGAGCCCGGTTGAGCGCTTCGACGTGCAACTCGGCCGCCTTTTGAAATTCGCTCAGGCTGGCGTGCGCGAAGCCCTTCTCGCATCGCGCCATGGCGAGGTCCGGACAATCGACCTGGACGATAAACCCGGCCGCGTGCAGGCGTTCGTATTCGACCTTCATCGCGTCCGCCACCGCCATCAGGTAGTCCTG
The DNA here is from genome assembly GCA_021324455.1 of Pseudomonadota bacterium. Classification (GTDB taxonomy): domain Bacteria; phylum Desulfobacterota; class Binatia; order Binatales; family Binataceae; genus JAJPJA01. The sequence continues at coordinate 69,069 of JAJPJA010000118.1, read as the reverse complement.
GTCGCTGGGATAGTATTCATTGTCGAGAAAATGCGCGATGATCCCGGGCGACGCTGCGGACATGAACGCCTCTTCGTAGCGCACGTCCGCAGCGGCGGCCTTGAAATTGGCGATATCGCGGTCGACCTCCGCCTGTCCGATGTAAGACACCGGCCCGTTGCATCCGCCCATCGGCATCCGCATCGCGCTGGGGAACACCCGCTCGTAATATTCCGGATACGGCTCCAGGTCGGAGAAGCTCATCGGCTTGCCGACGCCGCCGAATCCGGTCAGGCGCTCCTTGATGTAGATCCCGTAGTTGGCTTTGCTCTGCTCGCCGTCGTTGATGACGTCGATACCGTTGCCGGTCTGCAGCCGCACCATCTCGGCGACCGCCGAATGCACCGCCGCGCGGAACCCGGGGTCGTCCTTGAGCCGGCTCATTTCGGTGGAGACCATCATCTCCAGCAGCCTGGCCGGACGCGGCAGACTGCCGGTGTGGGTGGTAAGGATTTTCTGCGTGCTTCGCTTCATGCGCGCTCCTGGCGGCACACACGGACCGGTGCCTCACGATCAAACATAATCGGTCCGGCGCGATTTGGAAGCGGAAGTACAGCGGGGCGCCGCGTTGGGCGCCCCTGCCGTCTTTTTCCCCAGCGGTAGTGGGTCAGAGATCCAGCCCGTAAACCCGGGCCGCGTTGCGATAGAGGATCTTGTCGGTGATGTCGGGATCGACCCCGGCAAAGACCCGCTCGATGGTCTCGCGCGATTTGGGCCAGGTCGAGTCCGTATGCGGAAAGTCGCTGCCCCAGAGGTAGTTATCCTCGCCGAACAGCTTGACCGCCACCGGTGCGACGGGATCTTCGAGGAAAGTGGCGAAAATCTGCCGCTTGATGTATTCGCTGGGCAGCTTGGGAATCATCCGCTCCGTGGGCGGAGTCAGCTTCTCGTAGGCGTGGTCCATGCGGAACATGAAATGCGGGATCCAGCCCACGTCATTTTCGGCCGAAACGAACTTCAGCCTTGGGAAGCGTTCGAGCACGCGGCCCGAGACCAGATGCACCACCGAGCGCTGCACCTCGAATACCATCGACATGTAGAACTCGGCGCCCACCGCGCGCGCCGCCGCCTCACCCATCCCGGACATCGCGCCGGTGCTGGACCTGTTCGAACCTGTGATGACGTGCAGCGAGAGCGGCAGTCCCACCTCCGAGGCCGCCGCCCAGAACGGATCGTAGCGCGCGTCGTAGTAGGGAATGGCGGGGCTGCCCGAGATCATCGCGCCGCGCAGGCCGATTCTGGCCGCGCGCTGCAGCTCCTTGATACCCTCGTTGACGTCGGCCAGCGGAATCAGCGCGGCGCCGATCAGCCGCTTGCGGTCGTGCGAACAGAATTCGGCGCTGAAGTCGTTGAATACCTTGAAGCAGGCCAGTTGCAGCTCCGCGTCCTGCAGCTGAAACAGCGGCATCCCCAGGGTGGGATAGAGAACTTCGCCTGCAACGCCGTCGATGTCCTGGTCCTTCAAACGTTCAACCGGATCCCATCCGCTGGGCCGGCAAGCCTCGTAACCCTTCTTGCGGAACTCCAGCATCTCGTCCGGACTGTGCCCGGCGCCGAAGCCGGCCGAGACCGGGAATGGGCTGATCTCAGGCGCGGTGAACAGGAATCCGCCGCGCGGGTTGGGCACCACGCGCGGAGAGCTGTCGCGAAATTTCTGGTCGAGCCGTTTCTCCCACAGATCGCCTGGTTCCATCAGATGCGAATCGGCGGAGAAAAATCGCAAGTTGGCCATTTCCGAATCCTCCATTGTGTTTAACAGCACCGGTAGCCCGGCCGTCAAGGCCCGGGACCGTAAATCTACTGCATGATCTGCGACAGGCCCTTGGGAAAGGCCTTTACCCCGATGTCCTGATACTTTTTCGGCACATGGTCCAGTCCCATCGACTTCTCGTACAAAGCGGATACCGAATAATGCAGATTCTGGAGATCGATAATCGAGCCGTCGCTGGAATACGAGTTAAGCGGCATGAAGCCGTCGAAAACTTTAGTCGGAATGTAGGGGATAACCTGAACCTTCCACAGTTTGCCGCCTACGTCATAAGTCTCGCGCGTCAGCGGCAGATAGAATTCAGTATCGAGGTAGATGACCGCGTTGGAGTAGCAGTAGCTGTGCCCGGCCAGTTCCGGTATCGGCGTGATCCGGATAACGTGCACTTTGCGCACCTCCCAATCGCCCAGCAGACTGCTCACCGGCCAGCCCCCCAGCGGCGCATGCTGGGTAATCGTCGCGTTGGCCGAGGCCCAGGTGGCGTCCACCCCCGGCCTGCCGTTGACGATGGCGAGGATCTTCTTGGTTCCCAGGTATTCCATATGAAAGTTCGACACCACCAGGCTCAGTCCATTGGTGTTGTCGTCGTTCAGATAGTCGCTGCCCAGGATGGGGGAGCATCGGGCAGCCGAAGAAAGCCGCAGCGCGCGGCGAAGGGAAGGCAGAAATACGTAAACGTCGTTGAGCCTGTTCGGGTCGTCATACTGGATGGTCAGCGAGGTGGTGTATTTGGACTGTTCCGGAGCGGTCACGAAAATGTACTGCGACAGCAGCACACCCTGGTTGTCGGGAAAGTTGATCGGAATTCCCGGGTCGCTGCGATGGGTCAGGCGGTAATTGGCGAGATCGACATAGGTCGAGTAATGGTTGAAATAGCGATCGCCATTGGGTGACCCCGATTTGAAGAAATAAATTTCCGGGATGTATGAGCCCCAGCCGTCGAAGTAAACCTTGTAGGCGCGCTGCGGTTCCTGCGGATTGGGAAAGGGCCATCCGGATACCCAGTTTTTGATCGTGTACGAACCGCCGGGGGTCGGCTCCAGCCGCGTCTGCGATCCATACTTCTCGGTGTCCGCGCGCAGCTGGCTGGGCTCCTTGAAATGCGTTGCAGGGCCCACCTTGACCGCGTAGTCGGGTCCGTCGCCGACATGGTATTGATATTTTCCGCTGAATAGCGCCTGTTCGCCGATACCGAAGAAATTGCGGTACTTCTGCCAGTTGTTTACCGTAATAACCGTTCCGGCCGGCACGGTGTCGGGACTGTCGGCGTCAACCAGCGCCTTGTATGCGTTCAGATCGAACTGCTGCGCGTGCACGCGCCCGCCGGCCCCAACCAAAGCGATCACGAAAAGGGCCGGGATTGCGCCGCGGCCCCGCCACCAGAGCAACCTTTTCATCGTTGGCATCCTCCGTAAAAAACCATAGAAATATGGCCAACGGGGAGCCACCCGGGTCTATCAAATTTGTGGCCGGACTATCGAAATCTTTGCCCAAAATTTGCCGCCGCGGATCGATTCCCGCAGCTTTCCAGCGTACCCGGCGAAACCGCCGGCGCGGCCCTTCAGCAGCCTCCGGCTGAGCGGCTTGACCGCGCATGCGCCGCACAGATACACAGACCCCGAAGGAGAGCCTTTATGGCCTACGATCCAAAGCTGTTGAAAACCGGCACTGACGTAGCCGCGATTGTCGGAATCGGCGAGACCGATTTCGGCGCCGACTACGCCGCCGCCCGCGCCCGCAAACCGCCCACCACCGACATGTTCGGCTACGCCGCCAAGGGCCTCAAGCTGGCGCTCGAAGATGCCGGACTGAAAGCCAGCGATATCGACGGGATGGTCGCGGCGCTGGTGCCGTGGATGCGGGTGGAGGAAGTCCTCGGCCTGGACCTGCAGTTCAGTTGGGGCGCATTCTGGGTGCATGAAGCGATGACGCTGGCGATCGACGCGATCTCCAGCGGCCGCGCCGAATGCGTCGCGATCATCTACGGCAACGCCTACCGCTCCTCGGGGCGCCAGTTCGGCGGGCCCAACGCGGTCGCCAGCGAGGCGGTGCTGCATTACTACTGGTACCGGCCCTGGGGCTTTACCTCGCAGGGCGCGTTCGATTCCGTGGTCGTGCAGCGCTACATGGAAAAATACGGACTCAAACACGAGGAAATCGGCATGGTGCCGATTGCGCAGCGCGCGTGGGCCAGCCTAAATCCGCGCGCCATCATGCGCAATCCAATCACGCTGGAGGATTATCTGCGCTCGCCCTTCGTGGCCGCGCCGCTGCGCCTGCTCGATTACTGCCTCATCAACGACGGCGGCGTGACCCTGATCGTGACCAGCCTCGATCGCGCCAAACGGCTGAAGAACCATCCGCCGATCGTGGTCAAGGGCGTCGGCTTCGGCGAGGATAACGCCGACATGGCGCAGTTCCGGCCCAAGCTCAACTTCAGCCGCAAACAGATGACGCGCGCGGCGCAGGAGGCGTACCAGATGGCGGGCGTTGGACCGGAGGATATCAGCGCCTTTTATTACTACGACAATTTCAGCGGCGAGCTGTTCTACATGCTCGAGAACTGCGGCTACTGCCAGGAGGGGCGCGCGGCGGAGTTCATCCGAACCAAAGGCATCGGGCCGGGCGGCAAATTCCCGGTCAATACGTCGGGCGGGATGCTTTCCGAAGCCTATATGCACGGATGGAACGCACAGGCCGAGATGGTGCGGCAGTTGCGCGGCGAGGCCGGACCGCGCCAGGTTCCCAACGCCCGCTACTGTCATTTCATGCTCAACCAGAACGCCAAGGCCGGTTCGGTGATTTACGGGAGAATGTCATGAGCGAAATCAAGGTTCGTCCGGCGCCGGCGCGCGGGATGTTCGACGGCCCTCTGTGGGAGGCGGTGGATAAGGGAGAGTTCCGGCTCCAGCGCTGCAGCGAATGCGGTTTCGTGCGCTATCCGCCGGCCGGAGTCTGTCCCCGCTGTCTGTCGGAAAACTGCAAATGGGACCTGATGAGCGGCCGCGGCCGCGTCATGTCGTGGTGCGTCTTCTACCGCCAGTACTTCCCGGAGATCCCGCCGCCCAACCTGGTCGTGCTGGCGGAGCTGGAAGAAGGTCCGATAATAGTCGCGGATATCCCCGGCGGCGACGCGTCGCAGTTGAAGCTGGACCTGCCGGTCAGGTTGGTGTTCGAGCCGGTCAAATGGAACGACGGCACCGAGGGAAAAATCTTCCACTGGAGTCTGGCCAAATGACAATCTGACGGCCGGTGGGCATGCTCGCCCGCTTCCCCCATCGCGCAACTGCGATTTCCTCCAGTGGAAAGATGGCGAGAGTGGGGCGTCCCGGCGCCACCGGCCGCCATTTCACCCCGGCATCCGCTGATGGCGGGCAAACGCCGGCGCTTGAGTTTCCACAATGCCCGCGTGGGCGCGAAAGCAGGCCGGAATGGAACGGTCCTGGTCCAGAGAAGGGGTTGCGCCAGGTTGACCCATGACGCACCGCTCGGCGTCAAGCGCAGATGAAACATGTTCGGCCAGCCAACCGGCGTAGCGCGGGGATGCTCGCGGGTTCAGTATTTGACGCAAATGCCCATGGGATTTGCCGCGGCCAACCGTATCATTGTCGAACCATTTCATTCCCCTCCGGCGCAGCGGGATGTAATTTGCTCTTAGTGCCGTGATCTACCATCGCCATAAAGGCGGAAATCGTCCGCACGTGCATCGTGACCTTCATGAACATGGGTCGCACTCGCACGGCTCCGGCCACCATCACCAGGATGGACCGGATAATCGCGGCCACCATGGAGATCACGTTTACGACGCGGATGGGCACCAGCCCGCGCTGGTTGATTCATATGCCAACGAGTGCGGGCACTGGCATTTCGAAAGCCGGTTCGTAGGTATAAGTCTGGCGGCGCGTTTCGATGGTCGTGAGAAAATCGCTCCGCCAGATATTTGCTTCGTCAACTGCGCGTTGAGCTACCCGCCGCAGGCTACGCGCCCCCCTCCCTGCTTCGCGTAATCGTCGTACCTGAAATTTCGAATCCGGGCCGATCCCGGCCGAGGTTGAAGTATGCCTTCCGGCGGCCGGGAACCCGTCGCGGGTTGGTTCGCCCGACCGCGCAGAGGGGAAGTTCTGCCCTGATGACCGGAGGGGAGGTTTGCCCTGATGACCGGATTTTCAGGCCCGCAGCCGCGGCAGCGCGCGCTTGAGGGTCGCTTGCGATTTTCTGTGGTCGGGGTGCTGGCGTTTTTCTGGGCGATGATCGCCATCGCTGCGGAAGCGGGCCAAACGTCCCGTATCGCGCCAACACTGGCCGGCTCGGTCAAAGACGCTCTTGGCCGTCCGCTTGCCGGGGCCGCGATCAAACTGGAATCCCAGGATCGAAAGATAATTTTCAGTGCCACCAGCGATATTCACGGATTCTTTCGGCTGAAGCAGGCGCGACCCGGCATCTACGCGCTGAGCGTCTCCAAAAGAGGATACAAACCGGCGGTCAAAATCATTCGGATTCCGCCGGCCGATGCCGCAAGCGTCGAGATTGCGCTTGAATCCGAACAGCCGCTCACCCTTGCGGTCAAGGCTGGGAGAATTCGGGCGCAAAACGGGCTATCGCAAACGGGCACAAACAAGTACACGCTGACCGCCAGGGACGTTAACAATCTTCCCACTGGCGAGGCCACGCCGCTCAATCAGGTGATGCTGCAGATGCCTGGCGTGGCGCTTGATCAGAACCAGGAGATTCACATCCGCGGCGAGCACATGGGTATCCAGTACCAGATGAATGGAGTCCTGCTGCCGCTGGACATCAACACCGATCCCACATTCACGCAGCTGCTGAACTCCTATTTCGTAAAGAGCGTGAGCCTGATGGATGGAGTTTTGCCGGCCCGATACGGATACCGCACCTCAGGCGTTATCGACATTCGCACCAAGCAGGGCTGCGACGGCGGCAACAACAATCTCAGCATTCTGGGCGGGCAGCGCGACACGGCGCAGGCGTCCTTCCAGTTGGGCGGATGCAACGGCGGCTTCAGCTATTTCCTCACCGGTCTGTTTCTACAGTCCAACCTGGGCTTCAGTTCCGCGGTGCCGGCGCCCGACCCTATTCATGACGCGGTGACTGAGGGGCAAGCCTTTTCCTACCTGACCTATGCGCTGTCCGCCGAAACAAAGCTCAGCCTGACTGCGGGGATGACGCTTTCATTCAACCAGTTTCCCAATCAGCCGAACCAGCCTGCTCAATACCAGCTCGATCACATCAATCCGGCTTCCTATCCATCCAGCGCAATCGACTCTGGACTAAACCAGCAGGACTACTACGGAGTGCTTGCTCTCAGCGGCGCTGTGGGCCGTGACTGGGAGTATCAACTGGCATACTCGGCCCACTACAACACCCAGAACTTCTATCCCGGTCCGATCGGCGATCTGATCTACCAGGGCCTCGCTGCCAGCGTGTTCACCAGCGACCTGTCCAACACCCTTGAGGGAGACCTCGTGTACCATTTGGGCTCCTTGCACAGCTTGCGCGGCGGATTTTACCTGGCCGAATACGGCATCGAATCGGACCAGACTTCGCAGGTATTTCCGATCGTGATGGGCCAGCCGCTCACCACGCCGCTTGCGGTGGCGGCGGATCTGAACAAGATCAATCTGGTGTATGGCGTCTACGTCGAAGACACGTGGCAGCTTACCGATCGGTTGAGCGTGAATTTCGGCTCGCGATGGGACCGCGTAACCGGACTCACAGCCGCCAGCCAGTTCAGCCCTACGATCAACCTGGTCTACAAACCGGGGGCCGGCACGATGCTCCACGCAGGCTTTGCGCGAAACTTTCAGATTCCGAATTTTCAGGGTGTGCCGCCGGGAATCTCCCGGCTAATGGCCGGAACGACCGGCGCGATCGGTACCAGTCCCGGCGGGAACCCGACACCGTTTGCCGAAACCGATTACACATGGGATGCCGGGTTCACCCATCGACTCGGCGCCCATCTTCAGTACGCGCAGGACAACTACTTCAGGATAGACCGTCACTATCTGGACGAAGGGCAATTCGGTTTCGTGCCAATTAATGCGCCGTTCAACTATGTGCGCGGATACGGCGGCGGAACCGAGCATTCGCTTACTTACAATCTCGACAATCTGGTCGTGCGGTTGAACGCCTTCGCCGCCCGGGAGGAGGACATTGGCGTCGCTTCCGGCCAGTACAACTTTCCGCCCGGCGAGCTCTCATACATCGACCGCCACTATATCGTGCTCGATCACACGCCTTTGGTTGGCGCTTCGGGTGGGGCGGCGTATCGCTGGAACGACTATCAGTTCACTTTCGACGGCCTGTTCAGCAGCGGACTCCGGGGCGGCTTTGCGAATCAAACCCAGCTTCCAAAGGTGTGGCAGTTCAACCTCAGCGCGGCCCGAGACTTCTCCATTCCGGGGCTGGGAAAGCTGACAAACCGGGTCGTGGTGCTCAACATTTTCGATCGCACTAACCTGATCCGGCCGGCTGACGGAATCGGGGTCTTCCAGGCTGCCTACGGGCCTCGGATAACGGTTTATGATGTGTTGACCATACCTCTGCCGCACCTTTGAAAGGTCTCCGGAGGGGCGCGATGGAATCTGCGGCCAAAGAAGCGCGAGATACGCTGTGTTTGAGATTCCAGGGACGCCGCGGACCCGGCCCGGGGATTGCCCGCTCCGCGGACTCCGCTTCGGCATCGCCGCCCACAAGGCGCGCCGCAAAATGCATGAAAAGGGGGGATGGCGTCATCGGACAGACTACAGACCGTGTTCCCTGACATAATCGGCGGCCACTACTGTTTTGCCGTTGAAGAACATGAGGTTGGGATGCTCGCATAAGGCGGCCACCGTTTTGGCCGCGAATTCCATCGAATGGGCCTGGCTGGTATCAAGCCCGCCCAGACGACCGCTGTTCTTCTCGACCCGTTCGGTCAAGGTGTAACCGGGATCGACCAGGATGGTGGGAATGCCGTGGACGCCGGTTTCCTTGGCCAGTCCCTGCGAGAACCGATGCATCCCGCCCTTTACCGCGCCATAGGCAATCGCCGCGCCGCCCTTGCCCGGCAACGCCGGCATCTCCATCGTCGCCAGACCCGAGGTGATATTGATGATGATGCCGTGCCTGCGCTCGATCATGCCGGGCAGCAGTTCGCGGCAGACCAGCACCGGAGCCAGCAGGTTGGCGTTAACGTAGTTGTGCCAGTTCTCCCAGCGGAACTGCAGAAAGGGCGTGTAGTGCTGGTCCTCGCTGAAGTAGGCGCCGTTGTTGACCACGATATCGACGCGGCCGCAGCGCGCGAGCGCGTCGCGGCACATCTTGCGTACGTCGTCCTCCACCGTCAGATCGCATTTGAGCTGGACGGTCTTGACGCCGAAGCTTTCGCATTCGCCGGCCGCTTCCTGCAGGCTGCCGGGATGGTCGCCGGTGCCGGGTTTGAGGGTGCGGGCGCTGAGGATAACGTCGGCGCCCTCGCGCGCGAGTGCGACTGCGATTCTTCTGCCGATTCCGCGGCTGGATCCGGTGACCAGCGCTGTCTGTCCCTTTAGGCTCATGTTGATCGGTCTCCCTCGATGGCGCGGCGCGCAATGAGACGCCGCCGCCTCCCCAACAAAGAACGCCGCCGATGGTTTTGTCAATGTCGCGGCCCGATCTAAGATGAACAAAGCGATGGGAGTGTCAGATGTCTGACGAAAGAGCAGGGCAGATGGCGATTGAGGCGCAGGCGGAGCCCGCCCTCAGGTACCGCTACGACTCCTCCGATCCCGGCGTCGGCGCGAATCCGGTGCCGTATTACAAATCGCTGCTGGCCGCGCCGCCCATCATGGTGGAGCGGCGCGCAATCCAATGGGCCGTCGTTTCGCGCTATCGCGATTGCGTTGAGGTGCTGCGGGATCACAAGCGCTTCTCCAGCGTCAATCCCAATCTGCCCGGCACTGAAGACTTTGACGCGTTTGGCGGCGTGCCGGTGATGACCTTCGTCGATCCGCCGATCCACACCCGGCTGCGCCGCGTCGCTGCGCCTTCGCTTGCGGTGCGGCGAATCTTCGATATGGAGCCGCAGTTGCGCGCAATCTGCGGGCGCATCCTCGACCGCTGGTCGGGCCGATCCGAAGTGGACGCCGTCAGCGAACTCGCGGTCGAGCTTCCGGTGCGCGTGTTCGGCTGCCTGCTGGACGTTCCCGAGCGCGATTACGATCTCGTCCGCAGCATCGGCGCGCCCGGCAAAACCCTCTTTACCGAGGAATTTCTCCAATCGCGCCATCGCTACATCACCGGTTTGGTCAAGCGCCGCCGCGCAGCCAGCGGTGGACAGGACCTGATCAGCCTCGCCATCGCGGCGCATGAGGCGGGCGAGAAGATCAACGAGCTGGAGCTGTTCGGGATGGTGATGGTATTGGTGACGGGCGGCATCTCGACTACCGCCGATTCGATCAGCGGAGCGCTCTACCAGATGCTGAGCCGTCCTGAACTGCTTGATACCATCCGCGGCAACCCGGCGCTGGCGCCGGAGTTGGTGGAGGAAAACCTGCGTTTCGACGGGCCGGTGCAGACGTTGTTCCGGGTGACCACCGAAGAGGTGGAAGTTGGCGGCACGCGAATTCCGGCGCGCACACCGGTCTATGTCGTGACCGGCGCCGCCAACCGCGATCCGGCGGTGTTTCAGGATCCGGACAAGTTCGATATCACGCGCAACCCCAACGACCACCTGGGACTGGGCGAGGGAGTGCATTTCTGTATCGGCGCGGCGCCGGCGCGCCTGCAGGGCAAGGTCGCGATCCAGATGGTGTTGGAGCGGTTCCCGCGAATCAGAATTGCGCCGCGATGGAGTCCGCAGTACAACGTGCAGGCGTTCGGAAGAGGCCTCGCATCGCTGCCGCTGCGGCTGGATTGAATCGATCCACGTCCAGGCGGCTGGATTGACGCGAAGCGTATGCCCCGCGGGGCAGGGCGAGACACGCGCTTCGCGTCGAGGCTCGGTCTACGCGGCCCGCGATCCTATCAATTCGACGAAATTGCGCGCGTAGAAGCGATCCTTGGTGGCTTCATCAACCTCTCCCAGTGAGGCGGCGAAGCGCCGCAGCGGGTCGCGTCCGCCTTCGGGATGCGGAAAGTCGGTCGAAAACAGGAACAGGTCGGCGCCCGCCTGCTCGATCATCCAGCCCACCGGCTCGGGCGGCAGCGGCGTGAACTTGAGCTGCCGATGCACGTACTCGGACGGCTTGAGCGGCAGGTTCAGATACGGCTCGAAGCGCACGAACGCGGCCTGCGCGATGTCCAGCTTGCGCAGCCACGGGATCACCCACATCGCGCCCTGCTCGACCACGCCGCCGCGCAGACGGGGGAACTTCTCCAGCACTCCATCGAGCACCATCGCGGAGAGAAATGCCTCGGCCGGGTAATGCATCACCATGTAATCCTTGGCGCGGATTTCATCCGGACCGCCCAGCGGACCAGGCTCGATCTTTTTGCCGTTCCTGCGAAAGCCGTCGCGCAGGAACAGCGGTCCGCCGCCCAGATGCAGCACGAACGGAACGTCCTCATCCTGCAGACGCGCCCATACGCGGTCCATATCGGGATGGGTGGGCGACATGGTCGGCGGCGGAATCGCCGGCACCCAAATCGCGGCGCATCCCAGGCGAATCGCCTCGACGATTTCGCGCTCGGCCAGTTCCGGAATGTCCAGCGGCACGAAACCCACCGCCATCAGCCGCCTGTCGTGCGAGCAGAAATCGGCAATCGCCCGATTGTGCGCGCGCGCGCCGCCATAGAGCACCTCGGCGGGAGTCTCATTGATACCGCCATAGCCCCAGAACTGACCCGGCGAGCATCCGGTAAAGACCAGTTGGCGATTGTAGCCGAGCAGGTCCAATGCCCGCTTGCGCTCCTCGACGTCAAACCCGCCCAGCGCATGCCAGCTCTTGCGCTCCAGGATTTTGGCCTCGGCGCGCGCCATCGCCTCGGCGTCGCGCTTGCGGCGTTCGATAATTCCGGGCAGCGCCGCGACCAAATCCGCGGTCGCCTTGCCGCCGGCCATCTGCACGCTCATCGGTTTGATCTTATCGCGCACGGCGGGGTCGGCGTAGCTCAGCAACCAGTCGAAGGTTTCCATTATGTGGCTGTCGGCGTCGTTGTAGATTCTACCCTCGGCGTATGGCATCGCAGTTGGCATCCCTTCGGTGAACTCGGCGCGATAAGCTAACACGGTCCGCGGCCCGAGCGTAAGGGAGCGGAGCGCGCGCCGGCAACAGCAATATAGCCGGCGCGCACGATTCAGAACAGATGTTCAGGCAGTTCTGGACAAGCCGGGCGCGCAGGTGTTTGAATGGTCCATTCGCGTCAGACCGCCCCGGTCTGCCGTTAGCTGTGGCACCGGCCGGCGCCGGTTGTGGAGGAAAGATGGACTTCAGCGAAATCATCTACGAAAAAGCCGACCGCGTTGCGACCATCATTTTCAACCGCCCGCAGGCGCTCAACGCCTACACCCCGACGCTGGGGCTGGAGTTGAAGACGGCCTTGCATGAAGCGGATCGGGACAACGACATCGGCGCGATAATCGTAACCGGTGCGGGGCGGTCTTTTTGCTCCGGGTTCGACGTGAAGCTGGGGGCGCAGGCGAACAAGGCGGCGCGCTCGGGCCAGTCGCGCGGTTACAGCGAGATTCATGACGACTTCTCCTACATGCATCGGCTCGGCACGCCGATAATCGGGGCCATCAACGGGCATTGCGTATTCATGGGCTTCGCGATGACGCTGTTCTTCGATTTCAGGTTTCTGGCCGACGACGCCAGATACGGGGCGTTGTTCTCGCAAAAGGCGCTGGCGCTGGAGCAGGGCGCGGGATGGATGCTGTCGCGGATGGTGGGGCTCACGCGCGCGGCCGATATCGCGATTTCGGGCCGTCTGCTGCCGCCCCAAGAGGCGTTGCAGATGGGACTGGTCAACCGCGTGGTGCCCGCGGACCAACTGATCGCGGCCGCGCGCGAGTTCGCCCGCGACATCGCGCACAACTGCGCGCCGACCGCCGCCGCGCAGGCCAAGCGGGCCGTCTATCGCGACCTCAGCACCGACTTCGCCGCGGCTTATCAGGCCAGTTGTCAGGACGCGCTCAAACAGAACCAGACCGAAGACTTCAAAGAGGCGCGCCGCTCGATGGCTGAAAGGCGTCCGCCGCGCTTTCCCGGCCGCTGAAGTCCGGGCGAGGCTGCCGCCGGGTTTTCGTGATTTGATTTGCGAGCGGAAGGCGTGGCGTTCTGACAATGGTGGATTGCCGTGACCGTATCAGACACCCTGATTTTGACCCTTTCCCGCGGAAAAATGCGGGGGGGGAACGAGTCCTTGGAGAATGTGTTTGAAAATACCCTGCTAGTTCGCCCGTTGCTGTATCAATATACTGCCAGCCGCGGCGTGAGAGTAATGTATATGCATATTGAAAACAGGCAGGAACAGCAGGTTCTGCCCGCAGTGAGTAATTCGCCGGAGAGATTATGAAAATATACAGCAGCAGCGTAGCTCCCAATCCGCGCCGCGTGCGCATCTTTCTGGCGGAAAAGGGAATTCAGGTCCCCTTCGACGATGTCGACATTACCAAGGCCGTCAACCGGCAGCCCGAGTTCCGGCGCAACATCAATCCGCTCGGCGAGGTGCCGGTTCTGGAGCTCGACGACGGTACCCACATCGCCGAAAGCGTCGCTATCTGCCGCTACTTCGAGGAGAGCCATCCGCATCCGCCGCTGTTCGGCACGGGCGCCGTGGAACGCGCGGTGGTCGAGATGTGGAACCGCCGCATGGAGTTCCATCTGCTGCTGCCGGTGGCGCAGACGTTCCGCAACACCAGCGACTTCTTCAAGGGACGAATTCCGCAGGTGGCGGAGTACGGCGAGGTTTGCCGCAATGCGGCGGAAAAGAGCTACGAGTGGATGAATGAAGAACTGGCGGGGCGCAGGTTTATCGCCGGCGACCGGTTCACCATCGCGGATATCACCGCATTGTGCGCAGTCGACTTCGGCCGCGTGTCGAAGATCCGAATCAAGCCCGAGCACAGGAATCTCGCCCGCTGGCGCGAGGAAGTATCCTCCCGCCCCAGCGCCAAAGCCTAGCGCGAGCCTGTTTTCTCTTTCTTGTCTCTTTCGCAGGCAGAGATCCGCGGTTGACACATCGGGGTGGGCGCCTCTCAGTGTGTTATCCCGCGGGCGGCGGCGCCGCGCCGCGCGGCCGAGGAATCAGGAAGTGGAGGGCTTGAACCTGGCCAAAGTCAGGTCCGCGGTCACGTCGTCGTAAACCACCTCCACCCGCATCCCGGCGCGGATGTCGTGGTTGGCGATGCCGACCAGGTTGGTCATCAGGCGGGGGCCCTCATCCAGTTCCACTTCCGCCACATTGTAGGGAATCTCGCTCTCGAAGCCCTTGAAGTACGGCTGATGGAACACGACCCACGAACTGACGCGGCCGCGGCCGCTGAGCGGCGTCCAGCTGAACTGGCGCGACCAGCATCGCGGACACAAAGGGGAGGGCGGATACCAGACGCGAGCGCATTTATCGCAGCGCTGCATCCGCAGTTCATGCCGCCTGAGCGAATCCCAGTACGGCTGATTGAGCGGCGTGATGGTGGGGAGCGGTTTGAGGTATTGAGCCATCGTCCTTCGCTCAGTTGCGATAGATCATCGAATCGCCGTAGCAGTTGGCCCACTGGATAACTTCGGCGCCGCGAATCTGGCGCGGTCCGCATTCGCCGCGCAGCTGGCGTACGATTTCCACCTGATGCGCCCATCCGAGGATGTGCCCCTCCGACAGCAATCCGCCGTTGGTGTTCATCGGCAGCTCTCCGCCCAACTCGATTCTGCCGTCCTGAGTGAAGGCGGCGGCTTCTCCGGGTTTGCAGAAGCCGAACCGCTCCAGCGCGATCCACGCCAGGATCGAAAACGCGTCGTAGGTAAACAGCGCGTCGATATCCTTGTGCGTTACCCCCGCCATCCGATACACCGGCTGCACTCCGGCGTCGTAGTCGAACACCGATTGCTGCGCGACGCCCAATCCCGGATAGGACCAGATGAATTCCTCGGCGCCGCCCGGCAGCGGCTGCATCCCGCTGATGTAAACCGGCGGCTTGCGCAAATCGCGCGCGCGCTCCGCCGTGGTCACGATCACGCAGGCGGCGCCGTCATTGACCAGGCAATAATCGAGCAGGCGCAGCGGCTCGCATACCAAGCGCGACGCCTGATGGTCGTCCACGGTGATGGGCGCGCGCATGATGGCGTTGGGATTGAGCGCGGCGTGCTTGCGGAACGCCACCGGCACCGACGCCAGTTGGCGGCTGTTGGCGCCGTAGCGCTCGAAGTAGCGCCGCGCGACCAGCGCGGCGCCCGCGCCCGGCGAGGTCATGCCGAAGACCGGGTCCTCGCCATGGCCGCCGCCCGCTTCGCGCGCCCCTTCACGGTCGCCGGCGCCGCCGAATTTGGGGCGGCGGATGTGCGAAAGGCTCCACGAGCCCAGGCATGCGACGGCGTTGGCCAGGCCCGCGCACACCATCATCGACGCCCATTGAATGCAGCTCGCGGTGAAACGGCCATGAGCCCAGGTCTGGCTGTAGGCGCGCAGTTTGAGCCCCAGGAGCGGCGCAATCGTATCGACGTCGGCGCCCAGGGGCGAGCCGAAGCTGACTATCATGCCGTCGAGTTGGTCGCGTCCGAGCCCGGCGTCGTCCAGCGCGTTGGCAATCGCTTCAGCCGCCAAATCGATCGGACTGCGATGCAATTTGCGTCCGAACGGGGAGCTGCCGGCGCCAGCAATCGCGGTTTTGTCTTTCAAGTCGAAACTGGCCATGACAGCCTCGATTGTCGGAAAAACCGCACCCATTGTGCAACCGATACCGGCGGGCAGCGCGTCCGGGTACCGGGGCTGAGCCGGAAAACAGTTGGCGCAAAGCCGGCAACAGGCGCCGATTTGCGCCAGGCCCCGGTTAATTTCAACACCGCTAAAACCTCCCGCTGCCGGCCGCGGTTTTGCCCGATGGCTGGTCCGGATCATCTGCGAACGCCGGCATCACGTATCTGGCGAAGCGTTCCAACGAGCGCGCGCACAGGGCGGGCGTGATGCCGCCCTGGAAGCATCCGAGCAGCAGGTAGTCCGCGCCGTAAAATTCCGACGCCCATCTGATCCGCTCGATCAGCTTTTCCGGATCGCCGATCATGAACAGCCGCTGCGCGTCGAGATCGTCGTAGCTCTTGCCCTTGAAGAAGCTGGCCAGCGATCCGTGGTAATGCTCATAGTCGGCCGCCGTATGCATCCCGCCCCGTTTTTCCAGCCGCCCGGTGAACCTGAAGTAGCGCGTGATGAGCGCCTCGCCGACGGCGCGCGCCTCTTTGGGATCTTCGCCGCAATAGGCATGGAAAACGCCGCTGACGCTGCGGCTGCGCGGGTCCAGGCCATGCTCGGCCAGCGCGCCGCGATACAAATCGATATTGTGCAGCATCTCCTGCGGCGGAATCGGGAAGAAGAACGTGGCGCACAGGTTGAAGCCCATCGCGCCCGCCCAGGCGTAGCTTTCGGGGCTCACGGCGGCGCTGCTGAAAATGGGCGGATGCGGTTTTTGCACCGGCGGTGGAAACAGCGAATAGTCCTTGAGCTGCCAGAATCTGCCTGCATGCGAGAACGGCGCCGGCGACGTCCACGCCTTGAGGATCAGATCGGTGCCCTCGCGAAAACGCGCATAGCTCTCGCTTTCGTCCAGTCCCATGATGTCGTAATCGTACTTGAGCACGCCGCGGCCGATGGCGTACTCCAGGCGTCCGCCGCTGATAACGTCGAGCATCGCGTACTCTTCCGCCAGCCGGATCGGGTTGTTGAGCGGGATCAGCGACACGCCCGTGCCCAGCCGCAGGCGTTTGGTGCGGGCGGCGGCGGCGGTGGCGATTACCGACGGCGCGCCGAAGGCGTAGCCGCCGGCATGATGCTCGCCGAACCACACCGACCAGAAGCCCAGACTTTCGGCGAGATCGACCAGCTCCAGGATATTGCCGTAATAGCGCGACGGCTCGCCGTAAACGTCGGGATGGTAATCACTGAGGAAGAGTAGTCCGAATTTCATTGAACCAGCAGACCTCCGGCGGCGTATCCGCGCCGCTCCTTTCTACACCGTTCCCCGCGCCGAAAACACGCCGTCAGTCCACATCAAAGCATCACGTGCTCGCGGGTGATGATGAAGGCGAGGCTGCCGCCATCGATGAAATTGGGTTCGTCGGCGCGCACCGCCTGATACTCGGGCGTGGTGGCCGATACCCGCATCGCGGCGGTGTCCTCGAACCAGGTCTCGGCGACGCTGTCGTACAGGGGAGCCAGGCCGCTGCGGTATCCGGAAAGCAGCACATGGTTCTGGACGTATCGACGCACCACCGGGATGCGCGCCGCGAGCGGTCCGTGATGGTCCTTCCAGTAAGTCTGAAACGCCTCGACCTCCATTTCGGGCCGGCGTTTGGCGAACGCCACGTATTTCACCATCGAGGAGTCGATCGGCCCGTCCTTGACGACGTGCTCGCGGGTGAGCAGCAGGCCCGAGGCGCGCATGTCCATGAAGTTATGCCCGTCGTCATTGACGGCGCGGGCTTGGGGCAATTCGGCGATCCGGCGCATCGCGTTGGTGTCGTCGTACCAGACTTCGGCGATGCCGTCGAAAACCGGCTCGCCTTTTTTGTAGCCCGATTCAATCGTATGGCTCTGCACATACTTGCGCAGGCCGGGCACCTTCAGCGCCAAACCGGCGTGCGTGGTGAGCCAGTACTTGCGGAACGCTTCGAGCTCCAGGCCGCGCTTGCGTTTGATGAGATAGATTGCTTTGACCATCGCGGGTTCCTTCGTCGTCGGCGGCTGTTCGTCATTTGACGATGTAGCCGCCCATCTGAGATTCTGCAACGGGGGCACCGGCACGGAGGCGATTTCGATGAGTATCGAGCAGAACAAGGCGATTGCGGCGGAGCTGATCCAGGCGATATCCACGGGCGACGCGGAAGGGATTCGCAGGCACGTGGCGCCGGATGCGACCTGGTGGGTGATGGGCTTTCCGCGCGACCGCACCATGACCCGCGATCAGATGATCCGCGGCGCCCGCGCGATCATCGACAAGGTGCTGCCCGGCGGCTTCAACATGAAGGTGCATGGAATGACGGCGGAGGGCGATCGCGTGGCGGTGGAGGCCGAAGGCCATGCGAAAACGGTGGAGGGCAAGCTCTACAATAATTTCTATCATTTCATGTTCCAGCTGCGCGAGGGCCAGGTGATCCGCGCGATGGAATACACCAATCCCAAGCATGCGCTGGAAGTGCTGGGGGACGTGGTCAAACGTTTCGACCGGCACTGAGCGCGAGACAATCCAGCCGGCCTGATTTGTTCTCAACTGCGTTGATCCGGCCGCGATTCGCCGCGGGCGGGCCGCGATAATCAGCCTGAAAACGGCGCTTTGCCCGCCGCCTGGGCGATGGCCGCGAAGACCTCGAGGTTCTCCACGTTGCGGTCGTGGGTCAGCTGGGGGCCGTAGCGAACAATCAGTCCGGTCAGGCCGCAGTCCAGCCAGGGTTTGACCCGCTGGCGGATACGTGCGACCGGCCCCACCAGCCATCCCTCATCGATGTACTCGTCGGGCACCGCATTGACGGCCTCCTCCCACAGCTTGCCCTCAAGCAGGTTTGCGCCGGCCTGCAGGCGCGCTTCCGCATCGCGGCCTTTGCCCGCCTGGATCAGTTGGGCGAGGCGATCGGCCAGATCGCGATAGCCGCGCGCCTGCATGAATGGACGCTGCATCTGCGACCAGGTGACCACATACTCCTTGAACGGGCGCATCGCGGCACGTACGTCGTCGTCCACCAGTACATCCACGTGCGACCAGATGGCGAAATTCTCAAGCGTCCGGCCGGCGCGGGCGAGGCCTTTTTCCAGAAGGGGCCGGAACACCGGCATGATCCCCGGCGCCCATCCCGGCGGCATCCAGCCGTCCCCGATTTGGGCGGCCAGTGCGATCATCTGCGGACCGGAGGCGGCGATGACGATGGGGATCGCGGAAATGACGTCCAGTCCGATGGCCGCGGGCTCAACCCCTCTGGCATCCGGTCCGCGATAGGGCGCCGAGTATTCCTCGCCCTGATAGTTGATCGTTTGACCGGCAAGTGCCTGGCGCAAGATGGCAACGAAGTCGCGCATGCGCTTGACCGGGCTGCCCCAGGGACGCCCCTGGAATCCCTCGCAGGCCTGGGGCGCGGCGCTGCCCAAACCGGCTATCACCCGATTGCCGCCGGACAGATGGTTAAGCGTCTGCAGGGCCATCGCCGCCATTGCCGGGGCTCTTCCGGTTACCTGCATTATCCGGGTGCCCAGCTTTAGGCGGCGGGTATGGGCGGCGATATAACCAAGTGGAACCAGACTTTCGGATCCATAGCCTTCGGCCGTAAACACGGCGTCATAGCCGAGCTTCTCGGAGAGAAGAATCCGTTGCAGCGGAACTTCGAAACGCCGGTCCTGCCATCGCACTTCGGTCGCCAGTTCGATCATGGCTTTGTCCTTGGTTGCCGATGTCGGCGGAAGAAGGAAACTTCCGGCCCAACTGCGCTCGCGATCTTTCTTCGCCGCCGCGGCGAGACTAGCACACAGCAGTCGGCGCGCGCACTGCCGCGTGTGCCGCTTGTTCGTGGGCGGCGGAGTCAGCATCGCGGACGGGAATTTTTGCCGCGCCACTTCGGTAGATCGAGGCGAGATCATGACAAGGGAGCCGCTCAAGGATGAGATCCGGAAAAATCGGAAAGAGGTTGGCCAGCGTTGCGCTTGTGGCCGGCGGGGCCGCGATTGTGGCGGCGAGTTGGGCGCAAAAGAATGCAGTCCGCGCGATGGATTTGCTGCCTTCGGCCAGCGCCGCAACGCCGCGGGTAATTGACATCACGGCGAGGAAGTATGAGTTCTCTCCCGCCGAGATCACGCTCAAGAGGAATCAGCCGGTGATTCTGCGGCTGAGCAGCGCGGATCGGACCCACGGATTTCTGCTGCGGCCGCTTAAAATCGATACCGACATCACGCCCGGCAAAACTACCGAGCTTGCGATCACTCCTCATACCGCGGGCCGTTACGTGGTGATTTGCGACCATTACTGCGGCACCGGCCACGGCAACATGAAGATGACCCTGACGGTGACCGACTGAGGATAAGCGCATGCCGCTGCTGCAACGGATAAGCGTCGACTACCATCTGCATCCGATTGTCGATCACTTCACCATCGCGCTGCTGGTGTTCGGTGTCGCGATGGAACTCATTGCTGGCGCGGCGGCGGTCATCGCGCGCTCGGCAAGCCCGCTGACGGCCTTCGCCATCAGGCTCAGGACCAGTTCATTGCCGCTGATGATCGGCGGTGCGGCGTCCGCGGTTCTTTCGCGCTTGACCGGCGATATCGAGGCCGATCGGTTGTGGGAGACGATGCCGCCCGGGGCGCAGCGGATTGTCGCCGCACCGGACGGAGTGCGAAGCTACCTCTCGCACGCGGCTTTGGGCGAGTACCTGATGTACAGTTTTTTGGCGCTTGCGGGATGGCGGCTGTTGATGGAATTTTCGCCGCGCCTGATTCGCTGGCGCGCCGCATTTCTGATCGCGGCGGCGCTGGCCGCGTGCGGGCTGCTTTACCAGGGCAAAACCGGCGGCGAGCTGGTTTACCGGCACGGCGTCGGTATGGAAACTCCGATTAAGAAGCCGCAGGCGCGATCTTCAACCCCGGCGGCGTCATCAGTTCGGCGCCAGGCCCGCGATCGGCCGGTCCACGATTCATTTGACTATCGCGTGCGAACGACCTAGACCCGCTTTGCCGGCATCCAGCGGTCATCCAAAAGGATGCGGCTAAGGCGGGAGTCTGCCAATGGTCGACGACAGCAAAGCTTCGCCGTACAGGTGGGTGATTGAGGGGTTGCTGATATCGTCGCTGCTGGTGCAGGAAGCGATCTGGCTGGCGCCGGCGCCGATCCTCGAACCCATCATCAGAAGCTTCAACATCGGTCTGGGCCGCGCCGGGATGCTGATATCGATCATCGCGCTGTTTATCGGCGTCTTTGCGATTGTCGGCGGCCTGATAGGGAACCGCCTGGGGATCATCGGTTCGCTGGTGGCGGGGGCGTGGATGCTCGGGATTGGCGGCGTGCTGAGCGGCTATGCCGCCAATTACTGGACGCTGTTCGCATGCCGTGCGCTGGAAGGAATCGGCTTCGGTATCGTAATCGGGCCGGGGCAGGCGCTGCCCATGCAGTGGTTTCCGCCGCGCGAATGGCCTTACATCAACGGCGTCAACCTGTTGTGCGGAAACATTTCCATGGCCCTGACGTTCGCCGTCACCGCCCCGCTTTACTATCGTTTCGGATCGTCCTGGGGCGCGGCGCTTACCTTCTATGGCGCAATCGAAATCGGCGTGGCAGTCCTGTGGACGCTGCTCGGCCGCGAAAACATCGACGCCCAGGCGCCGGCCGCTGCCGCGCCGCATCGAGACCAGATGCGCCGGCTGGACGTGCTCAAAAGATCCGATTTGCTGCTGGCCGGAATCGGAATCTTCGGCGGGGTCTGGATGACGTCGCTGCACGGCGCTTTCATGCCCCAGTTCTTCCATACCTATCGCGGTCTGACGCTGGCCCAGGCCGGCAGATTGGCCGCAACACCCACCACGGCGGCGATCGCAGGTTCATTGCTGGGCGGAGTCGCGTCGGGACTGGCGGGGCGCCGCAAGCCGTTTACCTGGCCGCTGGCGCTGGTCGGCGTCGGCTGCGCTCTGGCCGCGCTGCTGATCCCCAATTACGGCGGAATGTTCTTCTTCGAGCTGATGGGCGGTCTGATCGGCTCGATGGTATGGCCGGTGGTGCTGACCATGACGATGGAACTGCCGGGGATGACGGCGGAGCTGGCCCATGTCGCGCTGGCATGCATCTGGGGTGCGGCGTTCATCGGCGGATTTTTCGCGCCGCTGATCGCGGGTGCCATCGCGCAATGGGCGGGGCTGCAGGCGTCGCTGATCATCTTTACCTTGATCGGGCTGAGCCAGATGGCCTTCTACTTCATGCCGGAAACTGGCAAGCGCGCCGAGGTCCTTCAGGTCGCCGCCGCCGGCTGATGGTAGCGCCTGCTTTTCTGATGACGAATTGGGAAGGGACTGATGCGCCCCGGGCTTGCGGTCGGGGTGCGCCACACGCCGCATCGCTTCGCGGCGCGGTTGCGGCAGCCTAAGCCGCCCGATTCGAAACGCCACCCGCGAACGGCCTCAGCCGCGACAAACTGTTTACTTTCTTTGACTTAAAGCGTAACTTCTGCCGATACGGCTCGACCGGGCCGGTCGCCCTTTGCATTGGCGCCAGAAAGCCCGGACGCGGGCGCCGCGCCGCCGATGAAAACCTCGCTCATACCATGGCTGGTCGCAGCGTTTGTGACTCTCGCGGCGTCCACCCTGACATACCGCCCGGAACTCCAGCTTCCGATTCAGGCCAACGCCGCGGCGCCGCCGGGGGCGCAGGAGCCGGACAGCGTGCAGGCGCGCTCCTCAAATGGCCACGACGCCTGGGCATTGTTGTGGAAGTTCGTCGAGGGACCGCCCTTCGGGGACAGCGCGGAACGCCGTCCGCAGTCGTCCTATCGATGGGCCGCGCACGATGCGGCTGAGAGCCGGGCCTTTCTGCATGAGCATCTGGCCGGCTACGATACGGACTTTATCATCGCCACTGTCGCCGACCCAATCGAATCGCACGCGCAGGACGACTTCGACCGCTCGATGCATGCGATCGAGGCCGCGCTGGGCGCCATCGGCTACTCGTTGAGCCGCTTCGATCTGCCGTGGAAGACGCCCTCGCATCAGCAGGTTGAAGGGGCCGAGGAGCGTGCGCTGCCCAACGCCACTTTCAGGCCGGGAGTTATGCTGTTCTTCAAGGCGGGGGAGGGCGGGCACAGGCCGCAGTTGCTGTTGGTCTTTGCGGTCGGCGAAACGCCCAATGCCGGAATTCACAAGGCGGCGTTCTTCAACGCTGTGCGCCAGGCGAATGACGTGTGCCAGGTGGCCAACTGTCCCAGGCGCGCGGGCAATGGCGCGATGCGGATTCTGGGGCCGACCTTTTCGGGCTCGATGCAGTCGCTGCAGACCGCTCTGGACGACTATCTGAAACCGAACCGGGACACCGTAGTGATGATCTCCGGCTCGGCGACTGCGACGGAACTCGCCCCGTCCTCCGAGCGCGAGACTTTCGAGACCACGGTTCACAACGATCGCGAGACTTTGGACGCGGTGTATCGCTATCTCCACGACCATTGCCGGGCCCAGGCGCGCGAATTCGGAATCCTGTACGAGGAGGGTACCGGCTACGGCACCGCTTCCAAGGAGCTGTTGCAGGAGGATGTGCGGCACAAATGTCCGCGCTGCGATCCGCGAAGAATCGCAAAGATACCCTTCCCCTTCGGGATTTCGGAGCTCAGCGCCGAATCCGCACGGAATGACGCCGCCGATCTGACCCGGCTTCAGGCGGGCGAGCGCACGGCGACGGTGCTCACTCCCGAGAACGCGGGCCATGACATTATCCCGGTGTTCTCCTCCCTCAAGCAGGCCGACGCCGACCGCGCGCTGTCCGCTTTATTGGCCACTATCCAGCAGCTCAATCTGAAGTATGTGGGTATTCTGGCGACCAACGTCAGGGACACGATTTTTCTCGCGCAGCAGATAAGGACACATACCCCGAACATAGTCGTGTTCGTGCTGGACAACGATTCGCTTTACCTCAACGGCGAAGTGGTGCACGACCTGCGCGGGATGCTGGTGGCTTCCACTTATCCTTTGTTTCCGGACAGTGAAATTTTCAGCGCCGACCACGAGACGCAATTCATCTTTTCCAGCCAGCAGCAGGAGGACACCTACAACGCCCTGCTCGCGCTGCTTAAGAACGACTCGGCGATGCTCGACTATTACACGCCGCAGCCGGCGTCCAATCGCCGGCCCCAACCCCCGGTATGGCTGACGGTGGTGGGATCGACCCAGGTCTGGCCGGTCGGGATCATCGAGACGCCCGGGTTCGGACTGCATCGGGCCGGCGGCGCGCCGCCGCAAATACGGCCGCGGGTTCTGAACGACGGACTCCAGCCGCGCGTGCTCAAACTGATATTGCTGTTCATCGGCGCGGTTAGCATATATGCGGCGGCGATCAGGCTTTTCCGCCGCTTTGGATATCTGGCCTTGCCGTCGAGCGCGATGCGCGAGGTCATAGCACCGTTTCAGCGCGCCCAGAACTATTACCTGTTCGCGCTGTTCATGATCCTGGCTATACTTTTCAGCCTGGTATGTCTGACCTTCGTGCTGCCGGTGTCAGCCCTGCCCGGATACTTTCATTTTTCGTGGTGGATACGGCCGTGGATGCTTTTGGTATACGCGTTTCTCATCGCGGCCATAATGTTTCACGGCTATGCAGTCATAAACCGGTTCAACCCCGGGCGCGATCTTGACGAGCATTTCGCCGCCATCATCGCGACCGTCCTGCCGCTGTTCTGGCTTGTCCTGCTGTTCTGGTTTGGATGGGCGGAAGCCGCAACCGCCGAGGGCAGCATCTTCTGGCTCGCTCCAGCCGCGGCCCTGCGCTTTGCCAACGTGGGGAGCGGGATATCGACTTTTCGTCCGCTGTTCCTGATCGGGATGGCGGCGCTGAGCGTCGCCTACGGCGCGCTGCGCCGGCTCCGCCTCGGCGAGCAGTTGTTCGCCAACATCGGACCGGACGGCGCGCCGTGCTTTCTGGGTTTCGAAAGCCCCTCCTTCAGCAGGCTGCGCGTCTGCGAAGAGCAGATATCGCGTCTTATCAGCACGGTGTCGCTCGGCGGGCCGCGCGGACGTCCGCTCACCGCGATGCTGTTCGTGATGGCGTTTGTAGTCGTGTGGTGGCTGTTCCGTCCGCTGGGCAATGCGCCTTTCGGATGGCCCTTCGTTTACTCGTTTGAGGCTTCGCAGTTCAACTGGCTATTCATAATCGCGTTTTTGGCGGTATATTTGGAGATTGCGCATTCCGCGATGCGATGTGCACTGTGCTGGCGCGGGTTCAAGGCTTTTTTGCACCGGCTCTCGCACAGTCCGCTGGTGGAGGATTTCGCCTATGTCGGCCGCGCCGCGAGCACCGATCAAAATCCCACTCCGCGGCTGCAGCTCAGCATGCCGGAGGCGACCTTCACGTCGTTGTATTTTTCGGTTGAAGCCGCGGATCAGCTCGCGCAATGCGGCGCGCTGGCAGCGCCAATCAGGCGTGAAGCCCAGTCGCTCAAAACGCAATTCGACGGCGCCGTACGCGGCGGGCGCGAAGGCGCCTTCAGTCTGATCCGGTCGATGGCCCGGCTTTCCGGAGAAATTTGCGCCGGCCTCGAGCCGTTTTCACCGATGCGGCTGCCGGAAAGCCCGGCTTGCGCGGAGCAACAGGCGGCCCTGCGCTGCCGCTATTTCCTGGCCACGCGCGTGGTTCATTACTGCTGGATAATGCTGGTGGAGTTCCGCAATTGGTTGATCTTTACCGCCGCCGGCCTGTTCCTGATGCTGATGGCCGTCAGCTCCTATCCTTTTATCAACGAGGACGCGCTGCTGAGATTCAGTTGGGTGGCGCTGCTGGCGGGCATTTCGCTGGCCGTGACCCTGATGGTGCAGATAAATCGCGACAAGGTGCTGAGCCTGCTCTCGGGCGGGACGCCGGGCAAAATCGACTGGAACTGGGAGTTCATGTCGCGGCTGCTGATTTACGGCGTGCTGCCGATTCTCGCCCTGCTGGGAATTCAGTTTCCCGCCACCCTTTCCGGCCTTTCACATCTGATCCAGACCGTGCTGGGCGGCGCTTCCGGCCTGAAATAATCGCGCCGTCACCGGCGCAGGGATCGGATACGCCGCGCCTCCCGCGGCATTCCCAGGTCATTGGCGATAAAGTGCGCCAGCTTGCGGCCGGCCAAATCCACCGTCACGCTGTCGTCCGGCGTTTTGGCCTCAGGTCCGTCGGCCGCCGGATGATACTCGATGCGCAACTGCGCCGCGGTGACCACGACCCGCAGATAGCCGTAGTCGCGGTCGTCATAATTCTCGAATACCACCTGGTCGTTTCCTGCCTGCGCTTGCTGCACGATCTGCGGAGTACGCAGCGGCGCGCCGCCCTTTCCGGTCAGGCGCACCAGGTTGTGGCCGCCGTTGCCGCAGACGACGTACGGGATCTGGGTGCCGTCCTGGGTCCGCGTTCGGGTAAAACGCTGGTAACTGTGCGCATGCCCGGAGATAAAGGCATGCGGCCACACCCCGGTTCGGGCGCAGACATCGTCGATCTGCGACAGCATCGCCGCGCTCCATCCGTGTCTGGAGCCCGACGCGGTGTAGGGCGGATGATGGGAAGCGATGATCAGCGCGCCCCTGTAGTGCTCGCTTTTTACCCGGCGCAGCGGTTGCGGAAAGAGGATTTTCCGCAGTTTGCTCCCTCACTCTATTCTCTCCCGGAGGGAAAGAAGTAAAGGAAAGCAGCCATGTTTTATCCAGGGTGCGGAACGCAGCATCTAATATGAAGGCGCAACTCGTCTTTTTCCGTACCCTGTTAGGGGCGCAATTGCGGTTCGGGGCGTCGCTATCGGTGCGGCCGCCGGACAAGCCAACGCGCCGCCGCAACTAGTCAGCGCGCCGTCTGGCGCAGATGAAACTGATCGGCCAGCGTGCGGGCGGTCACGGCCGCGCCCTGCGCCGAAAAATGGCCATCGCCCGGCAAATAGATGTCGATACCCGCGCGCCGCGCGCGTTCCAGCGCCGGTCGCAGACTGAAGAACTGGATATGATTGGCCGCGCAATAATCGCCGATGATCCGCTCGAAGAGCTCGTCATCAGGCTGCGGGACCGCGATGAAAACATAAGTCAGACGCATCCCGCGGCGGTTGGCGAAATCATTCGCCTTGAGTATGGCCCGCAGATGAAACTCCATCGCCAGTTGTTTGAAGTTGTCGCCGGCGAACGGCGGCTCACTCATCCATGCGGGCTGATCCGACATTTCGCCGCCGGCCGCAGTGCCTTTGACCCCGGAGATGTCGGCCGGAACCGCGATTTCCGCTCCCGCCCCGGCCACCGGATTGCGCCGCCGCCACTCCTGAAGCTTTGCGATGCGCCCCTGCATCAGATGCTTGAACATCAGGGCGCTGCGCACCACGTATAAATTCCGCAGCCGTCCGGCTGAGCGGCTGAAATGGCGCGGCGGCTTGAGATCGAAATAGCGCGTGGTGTGATCTTCGATCGGCAGCGCCAGAAAGCGCCGCATCTCCGTTTCAGTCAGCCGGGATTCCAGATCGCTGATGTCATTGTTCAGGAAAAAAATGAACACCCAGGGCGGATTCAGGCGCGCCGCGTCATGCTTGAGTATCTCGTACTCGTAATCCATCGCGGCCGACTGCTCGCCCAAATTCGCCACCGGCCGATGCGCGATCCGTTCGAGATCGCTGCGAATCGTTTGCGACTCGTCCAGGCCGTGCCCGTAAACCATCGAGTCCCCGATCAGCGCGATATCCACCCGATGCCGATCGACGGGATTGCGGAAACCCATCCAGTCTCCCGCGTGGCGCCAATGGTAACCGTTGAAGAACATGCCGCGCTCGTAATGCGGCCGCATCCGCTCCATGTTCAAGGCGGAGTCGAAGCGATAGATGCCGTCGCCGGAATCGACGTATCCGGTCCCTATTTCGTTGGCCCAGATGACCGGAAGCCGATCGATTCCTACCCCGCGCAGTACGATTTCGACCAGCGCAAGGCTCAAAATGCCGCTGGCCAGCGCCAGCGCGACTCCGGCCAGCAGCTTCCCGCTGCCGCGGGCGCTTTCATTCCTGCGGCGATGCATTCAAATAAATTTCCGGTCCGAATTGCCCTCAGCGGCGATGGCTCGATGCCGGGGGGCTGAACGACTGCGGCCTTGCTCTCCTCAATCCGTCTGCAACGCGCGCAATCCTATCAGCGGCAACCATCAGGGTCAATCGGATTTTGTCCAGTGACTAATAACTTCCGATTGTGCACTATGCCTGACGCCTGATTGAAACTCCGCAACGGTGATTACAGACGATTGCCGTCTCAATGTCAAACGCAATAGTTAAACAGGAGCGATAGATGCTTTTGATTGAAAGTGTCTATACATATTATCTTCCGCGTTAGTGTTATTATTTCATCGAATTTTCAACAAAGGCCGAACGTATTTCGCTCGCGATTGCGGTTTTGGCGTCGATGCGCCCAGGGAGCGCGATGCCGTGCGCCACCAAACCTCCATAAACCAAGCTGCAACATCCATGGAGTTTTTACGCGCTGGACGCGACATACCCCAATTCATCGAGGGCCGGCTCAGGCCCGCAAGCCAAAACTCGCTGTGCGCCTCGAAACCTAAAACCGAAACGGCTGGCACGCGCATTGCGCCCCTCATTCTGCGAACAGGAGATTCAAAGAAGTGAACAGGTTGCGAACGGTATTGGCTTGTGTCGCGCTGGTGGCGAGTGCCGGCGCCGCCGGTTGCGCGTTGGACGACGGATGGAATCGTTCGTGTGGTTCGAACTACGGTTATGGTCCGATCTATAGGGCCTATCGCCCATGGCGCCATGATGAAGGATGGGGGTTCAGACCCGAATGGCTATAAACAGCCGTCAGTATCAGAACAGTCTGCAGACTGTTAACGGGCAATATATGCGGAATCAGAAAATATACAATCGAACATACGAAAAAAACTCAAGAAAATATATGAATCGGCATTAGGACATCAGGGAAATGATGTTGGAGCGGTTTACGGGAGTGTTGGTTCTTGTACCGCACCGGCTTGGGGGGTTCCCGGCCGCTTCAACAATGGCGAATGTTTCGAACCATTGAGGAGGACGCACAGATGACATTCAAAGGACTGACTGTGGTCGGTTTGCTTTTTCTTATGGCGGCGATAGGCGGTTGTTCCGATACCGGAATCGGCGCGGGCGTGGGGGCGGGCGGCGGCGCTCTGGCCGGCGAAGCGGTGGGTCATCCGGTGATCGGCGCGCTGGTGGGCGGCGCGGGCGGGGCGGTGGTCGGGCATGAGATCGGAGAGCACCGCCACCACGACGATTGACGCGGAGCTGGCGGTTGAACACCGGCGCGGGCGCAATGCTTCAACGGCGCAACGAATTTTTCCTGAAGGTGCAGGCAGGCTGGAATCGTTCAGGCGGACAGACTGCCGCGGACTTCCGGCGTATCGGGGCGGCAGCTCCGCGCAGTCCGCGGCGGTCTGGAGCGGGTGCTTACGCGAATCGCTGCGGGCGATGGTGATCCCAGCGGGAGTCGAACCCGCGTTACCGACGTGAGAGGCCGGTGTCCTGACCACTAGACGATGGGACCGTCAGCGGAGCTATGGCAGAAATTGGCTGAGGAGGAAGGACTCGAACCTTCAATCGCCTGATCCAGAGTCAGGTGGCTTGCCAATTAGCCGACTCCTCAGCACGTCAATCCATTTAAATGCCTGGCGCGCGCAGGGTCAAGTCAAGGGACGCGTGCCCGGCGGCGGCAGGCGGAAACGCCCGTCCTATGCCGATTATAATCCAACCCAAAAAGCCCGCTCACCTGTTTCCAGCCTGTGATTGAGTTCCGGGAGTACGCCATTGCGGCCGGTCAGCGCGGCCGGCTGAATTCAGGCGCGGGGCGCGGCGGCGGCGGATTGGCGCAACGCTTCGGCGTGGCGCTCCACCAGCGCGTCGCATCGGGCAAGCAGCGAGCTGTCCTGGCAGTAGCATTCGATCATGTAGCTGAGGTCGCCCAGGTCGTGCACCAGCAGCCGCTGATAGCGCTCGTACTCGCGCTCCTGTTTGACGGCTTTAAGCAGCTCGCCGACCCGATCCTCGATTTCCGATTCCTCGATCTCAAGCGCCACCGCCAGAGCCTTTTCCATGCTCAAGGCGGGACCGGCGTCGGCCGCCGCCTGCCGCAGCATCGCGCGCAGGCGGCGGACCGTCTCGTCTTCCAGTGAAAAGGGACTGGCCTGCTCCAGCAGCCCCTCGCATTCCAGCACGGTGGAAACCAGGGTCAGAGCGCCGACGTGGTTAGCCTCGTCGCGCGCCATCGAATACCAGAACTCCTGGAATTTGGGGTCGCGCTCGAAGACCTTGGCGTAGCGGGCGTACAGTGCCATGGTCTCCCGCTCCAGGGCCATCGTGGCTTCCATCACTTCACGCAGCGAAGGCATTGCGGCGCCATCATATCGCGACTTTGCGCAATCGCAAGAGCATCGCCCCGGCCATTATTCTAGCGCGCCAGCTCGGTGGAGCGCACCTCCCTGATGACCGTCACCTTGATCTGGCCCGGATAGGCCATGTCGGTTTCGATTTTGCGCGCGACGTCGCGGGCCAGCAGCACGGTATCGTCGTCGGTGACCTGGGTCGGCTCGACGATGATGCGCATCTCGCGTCCCGCCTGCACGGCGAAGCATTTTTCGACGCCTTTGAAGGACTTGGCGATAGTCTCCAGGTCCTCCAGCCGTTTGACGTAGCTTTCCAGCACCTCGCGGCGGGCGCCGGGCCGCGCGCCGGAGAGCGCGTCGGCGGCGTCAACCAGCGGAGCGAGGATGGTCTCGGCTTTGACCTCCTCATGATGGGCCGCGATGGCGTTGACGATCTTGGCCGATTCGCCGTACTTGCGCGCCAGTTCCGCGCCGATCAGGGCATGCGACCCTTCCACCTCATGGGTCAGCGCCTTGCCGATGTCATGGAGCAGGGCGGCGCGGCGGGCCTGCTTTTCGTTCAGTCCGAGCTCCGCCGCCATCGCGCCGCACAAAAACGCCGCTTCGATCGAATGCATCAGGACGTTCTGGGCGTAGCTGTAGCGGTATTTGAGCATCCCGAGCAGCTTGACCAGTTCCGGATGCACCCCGTGAACGCCGACTTCCAGCAGCGCCCGCTGTCCGGCCTCGCGCATCGATTCCTCGACCTCCTGCTCGGCCTTGCGGACGACTTCCTCGATGCGGCCGGGATGAATGCGGCCGTCGGAGATGAGCCGCTCCAGGCCCACCCGCGCGATCTCGCGGCGGATTGGGTTGTGGCACGAGATCACGACCGCTTCGGGGGTGTCGTCGATGATGATATCGACGCCGGTGGCAGCCTCAATGGCGCGGATATTGCGCCCTTCGCGCCCGATGATCCGCCCCTTCATTTCGTCCGAGGGCAGCGCGACGACCGAGACCGTGCGCTCGGCGACGAATTCGCCGGCCATCCGCTCGATGGCGACGGTCAGGATGCGCTTGGCGCGGCGGTCGGCCTCCTCGCGCGCCTCTTCTTCGACCAGGCGGATATGCCTGGCCGCCTCGTTGCGGGCCTGTCCGACGACTTCGTCGATAATGGAGCGTTTGGCCTCCTCGCGCGTCAGGCCGGCGACCGCCTCCAGCTTGCGGCGGGCCTCATCGATGAGCGCCTGATGCTCGCCTTCCTTGTCGGAGAGGGTTTTTTCGCGCGCGCGCAGGCTCTGTTCGCGGCGATTGAAATCGGCCTCGCGCCGTTCGAAACTTTCGACTCGTTTTTCAAAAACCTCCTCGCGCGATTCAAGTTTGCCTTCCAGCGCCGTCAGTTCGCGGCGGCGCTCGCGGATTTCGCTGTCGGCCTCGGTGCGGGCCTGCACCAGCAGGTCCTTGGCCTTGACCTCCGCTTCCTTGACCAGAATTTCGCCCTTGGTTCGTGCCTCCGTAAGTATGATGTTAGCTTCGGCTTTAGCCGCTTCAGTCTTTGAAGTCTCGCCGCGCTGCGCGGAGAAATACATCGCCACCGCCGCGATGAGACCGGCAATCAGGCCCAGGATGAGCCCGATTAGTAAGTTCACTTCGAACCACCTCCTTTTTCGCGTCCATCAGGCCCCTCAGGATCCGGGATTGGCCGCGTCGAGGACGGCGCACTCGGTTACCACGTAATCGAGCCGCCGATCCCAGGGATCCTGCGGTATCCGATCCAGCACCTGGAACGAATATGCCAGTCCCACTGCGGTTACTGCCGGTCCCGTCGAGGCCAGAAAACGATCATAAAACCCGCCACCTCTGCCCAACCGTTGTCCCTGCCTGCCGAAGGCAAGGCCGGGGACGAAAAGTACCGCATCGGCGCGGCCGGGCTCGAATCTGTCGCCGCCGCGCGGCTGCGGGATTCCGAAAGCACCTTCGCCAAGCTCGCCGGGCGAGCGCGCCGAACGGAAATACAGAATACCCGCGGCCGGGTCCGGGACCGGGAAAAACACGCAGCGGCCGCCGCGGACCGCGTCATCGAAGATCAGATTGGTGGCGACTTCGTTGCCGACCGCGGCGTACAGGAGCACCGCGCCGGCGCTGCGGTAGCAGGGCAGGGTCAGGGCGCTGGTCTGAATCAACCGGGAAAGAGCCGCCGCCCGCTCCTGTGGCAAAGCGCTGCGGCAATGCCGCATCGCTTTTCGCAACCGCTGCTTTTGGTCCGCCACGCAATCTCCATGGCGGGCGCGGGGCTCAGGTCATGACTTGTTCGCCGGCGGCAACCGATGCGCTGGCCGGCAACTCATCAGGCAAAATCCATCGCGAGCCGTGTGCGGCAACTTTGCTGCCATACCGTGGACCGAACCGTCCTTCACATCAAGTTGCCGTCCTCAAGCGGCGCAATTTATTTCGTCGTGCTCCACTGCCCCCCGCCGCCCACTAACGCCCGGTCCTGGCCGGGCTCATAGCTTATTCGTTCCCTTCAAAAGATTCCGACAACCGCTTGTTGAGCGCGTCGATCTGGTCGAGCAGTTCGCGATGCTCAATGCGCAGCCGCTCCAGATCTTCGGCCAGGTTAAGCGCCGTCAGAATCGCCAGATCGACGGCGTTGATCGCGCGTGTGCGGGCGCGGATAGCTCTACCCCGTTCCTCGACCGTGCGCGCGAGCGCCCGTACCCAGTCAGCGTCCGCATCACTGGCTACCACCAGGTTCTGCCCCA
This sequence comes from Pseudomonadota bacterium, assembly GCA_021324455.1. Taxonomy (GTDB): domain Bacteria; phylum Desulfobacterota; class Binatia; order Binatales; family Binataceae; genus JAJPJA01. The sequence continues at coordinate 36,322 of JAJPJA010000118.1, read as the reverse complement.
AAATCTGGACGCTGACGTTGGCCATCGCCGGCTATGCCAAATCCAGCCCGTCGAACCGCGCCAACAGCTTCTCGATCCGGTCCTTCACTTCGACCCGCTCCGCTTCATGCTGCTGGCATTGCTCCTGGGTTTGTCTGAGTTGCGCACTTACTTCCTCAAGACGGCGCCGCCCTTGCTCCAACTGCTCGTTCAGCCGGGCATTCTCCTGCCGCAACTGCTCGGTTCGCTCGATCACCGCCTTTATCCGTTCATCCAACTGCTTGAGGATTTCAAATGACATGATTAATGCTTTCCAACGCTAATCTATTTTTTGACCTTAAAGACTGTCAAGCTGCGTACGACTTTCCAGCCTGGGTGGCCGCTCTCGTCGGCGGCGAACAGCTCTTCGGCGAATTCGCGGCCGTCGAACGGGCGCAGGTCGGCGATCTCTTCGCCAACTCCGACAAAGCGCACCGGCAGTTTGAGACGATCGGCAATCGCCACCACCACACCGCCCTTGGCGGTCGAATCAAGCTTGGCCAGCACCACGCCGGTGAGCGGCACAGCGTCGGCGAAAATTTTGGCCTGGCTGAGCGCATTCTGACCAGTGTTGGCGTCGAGCACCAGCCAGGTTTCATGCGGCGCCCCGGGCATCTCACGCCCGATCACGCGCGCGATTTTCTTAAGCTCCTCCATCAGGTTGACTTTGGTCTGCAGCCGGCCGGCGGTGTCGATCAGCACCGTGGGCGAATTGCGCGCCTTGGCCGCCTTGACCGCGTCGAACGCCACCGCGGCGGGATCGGAACCGGCCTTCTGCTTGATAATCTCGACACCGACCCGCTGGCACCAGATCTCCAACTGCTCGATGGCGGCGGCGCGGAAAGTATCGGCGGCGGCGACCAGAACCGGTCCGCGCTCCTGCTTGAGCATCGCGGCCAGTTTGGCCACCGTGGTTGTCTTGCCGACGCCATTGACGCCGACCAGCATGATGACCAGCGGAACGGCGCCGGAATCGGCGGGCGGCCGCTCCACGGCGGCCAGCAGTGCGGCGATCTCTTCCTTGAGGGATTCGCGGATACCGTCGGCGGTGGCGCTGTTCTTGAGCCGCTTGCGCACCGCTTCCACCAGCCTGGTGCTCGCCTCGACGCCGACATCGGCGGCGATCAAAGCTTCCTCGAGGCCTTCGTAGATTTCATCGGCACTGGCACCGCCGCCGATAACGGCGCGCAGGCGGCCCATGAAATTGTCGCGAGTTTTGCGCAGCCCCAGACGCAAGCGCGAGACCTGCGGTTTGGGCTCCTCGAGTTTGGGCTCCTCGAGGGGAGCGGCGGCCTGCGGAAGCGGGGGTGGAGGCGGCGGAGCTGCCTGGGGCAGCGCAGGAGCAACCGGCGGCGCAGCCGGCGGTTGCTCCTGCGCTGCCGGGATGGGCGGTGCGGCGGGCGCAGATGGCGTGGGCAGGGCCTCGGCACCGGCCGTCTCCGGCATCGCCGCCGCTTGCGGCGGCGATGCCGGAGACGGGGCGGGCGGCAGAGCAGGCGGCCGCCCCGCGGCCGCCTGCTCTGCCGCCGCTCCCCCAGCCGCCACCCCCTTCTTGCGCATGGAAAACTCTATCAGCACGCCGATCGTGGTCATCCCCACGCCCGCTCCCAGCGCGCACCCGATCAGGATCAGCAGCTCGGAAATGCTCATCATCATGGGCTTTGATGCGATCCTTCGATATCAGTGAAGTGCCGGAACATTCCGGCGGTCGATTTAATCAGCTTGTCTCGCGATCCGTGAAAACAATATCAGCCCGCCGCCCAACCCAACAGCCGACCCGCGCAGGTGAGCCCATGCTTAGTTAACCTCCGCGCCGAATCAAGCCGGAGGTGTCGGGTGAAATAAAAGACCCGCAAAACGCCCCAGGCTGTGGCAGGCTCGGGCGTGGACGGCCAGCGGGGGTGCGGAATGGGGGGCCGTCGGGGGGCCCCCCATGTGTCGCGGTTCGGATTCTAATAGGGATGAGCCTGGATCCAGGCTTTCCACGGCTCCAGCGAGCCGACCGATTCCGGCTTGCCCGCATGAGCCAGTGGGCGCGAGCCCGGCTTGACCTCATAGGGCGACTTGAGGTCGAGCTCCTTGCCCATTTCGCGCACCGCCGGCATCACCTCGGAGGCCAGCAGCTTGAGGTTGTTCTCGCGATCCTTGCGCGTGATTGGGCCGTCGTTCTGCCACAGGATGAAAATACCTGGCCGCAGCGTTTCCAGCACGACGCGCAGCTTCGGAATCACGGTCTTGGGCGTGCCGCAGATGATGCCGAAGGTATTGAGCACTTCAGGCACCTGGTCGAAAATCGCCTTGCGCGTGGTTTCGACGTCAACCTTGGCTTCCTGCCAGATGCGGGAGCGATGGTCCACCTGGGAGCTGGACACGTCGGCGCGGGCGGAGCTGGACTGCGAGGCCTGGAACGGCGAGCTGCTGCGTTTCTTGTTGGGATCGGAGAATTGTGTCGCGATACGGCGTGTCGCCAGCTTGGAGTTATATCCCGGCGGGAAGTTGTATGCCGGCTGCGCGAACAGACTGTAGCCGCTGCCCGCACCGCCGAACATATCGAACTTCGCGATCTCCCGCGCCTTTTCCTCGGTCTCGGCGACGTACACCTTCTGCATATAGCCGAAGTTCTCCGAACCGACCTGGTAACCAAGTTCGGCGGCGCGGTCGCGATAGAAATTCCACAGCTCCACGGTCGGCTCCAGAAAGGTGGCCAGAGCGATATAGGGATAGCGCTTTTCGGCGCACCACAGAGCGGTTTCGGGGCTGAGCAAGCCGGGGATCCACATCGGCGGATGCGGCTTCTGCATCGGTACCGGCCACGGATCGACGAAGCGATAATGGAAATGCCGGCCCTCGTAGCGCCACGGTCCGGGCTCGGTCCATGCCCGGACGATAAAGTCGTGAGCCTCGTTGAAGTACTCGCGGTTGTATGCGGGATTGGCGTTGTGTGCGAATTGCTCGCTGCCCGCTCCGCGGACCCATCCGGCAACCAGACGGCCGCCTGAGATGACGTCGATCATGGCCAGTTCTTCGGCCAGCCGCAGCGGATTGCCCAGCGGCAGCGGATTGCCAATCAGAATGATCTTAACCTTCTTGGTGATGCGCGCCAGGATCGACGCCTCGACGTCCATCACCGAGCCCATCGTAAAGGGCGTGTCGTGATGCTCATTGAGGGCGACGCCGTCAAAACCCAGCTCCTCGCACAAAATCTTCTCGTCGAGATACTCATGATAGAGTTCGTGGCCCTTGGCCGGATCGAAAAAGGAATTGGGGGTTCCGAAGAAGCCCTTCTCGATAACCCGGTCCTGGGGCGCGTAGCGATACGGGCGCTCGGTGAAATAAGCTAGATGCACAGCGATTCCTCCCCTGAAGCTCAGCTCAAAAATGATTTAACTTCGCGGACAAACGCCGCGTTCTGCTCGATTTCGGGCCGATGGCCGCATTTGTCCAACACCACCAGCTTCGACCCCGCAATCGCCTTTTTGTAGGCTTCGCCCGCGCTCAGCGGCACCACCCGATCCTCGCGTCCCCAGATCAAAAGCGTGGGCAGCTGGTCGATAACGCCGAGCAGGCGGGGCAGGCTGGGATTATGCATATAGGGTGACCAGGCCAGGCGGGCGGTTTCGGCGCGCGCGTCCTCCCACAACTCGAACGCCGCCGGTCCGATACCGCCATAGAGCTGTTCGAATTCGGGGGTATTTTCCGGGTCGAGCACACTGGCCGCGAGTTGCGCCGGCGCCATAAGCTGGAAGATATCGAGGATCTCGCCCTGGGACGGACGCACGCCGGCGGCGCCGACCAGGACCATTTTGCGGAATTGATCCTGGTTATTGGCCGCCATCTCGGCCGCGATCCAGCCGCCAAGCGAAAACCCGATGACGTCGACCGGATGCAGTTTCTGTTCGCGCACCAAACGCGCATAGAAGCCGGCCAGGTCGCGCACGTTCCAGATCCAGTCGGCGCGCGGCGTGATGCCGAAACCCGGATGCAGCGGGATGATCAACGAATGATCGCGCGCCATCTCGGAATGCCATCGGAGCCATCCCGGATGCCCCATCTCCTCGTGCAGAACCAGCAAGGGGCGGCCGGAACCGCCCTTGATGACGGCCAGTTCGGTACCGTCAACGGTGATCGTTTCCTGATGCCAGGGTTGGCCTTTGTCCGCCAAATTACACCTTCCCGAAGTTGTGATTTCCGTCCGCCGGCCCTCACAGAGAGCGCCGGCAGCGGTTCGACTTGGTTATTTCTTAGCGCATTTTGACGCGGGGATGAACAGTCCCGGCCGCCGCCCGTGAAGCGAAAGCAGCAGGCGGGCAAGCGTCGCCGCGGTAGAAAAGGGCAGCGGTTGAATCGCCGCCGGCTGAGGATAAGTAAAAGCTCGTGGAGGCCGTCCGCGCCCGCGGACGGCCTCGGTTGCGACGCCGGTCTAATTGCTGTTTACGCAGGCTTCATAAGTGTTGGAGTCTTCCAACTGAATCGCGTAGCTGTGTCCGTTGAGCGACAGATTGGCGAATGGCCCGTGGCATACGTCGCCGATCTCGAATCCGCTCATCGGTCCCAGCGGCACGGTAAAGCCGTTGGGCGGGTCGGGATCGGATACGGTCTCGAAGAATTCGTGCGACAGCGCGTTGGCGGTCGAATCGATCACCTGGCCGTTCGGAGTGCCGGGGGGTAAAGAGCAGCCGGGGTTGGTCGAGGATATCGGCCACTGGAAGGGCTCAACGGTATAGAGCACATGGCCGATATCGGAGAACTGAACCGACTCATGGTATGCGCAAAATACAAAGGTGGAGAAATTATCGGGCGAATAACACCCGCCGCCCAGCGAAGGGTCGAAGCAGGTGTCCACCCCCTTGGGCAGGAAGACGTGATAGATATGCCCGTAGCCGACCAGTTTGCCGGTGGCTACCGCTGACGCGTGGACGATCTGAAGAATATCGTTCTGGCTGAGCGTATTGGCGGGCGCATATATCGGGAAGGTCGCATTGACCGCGGTTCCCACCGTATAGCGGCCGTTCGCCGTTGAACCGGCGTACTGATCCAGCACATGGACAAAGGTGCTCAGCCCCAGATTGGTGAGAAACGTATTGGGGTTGGGATTGCCCCAGCATAAATCGCCCGCACAGTTGAGGAACACCGAATGCGACTGTGCACTGACCACCACCGTGCCCGGGCCCTTGGTCACGCGGCCGGGGAAGAAAGAGATGGTGGGGGTGTCGGGTGCGGTTACGATCGCGGGACTGGATTGGGGCGGCGAGTTGCCCAGCAGCCGGTCCAAAGTCCCCGGGGCCAGGCTCCAGGCCGCTGGATTTCCTCCCTTGAGCGCCTCCTGCCGCAACTGCACGTGAATTCTGATGTTGGAGACGTGCGAGGCCGCAACGGCGTCAGCCTGAGTCACCTGCGCGTTGACGGTTTGGAATTGTGTGACCATTTGTGCCGCGGCCACGCCGCCAGCCAGGGCCAGGGACAGGACGGTGGCCACAGCGATTAAACCAAAGCGATTAGACTTCACCATAACCTCCTTTTCTTACCCAAAGCGGATCAATCCTGGATTAAGGAGGGCACGAAGTCAATCGGAATTAGGCCACAGAACCAATAGTTGGCTTGATATGAGCTAATTTGACGAGTTTGTTCCAGCCCAGGTGATAGACAGCTCAATGGAACGAAACCCACGCCTCTTGAATTTGCGGCGCGAAAGACCCGAAAATGCCGCGATGCTGAAATCAGCGGTATTTAAACCAATCGCGGCGATCTCGTTCCTGATGCTGGCCAATGCCGCTCAGGTGTGCGCATTCACCTGCGACGCGGGCTATCGCTTTTCGTTCGGCAAGACAGTCGACGGGACCCTGATCGATTTCGCTTATTCGGGCGCGCGCGGCCCCGAGCATTGGGCGAGCCTGGCGCCCAAGGGAAAATGGGCCATGTGCGATGAAGGCGAGCGGCAGGCGCCGATCGCGATTTCACCGCGCGGCGCGATTGCGGCGCAAATCGGAATCGATTTCCATTACAGCCAGGACATCCATTTCGTCGACCATAGCGATGCATTGGGTGCCGATCACGGCGGCGGCAATTACATCGTGATCGACGGCACCCGCTATGACCTGATCCAGATTCACTACCATCAGCCGGCCGAAACGATACTCAACGGCCATACGTATCCGCTCGAGCTCCACTTGGTGCATCGGTCGGCAGCCGGCGTTCTGGCGGTGGTGGGCGTATTCATAGAAAAGGGCCGTGCGGACAAGGGCATCCTGAGCCTGCCCGGCAATCCGAGGCTGGCGGCGGAGCCGGTTATAATCAAGGCCAGTTCGCTGCTGCCCGCCCGGCGCAGCTTTTTTCGCTTCAACGGCTCGCTGACAACGCCCGGATGCGATCAGCCAGTGCTGTTCAATGTCATGGAACATCCGATCCAGATGTCATCCGAACAGATCGCGGCGTTTGCCTGCGGTATCGAAAACAGCGCGCGGCCGGTGCAGAAGCTTAACCGCCGGTTCGTGCTCTACGGCGCGAAGCCCTGAACCGCTTACTCGAATACCACCACCGAACGCAGGACCTCGCCGGAAGTCAGGGCGCGGAAGGCCTCGTTGATCTGGTCCAGACGCACGCGCCGCGTGACCATGTCGTCGAGGTTGAGCCGTCCCTGCAGGTAGAAATCGACATAGGCGGGAATGTCGATACGAAAGCGGTTGGACCCCATCTGGCTGCCGGTCAGCTTTTTCTCCTGGAACAGATCGTTCCACTGCACCTTGATCGGATCGGTGGGCGGCACGACGCCGACGCTGACCGCGGTGCCGCCCGGACCCACGCAGGCCAGCGCCTGCTCCACCACCCGGGCGATACCGATCACTTCGAAGGCGTAATCCGCACCGCCGCCGGTGATGCGCTGGATTTCGGCGACCGGATCGCACGCGCCGGCGTCGACGGTGTGAGTGGCGCCCATGCGGCGGGCGGCCGCCAGTTTGTTCTCGAGCAAATCCACCGCGATAATCTTGCCGGCGCCGGCCAGCCGCGCGGCCTGAATCGCGGCCAGACCGACCCCGCCGGCGCCGAACACGGCCACGCTGGATCCGGTATGCACTTTGGCGGTGTTGAGTACCGCCCCCATCCCGGTAGTAACGCCGCATCCGATAAGCGCGGCCCGATCCAGCGGCATTGCGTCGGGGATCTTGACCACCGCGTTTTCGTGCAGCAGCAGTTCCTCGGCGTAGCCGCCGATATCGGCGAATTGGGTCATCGCACCGCCCCGGCCCGACAGGCGCGGTCGGTCGTTGCGGCGGCGCCGCAGCCCGCCGCGGCCGGCGCACAGATGCGGATTGCCGGTCAGGCACTTGTGGCATTTGCCGCAGAACGGAGAAGGGCAGGCGACCACGCGATCGCCCGGCTTGACGTAAGTGACCGCGCTGCCCACCGCGCTAACCGTGCCCGCCGCTTCATGCCCCATCACCGCGCCCGGCGGCCACGGCAGCACGCCCTGCACGATATGCAGATCGCTGTGGCATACGCCGCAGGCGGCGGTGCGGATGCGGACTTCGTTGGGTGCGGGCGCGTCCACTTCGACCTCTTCGATCGCCAGCGGATCGCCGACCTTGCGGAAAACGGCTGCCTTCATCGCAATGACCTCGCTATGGCTGTATGCGCCGTCTCATGAGCGCATCTGTCGCATCATCTGCTGGATCGCGGCGGTGTCATTCAGATGCGGAAAGGGCTGGGCGGGAACGGCGACGCCAAGGAAACGGCACAGCGGCTCCCATCCGTCCTTGGCGTCGAACACCAGCAGGCGGCCGGGCGCGATGGCGCGGCGCACTTGCGCGTTGTGACGGTTGTAAACCTCAATCGCGTAAGCCTGGTCCTCGAAACGTCCGTTGAAAGTGTCCTCAACCACGATCTTGCGCGCCATCTCCAGTTGCAGCCGGCGCGAATCGGACGCGTTGGCCGGCAGTTTGATGCTCATGGCCTTGTAGATGGTGTCGTTGACGCTGCGGTACCAGGCTTGCGGGTCGCGCAGGGAGAGAATCACTTTAGAGTCAGGATAGTACTCGGACAATTCGCGCCAGTAGCGCGCCACCGGCCAATCCACGCCGGATTGGAAATCCCTCAACAGCAGGTCCCAATCGATCGAACCGCCGAACGCCAGCCGATGCCACATCGCGATATGGTCGGGCCGCTCGACCACTTCGAACATGTGATAGCAGGGTCCGAAGCCGAGCGTCTCCAGGGCGTTCTTAAGCGAGAGCGTGCCGGTTCGTCCGAACCCGGCGCCGACCACTTTTAAAGCCATCGCCGTTCCTTTCAGCCGCGTACGATTGCGCGGCGGCGCGGGCGCAGCTTAGAACGGTTTGCGCATCCGTGCCAAGCGGAGAGGGGGGCTCAGGCCGGGCCTGCGAGTTGGGCGGAGGACCCGGTCAGAAGAAAGCGCCGCGATTCAGCAGGCGCCGCAGACTTTGCATCGGGTTACATCGCACGGTTTGGTCTGATGCTCGTAATGCGCCTTCTTGCGCTCGGAGAGCAAAAACCATTTATCGACGCTGTGATCGATGAAGTCCCACGGCAGCAGTTCGTTGTGGCCGTAGGCGCGATAAACAAAGAAGTCGGGATTGGGCAGCGGTCCCGGTTTGGCGCGCACCGCCTCGCGCTGGATTTCTCTCAGCGTCTGCCAGATTTCGCCGGGTTCGCGGCGGCGCTCGCGATGCAGGCGCAGAAGGATACCGCCGACGCGCCGGTCGCCGCGCGAGACCAAAGTCTGAAAGTAGGCTTCGCGCGGCGATTCGGCGTCGAGTTGGACCTTGCCCAGCGCCGCCAGCATCGAACGCAGCAATCCGACCTTATGCTTGATGACCTTGGCGTCCTCCATCGGATCCCATTGGAACGGTGTCCAGGGCTTGGGCACGAACGGATTGAGCGACACGGTAACGCGTCCGATGCGGCTTTTGCTGGCGCGGGCGCGGTCCAGAATTCTGGCGGTAAGCAGCGCCAGCGCCTCGACGTCGGCGTCGTGCTCCTCGGGCAATCCGACCATCGAGTAAAGCTTGAGGTTTTCCACTCCCTCGCCGATCATCATCGAGGCCGCGCGCAGGATGTCGGCTTCAGTCAGGTTCTTGTTGATAACCTTGCGCATCCGCTCGCTGCCCGCCTCGGGCGCGATGGTCACGCTGCGATTGCCGCCGCGGGCCAGGGCAGCGGCCAGCTCCGGCGAAATGCAATCGGCTTTGAGCGAAGAGGGCGACAGGCGTCCGCCGGCGTCAGCCACCGCGGCGGCGACCGCGGCGACGCCCGGGACACTGGCCATCTCGGCCCCGACCAGGCCTATCACCTTGCGCTGCTCCAGCCCTTTGAGCGCCTGTGCGGTTATCTCGGAGGGGTCGCGATAGCGAATCGGGCGGTACATGAAGCCGGCGGCGCAAAAACGGCATCCCCATTGGCATCCCCGGCTGGCCTCGACCAGGTACATGTCGCCGAACACCGACTCGTCGGTGAGAATCAGCGAATTGGTCTGGAAGCGGTTGAGGTTCTGGATCAGGCGCCGCTTGACCCGCCCCGAACCTTCGCCGCGATATTTGACTTCAATCAGTTTGCCGGCGACGTCGTATGCGGGAGCGTAGAACTCGGGCACGTAGGCGCCCTCGACGCGCGCCAGTTCGGTCATCATCCGGTCAGGCGAGCCGCTGTTGCGCGCCGAGCGCCATGCGGCGAGAAACTCGGGCACCATCTCCTCGCCCTCGCCGATTAGAAACAGGTCGACGAAGTCGGCGATCGGCTCGGGGTTGAGAAATATCGCGGAACCGCCGGCGATAATCAGTGGATAGTTCTGGCCGCGCCGCTCCTGGCGCGTGAGCGGAATTCCGGCCAAAGCCAGAATCGAGAGCAGGTTGAGGTAGTCAGTCTCGAAGGAAATCGAAAACGCGACGATATCGAAGTCGCTCAGCGGACGCCCCTGCTCGAACGACAGCAGCATCTCGCCGCGCGTCTCCATTCGCTGGCGTTCGTCGTCGTCGGGCAGGTAGGCGCGGTCGGCGGCCACGCCCGGCGCGGCGTCGAAGATGCGGTAGATGGCCTGGAAGCCCAGATTCGCCATCGCGAGCGGATAGACGTTGGGATAGACGATGCATGCGGCGACGTCGCCGCCGGGATGGCGTTGGAACAGGACGCGCTCGCGGGCCAAACGCTCCTGGGCTCGTTTGCGCTGCGACATCGATATAACCGCTGGTTTCATTTCGCTACAAGCCTACCGAGCCAAAGCCGTCTCCACAAGTTATCCACAGCTATTTATGACTTATCCACAGGTTTTGCCGCAGCTATGATCAAAACGCTTCAACCGTGACTGCGATTTTGGACAGCAGATGTGCTGCAATGAGCCGCAACCTACGTTCATTTGCCGGCTGACGCGCGCTTGGACGGGGCGAACAATTCGCGCAGCGCGATTGCCAGCTTGCCGCCGCGCTTTTCCAGCCGGGTCAGCATGTAACGTTCGTCGCCGTCCAGACGGTCCCACATTTCCTGTGTCAGTACGGCTCCCGCCCTGGCCGCTTCCGCGACCAGCGCCGGCGGCAGCGCCTGGGGCGGCTCGGCCGCCGTCCGCTGGTCGGGCGCGAGCCGCTGGGGTTCGGCGCCGCTGACGCGCCGCACCGCCTCGACGATAAAGGTGCGCAGCGCGTCGCATTCGTCGGGCTGATCGGCCGGCAGATGGCATACCGCCAGGCGTTCGCCCTGACCCAGCGCCTGCCACTGCGCCAGATGCACCTTGAGTCCGATCCGGTCCAGCTTGCGGCGCACCGTCATCGGCACACAATCCAGGGTGCAGTAGATGTCCTCCTCGAAATCAAAACGGCGAAACATCGGCTCCTCCTGTCAGTCCGCAGCTCCCGTATTCGGGTATTGGGATCGCATCGGCACGATAGTATAACACCATTAGGGAGCCAGGGGAGCGGCGCTTAGCTCTGCCTGAAACCGCCGGACCGCGGCCAGCCCTAATGCGGTTGGGGTCCGGCAATTCTGGCGAGGTCCGCAATGGGCAGCAACGGATGGAATCAATCCGCAATCCTTGATATCGCGCGGCAACTGCGGGACGAGCCCGGCGCCCTGCTTCTTATCCTGCGGCGCATCCAGGACGAACTGGGCTGGATTCCGGAGCAGAGCGTGCCGCTGATCGCCGACGTGCTCAACCTCTCGCGCGCCGAAGTGCATGGCGTGGCGACCTTTTACCACGACTTCCGCCATCATCCGCCCGGCCGCCATGTTATCCGGCTGTGCCGCGCCGAATCCTGTCAGGCGATGGGAGCGGTGGCGCTGGCGCGGCATCTTGAGGATCGCCTCGGAATCGGCTTCGGACAGACCACCGCCGACGGCCGCTTCACTCTGGACGCGGTTTATTGTCTGGGCAATTGCGCCTGCTCGCCGGCGTTGACCATTGACGGCGATATCCATGGCCGCGTGACGCCCGGCCGTCTTGACGATCTGATGGCGGCGGTTGAGGAGCGGCGGTCATGAAAGCGGTGGTATACGTACCGTGCGACAGCGGCGCATTGTCATTGGGCGCCGATCAGGTGGCGCGCGCGATTAGCCGGGAAGCCGCGCGCCGCGACCTCGATCTGCATCTGATCCGCAACGGCTCCCGCGGCCTTTACTGGCTGGAGCCGATGATCGAAGCGGTGACGGCGCGCGGACGCGTGGCCTACGGTCCTCTCAGCGCGGATAACGTTCCCGCGCTGTTCGACGCCGGGTTTCTGGAGGGCGCCGCCCACCCGCTTTGCCTGGGACTTGCCGAGGAAATCCCGCTGCTCAAAAAGCAGGAGCGGCTTACCTTTGCCCGCACCGGTATCGTCGATCCGGCTTCGCTCGACGATTACCTGGCGCATGGGGGTTACGAAGGGCTGGCCCGTGCGGCGCGGCTCAACCCCGAACAGATCGCCGAGGAGGTGACGCAATCCGGACTGCGCGGGCGGGGCGGCGCCGGGTTTCCCTGCGGAATCAAGCTGCGCACCGCGATGCAGACCGCGGCGGACCGCAAATACGTCGTCTGCAACGCCGACGAAGGCGATTCCGGCACCTTTGCCGATCGCATGATCATGGAAGGCGATCCATTCGTGCTGATCGAGGGGATGACGATTGCGGCCATGTGCGCCGGCGCGGTTTATGGCTACATCTATCTGCGCTCGGAGTATCCGCATTCGGCGCGCGCGCTCAACGCCGCTATCGCGCAGGCCCGCGCCCGCGGCTATTTGGGCAGCAACGTTGTGGACAGCGGCAAGCCGTTCAATCTTCAGGTGCGCGTGGGCGCTGGGTCGTACATCTGCGGCGAGGAGACCGCGATGCTGGAGAGCCTGGAAGGCAAACGCGGCATGGTCCGCTACAAGCCTCCGGTTCCCGCCGTCTGCGGACTGTTCGGCCGGCCCACCGTGATCAACAACGTGCTGACGCTGGCCACGCTTCCGATAATTCTGGCGCGCGGCGGTGCGTTCTACAAAAACTACGGCGTCGGACGTTCGCGCGGCACGCAGCCGATCCAGCTCGCCGGCAACGTCAAACGGCCGGGCCTTTACGAAAAGGCCTTTGGCGTGACGCTGCGGGAAATCGTGTACGAATACGGCGGCGGCACCGCCAGCGGACGGCCGGTGCGCGCGGTCCAGGTCGGGGGGCCGTTGGGCGCCTATTTTCCCCAAAGCATGCTCGACGTGCCGTTCGACTACGAGGAGTTGGCGGCGCGCAACGGGCTGCTCGGCCACGGCGGTGTCGTGGTGTATGACGACACCGTCAATATGGCCGAGATGGCGCGCTATGCGATGGAGTTCTGCGCCCGGGAATCGTGCGGCAAATGCACCCCATGCCGGATTGGTTCCACCCGCGGGATGGAAGTGATCGACCGGATCGTCGCGCGCCGCGACCAGTCGGCCAACCTCACCCTGCTGCGCGATTTATGCGATACCATGACCAATGCGTCGCTGTGCGCGCTGGGCGGTCTGACCCCGCTGCCGGTGCTGAGCGCGCTCAAATACTTTCCCGGCGACTTCGGCCTGGGCGATGACGCCGCAAGCCTCGATTAAGGCAACGGAGATCATGCCGTGCAATCGATCAGCGACAAGGACTTCGGAACCCCGCCACAAGCTTCATCGCGGATGGTCGAACTGGAGATCGACGGCAAGCCGGTAAGCGTACCGGCCGGCACCTCGATAATGCGCGCCGCCGCGATGCTCGGCGTCGGCGTGCCCAAACTGTGCGCCACCGATGCGCTGGCCGCTTACGGCTCATGCCGTCTGTGCCTGATCGAAATCGAGGGACGCAAAGGTTATCCGGCTTCCTGCACCACCCCGGTCGAACCCGGCATGAAGGTAAGCACGCAGACGCCGCGTCTGGCCGATCTGCGGCGCAACGTGATGGAACTGTACATTTCGGACCATCCGCTGGATTGCCTCACCTGCCCCGCCAATGGCAATTGCGAGCTGCAGGATATGGCCGGAGTAGTCGGCCTGCGGCAGGTGCGCTACGGCTACGGCGGCGCCAATCATCTCGACTCGCCCAGGGACGAATCCAATCCCTATTTCACTTTCGACCCGTCCAAATGCATCGTTTGCGCACGCTGCGTCCGCGCGTGCGAGGAAGTGCAGGGCACCTTCGCCCTGACCATCGACGGACGCGGCTTTGGCTCGGTAATCTCGCCGGGACAAAACGGGCCGTTCATGGAATCGGAATGCGTCTCGTGCGGCGCCTGCGTACAGGCGTGTCCCACCGCCACCCTGATGGAGAAATCGGTAATCGAAAAAGGGCAGGCCGAGCACAGTATCGTGACCACCTGCGGATACTGCGGTGTCGGATGCTCGTTCAAAGCCGAGATGAAAGGCAACGAAGTGGTGCGGATGGTGCCGAACAAGGACGGGATGCCCAATCACGGCCATTCGTGCGTCAAGGGCCGCTTCGCGTGGGGCTACGCGACCCATCCCGACCGCATCCTCAAGCCGCTGGTCCGCGACCATATCGAGGATTCATGGCGCGAGGCGTCATGGGAAGAAGCGATCGCGCGCGCCGCCGCCGGCTTCAAACGCGTGCAGCAAAAATACGGACGCGGGGCCGTGGGCGGAATTACGTCCTCGCGCTGCACCAACGAGGAAACCTACCTGGTGCAGAAGCTGATGCGCGCGGCGCTGGGTACCAACAACGTCGATACCTGCGCCCGCGTGTGCCATTCGCCCACCGGTTACGGACTCAAGACGGCGTTCGGCACGTCGGCCGGCACCCAGGATTTCGACTCGGTGCTCAAAGCCGACGTGATCATGGTAATCGGCGCCAATCCCACCGAGGGGCATCCGGTGTTCGCTTCGATCATGAAGCGCCGCCTGCGCCAGGGGGCGCAGCTGATCGTCGCCGATCCGCGCCGTATCGATTTGGTCAAGAGCCCGCATATCGCCGCCGCATATCATTTGCCGGTGCGTCCGGGCGGCAACGTCGCGCTGATCAACGCGATGGCGCATACGGTCGTGACCGAGGGTCTGGTCAACGACGACTTCGTGCGCGAGCGGTGCGAGGCCGCCGATTACGAACTGTGGAAGAATTTCATCGTCCAGCCGCATAACTCGCCCGAGGCGGTGGCCGAGATAATCGGCGTGCCGGCGCATGACATTCGCGCGGCCGCACGCCTGTACGCGTGCGGCGGCAATGCCGTCATCTACTACGGACTTGGCGTGACCGAACACAGCCAGGGCAGCACGATGGTCCTTGGGATGGCGAACCTGGCGATGGCGACCGGAAATCTGGGGCGCGAAGGCGTCGGCGTCAATCCGCTGCGCGGCCAGAACAACGTGCAGGGCTCGTGCGATATGGGGTCGTTCCCGCATGAGCTGACCGGCTACCGGCACATCTCCGATCCAACGGTGCGCGCGTCCTTCGAAACGGAATGGGGCGTCACGCTCGACCCGGAGCCCGGCCTGCGCATACCCAACATGTTCGACGCCGCACTCGACGGCAGCTTCAAGGCGCTGTACGTCGAGGGCGAGGATATCGCGCAGTCCGACCCCAACAGCACGCACGTAATCGCGGCGCTGCGCGCGCTGGAGTTCGTCGTCGTCCAGGACATCTTCATGAATGAGACGGCGAAGTACGCGCATGTCTTCCTGCCGGGTTCGTCGTTTTTGGAGAAGAACGGAACCTTTACCAATTCCGAGCGGCGGATTTCGATGGTGCGCAAGGTGATGCCGCCGATGGCGGGCAAGGAAGACTGGGAGATTACGGCGGCGCTCAGCAACGCGCTCGGCTATCCGATGGAATACACGCATCCGCGCGAGATTATGGACGAGATCGCGCGGCTGACGCCGAGCTTCGCCGGCGTCAGCTACGAAAAACTGGAGCGCGTGGGCAGCGTGCAGTGGCCCTGCAACGACGCCGCTCCGCTGGGCACCCCTGTGATGCATGTCGGGCAGTTCGTGCGCGGCAAGGGCAAATTCACCCTGACCGAATTCGTCCCCACCGACGAGCGCACCGGACCGCGCTATCCGCTGCTGCTGACCACCGGCCGCGTGCTCACGCAGTACAACGTCGGCACGCAGACCCGGCGCACCGCCAACGTGGTGTGGCATAACGAGGACCGGCTGGAGATCCATCGGCATGACGCGGAGCAGCGCGGCATCCGCGACGGCGATTGGGTGAGCGTCAGCAGCCGCGCGGGATCGATCACGCTGCGCGCGCTGATTACGGATCGCGTCGCGCCGGGCGTCGTCTATACCACCTTCCATCATCCGGAAACCGGCACCAATGTGGTCACGACTGAGAATTCCGATTGGGCCACCAACTGCCCCGAATACAAGGTCACCGCGGTGCAGGTGATGCCGCTGCCGGCGGGCCGTGTGCCGCGCGAGCGAGTTGATCCGGTGCGGGCGCATGCGCCGGCGGCGAAGTGAGAGGTTGCGCTGATGGAAATTCAGCACCTGGTCAAGATGGCGAATCAGATCGGCGACTTTTTCGCGCCGTATCCGGACCGCGGCGAGGTTATAAGATCGATTGCGACCCATCTGAGGAACGCGTGGGAGCCGCGCATGCGCCGGCAGATTATCGAGTATGTCAATCGCAGCGGCGGCCCGGACCTCAAGCCGGCCGTGCGCGACGCGGTGCTGACCCTGGAAGTCCGTTCGGCGCAAAGCGGCGACGCGCCGGGCGACGATTGACGCCGCCGTCCACTCCACCGCCGCCTCGATGACGGACTCAGCGATCAAAAACCACCGCGCCCTGAAATGGCGCTCCGATCGGCAGGTCCAAAGGGCGGACGAGACGCTGGCGGTGGAAGAACCGCTGGAGATCCGTCTGGGCGGCCGCCGCTTTACCCTGACCATGCGCACGCCCGGACATGACCGCGAACTCGCTGCCGGCTTCCTGTTAGCCGAGGGCTTCATCAACAACGCCCCGGAGCTGGGTGAGATCCGCGCCGTGGCCGGCAGCAAGGGCGACCCCGAGCCCAACGCGATCGATGTTATTCTCAACGTGCGTGCGGCGGGGCTGCGCGAGCGGCTCAAGCGCAACTTCGCCATCTCGTCGAGCTGCGGCGTATGCGGCAAAACCAGTATCGAATCGATCCAACGCCGCATCGCGCCAATCGACACTCAGCTGACCGTCGCGCTGCGGGAAATCCTGGCGCTGCCCCATCTGATGCGCCAGGCGCAGCAGGTTTTCAGCACCACCGGCGGCCTCCACGCCGCCGCGTTGTTTTGCCGGCCGCATAGCCAAAAGCATCGCGAGCCCGGCGCCAATCTGGAATTGGCAATCCTGCGCGAGGATGTGGGGCGCCACAATGCGGTGGACAAGGTAATCGGACACGCCCTGATCGATGGATGGACGCCGCTGAGCAACTACCTGATGATGGTAAGCGGCCGCCTCAGTTTTGAGATCGTTCAGAAGGCCGCCGCCGCTGGTATCCCGATTCTGGCCGCGGTCTCGGCGCCGTCATCGCTCGCGGTCGAACTGGCCCAGGAAGTCCGCATGACGCTGATAGGCTTCCTGCGCGAGGCTGCCTTCAACGTTTATACATTTCCCGATCGAGTTTCCGACCTTGCCATCCGATAGAAGCTGTTGGATATTGTACAGTCGCGCTCCGGGATTGGGCGATCTCGATCGGCGGCAGTGGCATGACGCCTACCAGACGCGGCAGCGTCAAGCCGAGATCGAATCAAACGATATCGGCGAAAACGCCGGGGCCGGATAATTTCCCCGGCCGCTGACACCGGTTCACATGCTTAACCAGTCGCTCGGCGGAAGTCGAATAAGATGTAACGCATAGTGTGTCGACGCCGCTCACCGGTCTCAGCCACAACTGTTCAGAATCACTTCCGAGCGGCGCGCAGCTGATCGAGCAGCAGGCGGCCTTCGCCGATCCGAACCGCATATCTTAATGCGCGCGCTACGAATTCTTTCGCCCGCCGCACCGCTTGCTCCAACTCCGCGCCGCGCGCCAGCCAGGCCGCGATTGCCGCCGAGAAAACGCATCCAGTGCCGTGGGCCCCGCCGCCCTCGATGCGGTCGCCGGCCAATTCCACCAAGCTTCGCCCGTCGTACAGAATGTCCACGGCGGGGCGGTGCTTGCCCAGATGGCCGCCCTTGACCACCACCGCGCGCGGACCCATCCGATGAATCAGCCGCGCCGCCTCGCGCATCGCCTCGACGCCGTCGATTTCGATCCCGCTGAGCGCCTGCGCCTCGGGCAGATTGGGCGTAATCACCCGGGCCAAAGGCAGCAGGCGCCGGCGCATCGCGGCCTCGCCTTGCAAATCGAGCAGCCGCGCGCCGCTGCTTGAGATAATCACGGGGTCGACCACCGGGGGCGGCAGCTCAAATTCCTCAATCGCCCGCGCCACTTCGGCAACGATGGCGGCATCGCCCAGCGCTCCGGTCTTCATCGCATGCGGGCGCAGCTGCATCATCAGGGCCCCGATCTGGCGCGCCACCATCACGGGTTCCATCGGCGCGGTACTCAGGACCCGGCTGCTGTTCTGCGCGACCACCACGCTGACCACCGAAAAGCCGTAGACTCCGAGGGCGGCGAAGGTTTTCAGGTCGGCCGGGATGCCGGCGCCGCCGGACGGATCGGTGCCGGCCACGGTCAGGGCGACTGGATGCGTTGCCATGGGTAGAGGTTAGCATGTCAGGACGGGTGCAGCTTGCTGCAGCGCCTGTTTTGCTCCGCCCGCCGCTCCGTGTGTATATGAACGGTGATCGCGCGGTCCGCGCCGCGCGCCGGGTGAAGGGTTGGAAGAAGCCGTACAACTTAACGAAGCTGAGCGCTATCCGCAGCACAAATGGCTGATTGCGCTGGCGGTGATGCTGGGGACGGTGCTGGAGATTCTCGACTCGTCGATTGTCAACGTCTCGCTGCCCCACATGCAGGGCAGTTTTTCCGCCAGCGTCGACGAAGTGACGTGGGTGGTCACCAGCTATTTGGTCGCCAACGGGATTATGATTCCGCTCACCGGATGGATCTCGGCGCGCTTCGGCCGCAAGCGCTATTTCATGCTTTCCGTGAGCACGTTCGTGGTCGCCTCGGCGATGTGCGGGGCGGCACAGACGCTGAACCAGATGGTGGTGTTTCGTCTGCTGCAGGGTTTCGCCGGGGCCGCGATGGCGCCGTCGTCGCAGGCGATCATGATGGAGACCTTTCCGCCGCAGGAGCAGCAGCTCGCGATGGCCACATGGTCGCTGGGCTTGATGGTGGCGCCGGTGCTCGGACCCACGGTCGGCGGCTGGATCACCGACAACCTATCGTGGCGCTGGAATTTCTACATCAATGTTCCCATCGGGCTGCTCGCCACCTTGATGGTCTATACCTTTCTGCATGACCCGCCCTATCTGAAAGTGCGCCGCGGGGGCAAGGTCGATTACCTTGGTATCGCCTGCCTGACGACTGGGCTGGGCCTGATGCAGCTGGTGGCCGACCGCGGACAGCGCGCCGACTGGTTCTCCACGCCGTGGGTCACTTACACCACCGCCGTATGCGTGATCGCGCTGCTGATTTTTACCTGGCGCGAATTGACCTTCGCCGACCCGGTGGTCGATCTGAGCATGTTCAAGTACCCGATGTTCACGGTTACGGTCCTGCTCACGGTGATGCTGAGCTTCGCGCAGTACGGGGCCAACCTGCTCAACCCGATTTTTCTGCAGGAGTACATGGGCTACACCGCGTGGCGCGCGGGCCTGACGCTGGCGCCGCGCGCGTTCGGTACCGCGTTCTCGCTGATCCTGGTGGGACAGCTTGCGCGCTACGGCGTGAACACGCGCAGGTTTATCGGTCCCGCCTTCATTCTGACGGCCGCCGCCCTGTGGATGATGTCGCACTGGAATGCTCAGATTGGAACCTGGCAGGTAACCGGACCGGTGATCCTTCAGGGTATCGGCACGGGACTGGTATTTCCCCAGCTTTCGGCGATCTCGCTGGCGTCGATCCAGCGCGATCGGATGGGCTATGCGTCGAGCCTGTTCAACATGATGCGCAACACGGGCGCCGCGATCGGCATTTCCGTGCTGACCTCGCTCTTCATCAGTCATCAGCAGATTCATCAGTCGCGTTTGGCCGAGCATTTCTCGATCTTCGAAGCGTGGAGGATGAGCGAGCAACCGCCGCGGATGCCGGGCGCGCCGGATTTCGCAATCGCGCGTCTGCAGACCGGTCATAAGGAAGGGCTGGCCATGGTTTACGGAATCATCCAATCCCAGGCCGCTGTGCTGGCGTTCAACGACCTCTACCGGATCCTGGCCGCGTGGCTGGTGGCGATGCTGCCGTTTTACTTTGTGCTGCGCCGGGCGCCGATGTCGATTGGGGCCGAACCGGGCCATTGACGGCCCCTTATCGCGGCGGGATATTATCGCTCACCTTTGTGGCAGAGGTGGCAGACGTGGAACTGCCTTTGATTGCGGGGCGTCCGGCTCTCGCGCTCTGCTTGTTGCTGATCGGATGCGCAGCCAAAACCACCGGCGCCAATACGCCGGGCGTGCCCACTGGCAGATTCGAAGAACAGCTGGCCGATTCCTGCGGCGAGCGCGTGGCCTATCCGATCAGCGGCAAATGCATCTCGATGATGGGGTCGGTGGGACCCCTGCTGCAGCATCGCAGCGACCTGATCATGGCCATCTGGCGCAGTTGTCCGGATGAAAATCCGTGCAACCGCGTGGCTGCCAACGAGCCCGCCTGCAGCGGACAAGCCGATTCGGCGGCCGACTCGTGCAAAAAGGTCCAGCAAGCGGATTACTCCTGCGCCGCGCTGCTTAAGGACCCGGCCTACTCCGGATACCTTCATCAGATTATCACCCCGGACCCCTACGAATGCCGCCGGGCCAAAACCGCACTCACCGAATTCGACCAGGAAGTTGAACGGATGAGCCTGCGCATCCAGTGGTACCGCGTGTTCGCGGCGCAAGGCTATTGAAATGGAGGAATCGGCGCTATCGTGACCAGACTCAACTTGTTGCTGTACGCGGCGGCCCTGCCGCTGTGCGCGCTCTTTTTTGGCGTCCCCGGCGCGGCCCAGACGCCGCTGCCCGCCTCTTTCACCGGCATATGGACCGGAACGCTGCGCGTGTTCCCCTGCCTGACGCTGCGCGAGCGCGGCCGCTGCGGCGCCATCAACAAGATCACCTTCACCATTATCGAGGACCAGGGTAAGGTCAGCGGCCACTACACCTGCGCAATCGGAACCCAGGTCTGCCGCAACGGCAACGCCGATACCAGCGGCAAGATCGTTTCGGGCGAGGTCCACGGCAAAAGCATTCGCTTCTCGGTGATGGTTCCGGACGACGTTTCCAACTGCAATTACAATGGCTACAACGTCGCGCCCGGGCAGCTGAGAGGCGCTTTTACCTGCTACGAAGGCGGCGGTCTGGTCGAACAGGGCAATTTCATGGTGACGCGCGAAGGCGGTTGAATTGACATCAGTGGAGGCGAGCATGACCGGCACAGCGCAAATACAGGGTCCGATCGCCGGCAATCCTGTAATTCAAATGGGACAATATGATTTGGGCCGCCTCGGCTACGCGCTCGAGGAGTATTTCGTCTCCGGCAGCGCCGTGTCCTACAACTTGTCGGGCGAGCGCGGGGCAAACGGAGTATGGCAGGCGCAGGCGGCCGCCGCCGCGCCCTATACCACGCGCGTGGTGGTCTGCCGGCCGTCGGATCCGGCCCGCTTCAACGGCACCGTGCTGGTGGAATGGCTCAACGTCAGCGGCGGACTGGACGCGCCGCCCGACTGGTACATGATGCATCGCCACATCCTGCGCGAAGGGATGGCGTGGGTGGGGGTATCGGTGCAAAGGGCGGGTGTGGAAGGCGGACCGTCGCTGGGCGCCGGCATCCCGCTCAAGCAGGCCAACCCGCCCCGTTACGCCGCATTGTCGCATCCGGGAGACGCGTGGGCGTTCGACATCTTCACCCAGGTGGGCAGGGCTCTGCGGGCGGCGGCCGGCAGCGGCGTTCTGGGGCCGCTTTGCGCCGCGCGTCTAATCGCCGCCGGCGCCTCGCAGTCGGCGATATTTCTGGTCACCTACGTCAATGCGATCGATCCGATGGTTCGGATTTATGACGGTTTTCTGATTCACGGGCGCGACGGCACCGGCGTGGCAATCGACGGCGATTTCCTTGCTTCGCGCCGCGATATCAACCTGTCTGGCGATGCTCCGTTGTTCGCGGGCCGGGAATTGATCCGTGAGGACGTGCGCGTGCCGGTGCTGACGATTGAGAGCGAAACCGACCTGATCAAGCTGGGCGGAATCGGCGCGCGCCAGCCCGACACCGATCGCATCCGCTGGTGGGAAGTTGCCGGCAGCGCGCATTTCGACGTTTATGGCTTGATCGCGTCGCAGCTTGACGACGGCAGCTTGTCCGCCCAACGGCTGGCCGAGTTGAACGCCCCGGTGAGCGAACTGATGGGGATGCCGACGCAGGCGCCGATCAACGCCGGTCCGCAGTTCCATTACGTGATTCAGGCGGCGCTGGGCGCCCTTGAGCGCTGGATCATCCACGGCACCGCGGCGCCGCACGCGCCGCGGCTGGAAGTGACTGGCGGCCAGCCGCCGCGGCTGGTTCTCGACTCGCACGGCAACGCAAAGGGCGGCATCCGCACGCCGTGGGTCGATGCGCCGGCGGCGGTGTTATCCGGGCTGGGGCAGGAGGGCGGCACTTTCGCATTCCTGTTCGGCACCACTCGCTCGTTCTCCGAGGCGGAGCTTGCCGCCGTCTATCCGGGCGGGCGCCGCGAGTATCTGTCGCGATTCGATGCGGCGGCTGAGGCCGCGGTCAAGGCCGGGTTTTTGCCGGCGGCGGACCTGGCGGAAATCAAGGCATTGGGTGCTGCGGCTTGTCCCCTGCGTTGATGCGGGGCGGACAGGATCGGGGCCGGGGGCGGTTTCGGATCGCGGGTTGTCAAGCACTTGGGCAAAAATTGTGCGAAAAAGTTTACTTGATCCGGTTCGGAATCGCGGCGTATGTTGCCCTGAAGGAGTTAACGCCGAACCGGTCCAGGGTCGGGTTGCAAACCATGAAGCCGAAGCTTCCCGGGGCCCACGCGGCGAGACACACAGGGTCAGATGCGCGAGCAGACACAGTCCGAATTTCTTCATCTGCCGTTCCAGGAGAAGCTTGAGTTTCTCTATGGTCTGCCCGCCCGCCAGAAACGCGACCTGATCCTGTCGGCGCCCGAAGCCGAACGTCTGGTCCAGTCCTTCGCGCCGGAAACGCTCTTCTACACACTCAAGGAAATCGGCAGCGCCGACGCCGGCGACCTGCTCTCGATGGCGGCGCCGGAGCAAATCAAGGGGCTGTTCGATCTCGATTGCTGGAACAAGGATCGGGTTAATCTGCGGCGCATGCGCGAATGGATCGAGGCGATGTCCGAGGCCGGGCGCCGGCGCGCCGCGCAGGCCCTGATGGAACTGGATATCGAACTCGTCACGCTGCTGTTGCGCGGCTATCTGAAAGTTTATTTGCTCAGTGAAGTGCAGGCGGCGCTCGACGTGCCGTCGCATCGGGTGGTGCAATTCGACGAGCACTACGCGGTCGAGTTCATCCGCTACGACAACATCCTTCCGTTTTTGCAGGAAATTCTGGAAGAGATGTTCGAGCGCGACTACGACTACTTCAGCAGCCTGATGGACGAGATCTACTGGGGAGTGGACGCGGAACTGGAAGAGCAGGCCTATCAGTACCGGATCGCGCGGCTGAACGACCGCGGTTTTCCGGATTTTTTCGAAGCGCAAAGCGTCTTTGGATACCTCAACCCCAGGCAATTCGACCAGATTCGCCGCACCTACGCGCCGCCCAATCGCGAGGACGAACTGCAGGAGGAATCGCAGATCGACATGGCGATGATGCCGCCGGGGGCCGACTCCTCGCTGTTCAACGCCGCCCTGACCGCCGGCTTCGCCGCGCAGGGCAAACGGCATATTCGCACCGAGATGGCCCTGGTGGCCAACCAGGTGCTGGTGGCGCGCGCGGTAGACTTCGGCGACCCCGAAGCGGTGCGCGAGGCCATCGAATTAACCCATCATTACCTGAACCTCGGCCTGGAACATCTGGCCGGCGGCGATCTCAAGACTGCGATCGACTACCTGCGCGACACCCATCTGAAGCTGCTGCTGCGCTTGGGCGTCAGCCTGACCATCGACCTGCGCAAGCGCGCCGAGGCGTTGGTGACGAGTCTGGGTTTTCCGGCCGGCAAGGTTGGTTCGATTTCGTATCTGGATTCGCCCTACCGCGAGGCGCTGGAGGGATTGCTGCTGAACGCGCCGCGTTTTTACGGCGGGCTGGACCGCCAGCCGTCGGTGGTGATGCGCGATTTCAGGGAGATGCGCGATCTGCACGTGGCCCACGGGGTGCTGGGCCAGTTGGAAGCGATGGCGCCGTTGTTCAAGGAATTGCTCGAAATCGATATCACGTCGGCCGCCTTCCGCACCCAGATGGCGGGGCGCGAAATCCGGCTCAGTCAGATCCTGCTGACGGCGTTGGTGAATCAGGCGCTGGATTCGACCTTGACCCCGGCACCGCTGGCGGCCTCCAGACTGTCGGATGTGCGGCGCACGGTGATGACGGCGGGGCGGCCCGCGCGCCTGACCGAGGATTTCAGGCAGCGCGCCAACGCCGCGCTGGAGCGGCGCCTGGAGCAGGGGCCGCTGAAACGGACCGAGGATTTCGTCCGCTCCTGTCTTAGCATGCTGGAAGAGGAGTTTTCGGAACTGGACCCCTCGGCGCCGATCGACCCGCGCTACATCCGCAGTATCCTGCTGCGCCGGGATTGAGCGTACACGCCCGGCCTGGAGCGCGATAGATCCGCAGCCTGCCGATTTGCGGCGAAGCGAGGTTTCGTTCTCAGCCGCCCAGACCAACTCCGTAGAGCCGGGCCGCGTTGCTGTAAACTATCTTCTCCTTCACTTCGGACGGCACGCCGGCGAAATCGCGCTCCACGACCGCGCGCGAATGCGGCCACGTGCTGTCGCTGTGCGGGAAGTCCGACGCCCACATGTAGTTGTCCTCGCCGAAGAACTTGTAAGTCGTGGGTCCGACCGGGTCGTCCTGGAACGTCGCCCACATCTGCCGCCGCACGTATTCGCTGGGCTTGAGTTTAAGCGCAGCGTTGTCCGACATCGGACCGAACTTCTCAAAGGCGTGGTCCAGCCGATAAAGGAAATGCGGCAGCCATCCGGTATCGTTCTCGGCCGATACAATCTTCAATTGCGGGAAGCGATCCAGCACGCCGCCCAGGATAATGTCGATGAAGGTGCACTGGATTTCATGCAGCGCCGTCATGTAGGCGCGCGAAAAGCCCTTGCTCAGCACGCGCGGCGCGTCCTGCGCGCTGGGCATGGAGGGCGCGGGCTGGCCGGCGTTGCGCGGAACTTTACGGCCGGTCACCAGGTGGAGCGAGATCGGAATCGCGAGTTCCTGCGCGGCGGCCCAGAACGGATCGTAGATGCGGCTGTGGTAGGGCTTGTCGGGGGTCGGCGCGCCGCAGATCATCGCGCCCTTCAGTCCCATCCTCGCGCATCGGCGCAGCTCCCGCACCCCTTCCTCGATGTCCTCCAGCGCCACCAATGCGATCGCTGCCAGACGCTTCGGATTGTAGGAGCAGAACTCCGCCGCCCAGTCGTTGTAGCTGCGGAAGCAGGCCTGCAGCAGTTCGACGTCGGGCAGGCTGAACAGCGTCATCCCGAGCGTGGTGTAGAGCACCTCGGCTTCAACGCCGTCGATTTCCTGGTCCTTGATGCGCTCGGCGGGATCCCATCCGCTGGGCCGGGCGTCGGCGTAGGTTTTGGTCGCGAACTCCTTGAGCACCTGGCCGCTGGCGCCATGGCTGAACGCGCCGCCGACCGCGAACGGGCGCAGCCCGGGGGCAAGCAGGATGGCGCCGTTTTCGTTATTGACCACCCGCGGCGCGACGTCGGCGTATTTCCTGTCGATCCGCGTGGTCCACAGGTCGGCGGGTTCGGTAAAGTGCGAATCGGCGGAAATCATCCTGGTAGAAGACATGAGATTCCTCCAGTGAAGCTATCAGCCCGTTTTTTTAAAGTGCGTAATAGCCGGCCGGCAGCTGGATTCAGATCGCTCCACGATGGCCTCGCCGGCGAATCCCGCGCCGTTTATCCGAAATGTACCTGTACGGAACAGCCGCCAGGAAGAGAGCGTTTCCATAGCTTCCGATCGTGATTAAGTCATTGGGCATAGCTGTTTGTAACCTAATCTCATCCTGGCTGTCGTGCCAGCCGGCGTGGAAATGTTCGAGAGCGACTCCCAGGGTAGGCCGATGGTTTTTCGCCGGCTTGATATTTGGCGCTGTGTCTCTCCCCTGCTGGTCCGGCACGGATGCTTTTTGACATCGGTCTGGTACTCTGGTCAACTCGGCGGTGGTTTGATTTTCCCCCGCTGTGCGATACATCAGTTGTAAGCTGTTGCCGCCCGACAGCCATGGAGAACGACGCATGAATCTGGGACTGTTCCTGATGCCGAGCCATCCGCCGGAGCGCGATCTGCTCGCCGGCCACCAATGGGACCTCGAGGTGCTGCGCACTGCCGACCGCCTGGGCTACGTTGAGGCGTGGATCGGCGAGCATTTCACCTCGCCGTGGGAGCCCAATCCCGCTCCCGACCTGCTGATTGCGCAGGCGCTGACGCAAACCAGCCGGATCAAGCTCGCTCCTGGCGCTCATCTGCTGCCCTATCATCAGCCGGCCGATCTGGCGGTGCGGGTGGCCTACATGGACCATCTGGCGAACGGACGCTACATGCTGGGGATTGGATCGGGCGGTCTGCCGTCCGACTTCATGCTGTTCAATATCGACGCCGCCGCCGGACAGCAGCGCGACATGGTGCGCGAGGCGATCGATATCATGCTTAAAGTCTGGACCAGCGAGGACGGCGGCGAATTCAACAGCAAGTACTGGAAGGGCAAAATCTCGCCGCCGATGTACGGCGGACTGCTGCGGCATCACATAAAACCGCTGCAGAAACCCTATCCGCCGATCGGCATCGCCGGTATCAGCCAGAAATCCGATACGCTCAAGTTGGCGGGCGAGTTCGGGTTCCTGCCGCTCAGCCTCGACATGGACGCCGCGGTGCTCAAGACGCATTGGGAAGCGGTGGAAGAGGGCGCCGCGCGCGGCAACCGCCCGTCGCGCCGCTCCGACTGGCGCATCGTGCGCGACATCTTCGTCGGCGAAACCGACGCGCAGGCGCGGGCCGATTGCATGGCCAGCGGGATGGCGCGCAACTGGGGCGAATATCTGTTGCCGCTTTACCAGCAGCTCAAGTTCGTCAGCTTCTTCAAACATGACCCATCGGTACCCGACGAACAGGTCACCCTGGAATATCTGATGGATCACAACTGGATGGTCGGTTCGCCGCAGACCGTGGCGGAGAAGCTGGCCGCGCTTTATCGCGATGTCGGCGGCTTTGGCTGCGTACTGCTGATGGGCGCCGATTGCATGGATAATCCGCAGCCGTGGCTCAAGTCGATGCGCCTGATGGCGGAAGAGGTGATGCCGCGGCTGGCGCGGCTGACGGGGCGGGACAACGGCGCGGCGGTGCAACCCTCGAAGTAGTAAATGGCGCAGCATTCCAATCAAGTCACCGTCGATGCGGCCGGGTTGTGGCCGATGCTCGCGCGGTGCGCGGCGTTCGATACCTTTACCGATCGCGAGCGCGAATCCTTCCAGCATGCGTTCGAGCATGAATATGGGATGGCGGTGCGGCGCTTTGCCGCCGGCGATTTGATCTGCCGCAAAGGCGAGTTCGAACTGGACCTGTGCATCGTGCTCGACGGCCGCGCCGAAGTTCACGACCATGACGATCGCGGGGTCGAGGTGCATACGGTGTACGAATCCGGCAGCATCTTCGGGGAACTGGGCGCGATGGGCGGGCGGCCGCGTTCCTTCGACGTGGTTGCGGCGCGCGAGACCCTCATCCTCTATATTCCGCGCCACGCGCTGAAGTACATCGAAATCAACCAGCGCGCCCGCACCATCCTGGCCGACCGCTACCGCGAGCGGGCGGTGCGCGCGATGACCGGCCGCGTGGAGTTGTTCAACACTGTGCCCGAATCCTTCGTTGACGAGCTGATCCCGCATTGCGGGATTGTGCGCTACGACCTGCGCGGCGTTCCGATCGTGCAGCAGGGCGAGGAGGTTGACGGCTTTTACATCATCCTGGACGGCTTTGTTCAGGTCGTGCGGCATCGCGCGGACGGCCAGCGCCGCGTGCTCGCCTATCTGCGCGAAGGGGAATATTTCGGCGAGATGGCGCTGCTGGGCGGCGGCCGGGCCTGGGGCAGCGCGTTTACGGCCGGCAAATGCGAGCTGATCAGGATCGATCGCGAAGGCTTCACTCAGCTATGCCGCCGCTATCCGGCCGCGGAGCGGGCGATGCGCGAAGTGATTGCGCGCCAGCAGCAGCAGGAAAACGAAGTCACCGGGGAACTCTCCGACCTGCTCGAGAAGAGCGGGCAGTTGGGCGTAATCCAGTCCGACGCGCTGCTGGTGATGGATTTGGATCGATGTATCAAGTGCGACAACTGCGTGCGGGCCTGCGAGTCGCTGCACGGGCGCAGCCGCCTTATCCGCAACGGCGTCCAGATCGGCAAGTACCTGGTGCCCAGCGCCTGCCGCCATTGCGACGATCCTAAATGCATGAGCGCGTGCCCGACCGGCGCCGTTCGCCGCCGTCCTGAAGGAGAAATCTACTTCAAGTACGACCAGTGCATCGGATGCGGCAACTGCGCGATCGCCTGCCCGTTCGACAACATCACCATGATCGACACGCCGTCCTTCGACAAGGCGCAGGCGCATAAGGCGTCGATCGCCGGTGGGAAGGAATTCTTCCGCCCCTATCCGATGGCGCAGCATCATGCGGCCGGCGGCCTGCTCGCGCGGCTTTTCGGACGCGGGCGCGAGCAGGAGCCCGCGGCGGAACAGGCGCGTGCGCATGTGCCGCCCAGCTTTCCGATCAAGTGCGATTTGTGCGACGGGCTGCCCTTCATGGGATGCGTTCATAGCTGTCCCACCGGCGCCGCGATACGGATCGAGGCGGCCGAACTGTTCGAGGAAATCCACGCCGTCAGCGTCAAATCGCACATTCAGAGGGCGCACGATGGGGAATAGGGGAGGGGCGTGAAGCCGCTCGGACATCCTTACTCGGGGCCTCGTCCGCGGAAAGCTTTCAAAGCGCAGCGAGAAGCCGCCGATGCCCGATGACGCGGCGGTAAGCCTCCGGGTTCCGGCCTCGCACACGCCGGCACATTACGGCCGCCTGACGCTGTGGGCGGTTGGATGCGCGGTGCTCGCCGTATTCGTTCATATCGCGTTGCCCGGTTACGGCCTGAGGCTCGGCTCCTATCGCAGCGGAATCGCAACGCTGGCGGCATTCGCGCTGGCGGCCTGCTACAGCGTGCGCAAGCGATGGATGTGGCTGTCGGTGCGCGTGATGCGTATCGCCGCGCGGATGCCGCATCGGGTGGCGCATCGCCTGCTCATCGCCGACCGGCTCGAATCCTGGCGTCTGTACCATGTTATGGCGGGCGCCGCGGTGATACTGCCGCTGTGGTGGCACGTGGAGCCGGGCGCCGGTCCCAGTCCGCTTGAAGCGGCGCTCGGGGCGCTGGCGGCGATGCTGCTGTTGAGCGGAGCGGCGGGATCGATCATTCAGGATTTTCTGCCCCATTCGATGAGAGTGCGGCCCGATTTGGAAGTGCGCCCCGAAGACGTCGACGCTGCGATCCATGATCTGTACGTCCAGGCCGAAGAGGCGATTTTGGGCCGTTCCGAGCCGCTGGTACAGGCTTATTTGCGGCATGTCAGGCCGGTGATGCTCGGGACGCGGCCGCCGCTGCGGATGTTGATCGCCACCATCAGCGGCGCCGATCCCGCCGCTCCAGTCGCGGCGCGGCTGCGGGCGCAGGGCGCTCCGGCCGCGGACGAAGCCGATATTTGGAACCGGCTGATAACACTGGCCGAGCGCAAGGTGCGGCTCGATCACAATCGCTTCGACCTGGCGCTGAGCGTGGGCTGGATGCGGATTCATATCGCGATAGCCATCGCGCTCGGCGTGTTGACCGCCTTTCATGTCGCCGGGGTGCTCTATTTCGCGGGCCTATGACGCGGCGGATTCGTTGGCTGATAGCGGGATGGATCGCGTTGATCGTTCTGGCGGTGCTGACCGTTCCGCGCGCCAGTTATCAGCCGGGCAGATTGCTCTCCGCCCACGCGGCCTTCGACGATCGATGCGCCGCGTGCCATCGCCCGTGGCATCCGATGGACAACAACGGATGCGTCGCGTGCCATGGCGGCTTCGGCAACAACGGCAATCCGCACGCGGGCTACTACGTCTTCGACGACAAGCAGGGACTGATCGCCGGCCGGCATCTGGCCGTGTTCAAGGACAACCTGGGCTGTCTCAGTTGCCACAGTGAGCATCGGGGGCGCGCGGCCGACGTGCGCGCGCAGGCCGCGTTCGCCTGTACCTGGTGCCACGAGCATCCCGCAATCAAGGCGGTCCAAAAGCATCAGGGGGCTGTGCTTGCGCGCCATGACAGCGCCAATCAGATGTTCAAACAGCCCTTCAATCATTATCAGCATCGCCTGCTGATGATGCTGCAGGCGGGCAATTTCCCCAACGGTTTTGAATGCGCGGTCTGCCATCAGGTGACGCCGGCGGCGCCCGGAGCGCCCGACACGATGACGATTGCGTGGCGCCCCTGCGCCTACTGCCACACCACTCCGCAGGTGCCGTCGCTGGGCTTGCCGGCCTCGCTCGGCAGCGCACCGGCGTCGCTGCCGTATTCGGGGGTGGTGCGCACGCTGCACATCAACGCCGTGTTCAATCATTCAAGGGGACATCTGCGGACGCCGTGCGCGCAATGCCATCTCAAAGTGTCGGAGAGCGCGAAGCCGGACGACGACAATTCACTGCTGATTTCGCAATGCTTCACTTGCCATGCCCATCAGGAGAGCCCCACGGGCGCGCCGCCGCGTCAGGCGGGAGGGGGCGGCGCCGCATTCGCCGCGCAAACGCCGCGCGTGACGGCTTGCGGCCAATGCCACTTGTTTCATTTCCATGGCGCGCTGCCGATTGCGGATTTCAGCCGCCCGGCGCTGAAGCAGCCGCCCGGCGCGCCGGCATCGGGAACGTTTGAGCCCTGGAGTATCGGTGCGATTGCGCTGGCGCTTGCCGCTCTATGCGCGATCGGTTACGCGGCGTGGCTGCCCGCGATGGAGGAGCATCACGCGGACGCGATGGAGTCGGCGCCCCAGCGTGTCATCAAAACGCCGGTGCTGGACGACATGTACCAGACCAGCATTTCGAACCTGTACATAATCGGCGAGATGGGCGGGACGGCGTCGATCAACCTGGCGATGCGATCCGGACGCCAGGTGATCGAAGCGATTGCGGAGAAGCTGAAACATTCGCCGGCCCCATCCGAACCTGGCCTCTACGACGTGCTGATCGTCGGATGCGGTCCGGCGGGTTTGGGCGCGACGGCCACCGCCAAGGCGCGCGGGCTTAAGTACCTGACGCTGGAGCGGATGACGCCGGCCAGCACGCTGCGCACCTATCCGCGGGCCAAATTCGTGCAGGCCACGCCAATCGATATTTTGGAATACGGTTCGTTTTTTCTGGAGGGCGACAGCACGCGCGAGGACCTGATTCGCGAGTGGGAGAAGATCATCTCGCAGGCGGGGCTGGTGATAAACGACCGCGAGGAAGTGGTGCGCATCGACCCGCGCGGCGGCCTGTTCACCGTTACCACCGCGCGGCAGCATCAGTTCAGGACGCGATGCGTGGTGCTGGCGATCGGCCTGCGCGGGCATCCGCGCCGCCTCAACCTGCCCGGCGAGGCGCCCGGACGCGTTCACTACCAGCTAATCGAGCCCGACGACTTCCGCAACCAGCGCATCCTGGTGGTGGGCGGCGGCAACGCCGGCGCCGAGGTAACCCAGGCGCTGGCGGCGGCGCATCTGGGCAACAAGGTCAGTTACTCAATCCGCGACGCGGTCCTGAGCAAAGTCACGCACGAGAACGCCGAAAAAGTAATAGCGCTGCAACGCGCCGGCGCGATCGCGCTCTATTGCGCCACGGAGATCGCCGAAATCCGCGAGCGGACGGTAGTCCTTCAGCCGGTCAAAGGCAGCGTCAGAACTCCCGCTGCCGCCTCCGCCATCGAACTGGACAACGACGTAATCTTCGCGATGCTGGGCGCGGAACTGCCCACCCGTTTTCTGGAATCGATCGGCATCCGGATGGAAGTGAAGCATCGTTAGGAGGAGACTTGCGGCCTGCTGACGGCGCGCCCGGCCGCTGGCCGCCGCGGTGCCAATCGCGGACCTCGCCATGCTGGAGCAGATCTGAGAGCGCGAGAACCTCAAGGCGGCGCGCAAGGCGCTGCGCATCGTCCGGAAACACCCACCGTTCCCGCAGCCAGATAAAAAAGGAGCCAGATAAAAGCGGCACATTCGGGCCGGCGACTCCAGAATCGTCTACCGGGATCGGCGGCAAAATGCTGCCGGTGCCGGCAGTCCGGGTTGCGCAGCGGCGCGCGGCCTGGCGGTGGCCGGCGGTCAGCTTGACGGCGCCATGCTGGATCGAGTCAATTAGGGTCAAATGGCTTCGGCGCCCAGGAGCGTAATGCGATGAAAGTCGGCGTATCAATCACGATGATCAACACCAGCGGCAAGCGCGACGAGGACATCTATCGCGACGAACTCGCGATCGCCAATATGGCGGAGCCGCTCGGCTTCGACTCACTGGGCGCCGTGGAGCATCACTTCACCGGCTATGCGATGATTCCCAATTGCGTCCAGTTGCTGACCTACATGGCCGGACGCACCCAGCGCCTGACTTTGGTTACGACCGTGATCGTGCTGCCCTGGCATGACCCGGTGCGGGTGGCCGAAGAGATGGCGATGCTCGACGTGCTGTCGGATGGCCGCACCATTTTCGGCTTCGGCCGCGGCGCCGCCCGCACCGAGTACGAAGGCTTCCGCATCCCGATGGAAGAGGCGCGCGAGCGCTTCAAGGAGACTTGTGAAATCGTCATCAGGGGACTGACGCAGGAAAGTTTTTCCTACCAGGGCAGGTACTTTCAGATTCCGGAAATCCAGATCCGGCCGCGTCCGGTTTCCAATCCGGTTCAACGTCTGTACGCCGCCGCGGTCAGCCCCGAATCGGGCGAGATGATGGCGCGGCTGGGGCTGGGCGTCTTCATCATCGCGCAGAAGGACTGGGACAGCGCGCGCGAGGATTTGCTGCGTTACCAGGACACCACCCGCAGTATCGGGCTCAAGCCGCGGCTCCCGATCGTATCCACTCAGGTGTCGGTGGCGGAAAGCGAGCAGGAGGCGTGGGACGACGCCAATCAGTACCTGGCCGAAACCTTCCGCGCGATCGATACCCATTACGGCCATACGCGCGGCGCGCTGCAGGGAGTGAAGGGATACGAGTTCCACGCCAAAATGGCGAAGACCTACGCCAAACTGACGTCGTCGCCCGAGGAGATCCAGAAAAAGGCGCTGCAGCATTACCTGAATCTCTCGGTGATCGGCACTCCCAAACAATGTCTGGAGAAGCTGGAATACATCCAGCAGCGGATGGGCACCGACCATTTTCTGTTCGGCTTCAGCCACGGCGGCCTGCCGCTGTCCAGGGCCCAGCGCAGCATGCGGCTTACGGCGGAGAAGATCCTGCCGCGGCTCAAGCACGATCCGGCCTTTGCGCCGCGCGTCGAGGAGTAGACGAGGGGATTGGTCGCGCTTGGGCCGCTCGGAAGGTAACAATCTGCGACAGGCTGAAAGGCTGTGTCACTCGAGGTTCAGGTATGGCTGAGATCATCACGCCGATTCCGGGGTTCCACCAGGTGGCTTACGTCACCACCGATTTCGATCGCGCGTTGAAGGTATTCGCCGAGGTGCATCGGGCGAAGCGCTTCATGGAACTGCGCGACATGCGCTACCCCACCGGTCCGGGACGCGAGGCGCATTGCAACATCGGACTGGCTTACGTCGGCGCGACGGAACTGGAGGTGATCCAGCCGCTGGGCGAGGACGTGCAGATCTATCGCGACTTCCTGCCGCAGGACAGCTTTGCGATCCGCTTCCATCATCTGTCGCGATTTCTGGAGACCCGCCGGGACTTCGACGAGCAATTCGCGCTGTTCGAACAGATGGGCAGGAAGTTCCCGATCATCGGCGACTTTGCCGGACGCGCCAGCTATTTCTACGCGGATTTTCGCGCCGAACTGGGCCATTACATCGAATGCATCACGTTTACCCCGGAAGGCCGCGAATGGATTAAGGAGATCCCGCGCAACTGACGGGCCAACGCTCAACCTGCGCGGCTGCAGCCTTGCTCTTCGGGATTTCGGCGCGCCGGCGGGCGCAAGCAGTGCGCCGAGCGCCCTGATATAATCAGGCTTGTGCCGGAAGTATGGTGATGGGACGCGCCCGCGTCCCGCGTCGAGGTTACGATTGGAATCAGTTGAACAGCCGCCAAATCCCGGTAACCGAAGCGGGAGCCGGGTTCAGGTCTGGATTGTTGGCGCGGCCGTGGCGCTGCTGGCGATCGGATGTCTGCTGATCCTGCGCCCGTTCATTTCGGCGGCTTTGTGGGCCGCCATCCTGTGCTTCACCACCTGGCCGCTGTTCCTGCATTTGGAGCAGGTACTGGGCGGGCGGCGCGGCCTGGCGGCGTTGATCGCAACTCTGGCGCTGGCCGCGACCATTGCCGCTCCCTTCGTTATTCTCGGCTCGACGCTGGCGAGCAACCTCTCCGATTTGACGGTTGCCGTGCAGAAGCTTTACCAGGCGGGACCGCCCGCGCCGCCCGCCTGGGTCAGGGAGATTCCCCTGGTTGGCATCCGCCTGAGCGATTACTGGCTGACGTTGACCGAAAGCAGCGCGGCGCGATTGCAGGGTCTGGTGAGTCTGCTGCCGACGGTGAAGACCATCGCGGTCGAGGGCGGCAAAGTGCTGGGCAGCGGGATTGTGCAGATCCTGCTGAGCCTGTTCATCGCGTTTTTCTTCTACCGCGACGGCGAAGCGCTGGCGGCCCACCTCAACGCGGGGATTTATCGGATCGGCGGCGAGCGCGGCAACGAATTGCTTGAATTGGCGGGCGCTACGGTTCGCGCCGTGGTCTATGGAATCATCGGCACGGCGTTGGCGCAGGGGGCGTTGGCCACATTTGGATTTCTGATCGCGGGGGTCCCGGGCGCGGCGTTCCTGGGTTTTGTCACCTTCGTGGTTTCGATGATTCCGGGCGGGCCGCTCCTGGTCGCCTTGCCCGCCGCTTACTGGCTGTATCGGCAGGGCGCCGCCGGATGGGCCGTCTTCATGGTCATCTGGGGTACGATGGACAGCAGCATCGACAATGTCATCAAACCGCTGCTGATCAGGCGCGGCGTGTCGACGCCTATAATTCTGGTGATGCTGGGCGTATTCGGCGGCGCGATGGCGTTCGGGCTGATTGGCTTGTTCATCGGTCCCACGGTGCTGGCACTGGGGCATACGCTGTACCAGGAATGGACCGCGGTGGTGGCTCTGACCGCGGAGGGATCCAAAGCGGCTCAGGCTCAGACCAGTCCGGTAGCCGCGGTCAAACCCCACATGCGCGACGTCCAGGAGGGCGCCGCTCCGACTTAAGTCCGATCCGCGTCCGTTCTGGCTGTTTGTCGAAGAGTGCGGCGAGCGTTCCAGCCTGTCATTGAGTTCATTGCGACCGAGCGTCAGCGAGGGAAGCGCAAGAATCAACCCGAAGCGATTGATTGTGGTGTGCGCGCAAAGGCAAAGCGCCTGGCGTCGATTCCTTCCTGCGCGGCGAACAGCGATCCGCCCCAGTCGGAATGACAACAGCGAAGATGCCGGCGCAGTTGTAGAAGCCTGTGAAGGCGCGGACTGACGCCCGCGCATTCACAGACTTAAAGCCGCTGAGAGTCCTCAGCTTTCCCGCTTTTTGCTCAGCGGTTCGCAGCCAGGCGGTTGCGCAGCAGGCGGCCGGGCAGCGCGCCGGTATGCTCGCCGTTGCGCATCAGCACCTGGCCGTTTACGACCGTCGCGAGGATGCCGCGGGATTTCTGTTTCAGCCGCCGTGCGCCGGCGGGCAGGTCGTAGGCCAGCACCGGCAACTCCGGCATGATGGTGTCCGGATTGATGATTGCGATGTCGGCGGCCCATCCTTCGCGCAGCAGTCCGCGCCCCGACAATCCCCAATGCGACGCCGGCACGAAAGTCATCATCCGGATCGCTTCCTCCAGCGTCAGCGCCTGGCGCTCGCGCACCCAGTAGCTGAGCACGAAGGAATGCATCGAGGCGTCCATCAGTTGCGAGACGTGGGCGCCCGAGTCGGTGAAGGTCGGGACCGCGCGCGGATGGCGCATCATCTCCAGCACCGTGTCCAGGTCATCGTTGGCGATAGTCTGGAAGTAGAACTGCTTGAGGTGCTTGGCCAGGGCCGTGTCGATAATGACTTCGACCGGTTCCTTGCCCTGTTCCCGCGCCAGTTCGTCGATCGTGCGGAAAGGCGGCAGGGTGCGGTCCATCAGGTACACGTGCTTGAAGCCCATCATGCGCGCTTCGGCGCCCACCGCGCGGGTCTGATCGCGCGGCTCGGCGTTGACCGCCGCGACCAGCTTGCGGCGCATCTCGGGATTGCGCAGCGCGGCCTCCTGCTCGGCGAGCGGTAGCTTGCGCATGTCCGACCATACGGGAGTCTTGTCAAATGGCATCGCGGTCTCGAAGGAGAGCAGCGAGCTGATCCAGCGGCTGGTGCCCTGCGCGAGCATCCGGCCGCCGGCCGCGACGGTCTCGTCGATCATCTGGAAGTAGG
>JAJPJA010000115.1 GCA_021324455.1 Pseudomonadota bacterium | reverse complement strand
TCCGGACGGCTGCTAGTGCTCTCCAACCGGGCGCCGATACGGATTGTAAATCAGGGCGGGCGGCGGCGCATCGAACCCACGGTGGGCGGCGTAGGCGCCACCTTCCTGCGCCTGCTGGAGCGTCACGGGGGCGTATGGGTGGCGTGGTCGGGCAGCAAGTCGGCACCGGCGCCGTTGCGGATGCCGCCGGACGAGCCGCGGTTCCTGATGGTGTTTCCGCCGCTGAGTGAGCGCGACATCTCCTTCTACTACTATGGCATGTGCAATCGCGGGCTGTGGCCTTTGATGCATCTGATGCCGCAGAACTGCCATTTCCGCTCGCAGCACTGGAACAGCTACAAATCGGTCAATGAGATGTTCGCCGAGGTGACCGGCGCCCAAGCCGAGGATTCCGACCGGGTCTGGATTCAGGATTTCCACCTCGCGCTGGTACCGGCGCTGCTGCGCCGGCGGCGTCCGGCGCTGCCGCTGGGCCTGTTCTGGCATGTGCCGTTTCCGCCCGAATCCTTCTTCCGCATCTTTCCGTGGCGCCAGGAATTGCTGGAAGGGATGCTCGGCGCCGACCTGATTGGATTCCATACCCAAGCGTACGCCGACCATTTCATCGAATGCTGCCAGCGCATCTGCCGCGCCGCGGTGGATCGCGCCCAGGGCCTGGTCCAATGGCAGGGCCGCACCGTGCGGGTGCGCAGTTTCCCGCTCGGCATCCCGGCCGACTATTTCGCGCAACTGGCGCAGTCCGAACGGGTGCAGGCGCGGGTGCGGCGAATCAAGGCCGCGCTGGGCGCCCCGGTCATGATTCTGGGCGTCGATCGGCTGGATTACACCAAGGGTATCCTGGAGCGGGTCGAAGGCTTCGAACGCTTTTTGGAACTCAACCCCTCCTATCACAAACGCGTGGCGCTGGTGCAGATCGCGGTGCCCTCGCGCACCAAGGTTGACGATTACGCGCGGCTCAAACGTCAGCTCGACGAAATTGTGGGACGCGTGGTGGGCCGTTTCTCCTCCGAAGGATGGGTGCCGATCCGCTATCTCTACACCCAGTTCGGCGCCGAAGAACTGGTGTCGTACTATCAGGCCGCCGACGTCGCCCTGCTCACGCCTTTGCGCGACGGCATGAACCTGGTGGCCAAGGAATATATCGCCTCGCGCAACAACGACCAGGGTGTGCTGATCCTGAGCGAATTCGCCGGGGCCGCCGAAGAATTGAAGGAAGCGCTGCTGGTAAACCCCTACGACATGGACGCGCTGGCCGCTTCGCTCAAACAGGCGCTGACGATGGGGGCCGAGGAGCGCGGCGCGCGGATGAAGGCGCTGCGGGCGCGCGTCCACGGCAACAATCTCGATCACTGGTCGCGCACCTTCCTGACCGTTCTGGAGCATCAATACAGCGCGCTCGGCCGCTATGCGACCAGCCTCGATTGAAACCCCGCCTCCGCTGCCGCCCGGCCTGCTGCCCCGGCTCGCCGCGCATCACCGGATAGCGCTGTTTCTCGATTACGACGGCACCATTTCCGAAATCACCCCCGACGTCTCCAACGCCCAGCCGGTGGAGGGCGCGATCGAAGTTATCCAGCGGCTGTCGGCGCGTCCGGATCGTTTTCGCGTCATACTGATCAGCGGCCGTCAGATCGACAAACTGGCGCGCCTGACCGGAGTATCCGGCGGTATCACGTTCGTGGGCAATCATGGCCTTGAAGTGATGGAACCGGGCAGGGGCAGCCGGTTGGCCGCCGACCCGGACCGGTTCATGCCGGCGCTGGATCGGGTCAGGGACTGGATGGCGGCCAACGTACCGCCGGCCGCGGGTTTCGTGATCGAAGACAAAGGCTTCGGCGTGGCGCTCCATTACCGCCTGGCGGAGCCCGGGCTGGGCGCAGCGATGCGTCGGCGGATGCGCGATTTTGTCGGCGCCCAAACTCCGGCGCTCGGCATACGCGAAGGCAAGATGGTGATCGAGGCGGCGCCGCGCGAGGCCAACAAGGGCACCGCCGCGATGCAATTGATGCGCGCGGCCGGCGATCGCTATCTGGCCCTGTATTTCGGCGACGATCTCACTGATGAGGACGCTTTTTTCGCCCTGCGCGAGACCGGCGTCAGCGTAAAAGTCTGCGCTCAACCCTGTCCAAGCTGGGCCCGCTACCGTATCGCGTCGCCCGCTGAGGTGGTCGCGGAATTGGCCCGCATGGCGGCGTCAGTTGGCACCGCGCTCCCGGTCCAGTAGCGCGTCCGGCAGGCTGAAAGCCCCTGTACATTTTGGCTGATTGAGCAAACCGCCGGTTTTGGAGGAGCCGGCAGCGGCGCCGCCGGCGCAGGGTTAGCCGGCTCAGTTGCCGTAGGGGAACCGGCCGTCAGGGCGCGCCACGTAGGCTTCGATCAAAAAGCCGTCCGGATCCTCGAACAGAAACATGAATCCAGGCGCGTTTTCGTCGAAATTGCCGATCGTATGCTCGCGTACCCGCACGCCGCGCGCCTTGAGTTCGGCCAGGGTTTTTTCCGGATCGGTGATGCCAACGGTAAGATGCGACAGTCCCAGCGCGTTGGTCTGCGGCGGCTGGCCCAGGGGCGGGCTCTTGGGCTGGTCGAAATGAATCAGTTCCAGGCGGCAGCCGTCGCGCATCATCAGCCAGACGGTGAAGGCGGCTTCGCTAAAGCCCATCACACGCGCGGGCCCCGGCTGGTCGTAGCGGATTTTGGCGATCTCCCTGAAGCCGAGCACGTCGCGGTAAAACGGCACCGATTTTTCCGGGTCGGAAATTCCAATCGATACGTGCAGGAACTGCGTAATAGCCATGCCGTTGTCAATCGCACGCGCCCTCGGCGAGCGTCAAGCGGCGCGGATGCCGCCGAGGCTCAGCGGCGTGTGGCGGCGGGCTCGCTTGTGGTCAGCGGCGGCGGCGCGAAATACATGCTTTGTGCGCGCCGGGCCACGTCGACCAGGCCTATCATCACCGGAACTTCGATCAGCGGACCGATGACCGCGGCGAACGCGGCGCCGCTGTCGATCCCGAAGGTCGCCACCGCGACCGCGATCGCCAGTTCAAAATTGTTCGAGGCGGCGGTGAACGACAGCGTCGCGCATTGCGGATAGGTTGCTCCGATCCGCCGGCTCAGCGCGAACGAAACCGCGAACATGATGGCAAAATAGAGCAGCAGGGGAATCGCGATGCGCACCACGTCCAGCGGCATCCGCACGATCGCGGCGCCCTTGATCGAGAACATCACCACGATCGTGAACAGCAGAAAGATCAGCGTCAGAGGACTGATCCGGGGGATGAACCGCTGCCGATACCAAACCTTGCCCTTGTACGCGGTCAGAATCTTCCAGCTCGCCACTCCGGCGACGAACGGGATGCCCAGGTAGATCGCGACGCTCTGGGCAATCTGTCCGATGGTGATGTGAACGATTGCGCCGCCCAGCCCCAGCCATCGCGGCAGCACGGTGATGAACACGAAGGCGTAGAAGGAAAAGAACAGCACCTGGAAAATCGAATTAAACGCCACCAGCCCGGCGCAGTAATCCGCGTCGCCCGCGGCCAGATCGTTCCATACGATCACCATCGCGATACATCGCGCCAGACCGATCAGGATGAGGCCGACCATGTATTCGGGACGGTCGCGCAGAAAGACAATGGCCAGCGCGAACATCAGGATCGGTCCGATGATCCAGTTCTGCACCAGCGACAGGCCGAGAATTCTGGCGTCGCGGAAAACGTCGCCAAGTTCGTCGTAATTCACCTTGGCCAGCGGCGGATACATCATCAGGATGAGACCGATTGCGATCGGAATCGAGGTGGTGCCGACGCTCATCCGGTCGAATGCCGCCTTCATTCCGGGAAATATCGCTCCCAGCGCGACGCCCAGCGCCATGGCGAGAAAGATCCACAGCGTAAGAAAGCGGTCGAGGAACGAGAGCCGGCGCAAAACCGGCGTCCGCGCCATCGGGATGGTCGCACTCATGGTTTGATCTTTCTCTGCGGCGCCGCGATTTGCACCGGTGCGCACCCGGACGCCGCCGGCGGAAAACACAGCTCGGGGCGCCCCCCGCAGCAGTTCCGGGTCAGGTAGGCGAGCAGCTCGTTCATCGCCTTGAAGTTGGCGCTGTAGATAATCGAGCGGCTTTCGCGGCGCGAACTGACCAAACCCGCGAAACGCAGCTGGTTCAGATGAAACGACATGGTCGGCGAGGGCTGCCCCAGGCGCGCGCCGATTTCCCCCGCCGGCATGCCGCCGGTTCCCTTTTCGACCAGCAGCCGGAAGATGTCCAGCCGGGTCTCCTGTGCCAGCGCGCCCAGCGCCGCAATCGCCGCCATCTTTTTCATACTTTGATACTTGTAGAGATATTGAGCATCAGGAGTCAAGCCCCCCCACCGGGCCGCCCGATGCCCGCGATGGAGCACGGATGAACCGCGCCGCCGGGAAATCGAGTCCGACGGTGTGCAGACGATGGCGCGCCCGGAGGGATTTGAACCCCCAACCCTCGGATCCGAAGT
>JAJPJA010000054.1 GCA_021324455.1 Pseudomonadota bacterium | reverse complement strand
TCGACGATTGAGGACGAAGGCTCGGTAGAGGAAATCCGCGCGGCGTGGCATCGGATGCGCGCTGAACTGGGATGATTGTCTGAACCACAGAGTCGGAAATCGCACAGAGAGGAATCAGATGATGTGGCTGTTCCGAACTAACGGCGGTGTATCGGCGCTCGTTCTCAGGGTGACTTTGGGCGCGATCATGTTCTGCCACGGATCGCAAAAGGTGCTCGGATGGTTCGGCGGTCACACATTCTTCCAGACCCTGAACATGTTCACGCATCAGATGCACATACCGGCGCCGCTGGCGCTGCTGGTGATGGCGGCGGAGTTTTTGGGCGGAATCGGCCTGGTGGTGGGCTTTCTGACGCGGGTTGCGGCCTTCGGTATCGGATGCGACATGGCCGGCGCCGTCCTGCTGGTGCATTGGAGGTTCGGCCTGTTCATGAACTGGTTCGGTAATCAGAAGGGCGAGGGAATCGAGTATCACCTGCTGGTGATCGCGATCTGCATCGTTCTGATAATCCGCGGCGCCGGCGCCCTGTCA
Organism: Pseudomonadota bacterium; assembly: GCA_021324455.1. Lineage (GTDB taxonomy): Bacteria > Desulfobacterota > Binatia > Binatales > Binataceae > JAJPJA01. The sequence goes on along the minus strand of JAJPJA010000054.1, from coordinate 61,810 downwards.
GTGGACCATGCGATAGCAGGCGGCAGGCGCTGAGCAGGCATTGCGGGCAGGCGCTTGCGCGCCAAAACCGTACTAAACTATCAGCATGGCTTCTGAACCTCCTTTGTCTCCCGCTTCGGCCGCCCAAAATCCGCTCGACCCGGTCTGCGGAATGGAGGTGAGCCCCGAGGACGCGGCCGGCCGCGTGGAGCATAACGGACGCGATTATTTTTTCTGCTCCGAGCATTGCGTTGAGGCGTTCAGCTCCGACCCCGAAAAATACCTGCACGACTCCCACGCCGCCTCGGATTCCGACCAGCGGCCGCATCCGTCAGCTCCGCCGGCGGGTGGAGATTACACCTGTCCGATGCACCCGGAGGTGATGCACGACGGACCCGGCCCCTGTCCGAAATGCGGGATGGCGCTGGAGCCCGTGCTGCCGGCGCCGGTGACCGAATACACCTGCCCGATGCATCCGCAGATCGTGCGCGACGCGCCGGGAAGCTGCCCGATTTGCGGGATGGCGCTGGAGCCGCGCGTCGCCGCCACAGGCGAGGAGAGCAACCCCGAACTGATCGACATGACGCGGCGCTTGTGGGTGGCGACAGCTCTGGCTGTTCCAACGCTTGCGCTCGCGATGGTTCCGGACTTTCTCGGCGTACAGGTTCTTGACCCCGGGATCCGTCAATGGGTTCAGTTCGCGCTGGCTACGCCGGTGGTGTTGTGGGCGGGATGGCCGTTTTTCGTGCGCGGCGCGGCGTCGGTGCGCAGCGGCAATCTCAACATGTTCACGCTGATTTCGCTCGGTGTCGGTATCGCCTATTTCTACAGCGTCGCCGCCACCGCCGCGCCGCATCTGTTTCCCGCCGCCCTGCGCGAGCATGGAGTGATACCCAATTACTTCGAAGCCGCCGCCGTCATCACCGCCCTGGTGCTGCTGGGGCAGGTGCTGGAGTTGCGTGCGCGCAGCCAGACCGGCAACGCAATCAAGGCGCTGCTGGGACTGGCGCCGAAGTTTGCGCGCGTCATCCGCGGCTCCGGATCCGAGGAGGACGTGCCGATTGAACAGATTGTACCGGGCGATCGCCTGCGCGTGCGGCCGGGCGAGAAAATCCCGGTGGATGGTGTGGTTATCGAAGGCGCCGGCGCGGTGGACGAATCGATGATCACGGGCGAGCCGGTGCCGGTGGAAAAACATCCGGGAGATCGCGTCATCGGCGCGACCGTCAACGGCACCGGCGCGTTTGTGATGCGCGCCGAACGCGTGGGCGCCGAAACCCTGCTGGCGCAGATCGTGCGCATGGTTGCCAGCGCGCAGCGCAGCCGCGCCCCCATTCAGCGCCTGGCCGACCGCGTCTCGGCGTGGTTCGTTCCCGCCGTGATCACGGTTTCGGCGCTTACCTTTGTGGGTTGGTATTTCGCCGGTCCCGCGCCCGCGCCGGCTTACGCGATCGTCAACGCCGTCGCCGTCCTGATCATCGCCTGTCCCTGCGCGCTGGGACTCGCCACTCCGATGGCGATCATGGTCGCCGCCGGCAAAGGCGCGACGGCCGGGGTCCTGATTCGCGACGCCGCCGCACTGGAAACCCTGGAGAAGGTCAATACCCTGGTCGTGGACAAGACCGGAACGCTGACCGAAGGCAAGCCGCGGCTGCAGTCGGTGCTCGCGCTGCCGCCCTTTGACGAATCCCGTCTGCTCGCGCTCGCCGCGGGTTTGGAAATCGCCAGCGAGCATCCGCTGGCCGCGGCGATTGTCCAAGGCGCGCGCAGCCGTAACGTGGCGCCGCTGAAGGCGTCGGATTTCAAGTCGCTCACCGGCCAAGGCGTGACCGGAACGGTCGAGGGGCGCGCCGTAGCGCTCGGGACCGCGGCGCTGATGCAATCGCTCAAGATCGATGCCGCCGCGCTTTCCGCTCGCGCCGAGGAACTTGGGCGCGACGGTCAGGGCGTGGTGATGATCGCGGTGGACGGCGCGCCCGCCGGGCTTATTGCGCTCGCCGATCCGATCAAGCATTCCACGCCCGAAGCCGTCCGCACGCTGCGCGCCGAGGGGGTGCGAATCGTGATGCTGACCGGCGACAGCGCCGCCACCGCCGCGGCAGTGGCGCGCAAGCTCGGCATCGACGAGGTCCGCGCCGAAGTGCTGCCCGATCAGAAATCGGCGGAAGTCAAACGATTACAGGACCAGGGGCTGATCGTTGCGATGGCGGGCGACGGCATCAACGACGCGCCGGCGCTGGCCCAGGCGCAGGTCGGAATCGCGATGGGCAGCGGCACCGACGTCGCCATGGAAAGCGCGGGTATCACCCTGGTCAAGGGCGACCTGCGCGGCATCGCCAAGGCCCGCATCCTGAGCCGCGCCACGATGCGCAACATCCGGCAGAACCTGTTCTTTGCCTTTATTTACAACTCCCTGGGAGTTCCGGTTGCGGCGGGGGTCCTGTATCCCGCTTTCGGCGTGCTGCTGAGCCCGATGATCGCCAGCGCCGCGATGAGCTTCAGTTCGGTATCGGTAATCGGCAACTCGCTGCGCCTGCGCCGCCTGCCGCTGTAAGCCCGCGGGCCTGCAACGGTGAGGGCGGAACTCAAGCGGCCGGATTCATGACGCGCAATCGTATACCGGGCCCATCATCAGGCGCAGGAGCCGCTCGCTTGCCCACAGGCGTTCGCCTTTGAGTCTGGTGGTGCCGAAGAGCAGGATGCCGATGATCGCGTGATCCTCGGTGCGGCCGTCGGGCAGACGCAGATGGATGACGTACTCCTGACCGAGCCCCTCATCGTTAATCCATTCGCTGCGCATGTCGTAGGAATCAACCAGCGGCTGAAAACTGGCGAAGAAATGCTCGTAGTAACGGCGCATTGCGTCGATTCCGCGCAGTTTGCGCCCCATCGGCTGCAATTCATACACCGGGTCGGGCTCCAGCGTGGCGAGGGTCGTATCGAGGTCGCCGGCGCCTTCCGCGGCCGCATGCGCATGAGCTATCCGGATGATTTCTTCGCGCATCGGGAATCTCCCGTATGCAAGCAGGGGGAATCTATCACATCGAAGCGTTCGCAGTGTTGGCGACGTTGAATGACCAGTCGTATTGGCGGCCGTTTACAGTGGCCGACACTTTGCAATTGGCGCCCGGCGGCAGCGGCGTGCGCGGAATTATGATCACCGCGCCAAACTCCAGCATCCCCCCGCGGCCAATCTTCTGCGTGCGGCTGTCGGGATTGACGTAATTGGTGGTGTCCATTGTGCAGCTTGGAACCGCGGCGCCGTTGACCGTCACCGACGCGCCCGAGAGCACCGCCTTGACCCACGAGCCCAGCTGCACGCTCAGCGGCAAACCGGTCGGCGGCTTGTAGCCGTTGCATGACGTGAGCGGGTCGGGCCATTCGGTGCCCTCGAACCGGCTCAGGCGCACCGTGGATCCGTCGGGTGGAAAGACGATTGGAGTATCCAGCACGGTGGACCCGTATTCCTGGCTGGTGAAGCTGCCGCTGGAGACGATGCGGCGATGATAAGCGAGCGACGGCGATATGCCGCCGGTCGTGATATTGAGCGCCGCGGCGCACACCTCGCCTTCGCAGTATTCGCCGTAGCCGGCTTCTTCCAGATGCGTGCTGAGCAGCGGAAAACGATGGAAGGGCGCCACGAACCATCCGTCGATCGACATCGCGGCGGCGCGCGGGGTCTGACCGCCGCGCCACACCACCACGTCGCTGGACCTGCCGGCCACAAAACCGGCGTAACTGTACGAGGGCCGGCCCGTTTCCTCGAGATGGAAATTTACGCCCAGATTCTGGCCCTGCTTGATCTGTTCCCCGTAATTCTTAATCAGGTAAACGGCGTGGGCGCGGTCGCCTTCACTTAACGCCGGCGCCTCCTTCAGCGGCGGCAGCTTCGCCATCTCGCGATAGTCGTTGAGCACCTTGAGCCCGACGTTGGCGGCGCCGTTGCCGGATTTGGCCGGCGCGGAGGAAAATAACTGGTCCCACGGCGCGGCGCCGGCGCCGGACGCGCACAACGTCCAAACAAGCGCAATCAGCAGCCAGAACGTTTTATGATAAGCACAACGCTGCTTGGGATACATTGCAATCGCTTCCCCTTTCGACTGCTGGTACCACATCGCATGGATAACTAAAAGTGCGCGATCGACAGCTTTGGTTTGGCAATTGATGCGGTCTGCCGTGCCGTCAGTCCTGTGTATCGGCGGCCGCGATGATTCCGTCCTGCAGCCATCGCAGGAGCAGGCTGCCCGATTGGCGCGCCGCTTGCTGCTCGTCGAGATCGTCAAACACCTGGCAGATTTCGGCGAAGGTTGATTTGCGTATCAGCCTGGCGATGGCGGCCGCTTCATAGCCGTCCATCGGAGCATGCAGAACCTTGAATTGGGCGGCGCGCCAGACCCTGATTGCGCTTGAAGCCGCCTCTACGTTTGCGGGGTCCTCCTGCGCCCATAGCCGATGTACCGGCCATGCGGCGCTGAGCACGGACAACGATCGCACCGGCGTCAGGCGCAGATTCGGCCACCGCGACGGGTCGATTTCAGCCAGCGCCGATAGCGTGATCGGCTCATCGTCGGGTGCGTCGAACGCGTCGACTCGGGCCCATTCCAGCGCCGCCAGATCCGCCGTCCACGGCGGTGCCGTCTGGTCGCCGCGGATAAATTGGGACATTGCGCGGCCCAAATGGCGAACCGACGGCGCGCTCGACGGATGCGCCTTCAGATAGCGGCGAACCAGCCGATTGAATCGCTCCTCGCCCAGCAGTGCCGCCGTACGGGGAAAATCATCGGCCAGCACGCCGCGCAGCCGCAGGTAATACGCGTCGGCATAAACCTCCAGCCGCTGCGCCGATTCAAGCGTGGGGCTGGGCTCGATTGCCGCGACCAGTTCTGACACGAACTCGTGCTCTCCGGGTTGGGCGGCAATCGAGCGCCAGAACCAGGCTTCAATCCGGCTGAGCTTTGGATCGGTCATGAAAATCCCCGCCGTGATGATATCTACTTCATTACGCGAAAGCCCGCAGGATTGGATGTATCGCGGCAGGCTATGGTTGGGCCGATTTGCTGTTTGACCGCTGGCCCGGGTAACATTAAAAGAGTAGGTCTAAGCAAGGATACGCGTAAAATTGTCGAAAAAGTTGAAATTAGATTTGAAATGAGACCGCGCTTGACCGTTTTGGGAGCCGGCGACGCCTTTGCCAGCAAGGGCCGTTTCCAGGCCGGCTACGTGATCGACACCGGCGCCATGCGCATCCTGATGGACGCCGGTCCCACGCTGCTGGCGTCAATGAAACGGCTGGGCCTGTCGCCCGCCGATCTCGACCTCGTCCTGATCAGCCATCTGCACGGCGACCACTTCGGCGGTTTGCCGTTCCTCATTCTGGAGTATCTGTACGAAACCCCCCGCCGGCGCCGGCTGGTGCTGGCCGGCCCTCCACACCTGGAAGAGCGCACCTGGGCTCTGTTTCGCATGATGTACCCCGAAAGCGACACCACCGAAGTGGCGCGCCAGCTCCAGTTCGTGGTCCTGCAGCCCGGATGCGTCAAGCATCTGGACTCCGCCGTGCAAGTGCGCAGCATCCGAACGCCGCATACGCAGAGGGACATTTCACTCGGCTTCAGAGTCGATGCGGGCGGCAAGTCGGTGGCCTTTTCAGGCGATACCGGATGGACCGACGAGCTGATCCCGCTGAGCGCCGGCGCGGATCTTTTCCTGTGCGAATGCACCTACTTCGATCAGCCCAGCCTTGAGTTCCACATCAGCTACGCGCATTTGATCACGCAGCGTGCGCGTCTGGAGCCGCACCGCCTGCTGCTCACGCATATCGGGAGCGAGGTCCTCCAGCGCGCGCCGGAGATCGCGGTCGAGATGGCGCATGACGGGATGGTGATCGAAGTGTGAAGCAAGGGCGGGATGCGCCGCCGTTGCCCGATGTGCGAAGCGCCGCCGGGAAAGGACAACTTACATCGCGATGTGCTGATGGCGGGCGCTGACCTGGTAGCCGCGGGCCGCCAGCCAGATGCGCAGCGCTTCCGCCAGTACCGGCGAGCGATGTCTTCCGCCGGTGCATCCCAGGCCCAGCGACAAATAGCTGCGGCCCTCGCGGCCGTACAGCGGCAGCAGCGTATCGAGCATCGCTTCGAACTGGCGCAGAAAGCTTTGCGCCGCCGGCTGCGCCAGCACCCATTCGCGCACTTTCGGATCCAGACCGGAAAGACTTCTCAACTCTTCGACGAAAAACGGATTGGGAATGAAGCGGATGTCCTGCACGATATCAAGCCCGATCGGGGTGCCGTACTTGTAGCCGAACGAAACCAGCTCGATCACCATCGGCGCGCCCCGGCTGGACCCCAGCACCGCCGCCGTAATCACTTCGCGCAGTTCGTGCACGCTGAGCGCGCTGGTGTCGATCACGCGGTCGGCGCGGTCGCGCAACTCCGCCAGCGACTGGCGTTCGCGCCGGATTGCCTGCGGCACCGTGAGCGCGCCGCCGGCCATCGGATGCGGCCGGCGGGTCTCCGAGTAGCGGCGCATCAGCACTTCGTCCGAGGCGTCGAGAAAGATGACTTCGGGGCGGTAGTGATGCCGCTCCAGTTCGGCGAAGATGCGTGGCCAGTCGGGGAAAAACAGGCGCTCGCGCGCGTCGATTCCCAGCGCGATTCCCTTTAGGCCCGGCTCCCGCGCCAGCGCCATCTGCATCACCGACGCCGCCAGCACCACCGGCAGGTTGTCCACGCAGTAGAAATCCAAATCCTCCAGCACGCGGATGGCGGTGGCCTTGCCGGCGCCGGCCACGCCGGTGACGATCAGCAGCCGCGGATATGTCCCGTCCTGAGCCATCGGCGGTTTTTTTTCACGGCTCGCCCTGCATTTTCGGCGGCCCGGCTGTGCGCGGTCAGTACTTGCTGTCTTCTTCTTTCACCAGGCGGTATAGCTCGGCGGCGTCGGGCGCTTCGAGCAGACGCTGGCGGAAGGCGCCGTCCTTGAACAGGCGCGACACCCGCGCCAGCGCCTTGAGATGCAGGCTGGCCGAATCCTCGGGCGCGACCAGAAGAAAAAAAAGATAAGTGGGGTTGCCGTCGAGCGAATCGAAATCGACCCCCTCCACGCTGCGTCCGAAGATGCCCAGAATCTGGTTGATGCCCCGGAGCTTGCCGTGGGGAATCGCGATTCCATCGCCGATAGCGGTCGATCCCAGCCGTTCGCGTTCGTTCAGAACTCCGAGCAGGCGGTCGTAGGCGACCTCGGGATGTCCTTTGCACAGGCCCTGGGCCAACTCGCTGAGCACGTCGGCTTTGGTCCCGCCCCGCAGTTGCGGGATGACCATTTCAGGAGTGAGGATTTCCGTGATCTTCATTCCGTTTCGTTTCCCGCCGCGAACGGGCGGCGGCCGGATAGTGTCGGTACAGTTTACCCCGCGCGCAGCCTGAGGCGAGGGCTGCGCGCACACTCCTAGTCCTGGCGCGCCGTGGAGCCGGGCTCCGCTTCCTCCGCCTCGCTCCCTTCCCGCATATTTTCGCTCATCACTTCGACCGCGGAGGGCGACCGCACTTTGCGCGCCTCGATCTTCTCCAGATGCTTCTTGACCTGGCGCTGAACCTTGGCCGCCAGCAGGTCGATAACCGAATAAAGGTCCTTGTCCTCCTCCTGCGCGCTGAGGGTGAAACGGCCTGACTTTACGGTAACTTCGCCGCATTGGCGATACTTATCGACGCTCAGGATAACGTGGGCTTCGACCTCGCGTTTGAGGAATTTGGCGACCCGGCCCAGCTTGCGTTCGGCATATTGAGCCAGCGCGGGAGTGGGCGCGATGTGGCGGAAAGTGACGGTGATTTTGGCCTCGACGCGCGGTTTGCGGCGCGCGCGCGGCGCCGTCTTGGAAGCTGGTTTTACCCTTGCCTGACCCGATTTGCTCTTTGCCGGCATCGATCACCTCCGTAAGCCCCGGGCGCCGGCTGCCAACCAAAGCCGCCGCCTGCTGTCTCTGTATTCCAGCAAAAGGCAGAAACGAGGAGAAAGCAAGCGACTTGGCGCGCGATTCCCAACATTTCCGCTAGTCGATCAGTTTGCGGCGGGCGGAGGGCAGAATCCCCAATGCCTGACGGTATTTCGCCACCGTGCGGCGCGCGATATTGATCTGATCGCGGCGCAAAATCTCGGCCAACGCCTGATCCGACAGGGGATCGCGGCGGTTCTCGTTCGCCACCATCCGGCGAATCTTTTCCTTCACCGTCTCGGCACTGACGTCTTCGCCGCCCGCTCCCTTGACGCTGGAGGTGAAGAAGAACTTCAGCTCGAAGGTTCCCTGCGGCGTATGCGCGTACTTGTTGGCGGTGGCGCGGCTGATGGTCGACTCATGCATCCCGATATCGTCGGCCACGTCCTTGAGCACCAGATGGCGCAGATGGCTGATGCCGTGGTCGAAGAACTCGCGCTGGAATTTGACGATCGAGGTGGCGACTTTGTAGATGGTCTGCTGGCGCTGATAGATCGATTTGACCAGCCATTGCGCCGAACGCAGACGCTCCTGCAGGTAGCCCTTGGTCTCCGCGCTCGCGTCCACGTCATGCAGCACCCGCTGGTAGTAGCCCGACAGGCGCAGGCGCGGCACCGCTTCTTCATTGAGCGCAACGACGTATTCGTCGCCCATCTTGTGAATCACCACGTCGGGAACGATGTAGGCGGCTTCCTGTCCGCCGTAATCGCGCGCCGGCTTGGGTTCCAGCAGCGAGATTACTTTGGCCGCCTGCGATACCACCTGCATCGAGACCCCGGCGGCCTTGGCGATTTCCGCGTAACGATGCTTCTCCAGCAGGACCAAATGGGAGCGGACGATTTGTGCGGCCAGCGAATCCTCCATGCCGAGATTGGCCAGTTGCAGCAGCAGGCATTCGCGCAGGTCGCGCGCCGCGACGCCCGGCGGGTCCAGCCGTTGCACGCGCTTAAGCACTCTCTCCACCGCCGCGACCTCGCATTCGAGCTGCGCCGCAAGGTCTTGCAGCGGTGTCTCCAGGTAGCCGTCGTCGCTCAAGTTATAGATGATCGTGGCACCGATCCGCTTTTCGTCTTCGTTCAGCGAGGACAGCCGCAGCTGCCACATCAGATGGTCTTCGAGCGAGGTTTTGCGGGTCAGCGTGTTTTCGACCGCGGGGCGCCGGTCGTCGTCGTCGGATTCGGCGGGATTATCCTGCCAGTTGTTGGAATAGTTCTCGACGTACTCGCGCCAGTCGATCTTCTCCAGCGTATTGATTTCGCGCATCTCCACGGCGGCGTCGTGGGATTCGGCCACCGGCGTCAGCGGCGGCGGCTCGACTTCGGGGGCGAAGCCGTTTTCCTCCGGCCCCTCGGCGCCGTTGCCGTTGGCGGAAGGCTCGGGTGAAGTGGTCAGCGTTTCCAGGCTGACGTCAGTGCTGCCCGGCTCCGCCATCTCGAGCATCGGATTCTGCTCGAGTTCCGCCTGCACGACCGTTTCCAGTTCCGGGACCGCGAGTTGCAGAATCTTGATTGCCTGCTGCAGTTGGGGGGTCATCACCAACTGCTGGCGCAGGCGCAGTTCCTGACCGAGTTTTGCCTCCAGAGCCATCGTGAAACTTCTAAGAAATCAGGATTGAGAGACTTGCTAATCGGCCGCTTCGCGATCGTTCTTGCCGTTGTTGCTGCGCGGAAAGATCACGGCGCTGGCTCCCTCAACAAAGCTCTTTTCACTATCAAGATATATGATAATGCGGCGGCCAGCCACTGAATCAGGACCGTCGTGGATCACCGGCTGCCCGGTCATTTCCACCGTATGCTTGACTTCGTCCAGCACCGCGCGCTGCCCGGTGGCCCAGCGTCCGCCCTGCGACATCTTGACGTCGCCCAGGGCGATCACCTGCTTGATGTCGCCGAACTTGGCTCCATAAATCACCTTGAGGCTCTTGCTGGTAAGCGTGGTTCCGCTCTGCGTGGCGTGGACTCCGCCGGTGAATTCGACGGTGTTGCCCTTGTAGTCCAGATTAAGCGAATCAGCCTTGATCTGGATGGGGCCGTTGTCGGCGGAAAATTTCATCATTCCGAACGGACTGTTCTGCTCCCCTTTGGCGTCGGGTTTCTGTCCCAATGTGGATTGCGCGCCGCCGGTTGATTTTGACGCGGCTGCCCCCGTGGACGCGGTTGGCGCCGGCCTGGTGGTCGGCGCGCCGGACGCGGGGGCGGCGCCCTGGCTCACAGTGAATGCCACCGCGAAGCCGATGCTGGCGGCGTTACCAACCGCGCGCCATCCGCGATTACGAGTGTTTTGCCGCCGCACGCGCCGCTCCTGCCGTAAAATCGGTCACCACCTGATGCTCCAGGGTAAAGGTGCGCGCCCGCGGTCTGGCCACCAGCCCCACGCCCGCCACCTTGAAACCTTCGCCGTTGATTTCCACCGGACCGTTAGCCTGCAACAGGTCGCGGTCGGGTAAAAAGGTTCCCCCTTCCGTCGTCATCCGGATATCGCCGTAGTTGAGCACCAGACCTCCGCTGAATTCGGCTCGATCGACATGGTTGCTGCCGCTCAGCTTGAGGTAGACGCGTTTGGCGGTCGCCGACACCGGTTTGCCGTCCTCCAGCGTCATCGTAAGCCGCGGCTCCTTCAGCGTCAGCGAGGAGCGGTCCTCGCCGTAGCTGGCCTCGCTGGCGGTGAGCTGCCATTGCTCCTTGTCGCCTTTCATCTGGGTCCAGTGAAAATTGCGCGCGTGGAGCAGGGAGCCGGGCTCCACGCTGATACTGTTGGCCAGCAACTGGCGCTCGCGCTCCCGCCCCTTGATAATCAGGATCGCGGCGACGACGATTACCAGCAGCGCGGCAATACCAACTCCTGCCAGCGTTTTGGCGATTCGGCGCGGACTCATCAACTAAAAATTATCAGCCTGACCGGGCGGCGGTAAACCGCAGGCTAAACCGCGTCAGCCGGGCACGCCCTGTTCGCGCATCAGATGGTCGAGCCGCCGCAGGCGCTGAAGGAAATCCGCCAGACGGTCGAGCGGGTAGGAATTGGGCCCGTCGCTCAGCGCGTGGTCCGGGTCCTCGTGCACTTCCATGAAAATGGCGTCGATGCCCGCCGCCAACGCGGCCCGCGCCAATGGCTCGATAAACTGGCGCTGTCCCTCCGACCGCTCGCCGCCCGCGCCGGGCAGTTGCACCGAATGGGTCGCGTCGTACACGACCGGATAGCCCAGGCCGCGCATGATTGACAGCGAACGCAGGTCGCTCACCAGGTTGTTGTAGCCGAACGAGAAGCCGCGCTCGGTGACCAGGATGCGCCGATTACCGGCCGCTTCGACCTTGCGCACCACCGCCTGCATGTCCCACGGCGCGAGGAACTGGCCCTTTTTGAGATTTACCGTGCGTCCGCTCCTGGCCGCCGCCTGCACCAGGTCGGTCTGGCGCGACAACAACGCCGGGATCTGAAGTATGTCCGCGACCTGGGCGCAGGCCGCGACCTGATTGGGTTCGTGAACGTCGGTCAGGATGGGCAGACCGGTTGCCGACTTCACCCGCTCCAGGATGCGCAGTCCCCAATCCAGCCCTGGACCGCGATAGGAACTGTGACTGGTGCGGTTGGCCTTGTCGAAGGAGGATTTGAACACCAGCGGAACCTGGGTCCGGCGGCTGATGTCCGCCAAACGCTGCGCGTGGCGCAGACTGGCGTCGGCGTTTTCGATCACGCAGGGGCCCGCGATCAGGACCATCCGCGGCCCGCCGAAAACAACCTCTCCCACTGCAACCGCAGCTACACTCACAGAGCCGACCTCAACTCCCGCACCTTGGAGCGCGCCGGCGCCTGCTCAGCCCTGCGCGCCAGCGCCGCCTGGATCAAGCCGCGAAACAGCGGATGACAATCCAGCGGACGCGATTGCAGCTCGGGATGGAACTGGCAGCCGAGGAACCATCGATGCCCCTTGAGCTCCATGATCTCGACCAGCGCATCGTCGGGCGAGGTGCCGGTGGCGATAAGGCCCGCGTCATGCAGCCGCTGGCGGTAATCGTTGTTGACCTCGTAGCGATGCCGATGGCGCTCGCCCACCCTGGATTTGCGATACAAGCGCGCCGCCAGCGATCCGGTCCGGATGTGGCAGGGATAGGAGCCCAGCCGCATGGTGCCGCCCAACTGGGTTACCGTATGCTGCGATTCCATCATGTGGATCACGGGATCGGGCGTGTTCCGATCGAATTCGCAGGAATTGGCGCGCCTGAGGTTCAGCACGTTGCGTGCGAACTCAATCACCATCACCTGCAAACCGAGGCAGATGCCGAGGATTGGTATTCCGCCCTCACGCGCGCAGCGCACCGCGCGGATTTTGCCTTCGATTCCGCGATCGCCGAAGCCGCCGGGAATGATGATGCCGTCGGCGTTTTTCAATCGCGCCCCCGGATCGCCCTTCTCCAGTTCCTCGGCGTCGATATAGTCGATGTTCACGCGCGCGTCGTTGGCGATACCGCCGTGCGCGATCGCCTCGTGCAGACTCTTGTAGGAATCGACCAGGTTCACATATTTGCCAACCACGGCAATAGTTGCGGTCAGCCGGGGGTCCTGCGCGGTTTTGACGATACGCCGCCACTTGGAGAGATTGGGCGCCCCGGTCCAGATGTTGAGCTTGTCGACCACCCGCTGATCCATCCCTTCGTCATGGAACACCAGCGGCACTTCATAAATCGTCTCGACGTCGCGCGCCGCGATTACGCAATCTTCCTCGACGTTGCAGAAATGCGCGATCTTGGCCTTGACTTTTTTTTCGATCGCCCGATCGCTGCGGCATACCAGGATGTCGGGCTGGATCCCCATCCCGGTCAGTTCCTTGACGCTGTGCTGCGTGGGCTTGGTTTTCAGCTCGCCGGCGGCCGGGATGTACGGCACCAGCGTCAGATGGATGTAGAGCACATTGTCGCGTCCGCGATCCCAGCGGAACTGCCGGATGGCTTCAAGGAAGGGCAGGCTTTCGATATCACCCACCGTGCCGCCGATCTCGACGATGATAATGTCGGCGTCGAGCGCGGCCTCGTTGATGCGCCGTTTGATCTCGTCGGTGATATGCGGAATCACCTGCACGGTGCCGCCCAGATAATCGCCGTGGCGCTCCTTCTGGATAACCGTGTCGTAGATCTGGCCGGTGGTGCAGTTGTTGCGCCGGCTCATCCGGGTTTCCACGAAACGCTCGTAATGCCCCAGGTCGAGGTCGGTCTCGGCGCCGTCATCGGTGACAAAAACCTCGCCATGCTGCAGCGGGCTCATCGTGCCCGGATCGACGTTGATATAGGGATCCATCTTGAGGAAGGTGACTTTAAGGCCGCGGGCCTGGAGCAAAGCTCCCAATGACGCCGCCGCCAAGCCCTTGCCCAGAGAGGAAACCACGCCGCCGGTTACGAAAATGAATTTGGTCTTGCTGTGCTTATCCACGCCTTGTATCCCCGCTCATCGTCGTGCGCGCAAAATTTTCCGCCCTGGCAAGATCCTCCGCCGTATCTACCTCAAGCGACGGCGCTACGGAAGTTACAACCCTGATTGGATAACCGTTTTCCAACACCCTCAGCTGTTCGAGCATCTCGATCCCTTCGAGCACGCCGGGCGGCAGCGCCGCCAGCCGCAGCAGAAAGGAGCGGCGGTAGGCGTAAACCCCGATGTGACGAAGGGCCGGCGCAGGACGGCCGCCGGCACGGGCAAAGGGAATCGACGAGCGGGAGAAATAGAGCGCGTTGCCGCGCGCGTCGCATACCACTTTTACCACGTTGGGGTTGTGCCATTCATGCTCATCGGTAATCGGTGTCGCCAGGGTGGCCATCATCAGGCGGCGCTCGGCCAGCATCGGGGCAACCAGGGCAGTGAGGTCCGCCGAAGCTATAAACGGCAGATCGCCCTGAACGTTGACATAGATGGCGGCGCGCGCGCGTGCGGCAACTTCGGCCACGCGGTCGGTGCCGCTGGGATGGCGGTCCGAGGTGAGCATCGCTTCGCCGCCCGCCTCCCGAATCACGGCGGCGATCCGTTCGTCGTCAGTGGCGACAATGGCGCGCGCGATACCCGGCGCGCCCCGCACGCATCGCCACACCCGCACCACCATCGGCACGCCGTCGATCTCGCGCAGCGGCTTGCCCGGCAGGCGGCTGGAAGCGTAACGCGCCGGGATAACCGCAATCACTGACCCGGCGTCCATCGCGTCACTCCGGCAACCGCCGCGGGGACCGGTTGCGGCGCCGGCGTCTGATCAACGCGGGCGGGATGAGGTACGCCCCTCGCATCAAGCACCCCGCGCCGGGCGTCATGCGCGCAGCCGGGTGCGGCGCAGGCGGCGTTTGCGCGCCTTGACCTGGACTGGATTGGATCGGCGCTTTTTGCTCAGGCGCCGGTTGCGCCGGTTACGCTGCCGCGAAGCCTCTGTCATCGTAATCCCTCGTCAGCCGGATTGTTGGCATCGGCGGCCACGCCCTGAACCGCGGAGGGTTCCTCATGCACAACGCTGCTGGTGCCGATCAATTGGTTGGGCGTGCCTACCGAAACCGGGCTGATCGCCGCCACCCGGGTCAATACCTGACCGCCGGCGCGCACGTTGACAAGTCCGATGGGGCTGCCCACCAGCAGCGGGCCGTTGAATGCCGACGGGATATCGTACTCGATTTTCACTTCCGAAACATCCCGCTTGGGCAGCACAACTTTGACGTCCTGCGCCGCCACCGGCTGGATCATCGTACCCGACGCCACCTGCACCCGCACCGGCAACACCTCTCCGCGCCGGGCCAAAGTCAGCGCAGTGAAATTATCGAAACCCCAATCCAGCAGCCGCGCCGCCTGGCGGAAACGGCCAGGATTGGACGGCGCGCCCAGCACCACCGCGATCAGCCGCAGGTCGCCGCGTTTGGCGGTCGCGGTCAGATTGAATCCGGCATGGTAGGTGAAGCCGGTCTTGATACCGTCGCAGCCGTCGAAATGCCCAATCAGGTGATTGGTGTTGTGCAGCATCCGCTCGCCGTTGTCGAACGGACACGACTCCTGGCTGGACCAGCGCAGCAGGTCGGTGTTGTGGATAATCGCGCGCCCGATGGCTGCCAAATCGTAGGCGTCGGTAACGTCGACGTCATGGCCGGCGGTCGGCGGCAATCCGTCGACGGTATTGTAATGCGTTGCCCGCAGGTCGAGGCTGTGCGCCTTCTGGTTCATCAGCGCGACGCAGCCGGGGACCGAACCGCCGACTTTTTCCGCAACCGCCACCGCGGCGTCGTTGGCCGATCTGACCAGCGCCGCCTTCATCAATTCGCCCAGCGGATACACCTGGCCGGTGCGCAGCCCCAGGCGGGTGCCGCCGGTGTGCGCGGCGTTGGCCGAGATTACGACCGGGTCGTTGAGGTGAACACGCCCGGCCCGGATCTGATCTTCGGCCACCAACAGCATCATCATCTTGGCCATCGAGGCCGGCGGCCACGGCATATCGGCGTTGTAAGCGTACAGCACCTTGCCGGTGTCGGCGTCTTCGACCAGGCCGCCGCGCAAGGCCGCGCCGCCGGTATTGACGACGACGGCGCGATGGTGATGGCGCCGGTTCATATGGCCGCGCGCGGCGCGCGCCGGTGCCGCGCAAAGCAGGGTGAGCAAAACCCCGCCCGCTATTAGAGTCAACCACATCCTCCGCCCCACAGCCCGCCTCCTAATCGCACATTTGTCCGCCGCGCTTGAGCATCTTTGCGGCGCCGGCCTCCATGCGCATTGCTAGTGAGCGTGTGCGAAACTGGCGCTCACACGTCCGCGTTCGGCCCGATCCAGAATGGTCAGATTGGCTCGGGCCGGTTCGTAAGCGGGCCGCGTCCGCAACAGATCGTTCCATTGCTCGCGCGCCCGCGCGTAATCGCCTTCTTCGGCGTAAATCACACCCAGCGTGTTGAGCGCGTCGGGCTGATCGCCGTCCAGCCGCAATGACAGCAGGATTTCCTGCTCGGCCGGCCCCAGCATCCCGCGCCGCTCATAAACCAGTCCCAGGTTGAAGTGGGTTTCGGGGCGATCGGGCCCCAACAAGGTGGCCAGCCGCAAAACGTCGGTGGCGGCTTGCAGATGCTGGCCTTCGAGGTAGAGCAGCCCGAGGTTGAGAAACAGCGCCCAATCGCTCAGGCCGAGATCGACCGCGTCGCGATACTGCCGCAACTCCTGGTCGTGCCGTCCGACCATCCCGTAGGCAAACCCAAGATGGTAATGGGCCAGCGCGTTGTCGGGGTTGCGATTGAGCACCAACTTGTGGCGCCGGATAGCCTCGGGATAATCCTCCATCCCCAGGAAGTAATCGGCAATCGGATCGCAGACTTCTTCGTTGTCCGACAACTTGTCGTTCCCCGCGCTGGCCATGACGGCCGGTGACGCCGTCAGCCAAACCGCAATCAGCACCGCAAGCAACGAGTGGAAAAACCGGCTTTTCGACACATTCAAGCCTGGCTGAAAGCTCAGCCGCGGCTCACTGGAATCGTAGCAGGAAAATTTATCCGCAAGATAGTGATGCGCGCGGCGATTATGACAAAAAGGTGCAGGAAAAGCAGATTCGCCCCCGCACGACGTCAAGCCGGCGGGGGCGAATCCGGAGTCCCCCCCATTGAGTTGGCGCGGGACCCTAAGCCGCGCTTATTGCGGATTGGCCGGAGCGGGGTTCTTCTCGGTGCTGCTCGCCGCGCCCTGGTCCATTGTGCGCGCGTGATGGAGCATCCGATGCTTCTTTTTGCGATGATGCATGTGATGCGAGGTTGCGGTCTTGCTCGGCGCGGTCGCGGTCGTGCTGGACTCGACGCCCGGCGCGGTGCTGGCGGCAGGCGCGCTCGGAGCCGTGGTAGTTGCGGCGGTTCCGCTCGACGTACTGGAGCTGTCGGCGGCGAGGATCGGCGTTGCCAGCGAAGCAACGAGCACGGCCGATGCCAGAACTGCCAGGGTGCGTTTCATTAAAGGTCTCCTTCTTGTTCGCTTCACCCGAAATGGGTAGGCATAGGTAAAGGTAGCCATTTGCATGCCACTGCGTAAAGTGGTGAATCCTCGGAGTATCCGGCGGCAAACGTCCGCGCATTTACCAGAATGTGAACGCCTTCGACGTTTTGGTGCGTCCCGGGAGGCCGCGACGCCCCATCGACCCAGGTAAAACGCCTCAGCGCCGATAGTTGCGCAGTTCGCCGTAGAGCCGCAACAACTCCGCGAATGCGCGCAGGATCACCTTGGGATGGGCGCCCGACTGCGCGCCGGCCAGACGCGGCAGATGCCCCACCTCGACCTCGCCGATACGGGCGCCGCGCGCCGCCACTTTGACCATCAGTTCGGTCGAGATCATCGCGCCGCGCGCGCTCAGCTCCAGGCCGCTGATGAATTCACGCTTGAACAGCTTGAAGCCGCAGTCAACGTCGGTGATTTTGATCCCGAACAGCAGGCGCACCAGCGCGGTCCAGGCCTGCCCGTTGAGGCGGCGCATCAGGCGGTCCGCGCGCCGGCCCCGGCGCCCCACCACGACGTCATACTCGGCCGCCATCGGCACCATCCGCGCCAGTTCGCCGGCGTCGAACTGACCGTCGCCGTCGCACAGCAACACGTACGGCATCGCCGCGGCGTTGAGCCCTGAGATCACCGCCCCGCCGTAGCCGCGATTGACCTGATGATGGACCACCCTCACGCGCCGATCCGCCGCCGCCAGTTCGTCGGCAATCGCGCCGGTACGGTCGCGGCTGCCGTCGTCCACAACGATGATTTCGTATCGGCTGGCGAAGCGGCCCAGTTCGGCGCGGAAATTGTCGACCACACGGACCAGGTTGTGCTCTTCGTTATGACAGGGCAGAAAGACGCTGAGCCCCGGCAGGCGCTCGGGGGTTTCGATACGGATTGATGGCGCTTCGCTCATGATTGGGCCCGGCACGGACGATCCTGCCGCTACAATCCTCGTCCTGCCGGTGCAGCCACTGGTGAAAGAACTCTTACCGGTCTTTCTGATTAGCGAACCGGGAGCAAGGGCCGGACGAGCACTTCATCAGGCGACGCAACCAGGGAAAATCGCCGCCGGGGGCGTCAGTCGCCGATCGCCCGGTAGCCGCCGCGGAAGAACAGCAGCGGCTTTGCTTCCCGCGTCTCGGCTTCTTCAATCAGCCCGATATAGATGGTGTGATCGCCGCCATCGAAGGCCGCGTGCACCTTGCATTCCAGATGCGCCAGAACGCCGTGCAGGATGGGAGCGCCGTTGGCGCCGCGCCGATAGGCCACACCCTCGAACTTCTCGCCGCCGCTGACGGCGAAGCGGCGCGAGATGTCTTCCTGGTCGTCGGCCAGGATATTGACCGTAAAGACGCCGCTTTCCTCGAAGCAGGCGTAGCTCTCGGCTTTTTTGTCCACACAAATCAGCAGCAGGGGTGGATCCAGCGACAGCGAACTGACCGCGTTGGCGGTAAGGCCGTGCAGTTTGCCTTCCTTGGACAGGGTGGTGATTACCGTGACACCGGTGGCATAATGCCCCATCACACGGCGCAATTCGTTTCTTTCAATCGGCATCGTTTCCGGCTCCGGTCGCGGATGCTATCAGACAGTTTCCAAATCGGTCAAACATCTACCAGCCGGAACGATCGCGCGGAATTACGCTTTTGCCGCCGACATAAACGTAATCCAAATCCAGCGACGTCAGCGGACGGTCGGGCCGATTGACCCGCACTCCAACCGCCTCGGATATCAGCAGCCGATGGTCCCCGGCCAGCACCGAATCCACCACCCGGGCTTCGATCGATGCCGCGGCGTCGCGCAGCCACGGCACGCCCAGACGCGGCGAAAGGTCGCAGGCGATTTGCTCCAGGTTGTCCGGCCGGCGCGACGCCGAGGACAGGAAGTAATCCTCCAGATGGCGGCTGCGATGCCCCACCAGGTTAAGTCCGAACACCCCCGTATGTGCGATTACCTGGGCCGAGAAATGGCTCACATCCACCGCCGCCATGAACAGCGGCGGCTCGCCCGAGACCTGCGTCACCCAGGATGAAGACATGCCATGACGATGGCGCGCGTCGGCTACCGTCAGGACGTAGATGCCGGTGGTGAGCGAGGCTAAAACCGCGGCCAGATCGGAATCCATCTCAGCTCCTGCCATCAATCTCGGGCGCGCACCAGATGTATTGCGAAACCGCCGTCTTTCTTGACCCGGAGCGCTGTGCAAGCTTACATCAAAGGTAACATTATTCTTCGATGTTTGGGCAGCACAGGTTGACGTTTCTGGCGGCTGCGGTTGCGGTGTGGTTGCTCGTGGGGTCTGCCCTGACCAGGGCGCGGGCGCAAATGCCCAGCGCGGCACCCACTCCGGCCGTGTCGGCAACAGCCACGGCGGTTCCGAGGGCGGCGGCATCGCCGTCCCTGGGGCCCAGCGATCATGCGCTGGTGATACAGGTCAGACCGCCGGGGCTGCGGCCGGGCGATCATGTGCTGATAATCCGGCGCGCCGATTCCAATCCGGCTCCCAACGCCGCACCGCCATCGGGGCCGGGCCCGCGGCCGCTGGCGACGCCGGCGGCCGCCTACGCGAGCCCGCCACATCCACCCCCGCCGCAGCCGGTTCCGGCGGCGCAGGCGCAGCCGGTGGCGAAGAGTACGCCGGCCGCCGCGAAAGCAGCGCAGCCAGCCCTGTCGCCGATCGATCATGTGTTGCTGCTGTCGGTGCGTCCGCCGGGAACGCCGGGCCCGGCAGCCACCGATCACGTGCTGCAGCCCGGTGTTGTCGATCACGCGGCGCCCTCGGGATGGACTCCGGGACGCGAGTTGCTGGCCTCGCTCAACCTGCCGCCGGGGCATCACCTGACCGAGGGGCAGGAACTGCTGATGGACACGCGCGACAGTTCCTGCAGCGACCCGATGAGCTGGACCGTGATCGTCCACAAATCGTCCTATTTGGTTGACGTATTCTACAAGGGCAAACATTTCGATTCGTTTCCGGCGGTGTTCGGGCGCAATCCGGATCGGTCGGCCAAGATGTGGGAAGGCGACCTGCGCACGCCCGAGGGCAATTATCTGATTGTAGAGAAATACTACAATCCGCGCTGGCGATGGTTCCTGCGGCTGAACTATCCCAATTACATGGATCGCACCCGCTACCAGAACCTGCGCGAGGAGGGCCTGGTGCCGGTAGTCCACGGCCATTCCCGGGCGTTGGGTGGCGCCATCGGCATCCACGGCACCGACCGCCCGCGCTTCAACCGCCTGCACATCAACTGGACGCTGGGATGCATCTCGGTGGAGAACGACGCCATCGAGGAATTGGAGCGCATCCTCCCGATCGGCACGTTGGTGATTATCAAGCGGTAGAGGCATTGCGCTCCTGCGCCCTGGGGGCGCTCCCGCGCGGGATGACTGGAACGCGGCCGCGCGCTCGCAGCTTGCGACCGGCAGGCTCAGGATGGCCCCGAGGGTTGCTGGGCGGGGATGCTGGCGGCTTCCGCGTGGTCCGCGGCGCCGGTTTCCTGGCCGGCTTCGATGGCCAGGACTTTACGCGCGAAGGTGCCGGCGGCGCCGATGCCGAAGGGCAGACGGCAGAGCAAGGCCAGCACGCTGATACCCAAAGCCGCGGCCAGAATCTTGTCGCGCGGCGCGAAGCGGGAAAGTCCATCGACGAACACGGCCTGCATCGGGCCCAAGCCCTGCGGCGTGAGGGGCTCGTTGCTGGCCGCCTGGATGGCCGGCGACAGGGCCATCACCTGGGCAAACGGCACCTGCGGCGCAAACGCCTTGACTGAATAGCTGTACAGCACGCATTGAGCGGCGATCATGCTCATCCGAATCGAGCCCAGCAAAAGGTAAGCGCCCAGGCCGGCCTCGCGGAACGCCCTGGCGCTGGGGCGATTGTACATCCATCGCTCGGGCCTTGTTTTCGGCTTGCCCCGCGCCCACCACAGCGCGACCAGCAGCAGAAAAGCCAGCGCTGCGCCCGAATACGGCAGCGCCGCCCTGATCGACGATTGCGGTCTCGCCAGCGCCGCGACGGTTATCGCCGTGGACAGCGCCAGGGCATCGATCAGTCCCATGAACATCAGGGTCCAGGCGGCGGTCAGCCATTTCACCCCCTTGCGCCGATTCAGAAAGACAATCAGCGCACCGTCGGCCGCCAGCAGGTTGATTGCCTGAATGAAGTACTGCGCCGCGGTAGCCGGCAGCAATTCCCGAAAAGTGGTCTTCTGGTGAAAGTGGCTGAACAGGATTGAAAACAGCAGGGTGTCGCCCAACCACCACATCAAAACCGATATCAGGTTGACCAGGACAAACAGCGCAATCCTGGCGCCATGCAGTGTGTGGAGGAATTCATGGAAACCGATGCCGCGCGAGACCCACCAGATGCATAACGCCGCGATACTCCAGATGACGGCATTATCGGCGATGGTCCGTCGGGTGACGGACAGCGAGCGATGCCAGTCATGGAGTTTCGATGCGCGGCGCACAAGATGCCGCCAGATGTCCGGCGCACAATTCACCGCCCAAGGTTAGCGCAGTTCAGCAGTCCCTTGTGCCAGCCATCGGCAAGCTTCGCGTCCCGGCGCCCGGCTCTTAAAGTCCGCCGCTGGCCGCGCGTTTGTCCGCGCCGGCCGCGCTCTCCGGATGGCGCCGGTTCTGCACCATGAAGATTGGGATGCCCGCCAGCACGATCAGCAATCCGGGCCAGGTGAAGCGCGGTTTTACGATCAGCAGATCGATCATAAGGGCGCTCGCCGCAACGATATAGGCCGCCGGAACCAGTGGATAGCCCCACGCCTTGTACGGGCGGGGCGCATGGGGCCGCTTGACGCGCAGCCAGAATACGGCGCCCACCGTGAGCACATAGAACAGCAGCTGCGCGAAGATCACGTAATCCAGCAGATCGCTGTAGCTGCCGGTCAGCGTCAGCAGGCAGGCCCATCCGGCCTGCACAATCAGCGCGACGCTGGGTACGTTGGCGGAATTGAGCAAACCCGCGGGACGCCAGAACACGCCGTCATGCGCCATCGCATACAGCACCCAGGCGCCGGTCAGGATCAGGCCGTTGGCGCATCCGAAGGTCGAGACCATGACCAGGGCCGCGGTGAGCGCGGCGCCGGCGCCATGCCATACCATCTGCATCGCCGCCGCCGCGACGCGATCCGAATGCGCCCGCGCGATGCCGTCGGCGAACACGCCGGTGCCGGCGCCGGGATGCAGCGGCAGTTGGGCCAAATAACCGGCGTTGACCAGCAGATAAAGGACAATGACGACAACCGTGCCGGCGGCGAGCGCGAACGGCAGGTCGCGCTCGGGCCGGCGCGTCTCCGACGCGACGAAGGTCACCGACGCCCAGGCGTCGGCCGAGAACAGTCCGCCCACCATCGCGGCGCCGAACGCGGCCAGCGCTCCGATCGATAGCGCGCCGGTGCCGAAGAAGGCCGCGCCAAAATTAATTCGAATCGCGGCCGGGTTGGGCGCCACCACCAGCGCCGCCAGCGCGATCAACACCAGCGCCAGAATCTTGATCGTGGTGAAGAGGTTCTGCACCAGGCGGCCGGAGTTAAGCCCGCGCAGATTGACCGCGGTGAGTCCGGCGATGACGAGGATCGCGCCGACCCGTTCGCGGCTGAATCCAACCTGCCAGCCGCCCCCGGGGGCGACGCCGGAGTTGAGAACCGGAAAGAGCACGCCGGCAAAGCGCGCAAAGGCCACCGCGACCGCCGCGATGGTGCCGGTCTGGATCACCAGGAACAGCGTCCAGCCGAACAGGAAGCCCCACAGCCGCCCGTACGCTTCGCGCAGATAGACGTACTGCCCGCCCGCCTGCGGCATCATCACCGCCAACTCGCCGTAGGCCAGCGCGCCCGCGATCGTCATCAAGCCGCTGACCAGCCAGACCAACAGCAGCGCCGCCGGCGATCCGACATGCCGCGCGATATCGGCCGAGACGATGAAGATGCCCGACCCGATCATCGATCCGGCCACGATGGTTGCGGCGTCGAAGCCGGAAAGCGTTGGGCGGGAACGCTCTATCCCGCAAGGCTCAGCCTGCTCCACATGCTCCTCCCTGAGCGCGGCGCACTGCCGGTGCGCCCGCCCATCGCGTGTTGTAGCAATGAATCGTGATGCGGCGAAGAGCTCGTAAGCAGGCGTGTTCCGCCGACCGACCGCGCGCCGATGATGCCGCGCCCCTCGCCTGATGGGCGCGGTCGACTATAATCGTTGATGTTCGATTGATGCCGCCGCGGGCGGGCGGCGGGAGCCAACTGGATAATCACAAATGTCGGTCAGGGCAGTGCTGGGTCCGGAGCTTCAGGGGTTGGCGGCGCGGCTCAGTGCGCTGGCCGGCCGCAACGCCGCCGAAACCGCCCTCCAACTGGTGGTGCAGCGCGCGCCCGACGAACGGATGGCGCTGGTGGCGCTGCTCAGGCTGGCGGAAGAATCGGCGCCGCCGCTGCTGGCGGCGATTGAAGACCCGCAGCTGGCCGCCGACCTGGTTTTCTGCCTGGGATGTTCGGAAATCGCCGGCGCCTGGCTGTGCGCGCAAGCCGACTGGCTGGCCGCCTTCAAAGCGGTGCGCGCGGCCGACGCCGCGGCGCTGGCGGCGGCAATCAGACTGGAACTCGGCGAGCCGTTGGATCGCGCGCAATCGGCGCGCGCGATAACCGCCTTCAAGCAGGATTTCTTCGCCCGCCTGATTATCGCGGATTCGCTCGGACATCTGAACGTCGGCGAAACCATGACACTGATGTCGCGGCTGGCCGAGGAATGCATCCGCGAGGCGGTCCGCGCGGCGCATTCGATCACCGCCAGTCGCGGGCGCGAGCTCTCGGGTTTTTGCGTGCTCGCACTGGGCAAGCTGGGCGTCAACGAACTTAATCTCAGTTCGGACATCGACCTCGCCTATATTTACGAAGGCGCGGCGCTCGACGCCGCCCGCATGGGCGAGATGGTAAGCGAACTTTTGCGCGGCGCCTTTCGGGTCGATCTGCGGCTGCGTCCGGGCGGCAGCCGCTCGCCGCTGGCGGCGTCGCTGGAGAGCGCGATCAGCTTCTATCAGAGCTTCGGACAGACCTGGGAGCGGGCGGCGCTGCTGCGGGCGCGGCCGATCGCGGGGCATTTGGAGCTGGGCCGCCAATTGCTGAGCGAGTTGAACCATTTCATCTACCGCCGCTATTTGGATTTCGAAACCCTGCGCCAACTGCGCGCGATGAAACAGCAGATCGAGCGCGAGCTGCGTTCCTCCGCGCTGGTGGAGCAGAACATCAAGCTGGGACGGGGCGGGATTCGCGAACTGGAATTCATCGTTCAGGCGCTGACTTTGGTGTACGGCGGACGCGATCCGCGGCTGCGATGTCCGCAGACGGTAACCGCGATCGGACGGCTGGAAAGTCTGGGCTACGTGGCCGCATCGCGCGCGCGGCAGTTGGCCGCGGCCTATCTCTTCCTGCGCGACGTGGAGCACAAACTCCAGATGGTCGCGGGACTGCAGACGCATAATCTGCCGGCCACGGAATCGGGGATGCGCCAGTTGGCCGCGCGCATGGGTCTGGGCAAGGAGCCGCGCTCGGTCGGTCTGCTGCGATCGGTGCTGGAGCAGCATCGCAGTCTTATCGCCGCGTTGTTCCGTGAATTGCTGGCGGCGGCGGACGATCGGGCCAGCGCGCCCTGTTCCGACGCCGCGGTCCAGGCCTGGCAGGCGGCGCTGGATCCGAATCAGTCGGTTGGCTGGCTGGAGCAGCTGGGCTTCGCCCGTGCGCCGGAAAGCGCGCATCATCTGCTGCTGCTCGCCCGCGGCCCCGCGCATGGCCTGGCCAGTCCGCGGCGCAAGGAATTGCTGGAGAGTTTGGGACCGAAGCTGCTGGACGAAATCGGGCGGCAATCCAATCCCGACCTGGCGCTGATGCATCTGGCGGCGTTCATCGCGGCAATCGGCGCGCGCACCTCCTTCCTGTCCCTGCTCGAGCAGCATCCCGCCACCCGCAAGGTGCTGCTGCGGCTGTTCACTTCCAGCGAGTATCTGTCGACCCTGTTTATCCGCCATCCGGACATGCTCGACGTGCTGGTGCGTTCGGATCTGGCGCGGCTGCGGCGCTCGGCGGTCGAGCTTAACCAGGAACTGTCGGAGCTGGTGGATCACAGTCCCGACTTCGAAAGCCGGCTGGACGCGCTGCGCGGTTTCCGGCATCAGGAATTCCTGCGCATCGCGATCGCGAATTTGGCCGGCCAACTCGAGCTCGGACAGGTGCAGACCGAATTGACGCTGCTGGCGGAAACGGTGCTGCAAAAGGCGCTGGAGATGGCGCGCGGCGAGGCGGCGCAGCGCTTTGCAATCGCGCGCGAACTGCCGCTGTGCGCGCTGGCGATGGGCCGCCTGGGATCGGGCGAGATGTCGTACAACTCCGACCTCGACCTGATCTTCGTCTACCGCGATCCCGCGCAGCCGGGCGGGCCGGAGCGCGAAGCGGCGCCGCGCATCGTGCAGAAGCTGATCGCGATTCTGGAATCGCGCACGCGCGAGGGCTACGCCTACAAGATCGATCTGCGGCTGCGGCCTTCGGGCAACTCGGGGCCGCTGGTCGCGTCGCTGGAAGGATTCCGCGAATATCATCGATCCAGCTCCGCCATCTGGGAGCGCCAGGCGTTGATTCGCGGACGCGTGGTCGCCGGCGATCCGCGGCTGGCGGCGGAAGTCGAAGCGGAGCGCCAGGAATTCGTCTTCGCCAAAGGACTGTCGGCCCAGGGCGTCGCGGAGATTGCCGCGATGCGCGCGCGAATCGAAACCGAACTCGGCGCCGAAAGCGCCGAGCAGCTCAACATCAAGCAGGGTCCCGGCGGCATCGTCGACATCGAGTTCCTGACCCAGATGATGGCGCTGCGCCACGGATGGCGTTATCCGGCGCTCAGAGCGCGCGCCACCGCCGCGCTGCTGTCCGCGTTGATCGCGACCGGACTGATGGCGCGCGCCGACGCACAGGCGCTTTTGAGCGATCATGCTTTCCTGACCCGCCTTGAAAGCAGCCTGCGCATGGAAAGCGACCAGGCGTCGTGGGCGGTACCGACCGATCCTGACAAGCTGACCCCGCTGGCGCGCCGGCTCGGATTTGGCGGCGCCGCCGCCGCACAACAGTTGCTCGACGAACTGGCGCGCCGGCGCCGGCGCGTGCGCGAGGTCTTTAACCGGTACTTCAACGCCCAGCAGGCCGAGCCTGACGCCGCCTCGGTGTAGGATGCGGCGGCGATTATGCCCCAGCGCCGATTCGTGCTGATAAGCGGCGGCAGCCGCAGCGGCAAAAGCTCCCATGCGCTGAATCTTGCCGTGCCACGCGCCCTGGCCGGTGGGCGGGCGTTTTTTGTCGCCACCGCGCAGCCCAGCGACGGCGAGATGCGCGCGCGCATCGCGCATCATCGCAGCGAGCGCCCCGCGGTTTTCGAAACTATCGAAGAGCCGCTCGAACTTTGCCGCGCGGTCAGTCAGCTTCCGCAAACGGCGCGCGTCCTGGTTATCGATTGTCTGACCTTATGGATATCCAATCTGATGGCGTCAGGCCGGCGCGACCACGCTATCCTGGGGCAGGCGCGCAAGCTTGCCGCCCTGCTTGGCGCCGCCGCCTTCGACAGTTTTGTCGTTACCGACGAGGTGGGATCGGGTTTGGTCCCGATGGATCCGGTGGGACGCCGCTTTCGCGATCTGCTGGGATGGACCAATCAGGCCATCGGGCGCGCCGCCGACGAGGTCCTGCTGATGGTGGCGGGCTATCCGCTGCGCGTGAAGTAGGTGCCGCGCGCTCAGAACAGGTAGCGGCGCGTGTTGATGCTGATGAGAAGGCCCATCGCCGCCATCAGGACTATCAGCGAGGAGCCCCCGTAGCTTACTAATGGTAAAGGAATACCTACGACCGGTAGGATTCCGGTCGCCATCCCGATATTGATCGCGGCCTGCCAGAAAACCATCGCCGTCAGCCCCAATGCCAGCAGGGCGCCGAAGCGGTCGCGGGCGCGGGCGGCGATCGACAGGCCGCGCGCGACCAGCGCTGCGTACAGGCCCAGCAGCAGGATCGAGCCGGCGAAGCCGAACTCCTCGGCGAACACCGAGAAGATGAAGTCGGTGGTCTGCTCGGGCAGGAAATTAAGCCGCGCCTGGGTTCCCTTCAAAAACCCCTTGCCCCATGAGCCGCCCGATCCGACCGCAATCTCCGACTGGATGACGTGATAACCGGCGCCCAGCGGATCCGATTGCGGATTGAGGAAGGTAAGCACCCGTTCCTTCTGATAGGGCTTGAGCGTATGCCACGCCACCGGCATCGCCAGCACTCCGCCCAGGACCAGGATTCCCAATGTGCGCAAGTCGATGCCGGCGGCGAAAATGATGGAGCCGAAGATCAGCACCAGGGTCAGCATCGTGCCCAAATCCGGCTGCTTCAGCACTAGCGCGGCGGGCACCGCGAGCAGCAATCCGGGGACCAGGATGTGGCGCAGGCGCAGACCGCCCGGCGGCGGGTCGTCGCGCAGATAACGCACCAGCACCAGGATGAGGGCGAGCTTGGCCAGCTCGGAGGGCTCCAGCGTGAACAGTCCCAGATTGATCCATCGGCGCGAGCCGCCAGTGGCCTGGCCGATGACGCTGACGGCGACCAGCAGCGCCATCACCGCGCCGTAGATCGGATAGGCGTAGCTGGCCAGCGCGCGGTAGTCGAACATCACGACGGCGAACATGGCGGCCGCGCCCGCCGTGGTCCAGATCACCTGACGGATTATCAGCATCTGGAACGGCCGATGCTCGCTGTAGGACGCGCTGGCAACGCTCAACAGTCCAATCAGCGCGATGGCGAAGGTCAGCACGAAGACCGGCCAGTCGAAATGATAAATCAGCCTGCGATCGATACCGACGCGCATCGCCAATAATCCTCGTTGGATTAATCCCCGTTCTCGCGCCCGCCGCTTGACGCCCGGGCCAGCGCGCCCGCGGGCAGCGGTTGTCCGGGCGGATAGAGCTGGAAGTACCTGAGCAGCACGTCGCGCACGATCGGCGCCGCGGAGCTGCCGCCGTGTCCGCCATGCTCGATCACGCAGGCAATCGCGATATGGGGGTCGTTGCCGGGCGCCCACGCGATGAACCATCCGTGGTCGCGGTACTTCTCGGGCAAATCTTCTTCCTTGGTGCGCGCGCCGGCGGCTTCCTTGACCACCTGCGCGGTGCCGGTCTTGCCGCATACTTCGATCCCGGGAATCGCCGCCTTGCGCGCCGTGCCCATCGGGCTGTTGACCACGCCGCAGGCGCCCGCTTGCAGAATCTGGACCTGCTCGGGAGTCAGCGGGATGCGCTCGGCGACTTCGGGTTCGTAGGACTTGAGGGTGGAACCGTCGAGCCCCTCGATGCGTTTGACGAAATGCGGACTGTAGCGGATACCGCCCATCGAGACTTCAGCCGCCAGCTGCGCCAGTTGCAGCGGGGTTACCGCGACGTAGCCCTGGCCGATGGCGACCGACAGCGTCTCCGCCGGATACCATCGCTCATGGTAGCGGCGCTGTTTCCATGCCGAGGAAGGAATGGTGCCGGTCTTCTCATGCGCCAGCGGAATTCCCGACGCGACGCCGAACCCCAGCTTGTGGGCCCATTGCGCGATTCGATCCACCCCCAGCCGCTCGCCGACATTGTAGAAGTAGACGTCGCAAGAGGCGATTATCGCGTTGACCAGGCTGATCGTGCCATGTCCCTGCTTGCGCCAGCATCGATACTCCCGGTTGCCGTACCAGATGCCGCCGGCGCAATGAAACGAGGTCGAGCGGGTCAGCAGATGGTCTTCCATGCCGGCAATCGCGTCGACCAGCTTGAAGGTGGAACCGGGCGGATAGGTGCCCTGGATGACGCGATCTTCGAGCGGATGCGCCGGGTCGTTCATCAACTGGCGCCACTGCGCGGAGGTAAGCCCGGTGGCGAACTGGTTGGGATCGAACGACGGATGGCTGACCATGGCGAGGATTTCGCCGTTGCGCGGATCGATTGCGACCAGCGCGCCGACGTGATTGCCCAGCGCCTGCTCCGCCGCCTCCTGCAGATCGAGGTCGATGGTGAGGATAACGTTGGCCCCTGGTTTTTCGGGCGTCTCCTTCAACACTCGCAGCCGCCGTCCGACCGCGTCGACTTCGATTTCCTGGTTGCCGCTGGCGCCGCGCAGATAATCCTCCCATCCGCGCTCCAGACCGAACTTGCCGATCTCGTCGCCCATGTGATAGCCGGGCAGCTTTTTCAGCTCCTGCTCGTTGACTTCACCGACGTAGCCCAGCAGATGCGCCGCCAGCGGACCGTAAAGATAGCGCCGCCGCGGCGTCACCTGGATGCTGACGCCGGGCAGATCCAACTGATGCGTCTCCAGCGCGACCACCTGATCCCAGGTGAGGCGTTCCTTGATTGTCACCGGCTCGGAGGAGGGCAGTCCTTCGTCTTCGGCCTGGGTAATCTTGTCTTCGACGTGATCGCCGCCCAGAAACCGCTCCAGGTTGCGGATGGTTGCGGCGCGATTGTGCAGGTCCTCGGGCACCAGAACAGCGTCGTAGGAGGGACGCGTATCGACCAGCACGCGATGGCGGCGGTCGAAGATCAGTCCGCGCGACGCGGGCAGGCGGCGGATGCGGATGCGGTTGCGGTCGGCCAGATCCGCCATCTCGTGGGTTTTTATAATCTGCAGATAGTAAAGGCGCAAACCCACCGCCGCCAGTACCATCATCATGAAAATGGTCAATGCGGTCAGGCGGGGCTCCAGCCTGGGTACCGCCAGCTTGCGTCCGCGGCGAGCCAGAACCGGCATCGGTTTACGTCACCCCGGGGGAGAAAACCGGTTCGAACTGATTTCCCGCGAACTTCGCTTTCATCGCCCAATGACCGCCGGCGCCGGTAATTTGCCCGATCATGAATTTATTCCGCCGCGACCCGCACTGGCAATCGCAGCGCCCGTTTCCCGGCGTCCAGCAGCGCGAAAATCAGCAGCGCCGCGCCCGCCGTGATCAGCGCCTGGACCACCAGCAGCCGCATCGTGGAGCTCTTGATGTTGGTCACGGTGGCGAGGCCGCCCGTTATCGCCATCACTCCGAGCCGGTTCAGGAGATCGGCCAGCGCCACGGTCAGCGGCTCGATCAGCTTTCCGGTCACCCACACATGGCGCGACAATTCGTAAGACAGCAGAAAAATCAGGGTCATCATGAAGGCGTTGAGCCCCAGATGTGTGCCGGAGAAAGCGTCGGTCGCATAACCGATGGCGAAAGCCAGCGCGGGCGACAAGGCGTTGTGCTGCTTGAGACCCAGATCGACCACCAGGATCAGCACCAGGTCGGGAAAAACCGCGCCGGCCGGCAGCCAGAGCCGGACTTCGGTCTGCAACCACAGCGCCACCATCGTGGCCACTGCGAACAGCATGGTCTGACGCACCTTAGCTCGTGCCGGAGTCGGCCAGATGCGGGGGTGCCTGCACGATCACCAGCACCTGCTCCAGATTGCGCAAGTCCGCCGCGGGTCTGATCGCGATGTTCAGGAATAACCCCGGTCCCTTGCGTTCGATAGCGCTCACCGACCCGATCAGCAAGCCCCGCGGAAACACGCCGTCCAGTCCGGAGGTGACCACCGCGTCGCCCACCTTGATGTCCGCGGTGCGTTCGACATAGCGCATGATAACGCCGTCATCGGCCACGCCCGAGACGATTCCGCGGGCGCGCGAGCGCTGCACGAAAGCGTCGACCGCGCAGTTGTGATCATTGAGCAGCATCACGCGCGAGGCGCTGCGGCTGGCGGCGATCAGCTTGCCGACCACGCCGCCGGTGGCGATCACGCCCATGCCGGGTTGCAGGCCGGCGCTGCTGCCCTGACTGAGGATCAGCGTGCGCGCCATCCCGGTGGCGTCGGATCCAATGACGTCGGCGGCGACCATCTTGAGGTCTATGGCCTCCTTGAGGTCGAGCAGTTCGGCCAGCCGGCGATTTTCCAGCTCAAGCTCCACCATCCGGGCCTGGCGCTGATTGAGCTGGGCCAGCTCCTCGCGCAGGCGCTCATTGTCCTGGGCAATATGGGCGAGGCGGAAATAATGGTGGAAGAGGTCGCCGGCGCTGTGCGCCATCCTTGCGCTGGCGGCCTGAAAGGGGCGCAGCGCTTCGGCGACCAGGCCCTGCGGACGCGCCAGGGTGTTGCCCTGCCTGACGCCGCTGGAAAGCATATGGGCGGCCAGCAACAGCAACACGCCGCCGGCCAGCGCTACGCGGTTGCGCCAAAGAAACGTGTCTTTCGGGTCTTGCATCACCGTCGCGGCCAGCCAGCGCCGCGCCTTTCCCTGCGCGGGTATTGGTGTGCGGTCGTTAAAGACGCGCCGCCGGCCGTGGGGCCTCAATCGACGGTAACGTCGCGCAGCAACGACAGTTCATCCAGCACCTTCCCCGCTCCCATCACCACTGCCGTAAGCGGATCGTCGGCGAGGGTCACCGGCAGGCCGGTCTCCTCCCGCAGCAAAACATCGAGATTGCGCAGCAAGGCGCCGCCGCCCGCCAGCACGATACCTTTATCCACGATATCCGACGCCAACTCCGGCGGTGTGCGCTCCAGCGCGATCCGCACCGATTCTACCACCTGATGCACCGGTTCCATCAGCGCTTCGCGGATTTCTTCATCGGTAATTTCGATGGTCTTGGGTACGCCGGCCACCAGGTCGCGTCCCTTGATCTCCATGGTCTGAATCTCGTTGCCCGGATAAGCCGAACCGATGGTGATTTTGATCAGTTCCGCCGTGCGCTCGCCGATCAGCAGGTTATACTTGCGCTTGATGTGCTGGATGATGGCTTCGTCCATCTTGTCGCCCGCCACCCTGACCGAGCGCGAGAAGACCACGCCCGAGAGTGAGATTACCGCGACTTCGGTGGTGCCGCCGCCGATATCCACAATCATGTTGCCGGCCGGTTCGGTAATCGGCAATCCGGCGCCGATCGCCGCCGCCATCGGCTCCTCGATCAGGTAGACCTCGCGCGCGCCGGCCGATTCCGCCGATTCGCGCACCGCGCGCTTTTCCACCGCGGTGATTCCGAACGGAACGCAGATAACGATCCGCGGCCGCACCAGGGTCTTGCGGTTGTGAATCTTCTGGATGAAATAGCGCAGCATGTTCTCGGTGATCTCGAAGTCGGCGATGACGCCGTCCTTGAGCGGTCGGATGGCGATAATCGAGCCGGGCGTGCGTCCCAGCATCTTTTTGGCCTCGGCCCCGATCGCCAGCACCCGGCGCGCGTTGCGCGAGTCCTTCTGCACCGCCACCACCGAAGGTTCGTTGCATACGATGCCCTCACCCTTGACGTAGATCAGGGTGTTGGCGGTGCCCAGGTCGATCGCGAGATCGTTGGAGAACCAACCAAGAATTGAGTTGAGAACCACCGCGTGTCCGCCCTTGCCTCCCGGCGCTTACGAAAAAATTAAACCGCCCCGGCCGTCAGCATGCCACCCACCCCCGCCGAGATGCCTGACGACCCCGACACGGGGGTCCACTCAGGTCCGATTGCTTTGCTGCGCCCCGCTCAAAAATGGGAAAAATCCGCCCCAAAGTGTCCAGCGAGAAGCTAACAAAGATATTTGGCCGAAGGCAAGCCGTACGGCGAAAAACACCGATTTCGAGTTAACCTAACGTGTGCCTAGTGTGGATAACCTGCCGCCTTTGCGCCATTCGGAGCGCCCGGCGGGCGATTGCGATAACGAAACCCCTTCGACTAAGATCGGAACCACGATGCTCAACGCGATGCGAAAATACGCCTACTCGTGGGGGATCCGGATTCTGCTCGGTCTCATCACCGGCGTGTTCATTTTCTGGGGAATCGGCAACGGCCTGTTCTCCCAGGTCAAACCGGTAGCCTCGGTTGACGGACAGAAAATCCTGGCCGACGAAGTCCAGCGCCAGGCTGACCTGATGCGCCGCAGCTTCCAGAACATGTACGGGCCGCAGGCGGCCGAACTGCTCAAGCATATGAATCTGCAGGAACAGGCGCTGGACCAGATTATCAATGAGCGCCTGGGCCAGCGCGAGGCGCGCCGCCTGGGTCTGCGAATCAGCAACCAGGAGCTGCGCCGCACCATCGCCGCCGAACGCGCCTTCCAAATCGACGGCCGCTTCGACGTTCAGAACTACGAAGCGGTGCTGGCCGAAAACAACATGACGCCGCCGCAGTTCGAGGAGCTGACCCGGGTCGAATTGACCATGAAGCTGCTGCGCGACATGGTGGCCCAGGCGGTGGTCGTCAGCGACGCGCAGGCGCGCCAAATCTACAATCAGCGCAATGAACGGGTGGCGGTGGCGTATCTCGAGGTGCCCTCCACCGATTTCATCAGCGAAATCCATCCCACGCAGCAGCAGCTGGAGCAGTTCTACCGGCAGAACGCCGAGATGTTCCGCGAGCCCGAACGGGTCAAGGTGGATTACATCCTGTACGACCCGATCAAGCTGGGCGAGAAGGTCAATTCGTCGGACAAGGAGATCGCCGACTTCTACCGGCGCAATCTCAAAACCCTGTTCACCTACCCTGAACGGGTGCGCGCCCGCCATATCCTGATAGCGGCGGCGCCCGACGCGCCGGAAAAGGACCGGCAGCAGGCCCGGGCCAAGGCTGAGAAGATCCTCGATCAGCTCAAAAAAGGCGCCGATTTCGCCAAGCTTGCCGCGCAGGATTCCGACGATCCCGGCACCCGCGACCGCGGCGGCGACCTCGGTTTTTTCGAGCGCGGGCAGATGATCAAACCATTTGAAGACGCCGCCTTTGCACTCAAGCCCGGGCAGTTAAGCGGCGTGGTCGCGACGCGATTCGGCTTCCACATTATCGAGGTTGAGGAAGTCAAGCCGGCGCATACCGACACCCTGGATCAGGCCCGGCCCAGAATCGTCGAACTGCTGCGCGAGCGGGCCGGCAAGCGGGCTGCAATCGAGGACCAGCGCGAGGATTTGGCCGCCGCGCTCAACGGCGCCAGGCTTACGGATCTGGCCGCAAAACGCGGTCTGGACCTGGTCAGCACCCCGGCCTTCGCGGCCGGCGAGCCAATCCCCAGGCTGGGCAACAATCCGGATTTCGCGCAGGCCGTCTTCAAGCTGGGCATGGGAGAGATCGGTACGGTCAACGGCAAGGCGAGCGGCATCTTTCTGGTTCAGCTGGTGGATCGCCAACCGGCCCATATCCCGCCGCTTAAGGAAATCGCGGACCGGGTGCGCGACGAGTTGGTGCGGCGCGAGGCCGAAACCCGGGCGCGCGACCGCGCCGACCGCCTGATCAAGCAGATCAAGACCGCGGCCGACTTCAACAAGGTCGCCGAGATTAACCATCTGACCGTGCACAAAACCGAGCCCTTCGACCGCTCCAGCAATACGGTTCCGACGATCGGCGATTTTCCTGAGGTTACCCAGGCGGTGGGCGCGGTCACCCCGCTGCCGGGCGTGATTCCGCGCGTGATGGTCCAAAGCGGGAACTACTACATTGTCGAAGTGTTAAGCCGGCAGATGCCGAGCGACGAAGAATGGACCAAGGCGGCGCCGGCGTTCAAAGCCGACTTGCTGCAGTCGCTGCGCGCCCAGGCGTGGGACAATTTTATGGCCGGCCTCAAGCGCAACGCCGCCATCTCGATCGACACCAGCGCTATCGGCGGCGCCGCGCCGGTCGAATCATCCATGTGAGGAAATCCGCGGCCGATGAACCCTGACAGCGAACCTCCACCATTAGCCGACATTTCCAACATCATAGATACGCGGGAATTCTTTCTGCCCGGCTCCGGCGTCAGCGCCTTGCTGGTGCATGGGTTGACCGGCACGCCGTACGAGATGCGGTTTTTGGGCGAGCGGCTGTCGGCGGCCGGCGTCAGGGTGTTCGCGGTGCGGCTGGCCGGGCACGCGGGAGGGCCCGAAGAGCTGGGTGCCACCAATCATAACCATTGGTATGAAAGCGTGGTTGACGGCTGCGAGCGGCTGCGCGCCTACGGCGACCCGATCGTAGTGGTGGGCCTTTCCGCCGGAGGCGTTCTCGCGGCGCGGCTGGCGCTGGACCAGGGCGAGGCGGTAAGCGGTGTGGTGATGCTGGCGCCGGCGTTCTTTCTTCCTTTCTGGCAGCGCGCGGGACTGGCGGCAATCAGGCGCCTGGGACCGCGCGCGGCGATGGTCTATCTGCGCGCCAGCGCCGGCGCCGATATCCATGACGCCGCCGCCCGCCAGGTGCATCCCAGCGCCCGCCTGATGCCGCTGAGCGCTCCCCTCAGCCTGGTCGAGCTGTCCTCGATGGTGCGTGCGCGGCTGGCCAGGCTGACCCAGCCGGTGCTGTTGATGCACAGCCGCCAGGACCATGTCTGTCCATACAAAAAGAACGTGGAGTACGTGATGGCGAACCTCGGCAGCGCCAAAAAACGTCTGGTGACGCTGGAGCAGAGCTACCACGTAATCACGGTCGATTTGGAGAAGGAGCGCGTCTGCGCCGAAGTGCACAGCTTCATCCGGGAGCTGTTGGGCGAAGCGTCGGAGCCGGTTTGCGCCATCGGATAGCGGCGATGCCGCTGGTCCGCCGGCGTTTGGGAATCCTCAGCCCGGCGGGTCGTGAAAAAAACGCGTTCGCAATCTGTTTTTCATACTCTGGCATGATCTAAGCTTGTAGTATGGCCGCCTTGGAGCGGCGGCGCGGTTTTATGGCAGTGAGAACCAACCTGTTCAGCAGTCTCAGGCGCGCGGTGGTCAATCTTGCGGTCAAGCTCCTGACCAAGCCGCTCAGCGAGGATACGCCCCGGATTCCCAACGACATGGCCCGGCTCAAGCGCTACATCCGCAAGGGCGATGTGGTGTTGGTGGAAGGCAACGAGCGGATCAGCGAATGCATCAAGTATCTGACCCAGAGCTCGTGGTCGCATTCCGCCATCTATGTCGGCGACGAGCCGCTGCGGCGCGACCCGCTGACCCGGCAGCGGCTGCTCGATGAATTCGGCGAATAGGCGCATTACCTGCTGGTCGAGGCGCTGGTGAACGAAGGCGTGGTGCTGACGCCGCTGCACAAGTATCGCGATTTCAATATCCGCGTATGCCGGCCGTTCAACCTCTCGCGCACCGACTGCGCCGCGGTGGTGGACGAAGTGCTGGGCAACGTCGGCTACAATTACGATCTGAAAAACATCTTCGATCTGGCGCGCTACTTTCTGCCCGTGCATCTGATACCGCGCCGGCTGCGCCGCACCGCTTTGGAGTTCGGCAGCGGAGTGCCCACCCACGTGATTTGCTCCAGCATGATCGCCAACGCTTTCAGCAAGGTAAAGTTTCCGATCGTGCCGCAGTTCAAGGAGCCGCCGCTGAGCGATCAGGATCGCTTCGGGCTGATCCGGCTGATCCGGCGGCCCGACGCGCGCCGCTTCGGGGTATTGCAGCGGGTGCCGACCGGCTTTATCACGCCGCGCGATTTCGACCTGTCGCCCTACTTCGAGATAATCAAGTTCAACCTGATTGAAGACATCAAGTTCGACTACCGCAAAATCATCTGGGCCGAGGGCGGCGAGGACGACGACAAGCTGGTAAAGAGAGCGGCGCCACGCTAAGTTAGCTGCCAATCAGATCAGAAAGCATCAGGAGCAGCGAGTCGTCATGAGTGACAGCGACCGGAATGCGAATCGCGCCTTACTGGAGAAGTCGATCGCCAAGATTCTCCAGCGCCATTGCAACTTCGGTTGGGCTCACTACTACATCCCCAGCGAACGGTTTCCGAGCCTTATCCAGGAGCTGGTTGACGTGGTGGGACCGACAGGACAGGTCGGATACGAGGAACTGGTCCAGTTTTTCCTGCGCACGCAGCGGATTTCCTCGGCGCAGGAGCGGGCCGAGCGGATGACGGAGGAGTTCGCGATTTACCGGCGGAGCTGAACCTCAGTCCGCGTTTTTCGCCCCTCAACCATAGGCCATCGAGGGCACTTCCTGGCCCGCGAAAATGTCGGGCGCAGCGGTCTGCGCGTGGCCGGCCGCCGCCTGCGCGATGCGGATGAAATCGGTTTTGGTGAAGCCCACGCATTGGTCGAGGATCCGGCCGCCGGGCTCGATCAGAAACAGCGTGGGCACGTTGGTGAGGCCGTAGGCCTGCGACAGCGGGTAGGGATCGGCGTCCATCAGTATGGGCATCTCCAGCCGCTTGACGCCGGCGAACTTCAGCGTTTCATGGCGGGCGTCCTGGCTGACGCCCCAGATCTTCATCCGCTCCGAGCGCACCGCGCGCGCCAGATTGCCGATAAACGGCATCGACAGGCCGCAGGTGGGGCATTCGCTGTGGTAGAACACCAGCAGAAGCAGGTCGCCCGGTTTTATCTGCTCCAGCGAGCGGGAATTGCCGTCGAGATCGTCAAGCCGAAACGGCGGCGCTATCGTTCCGATTTCAAGTGCCGGCATGGCGTGCCACTTTCCGTGCGGATAATGCTGTAGACCGGTCCGATCGGTCGGTTGGTGAGGAAAGCCGCGCTTTTGCGGGCGAGCACGGCTCTGTTTTCCCGCTAGACATACCTTCTTTTACCAATCATCCGAACGCGTCTTCAAGCAACCAGTTTATCCGTCGAAGACTGGCTCATGGTTAAGGGTTGCGCCGGGCGCTGGATCGGTCAGGATCGGAGTATGGACGCATTGGAAGCTATGGTGACCAGAAAGGTCGTGCGGCAGTTTGCGCGGCGGCCGGTCGAACTCGAACAATTAAGGCGGATTGTCGACGCCGGGCGGCATGCGATGAGCGCGCGCAACCTGCAGCCGTGGCAGTTTATCATCGTACGCAATCCCGACACGCTGCGGGAACTGGGCGCACTGTGCACCACCGGACGTTTTGTCGCCGACGCGCCCGCCGCCGTGGTCGTGCTCAAGGACACCTCCAACGC
The DNA here is from genome assembly GCA_021324455.1 of Pseudomonadota bacterium. Taxonomy (GTDB): domain Bacteria; phylum Desulfobacterota; class Binatia; order Binatales; family Binataceae; genus JAJPJA01. Next base: position 24,017 of record JAJPJA010000054.1, on the reverse strand, counting down.
GCGATGGGCCGATACCGACTGCGCGCAGGCGGTCTGCAACATGGCCAATGCGGGCTGGGCGATGGGTCTGGGCACCTGCTGGGTAGGGAACTTCGACGCCGCCGCGATCGCGCAGCGCCTGGGCGTGCCCGGCAATCTGGCCGTCGTAACGGTGCTGCCGTTCGGCTATCCGGCGGACGGCAATCCGCCCCAGCCCAAGCCGCTCAAGCCGCGCCGTGAGGTGGTTCATTTCGAGCGATTTGGCAGTTCACAGCCCTGAGCCAGTTGGGCCGGTGGGAGCCGCTAACCTGTTGTTTGATGGCGGTTTCCTTTAAGTATAGGAATCAAGGGAGGGGCCGTTTAGCCACGGGAGCAGGCTGGTTCCGCGGCTGAACTGTTAACGGCCGCAACAATATCGAACAGGAGCTTGGCTGATGGCTATAAAGCAGGTTGAACCGCCGCAGGCTTATGAGATCCTCACGGCCAATCCCGACGCGATTTATCTCGACGTCAGGACCGAAGGCGAATTCGCGCAGGGCCATCCGCCGGGAGCGATCAATATCCCGGTGGTGTTCATCAAGGGTCCGGGGCAGATGGAGCCGAATGAGGATTTCCTCCAGGTCGCGCAAAAGGCGCTGCCCCGGGACAGGCAACTGGTGGTCGGCTGCATGGCGGGCGGACGCTCGCAGCGCGCCTGCGAAATCCTCGAGGAGGCCGGTTTCGCTGATCTGACCAACGTGCGCGGCGGCTTTGGCGGCGCGCGCGATCGGAGCGGACAGGTGATCGTCCCCGGATGGCGCGACGCGGGTCTGCCGGTTTCCAACGAGGTCGGCGACAACTCCTATCAGAGCCAACGCCGCAAGGCCGGGCTGTGAGCGCACGCCGATGGCGATTCGGCTGACCAAGATTTATACGCGCGGTGGCGACAAGGGGATGACGTCGCTGGTGGGCGGCGTGCGGGTACCCAAGGAAAGCGGACGCCTGGAGGCCTACGGCACCATCGACGAACTCAACTCGGTTATCGGAATCGTGCGCACCTTCCTGCCCGACTTTCGCGATCGTTTGGGCGAGGATTACAACTGGTACGCCGGGATGCTGCGGCGCATCCAGAACGAGTTGTTCGACGTCGGCAGCGAACTGGCCACCCCGCCCGAAGTCGAGTACGACGGGATGCATCACATGGGCGAGGGCGAGGTCGAACAGCTCGAGCACGAGATCGACCGCATGAACGAGGCGCTGGAGAACCTGAAGTCGTTCACCCTGCCGGGGGGCGGAAAGCTGAACGCCTTTCTGCACCTGGCGCGCACCGTATGCCGCCGGGCGGAGCGGGTTTGCTGGGCGGTCAAGCGCGACGAGCAAATCGCCGATCCAGTGGTTATCTATATAAACAGGCTCAGCGACCATCTGTTTGTGCAATCCAGGTGGATATCCAGACGGCTGGGCGAGGATGAATTCCTGTGGGACCGCGGCCTGCGCATCGATTCGCGGGGGCGCCGCCGCAGGGACTCCAAATAGGATTACAGATGGCAGCGCAATCGCGGATTCATTTGCGGCAGGTGGAAGCGGGCCCGATGGCCAACTACGTCTATATCATCGGCGACCCGGCCACCCGCAAGGCGGCGGTGGTCGACCCGGCCTGGAACATCGACGGCATCATCGACCTGGTGCGGCGCGACGGCTACGAGATCGACAAGATCCTGATCACGCATTACCACGCCGACCATCTGGGCGGAAATATCATGGGAACCCATATCGAAGGCGCCGCCGAGATGCTGGAGAAGGTCAAGGCCAGGGTCTATCTGCAAAAAGCCGAAGCCGAGTTGACGCGCCGTCAGGCGGGGTTGTCGCCCTCCGACATGGTCGCGGTTGAGGGCGGCGATACCACCGAAGTGGGCAATCTGAGTATCAAGTTCCTGCACACTCCGGGACATACTCCCGGTTCGCAATGCTTCCTGATCGAGAACAACCTGATCTCGGGCGATACGCTTTTCATCGGATCGTGCGGACGGGTCGATCTGCCCGGAGCGGATCCGGAGCAGATGTACTACAGCCTCAATCACACGCTGCGCAATCTCGACGACAATACGGTGGTGTACCCGGGGCACGCCTATTCCTCCGAGGCCACTTCCACGATCGGCAACGAAAAGCGCCACAACATGTTCATGCGCTTCCGCTCGCTGGACGAATTCCTTTCGGCGATGGGCTACAGCAGGTAAGGCACAAGCCTCTGTCGCCATGGCCGGGGATAAATCGCTCGAAGAACTGTCCGCCGAGGCGGAGCGTCTGCGCGAGCAGATACGGCATCATAATTATCGCTACTACGTACTGGATTCGCCCGAGCTGAGCGACGCCGAGTATGACGCGCTGATGCGCCGGCTCGAGGCGCTGGAGCGCGCGCATCCCGAAGTCGCCACGCCCGATTCGCCCACGCAGCGGGTGGGCGCGGCGCCGGCGGAAAAATTCGGCGTCGTGCAGCATCGCCGGCCGATGCTCTCGCTGTCCAACGCGCTTGACGCCGAAGAAATGATCGAATTCGACCAGCGCGTCAAACGCCTGCTGCGCAGCGACGCCGATATCGAATACGTCGCCGAAATCAAACTCGACGGACTGGCGGTGGAGCTGGTCTATGAGCATGGCGTGTTCAAGGTGGGATCGACCCGCGGCGACGGCTACAACGGCGAGGACGTAAGTCAGAATCTGCGCACCATCAGGAGCATCCCGCTCAAGCTGCATTCGCCGCCATCCCATCGCGTGCCGGATCTGCTGGAAGTGCGCGGCGAGGTAATCCTGCCGCGCAAGGCGTTTCAGAAGCTCAACGAGGAGCGCGCCGCCGCCGGCGAACCGGTCTTCGCCAACCCGCGCAACGCCGCCGCCGGTTCGCTGCGCCAGCTCGATCCGAAAATCACCGCCAAACGCCCGCTGGATATTTTCTGCCATTCGCCGGGAGAGATTGTCGGCGGACCCGGATTCGAAACCCAATGGGATTTCCTGCAGGGCATCAAGGCGCTGGGGCTCAAGATCAATCCCCGCTCCAGACTGTGCCGCGGCGTCGCTCAGGTGCTGGAGTATTGGGACGAGATTACCGCAATCCGGGAGCAGCTGGATTACGAGGCCGACGGGATCTTCGCGAAAGTCAATTCATTCGCGCTGCAGGAGCAATTGGGCGAGGTGTCGCGCTCGCCGCGATGGGCGATCGCGTACAAGTTCAAGGCGCAGCAGGCGGAAACCCGGGTCAATAAAATCGCGGTATATGTCGGGCGCATCGGTTCGCTGACGCCGGTGGCCAATCTTGAACCGGTGGCGCTTGCCGGAGTGACGATCTCCAACGCCTCGCTGCACAACATGGACGAGATCAAGCGCAAGGACGTGCGCGAGGGCGACACCGTGCTGCTGGAGCGCGCCGGCGACGTGATTCCCTATGTGGTGCGCGTCACCAGGCAGGCCCATCCGCGGCATCGCCCGTTTCGGATGCCCGACAAGTGTCCGGTATGCGGCAGCGAGGTGGTGCATGAAGAGGGTGAGGTCGCCTACTTCTGCGTCAACGTCAACTGTCCGGCGCGGATGCGCGAATCGATCCGCCATTTCGCGTCCAAGAATTGCGTCGATATCGATGGATTGGGCGACAAGCTGGTGGCGCAGCTGGTCGCAAAGGGAATCGTGCGCGAACTCGGCGACATCTACAAATTGGAGGCCGCGCAGCTCGCCGAACTGGAGCGGATGGGCGAGAAGAGCGCGCGCAATCTGATCGACAATATCAACCGATCGCGCAAGACCACCCTTGACCGCCTGATCAACGGCCTCGGTATCCGGCACGTGGGCGAGCATACGGCGCGGCAGCTGGCGCTGCACTTCAAAAGCATCGATGCTCTGCGGGAGGCCGGCGAAGAGCAGCTGCTGGCGGTGCGCGATATCGGTCCCGAGGTCGCGCGCAGCATCCGCGAGTACTTCGCCGAGCCGCGCAACACGCAGGCGCTCAAACGGCTGCTGGACAACGCCCGCTTTGAGTTCCAGCCGATGCCCGAGGCGGCGGGACGCGGTCCGCTGCGCGACAAGACCGTGGTCCTGACCGGATCGCTCAAGCGCTGGACGCGGGCCGAAGCCGAACAGAAAGTCCTGGCTGCCGGCGGTCGCATCTCGTCCTCGGTCAGCCGCAAGACCGATTACGTCGTGGCCGGAGAAGAGGCGGGTTCGAAACTGCGCAAGGCGCAGGAGCTCGGGGTCAGGGTAATCGACGAGGATGAGCTGGCGCGGATGCTGTCGGGAGCTTGACGATGGCGGCCGACAAGGCGCAAGTTCGACTCATCGTCCGGGGCCGGGTGCAGGGTGTGTTCTTCCGCGCCGCGACGGCGCAGGAGGCGCGCGCGCTGGGGTTGAGCGGATGGGTGCGCAACCGGGCCGATGGAGCGGTTGAGATTCGCGCGGAAGGACCGCGCCGCAATCTGGGGATGCTGGCGGCGTGGGCGCATCAGGGGCCGCCCGCGGCGCGCGTCGCCGACGTTGAGGAGCAGTGGTCGGAGTATGCCGGATTATGGCATCGATTCGAGGTCCATTGAGCGCCAATGGCGGCCGCGGAGGGGCCCCTTTGATCGCGGGCTGCCATTAGATATATTTCATTTACGTGATCCACGTCATTCGCCGTGCTTGTCCAAGAGCCCGGTGGAGCTTTCCATGGCCCCCCGTCAAATCAACCAATAGTCAGCGTCCCGTTTTGAAGAGGAGAGCAGATCCAAATGGCTGTACCACCTGAGACGGCCCAACAGATTGCGCAGGGTTCCGGGGCTTCCGGCCGGCGCAAGCCGGTCGAGACCAGGCCCCAGTTTGTAATCCGCTTTGCCGGCGACTCCGGCGATGGAATGCAACTGGCCGGCATGCAATTCACCACCGAGTCCGCGCTGGCGGGCAACGACATCGCGACGTTGCCCGATTTTCCGGCGGAGATTCGGGCCCCTGCGGGAACCCTGGCCGGCGTCAGCGGATTTCAGTTGAATTTCTCCAGCCAGCAGGTCTTCACTCCCGGCGACGAGCCTTCGGTGCTGGTGGCGATGAATCCGGCCGCCCTCAAGGTGAACCTCGAAGACCTCAAGCCCAACGGCGTCCTGATTATCGACAAGGAAGGCTTTACCGACGCCAACCTCAAGAAAGCCGGCTACACCAGCAACCCGCTCACCGACCATTCGCTGGACAAGTTCCAGGTGTTTGAAATCGAGGTCAGCAAGCTGACCACTTCGGCGGTGCGCGAACTGGGCCTTAACACCCGCGCGGTCAATCGATGCCGCAACTTCTTCGTGCTGGGACTGTTGTCATGGCTGTTCCAGCGCCCGACCAAGTCGGTCACCGATTATATCGAGAGCAGGTTCAAGAAGACGCCCGATGTGATGGAGGCGAACCTGCGTGCGTTCCGGGCCGGATTCAATTACGGCGAAACCACGGAGATTTTTGCCAGCGCCTACGAAGTCAAGCCGGCCGAGATCGCTCCGGGATTTTACCGCAACATCACCGGCAATACGGCGACGGCGCTCGGCTTTGTCGCGGCGTCGGTGAAAAGCGGACGTCCGCTGTTCCTGGGCTCCTATCCGATTACCCCCGCCAGCGATGTATTGCATGAGTTGTCGGGCTTCAAGAATTTCCCCATCTACACTTTCCAGGCTGAGGACGAAATCGCGGGCGTGGCTTCGGCAATCGGCGCCGCCTTCGGCGGTTCGATCGGAATCACCACGACCTCCGGCCCCGGGATGAACCTCAAGGCCGAAGCGATCGGGCTGGCGGTCAAGGTTGAGCTGCCGCTGGTAATTACGGACATCCAGCGCGCGGGTCCGTCCACCGGGATGCCGACCAAGCCCGAGCAGGCCGACCTGCTGATGGCGATGTACGGGCGGCATGGCGAGTCGCCGATTCCGATTATCGCCGCGTCCACGCCGGCGGACTGCTTCGATTGCGCCTACGAGGCGGTACGGCTCGCGATCAAGTACATGACCCCGGTCATCCTGCTGACCGACGGGCATCTGGCCAACGGCGCCGAGCCCTGGCTGGTGCCGGATGCGGACAAGCTGCCGGAGATCAAGGTTGAGTTCCGCACCGATCCCAACGGCTTCATGCCCTACCTGCGCGACGAGGAAACGCTCTCGCGTCCGTGGGCGATTCCGGGCACGCCCGGACTGGAGCATCGGATTGGCGGCCTCTCCAGCGAGCATCTGACCGGCAACGTCAGCTATTCGCCCTCCAACAACGAGATGATGGTGCGGCTGCGCGCGCGCAAGATCGCCGGCATCGCCCGCGAAATTCCCCCGATCCAGGTTTTCGGCGACGCCCAGGGCGGCGACCTGTTGCTGGTCGGATGGGGCTCCACCTACGGTACGCTGCGCGAAGCGGTGACCAACCTGCGCGCCAAGGGCAAGAGCGTCTCCCACGTGCATCTGCGCTATCTCAATCCGCTGCCCTCGGACTTCGGCGACGTGCTGCGCCGGTTCAAGAAGGTGATGGTGGCGGAAATGAACATGGGTCAATTGCTCAAGATGATCAGAGCCGACTACCTCATCGACGCGGTCGGCTGTAACAAGATTCAGGGCCGTCCATTCAAGGTCAGCGAGGTCGAGTCCCGGATCATGCGTGCACTGGAGGGCTGAACACAGATGGCTACCGCGCTTACTCGTAAAGACTTCGTCTCCGACCAGGAAGTGCGATGGTGTCCGGGATGCGGCGACTACGCCATCCTGGCCCAGGTGCAGAAGATCATGCCGGAGCTGGGCGTGCCGCGCGAAAACACGGTGTTCATCTCCGGTATCGGATGCTCCAGCCGCTTCCCTTATTATATGAACACCTACGGCTTCCATACGATTCACGGGCGCGCGCCGGCGATCGCCACCGGGCTCAAGCTCACCCGCCCCGAACTCGACGTATGGGTCGTGACCGGCGACGGCGACGGGCTCTCGATCGGCGGCAATCACCTGATCCATGCTCTGCGCCGCAACATCGATCTGAAGATCCTGCTGTTCAACAACCGCATCTACGGCCTGACCAAGGGGCAGTACTCGCCGACTTCGGAAGTCGGCAAGGTGACCAAATCCACGCCCGCGGGCTCGGTGGACTTCCCCTTCAATCCGATCACGGTGGCGTTGGGAACGCATGCCAGCTTCGTCGCCCGTTCGGTGGACGTCGAGCAGAAGCATCTGCAGGACACGCTCAAGCGCGCCCATGCGCATCGCGGCGCCTCGTTCGTGGAGATTCTGCAGAACTGCAACATCTTCAATGACGGCGCCTTCAACGACGTCAGCGACAAGGCGATCAAGGCCGACCATCAGCTGGTGCTCGAGCACGGCAAGCCGCTGGTCTTCGGCAAGAATCGCGACAAGGGCATCCGCATGAACGGGATGCGTCCGGAAGTCGTTGCGCTGGGCAACGGCGTGACGGAAAAGGACCTGGTCGTGCACGACGAGACCAACCTGTCGCTGGCGTTCATGCTGGGCCATTTTGAGCCGCCGATGCCGACGCCGGTGGGCGTGTTCTACGCGGCTTCGCGTCCGACCTATGACGCCGCCGTCAACGCGCAATTGGCCGAAGCCAGAAAGAGCCAGGGACCCGGCGAGTTGCGCTCCCTGCTGCGCCGCGGCGATACCTGGAACGTCAAGTAAAAACGCGGCTTGACGGCCTGAAGCCGAAGAGGACCGGGAACTTTCCGGTCCTCTTTTATTTCGGCCGCCCCAAACGGCATCCGCGACCGCCCGCGCAAGCCGCTCCCTTCACCGAACGAAACCGCTACAATGCCACTGCTATGCGAAGCGGCCCGGCGCAGCAACTGGACCAAAGCTGCTTAGTTCCTTCCGAGCAGGAGGGTCCGCGATGGTACGGGACGGCGGCGGTGGCATTGGCGGCCGTGCTGTTTGTGGGCCGCCTGGGCGTACGCGCACTGTGGGCGTCGGAGGGGCGATGGGCGGAAGTGGTGCGCGAGATGCAGCTCAGCTCCAATTACTTCTGGCCCACCATTAACGGTCATCTGTACTACGACAAGCCGCTGCTCTCGTACTGGTTTATCGTGATCGCCGCTCATCTGACGGGCGGGCTGAATGAAGCCGCGGCGCGGCTGCCATCGGCGTTTTTCGGACTGATCGGCGTGGTTGTGACGATTGCGCTGGCGCGGCGGCTTTACGATCGCACCACGGCGGCGATGGCCGGATTCATTCTCGCCACCAGTTTCAGCTACGCGTTCTACTCGCGCCACGCCTCCGCCGATATCGAAACCACCACCGGCGTGCTGGCGGCGCTCACCCTGTTCGTGTGGCATCGCCAGCGGCCCAGCCGATGGTGGGTGGTGTGGCTGTGGATACTGATGGCGGCGACGTCGCTTACCAAGGGGCTGATCGGATTGGCGTTGCCGCTGTGGGTGATGGGACTTTATTCTCTGCTTGAGCCGGGCGCGGCCGAGTTGCGCAGGCGGGTGGGAAGCGGCGATGTGCGCGCGAGATTGGAATGGCTGCTGAAGCGGCTGGAGTGGTTTTTCAACCTCAAAACTCCGATTGCGATTGCCGCCGCCGCGGCGCTGTACTTCCTGCCGTTCGTGCTGTCGCAGAGCCGGACGCATTCCGACGCCGGCCTGTATATGGTCTTTCGCGAAAACGTGGTGCGCTTCTTCGAGCCGTTCGACCATCGCGGTCCGATCTATCTTTACGTCTACGTGATCTTCGTCCTGATGGCGCCGTGGTGCGTGTTTCTGCCCGCGGCGCTGGTCGAAATGCATCGCCGGGTCCGCTCCGCCGCCCAGCGCGCGCTGGCCGACGCGGATCTGTTCGCACTGGTTTATTTCTGGGGCACGTTTACGTTCTTTACGTTGTCGCGTTCGCGGCGCAGCTACTATCTGCTGCCGATTCTGCCCGCGGCTGCGCTGGTCGTCGCGCGCCTGCTTGCGGCGCGCGCCGCCGATCTCTGCACCGCCGCGCGGCGGCTGACGATCGCCGGCTACACCGCCGCCGCGGCGTTGGTGATTGTGTCCGGAATTGGCTATCTGATGCCGCCCGCGATGCGTCCGGGGTCGCTGCGGATGCTGCCGCCGTCGCCGGAGCGGATGATTTTTCTGCTCGGATGGCTGGTGTGTGTGGCAACGATTGTAAACGCGGCGCGCGGGTTTACAATCCGCCGCGCCGCGCTTTCGACCGCGCTGATCGCCTACCTGGGGTTGTTCTTCATGTTCATTGTGGCGATGCCCCGGACCGAAGCTTATCGCTACGAGCGTTCCTTCGCGCGTGCGGTGCGGGCCAATCTGGGGGATAGAACAGACCAGCTCGCCTTTTTCAGGATTTGGGGGCCGGGTCTGGTCTATTATCTTGCGATGCCGGCGCCGGTGCCGTTGTTCAATTTGACCGATCAGGTGGCCGACTTCGCTCATGATAAAGGCGGCGCGTGGTTGATCACCCGTGCCAGGGACGTGCAGAATTTGAAAATGGCCAGCGAGCTACGCGCCGAAGAACCCGAGTTGCCGTGGGACTCTCCGGCCGAAAACGGCAGCCGCTACGTCTTGGTGCGGGTGCGGTAAGGGTGGCGGCGGATTGGAAGCTCTGGACGGTTTTCCGGCATCGGGAGCCAGAGCGGGATTGCATGCGGACAGGCGCCCGGTCATGCATAATTTTCAAGCCGAAAGTGACGCTCGGCGCGCTTGGGATTGTTCGCTCAAAAGATGGGCGGCTAAAATAGGCGCCGAGTCATTTTTAGACCAAGCTAACGCAGCGTAATAACAGCTTAGGTCTGGATCTCGGGTGTTTCCGCTGGCGTCGTCGGGTGGGGAATGGATTTTGCTGTGTGGTCGTCGATGTCGTTCGCGGAGAGACCGCATCTATTGCGCGCCGGCGGCTGTGGGTAGCAGGGAGGGGCTGCGCGACAATGGCTGTTCCGCCAAGGGCTGATTTTGGCATGACCGGGTTTTCCGTTCCAGAAAACAATCGCCAGCTTTTCATCAGTTTGGCCGAGCATCACCTCCGTTACACGCTGGCCAAACGCCGGATTCAACTCACCCGCCAGGACTGGTACCTGGCGACCGCGATGGCCGTGCGCGACATTTTGGTTGAGAGGATGCTGGCGACGCGTGCGCGGTTTGAACGGGTGAGCGCGAAAAAACTCTATTACCTGTCGCTGGAATACCTGATCGGGCGCTCGCTGGAGAACAATCTGTTCAATCTCGGCATCATCGACATCTGCCGCGACTACCTGGCCGGAAACGGCATCGACCTGCAAACGCTCTTCGACGAGGAACCCGACGCGGCACTGGGCAACGGCGGTCTGGGCCGTCTGGCGGCGTGTTTCCTCGATTCGCTCGCCACCCTCGACATGCCCGGCTACGCCTACGGCATCAACTATGAGTTCGGTCTGTTCCGGCAGGAAATTCGCGACGGCTATCAGTTGGAGCGGCCCGATAGCTGGCGGCGCAGCCCTTCGCCATGGCTGGTGCCGCGGCCCGAAGAAGTCATCCTGATTCCGGCTTACGGCCGTATCGACCATCGATTCAATGCCGAAGGCGAATATGCGCCGGCATGGGTCGAATCGCGTCTGTTGGCCGGGATGCCTTCGGACCTGCCGATTTCCGGCTACCGCGGGCGCACGGTCAATTTCGTCCGCCTTTATTCGGCCGGCGCCTCCGACGAATTCGACATGCAGATCTTCAATGCCGGCGACTACATGAAGGCGGTGGAGCAGAAGATGGTATCCGAAACCATCTCCAAGGTGCTCTATCCCTCCGACGATGTGGCCGCGGGACGCGAGCTGCGCCTGCTGCAGGAGTACTTTTTCGTCGCCTGCGCGATGCGCGACATCGTGCGCGGCTTTGCGCGCAGCGGACATGATTTCGCCGATTTTCCTGCCAAAGTGGCGATCCAGCTCAATGACACCCATCCCGCGCTGGCGATTGCCGAGCTGATGCGCCTGTTTGTCGACCATTACGATTTGCCCTGGGTGACGGCCTGGGAGCTGACCCGATCCACTTTCGCTTACACCAACCATACGCTGATGCCGGAGGCGCTGGAGCGCTGGCCGCTTAACCTGCTGGAGCGCGTGGTGCCGCGCCATCTGCAGATCATCCGCGAGATCAATCGCCGCTTTCTGGCCGAAGCGGTCAACCTGTGGCCCGACGACCCCGAACGCTGCGCGCGCGTTTCGATCATAGAGGAAGGACGCGAGCCGCACGCGCGGATGGCGCATCTTGCCATCGTCGGCAGTCATTCGATCAACGGCGTGTCCAAGCTGCATTCCGAACTCATCAAAACGCGCCTGGTGCCCGAGTTCTACCAGCTGTGGCCCGAACGCTTCAGCAACAAGACCAACGGCGTGACCCAGCGCAGATGGCTGTTGATGGCGAATCCGGGGCTGGCCAACCTGCTGTGCGAGAGCATCGGGCCGGGATGGATCACGGAGCTTGAGGAGCTGCATCGGCTGGAATCGTTGACCGACGATTCGGCGTTTCGCGCGCGCTTCGCGGCGATCAAACGCGTCAACAAGGAACGGCTGGCCACCGTCAGCCGCCGCATCGCCGACGTCGACCTCGATCCCGCCTCGATGTTCGACGTGCAGGCCAAGCGCATCCACGAATACAAACGCCAGCTCCTGATGGCGCTGGGCATCGTGCATCAATATCTAATCCTGGTCGAAGACGGCATCGAGCCTCCCGCGCCGCGCAGCTATATTCTGGCCGGCAAGGCGGCGCCCGGTTACTGGGCGGCACGGATGCTGATCAAACTGATCAACAACCTCGGCGCCGTGATCAACAACGATCCCAGGACCCGCGGCCTGATCAAGGTTGCCTTCCTGCCTGACTATCGCGTCTCGCTGGCCGAAAAGATTATGCCGGCCGCGGACCTTTCCGAGCAGATCTCGACCGCGGGGCGCGAGGCGTCGGGCACCGGCAACATGAAATTCGCGATGAACGGCGCGCTGACCATTGGCACGCTGGACGGAGCCAACATCGAGATTCGCGAGGCGGTCGGCGCGGACAACATATTCATCTTCGGCATGACGGCGGATCGGATCGCGGAGTTGACCGCCAAACAAGCCTACCATCCGATCGAGTACTACGAATCCGACCCGCGGCTGCGCCGTGTGCTGGACGAACTCACCTCCGATCGCTTCTGCCCCAATGAGCCGGGTCTGTTCCGCTGGATTCGCGACTCGCTGCTGTATGCCGACGATTATTTTCTGCTCGCCGACTTCGGCTCATATATCGACACCCAGGCGGAAATCTCGGGCGAATTCGTGCGGTCCGAGGTCTGGACGCGCAAGGCGATCCTGAACGTGGCGCGGATCGGGCGTTTTTCCAGCGATCGGACGGTGGCGGAGTACGCGCAGGAAATCTGGAAGCTGGCCAGCATCTGAGTAGGGCGGGGCGGCGGGCCAAGAGATTAGCTATACAGCAAGCAAGTCCGTTGACTCGTTTTCCGCCCCCTGATAGCCACAATTAGATGCGCTTGCGCGGCGCGCCGATTGCCGGCCACCGCCGGCCGCACATCTTTTTGACTGCAAGACCCTGCGTTTAAGGAGAACCCGGGAAAAAATGGTTTTCACAAAACGGATTAACGTCCCTGGCATGGCCCTGGCGGCGCTCTCACTGTTGTGGCTGGCGGGAACCGCGGCGGCCGCGCAGCCGTTCAGTTTCGATGACGGCGCCCGCTACAAGGCCGAAGTAGACGCGAGTTCCTCCCAGACCATCCCGCCCGGCACCCAGATCACCAGCGCCAACTGGAAGCAATACCAGAACTTTCTGCCGGTCGGAATTCAGGCCCTCTTCAGCGGCAATTACGGCTTCAAAATCGGCGAGGGCGCCGACTTCGCCATGTCTGTGGGGCCTAGTATAGACACTCCGATACCGAAGGAGGCGCAGGCCAACGCCGAAAAGTACGGCCATCAGGCGACTTTGGTCAAGCTGCCCAGCGGCGGTTACGGGATCAAGGGCTATGTGGCCGGAATGCCGTTCCTTAATCCCGGCGAGCCCGATCTTGGAACCAAGATCATGTTCAACCTGTGGTACGATTTCTGGCCTTTCCTGATCAGCTATCACAGTCACTTCTTCATTGAAGATCGCTACGGCAACATCACCCCTGAGGAATCGATTGCAACCACCTGGCAGCTGATGCATCTGAGCGACTCGCCTTACCCGATCGATCTGCCGTACGCCAACGGGATTTATCACAGCACGCGCGACCTGCTGCTGTTGCCCGAGCAGAGCAAGTACACCACGGCTTTGGACATGCAGCCGGACGACCCCAGCGCGGTGCAGGAAACCTACGTGTTCCTGCCCTCGCTGCGCCGTCCGCTGCGGCTGTCGAGTGCCGCGCGATGCTCGCCGATCCTGGGCACCGACTGGGCGCAGGACGACAACGCGGGCGGGATCGCGTTCCAGCTCGGCCTGTTCAAAGCGTATTACCTCGGAGAGAAGAAAGTGCTGGCGATCGTTCACGCCAATATCGCCGCCGGCACCGGCGACCGTTCCAACCTGGACAAGGTCCTGCATACCGGACTGCCGGTTCCGGGATGGCCGCGCGCCCGCATGGGCAACTGGGAGGTGCGCGATGCCTATATCATCGACGTGCGCCCGATCAACAAGGATTACTGCTATGGACACAAGGTTTTCTACGTGGACAAGCAGAACTGGGCCACGCTCTACTATGAGACCTACGACAAGCAGGACAAACTGTGGAAGGTCAACAAGAATTCGCTGGGCCTGATCAAAATGAACAACGGTGAGCAGGTGGTCATCCCCGCCGCCACCGAAGACGCGATCTGGGACCTGCAGAACACCCATGCCAGTGTCAGCACAATCGGCACGGTTCCCGAGATCGACAAGGACGCCTCGACCGAACTGCAGGACGCCCAGACTTTCGCCTTCCCCGGCGGCCTGTCACGCATCATGCGCTAACCGCCTGCGCGGCAAGGGGCCGGATTATCCGGCCCCTTTTTCGTTTCCGCGTCGGATTCGGCGCAGTGCCGCAGCGGCGGTGTGGCCGCCCTGCGGCATACCCCGGAAAGCGCGGGGATTGTTTCAGTCGAACGCCGAAATCCCAGTGATGTCGCGGCCCAGGATCAGTGTGTGCACGTCGAAAGTGCCTTCGTAGGTGTTGACCGTTTCCAGATTCAGCATGTGGCGGATGACCGGATATTCGTTCACGATGCCGTTGGCGCCCAGCATGTCGCGGGCCATCCGCGCTATTTCCAGCGCATGGCCGACGTTGTTGCGCTTGGCGAAGCTGACCTGTTCCTGGCGCATCTTGCCCTGGTCCTTCAGATGGGCCAGCCGCAGGCATATCATCTGCGCCTTGGTGATTTCGGTCAGCATCGTAACCAGCTTGTTCTGCACCAGTTGGTAACCGGCGAGCTGGCGGGCGAACTGCCTGCGCGATTTCACGTACTCCAGCGCGCATCGATAGCATGAGCGGGCGGCGCCGACCGCGCCCCACGCGATCCCGTAGCGAGCCTGAGTCAGGCAGGCGAGCGCGGCGCGCAGTCCGCGCGCTTGCGGCAGCCGATCGGATTGCTCCAGCCGCACATCGTCAAAGTTCAGCTCCGAGGTGATCGAGGCGCGCATCGAGAATTTGCCTTTAAGGTTGTGGGCGGCGAATCCCGGCTTGCCTTTTTCGACCAAAAAGCCGGCGATGCCTTCCTCGACTTTGGCCCATACGACCGCGATGTCAGCGATCGAGCCGTTGGTGATCCAGCGTTTGGTGCCGTTAAGCACCCAGCCGGGGCCGTCGCGCCGCGCGCGGGTTTCCATCCCGCCGGGATCGGAGCCGTGATCGGGTTCGGTCAGGCCGAAGCAGCCGATAAGCTTGCCCTTGGCCATTTCGGGCAGGAAGCGGCGCTTCTGTTCCTCGGATCCAAAGGCATGGATGGCGTACATCGAGAGCGCGCTCTGGACCGAGGCGAAGGAGCGCAGGCCGGAGTCTCCCGCCTCCAGCTCCTGCATGATCAGGCCATAAGCTACGTTGTTCATACCGGCGCATCCGTAGCCCTTCATATTGGCGCCGAAGAAACCCAGGTCAGCCATCGCGGGAATCAGTTCGAGGGGGAAGGTTTCCTGCTCGAAATGCCGTTCAATCGCGGGCAGGACCTCGCGCGCCACGAACTGTTTGACCGTCTCGCGGGTCATCCGCTCTTCGGGCGTGAGCAGGTCGTCAAGGCTGAAATAATCAAGGTCTTCGAGTATTTGTGACATCTTTGTACCTGGTTAATGAATAGACCGGGGTTGCGGCAGCGTGCGGGTACGGGAGAGCCGAAGTACTCGAAGGCTGCTGCAGGACCGCTTTAGTGCCCCAACTGTAACATGACGCGAGTGCTGATGGGCCTAATGGAATTAACTTCAGGGCTACTTGCGAAGCGGCAGCTGTATCAGCTAAACTTATACGACATCGCAGTCATGCATATCGAAACGCTCAAGGTTTTTTGCGATATCATCGAGAGCGGCAGCTTCTCGTTTGCCGCGTCGCAGAACTTTGTCACCCAGTCCGCCGTCAGTCAGCAGGTCCGCAGCCTCGAGGAGAAATACGACTGCCGCCTTATAGAGCGGGGACGCACCGGCGTCAAGCCTACCGACGCCGGCCAACTGTTGTACACCGCGGGCAAGGAAATCGTACGCCGTTTCATGGAACTGGAGAACCGTTTGCGCGAAATCGGCTCGGTGGTCGGCGGATCGATCCGGGTCGGAACGGTTTACAGCGTCGGTCTGCATGAGTTGCCCGCATATCTCACCGAATTTTTGCGCACTTACCCGGCCGTAAACGTGCATCTGGAATACCTGCGCGCCAACAAGATTTATGAGGACCTGATCGAAGGCAAAATCGACCTCGGCGTGGTCGCCTATCCGGCCAAGCGCAGCCAGATCGTTTCGATTGCGTTTCGCCACGACGAGCTGGTCCTGGTTGTGCCGCCTGAAAGCCCGCTGGCTAAGCAGAGCAAGGTCAGCTTTGCCCAGCTCGAAGGTCAGCGCTTCGTCGGCTACGAACGCGATATTTCCACGCGCAAGGCGGTGGATCGCATTCTGCGCGATCATAATGTCAAGCCGCATTATACGATGGAGTTCGACAACGTCGAGACCATCAAGCGGGCGGTCGAAATCGGGCTGGGAGTGGCGATTGTTCCGCGGCTGACGGTCGACCACGAGACCGCGCGCGGGTCGCTCAAGATGCTGGAGTTCCAGGAGGGGGTGTTCACGCGTCCGCTGGCCATCATCTACAAGAGGGGACGGGAGCTTTCGCCCGCTGTTCGTAAGTTCATCGAGGTTCTGACCAACAGCCAGATTCTGCCCAAGATGCCGCGCGCCGAAAAATCCCCGGTCGATCGCGCGTCGGCCGATAACACGCGATCGGAGCGGGAAAAAATCGAAAAGGCCGCTTCCTGACTCGGCTGACGATCCGGCCCCGGCAGCGCGATGGCCCAGCCGGTTAGAGGCCGCAGTCAGCGGTGAGAGCCTCAATCGCTTCAGCGGCTGAAAATGCCCACCGTCTCCGCGCTTGCCACCACATGACCCTGCATCGACTGTTCGACGGCCGAACCGCTGTCCGATTGCGGGGCAATCCGATCGTTCAGGGCAAAGAGCCGGAAGTGGTAATGATGCGGCGCGCCGGGCGGAGGACACGGACCGCCGTAACCGGCGCGGCCGAAGTCGTTGCGTCCCTGGGTTCCGCCCCCGGGCATCGGATCGCCCGGTTTCACACCGGCCGGTATGCTCCCGGTCTGCGGCGCCATGTTATACGCCACCCAATGTACGAAAGTGCCTGAGGGGGCGTCGGGATCCTCGACGATCAGCGCCAGCGCCCTGGCCGAGGACGGCACCCCGCTGATCGTAAGCGGCGGCGAAACGTCATCGCCCGAGCAGGTGTACTTTTCCGGAATTGGCGCGCCCGGCGCGAACGCGCTGGTGCCGATCTCCATCTTCGATTGCGCTCGCGCGCCAATCGCAATGATCAGGGCGGATATCGCCGCGATTGGGAAAACCATCCCTGTGTGCGCCAATCTCATTGAGCACCTCCATGCGCCCGAGTCTAATCAGCCGCCTCGATTATCGCATCGTTGGGGCGCCGCCGACGCGCCGGCAGCGCCGATGCCTCCCTGGTCAGCATCAGCACCGCTAAAACCAGCAGCATGCATAGCGTCTGAGCATGGTACTTGAGCAGCGTCTCGTAGCGCACCTTGCCCAGGACAGCGCGGTTGAGAATCAAGGCCAGGACCGCATACAGGGTCATGGCGGCGGCCGGGAGCGGCCCGAAATGTTCGCCGGCGAAATAGCCGGCGCTAATCAGGTAAATGGCCGGTATCGCCAGCACCAGATGCTGTATCCATGCGATCGGCGAAAGCAGCAACGCCACGATCAACAGCCCGCCCGATTCGCGCAGCCATCGCAGGCGGTCATAGGGCCGCACCGTGAGCGCGCCGAAAATTCCCATCAGCGCCGCGGCCGCCGCGACGCCGGCCGTATGCGCCGCGCCCGGACCGACGCGCAGCCGCGTGATGAGCAGGTAGCTGACCGCGGCCCGCAGCGCCTGATTGCCGACGTTGCCGGCGCCGTAGTAATGAGCGGCGGCGGCGTTGTATCCGGCGGCGAAGCCGGCCGCCGACCTGAGCCATTCCCGCTGATGCGCCCACCAGTTCGCTCCTCCCATCCGCAGGGCGGGCAGCCCGATCCACAACCCGGTGCCGATCATCGTGAATATCGCCAGGCGAAAGCGCCGTTTCCAGATCAGGAAGGGGATGAACAGGGCGGCGGTCGCCTTGAACGCGGCGGCGGCGCCGAAGTATGCGGCGGCGGCGGTTTCGCGCCCGGCCCGCGCGTAATGGATTCCGGCCATTGCCAGCGCGAGCAGCACCAGATTGGGACCGGCGTCATCAAGGTCGCGGATTATGTAATGCGAGGCGAGAATCAGGGTTGCCGCCGCGATCGGCCAGGTGCGCTCGCGCAAATTCGGATGCACATCGGACGCCATCGCCGCCAGCATCCGCATCGTCAGCCATAGACATGCGATTGCCATGCAGTAGAAGAGCGCAAATGCCAGCGGCTTCGGCAACATCGCGAAGGGGGCGAAAAACATCGCGGCCGCGGGCAGATAGGGGAAATGCAGGCCGCCGCGGTACAGATGCTCGCCGGCAACGAAGCGCCGTCCGAATTCCATCGAGATGTCGAAATCGCCCGAGTACCTCGCGCGCCGCATCGCGATCGCGGTCAGATCGATGGCAATGATTACGGCGCATGCGATCATCGCAAGGCGCCGGTTGAAATTCGATCGCGGTTTCATCCCTCTGCCGATCCGGCCCTCCTCTGCCGAAACTCCGGCTCTTGAGCGATACCATTACTTTTGCCACAAATCTTCGCCGATAGTGATGCGGGGGAATGGATGTAACATGACGAAACTGCGCGGAATGCGGTTGATTGTCTGGGGATCGGGTGCGATGGCCGGGGCCGGCGCCGTGGCGGCGCGCAGCGCCGACGCCGCCACCCTGCCCAAAGCCTTCGCGATGGTGCCTGCGGCCAAAGTCGACAGCGGCGACACCGCCTGGGTGCTGATCGCCGCCGCTCTGGTCCTGCTGATGACGGCGCCGGGACTGGCCTTGTTTTACGGCGGGATGGTGCGGCGCAAGAACGTGCTGGCCACCTTGATGCAAAGCTTTATCCTGGCGGGCTTGATCAGCGTGCAGTGGGTGTTGTTCGGCTACAGCCTGGCCTTCTCCCCCGACCATCATGGACTGATCGGCGGGCTGTCGTGGATCGGGCTGAACTCCGTCGGCGCGGCGCCCGACCCCGATTATGCGGCGACGATTCCGCATAGTGTGTACATGCTCTTTCAGTGCATGTTCGCGGTGATTACGCCGGCGCTGATCACCGGAGCTATCGCGGAGCGAATCAGTTTCAAGGGTTTTTTCCTTTTCAGCCTGTTGTGGGCCACCTGCATTTACGACCCCCTGGCGCATTGGGTGTGGGGCGCCGGCGGCTGGCTGCATCAGATGGGCGCGCTGGATTTTGCCGGCGGCACCGTGGTGCATATCTCCTCCGGGGTGTCGGCGCTGGCGGCCGCGCTTCTGCTCGGACGCCGGATGGGCTATCCGCACGAGCCCATGACTCCGCATAACCTGACCATGACCGTGACCGGAGCCGGGCTGCTGTGGTTTGGATGGTTCGGCTTCAACGCCGGCAGCGCGCTGGCCGCCAACGGACTCGCGGCGTCGGCGATGGTGGCGACTCACGTCGCGGCCGCGGCCGCGTCGCTGTCGTGGATGGCAACGGAATGGACCGTGCGCGGCAAGCCGACGGTGCTGGGCGCGGCCAGCGGTGCGGTCGCCGGGCTGGTCGCGATCACGCCGGCGTCGGGATATGTCGATCCGATGTCGGCGTTGATCATCGGCGCGATCGCCGGTGCGGTATGCTTCTTTGCCGTGGGCGTGAAATTCCGCGTCGGCTACGACGATTCGCTCGACGTGGTCGGAGTACATTGTGTGGGCGGCATTACCGGCGCGCTGCTGACCGGCGTCTTTGCCAGCAAGATCATAAATCCCGCAGGTGCCGACGGCTTGTTGAACGGCAATCCGGGCCAGGTTTTGGTCCAGTTCATCGCGGTGGCGGCCAGCGTCGCGTTCGCGTTCGCGGGCAGTCTGATCCTGCTTAAGTTAGTGGATGTTCTGGTGGGTTTGCGGGTCGATAGCGAAGAAGAGCAGATGGGTCTGGATCTCAGCCAGCACAGCGAAGTGGGCTACGCGCTGGAGGATTGACGGGTTGGAGGCCGGGGGCTGGCCTCATGCGCCGCGACGCGTCAACCCTGCATCACCTGAAACAGCATCGGGCCCGCTTCCGCCATCATCTCGCGCACGATTTCCGACAGCGGCTTGCCAGGTACCGACAGCTTTTCCGTCAGCGTCGTCATCACCGCGACGTAATTCTGCCGGGTACGATCCTCCACCGTCATCAGGCGCTGCTCCATCAACTCGACGAAGCGGCGATGGATCTCGAAAATCGCCCGCGCCTGCGGGTCGGTAGGTTTTCGCTCACGAGCCATAGAACTGAATCCTTCCTCAAATAGCGGCGGAATCGATTATACATCAGGCGCGGGGCGCAGGATCGCGATGGGCAGGTGGGCGAAGATGTCGGCCAGGCATAGCTGGCGCCGATCGCGATCGAGGTCGGCGCGAATCTCGCATCCGGTGAACAACTCGACATAGCGGCTGTGCAGCAAGCCGTTCGGCGCGGACAGATAGGTATCGCGCCACGCCGTCTCGCCCACGCATGCTTCCGGTCCCAGCCCGAAACTGGTGAAGAAACGCCCAACGGCGACGATGACATGCTGCGCCGCGGCGGTGCGCGCAAACGCGATCACGTTGCGGCCGCGCGCGCCCGATGCCTCCAGCGCCGTGTAAGCGCCGTCGGCGAACAGCGCCTGCACGCGGCGCCGCATCCGCAATGCCTCGCGGATCACGTACATTTTGATCGCGCCGCTTTCCGGATGCGCAAATAAAGTCGAAGCCAGCGCCAGGCGGTCGGCGGCGGCTTCGCGTCCGATGTCAGCCAGCATCCGGGCGCGGACGGCGTAATCCACCGGCCGCCGATTATCCGGATCGACCAGGCTCAGGTCCCACAACTCGGTGCCCTGGTAGAAGTCCGGCACGCCGGGCAGGGTGATTTTCAGCACCGTCTGGCACAGCGAATTGAGCATCCCGAACCGCGCCACCCGGCTGGCAAACGCTTCAACATCGGCGATAAAGGCGTTGTCGGCGCCCCGGTGCATCACCGCGGCAATGAATTCGCTCAGCTTGCGATCGCGGCGGTCGTTTGCGGCGATCCAACTGGTCCTCAGCTTGGCTTCCTTGGCGGCTTTTTCCATGTAGCGCTGGAGGCGGGCGACGTAATCCTCATATTCGGAGACTGCCGCGTTAAGCGGCCAGCTGCCGGCCAGCGTCTGGTAAAACAGGTATTCCTCGTTCAAGTCGGGCACCGCGACGCCGTCGATCTCCGATCGCGCCGGCTCGGTCAGATGATGCCAGCGCCACAGCGTGCGCTCCCATTCGCCGGGAATTTCCGACAGCACGTTGATGCGCGCGCGCACGTCCTCGCTGCGCTTGGTGTCGTGCGTGGACGTGGCGGTAAGCCCGTGCGGCGATTCCTGCGCGCGCTGCGCGTTGCGCGCGTGGAACTCGGGCGGCGCGACGCCGAAGCAGGCCGGATCGCCGCCCACCTCATTGAGCGACGCCAGCGGAAAGTAGCGGTACAGCGCGGTATCTTCGAACCCCTTGGCCATCACCGGACTGGTCAACTGCTGAAAGCGCAAAGTGAAGGCGAGCCGCTCCGCGCATGCCGCCTCGTCCAGCCCCTCGGGATGCTCGAGCAGGAGCACCGAGGCCACAAAGTCGAAAGTCGATTCGCTCAGAGCGGCGTTGCGGCGCTTGGCGATATCGATCGCGCGCCGCACCTGCCGGCGGTCCTCTTCGGTAATCGCGCCCTCCGCCGTCACGTAGGATCGATACACCGGAAAGCAGGCGATCACTTCGGCCAGAACCCGGCCCAGGCTGTTGAGCGTGAAATCGCGCGACCATCGATGCTGCTCCGAGATCTGATCCAGCCTGCGCGCCAGTACGTTCTGTTCGCCCGACATCGAGGCGCGCAGCACCAGCTTTTTGCATTCGTAAACGATGTCGCGGAAATCCTCCCGCCATCCGGCGAAACGCGTATAAAGGTCCTCGAACCGATGGCGGTTGGAGCTATCGACGAAGACGCCGTTGATCAGATTGACGGCTTCGTACCCGGTGGTGCCGTGTATCGGCCATTGCGGACGCAGCCGTTCGGCGCCGGTCAGGATCTTTTCCACCACCAGGTAAAACGGACGCGGATCGCCGCCGTTGCGCGCCCCGGCGCATCGCTCCTGCAGCATCCGCAGGTACTTGCCCGGATCGAGCAGACCGTCGGCGTGGTCGATGCGCAGCCCGCTTACGATGCGGTCCTCGACCAGCCGCAGCGTCAGCGCGTGTACCGCTTCGAAAACCTCCGGCTGCTCCACGCGGATGGCGGCGAGTTCGTTGATGTCGAAAAAGCGGCGGTAGTTGATCTCGTCGGCGGCCACATGCCAGAAGCTGAGCCGATAGGCCTGCTCTTCCAGCAGCTTCTCCAATCGATCGAAGCTGTGCGGATTTCCCTTGACGCCGTTGATCCCGGTCAGCGAAGCCTCGAGCGCCGCGCGGACCTCCGCATGATTGGCCAGCAGCGCGATGAGCCGTCCCTTGATCACTTCCTTTTCGCGCTGACGGCCGCGGATCCGCTCGGGGTCGGTTTCGGTGCGCGGCGGCAGATGCCCCAGGGCGGTGATGATGCTCTCCAGTTCCATCACCGCCGGATGCGATTCGTCCAGCACGCCGCGCGCCGCTTCCATCGCCGGCTGCAGGATCAGGGGCCAGGTAAGCGGCGCCAGCGGCAGATGCCAGTCGTAGTAGCGCGCCTGGAACTCGCCGCCCTCGTACACGACCTTGATCTCGCCGTTCTCCAGCGCCCGGCCGTACTGATCCCCCAGCATCGGCAGCAGCACCTTGTTGGTCAGGTCGGCCTTGGGCGGATTCCAGTCGATATCGAAGAACGCGGCGAACGGTGAACTCGGCCCGTTTTCCAGAATGTCCCACCACCAGTGGTTGGAGGGATGCGCGATACACATGTGATTGGGCACGGTGTCGAGCACCACGCCCATCTGTTTTGCGGTCAGCCTCCGCGACAACTCCGCCAGTTCGGCTTCGCTGCCGATCTCCGGATTGAGACGGCCGTGATCGGTGACGTCGTAGCCGTGCGTGCTGCCGGGCCGCGCCACGGTCAGGGGCGAGAGATAGCAGTCGCTGATTCCGAGTTCGTGCAGGTAATCGACCAGCGCGCAAGCCTGCTTCAGTGTGAAGCGGCGGCTCAACTGGAGGCGATAGGTGCTGAGCGGAATCCGCGCCGGCATGGGTGGGGCCTTGATAACAATCAATGGCCGCAACCCTCATGTTACCGCTATGGCGCCGCCGCCGGAAAGGCAAAAGCTTCGATCTTTGGCGCCCGGATTGACGAACGCGATCAAGCGGCCGACGATGGCATAGGAACTGGACCGGCAAATCCTGCGCCGGATCGGCAATCGTTATTCCCGATGCTGACAAGGCGTGCCGCTTCTCCTGACTGGAGGCTTGAGGTTACGCGATGGGTTTTGACGACCGGCCGCAACCGCCCGCATCAACCGCACCCGGCGCGCCGCTGATTCGCGCCGTCGGCACCGCTGTGCCGCCCAATTATGTCGAGCAGGAGGTTCTAACCGAGGCTTTGCGCGCCTACTGGACCGCCAGGTACGGCAGCGCCCGGCGTCTGGAGGAGTTCCATCGCGCGGTGCGCGTTCGCGGCCGCCATCTGGCCCTGCCCATCAGTGCGTATCCAGACCTCGACACGTTCGGCAAAACCAACCAGGCCTGGCAAACCGCGGCGGCGCGGGTCGGCGAAGCGGCGCTGCGCGCGGCGATCGACCGCGCCGGCCTTGACCCCGCCGCCATCGACCATTTGTTTTTCGTTACCGTAACCGGAATTGCCACGCCCAGCGTCGACGCCCGCATCATCAATCAATTGGGGATGCGGCCCAATGTGAAGCGCACCCCGATTTTCGGCCTCGGATGCGTCGGCGGCGCGGCCGGACTGGCGCGCGCTTCGGACTACGTCCGGGCCTTTCCCGATCACGTCGCGGTGCTGCTGTCGGTCGAACTCTGCTCGCTGACGCTGCAGCGCGACGACCTGTCGTTGGCCAACCTGATCGCGTCCGGGCTGTTCGGCGACGGCGCCGTGGCAGCGGTGGTCGCCGGAGCCGGGTGCGGCGCCGCTTTTGGTCCGCGCGTTATTGCCACACAGTCCACGCTCTATCCCGGCACCGAGCGGCTGATGGGCTGGGACGTCGTGGACAGCGGCTTCAAGCTGGTGCTGTCGCCGCGCGTTCCCGAGGTGGTGAGGCAGAACCTGGGCGCCGACGTCGATCGGTTTCTGGCCCAGCATCATCTCAATCGCGGCGCCATTCGGCATTGGATTGCCCATACCGGCGGACCCC
>JAJPJA010000051.1 GCA_021324455.1 Pseudomonadota bacterium | reverse complement strand
CCCTTCGGCCTGTCCGTAGCCGAAGCGATGGCCTGCGGAAGGCCGGTGATCGTCAGCAACCTGGGCGGCGTGACCGAAATCATTTCGAACGAAACCGCGCTGACCCATCAGCCGGGCGACGCCGCCGCGCTGGCCGCCGCCGTCATGCGCCTGGCCGCCGACCATCACTTGCGCCAAGCCCTGGGAGCCGCAGCCCGCCGCCGCGCCGAGCTGCAATTCAATCCAGACCGCGTCGCTCAGCAGACTGTGGGTATTTACGAATCAACCGCATCGTGATGATTCGGGTCCTGCATATCATTCCCGGGAAGCTTTACGGCGGGGTGGAATCCGCCATGGTAACGCTTGCCCGCTTCCGCCATTGCTGTTCCGCGATGATAACTGAGGCGGCGGTCTGCTGGCGCGGGCGCCTCAGCGAGGAACTGGAGGCCGCCGGAATCGCGGTCCACGTCGTGGGCGCCGTCCGCGCACGCAACCCCCTAACCGTGTGGAGCGCGCGCCGGCGCCTGCATGAAGTGCTCAAGCGCAACCGCTTCGACGCGGTGATTTGTCATATGCCCTGGGTGCTTGCCGTCTTCGGCCCGGCGATACGCGCGGCAAATACGCAGTTGGTCTTTCGCGCGCATGGCGTCAGCAACCCGCGGCACTGGATCGAACGCTGGGCGCGGATGACGCCGCCGGATCTCATCCTCGCCGTCAGCCGGTTTGTCGCCTCCGATATTGCCAGGCTCCATCCCGGCGTGCCGCTAAAAGTGGTTTACAATCCGGTCCCGCCCGCCGAAGCTTTGACCGCCGCCCAGCGTGCGGCGATGCGCGCGCGGTTGAATACACCGGCAGACGCGATCGTGATCGCGCAGGCGGGTAGAATGCAGTCCGGCAAGGGCCAGCAAATTCTCCTTGCGGCACTGGCGCAGCTGCGTGACAACCCCCGATGGCAATGCTGGCAGATCGGCGGGGCACAGACGCCCCGGGAAGCCGCTTACCTCGATGAACTGAAACAGCAGGCGACACGCCTGCGCATCGGCGAGCGGGTGCATTTTCTGGGGCCGCGCACCGGCGTTCCCCGCCTGCTGGCCGCATCCGACATCTATTGCCAGCCCAACGACACATTTGCGGAGGGGATGGGAATCGGACTGGTGGAGGCGATGCACGCCGGTTTGCCGATCATCACCACCGCCATCGGAGCCGCGCCGGAGGTATTGGGCAATGACGGGGGATTCCTGTTGCCGCCGCGAGATTCCGAGAGCGTCGCGCAGGTTTTGCGTAAAATGATTGGCGACCCCGCCGCTCGCATTGCGCAATCCGCACGGGCCAGACTGCACGCAAAGCGCTTTGCTCCTGAACTGGTCATCCCGGATTTGGCCAGCACCTTGGCGCCGCCGCTGGCCGCGCCTGCAACCGGCCGCAGTTTGGAGTGCGCGGCGCAAACTCCAATCACCCACCCGGTTCCCGGACCCGGCTAGTGGAATCGATTCTCCTGTGCGCCGCGGCGTTCGTTGCCGCCTATTGGTTTACCCGCCGCTCGCTGGTGGCGGGCCTCGAGGCGGTCCTGACCATCGGATACTTCTACGGCATCATCAGAGCCAATCTGCCGCAGACATTCTCCCATTTCATCTTCGATGCCGGTGTTGCCGGACTCTATCTCGGCACGGCGCTGCGCGGCCTCACCGCGGCTCAGCGCTTGCGCATACGGCGGCTCAGGCCATGGATTGTATGCCTGGTGGGATGGCCGATACTTCTGTTCTTCATTCCGGCCCAGGACCTGCTCATCCAACTGGTAGGCCTGCGGGGTGCAGTCTGGTTCGTGCCGCTGCTCCTTTATGGAGCATTGATTGACGATGACGAACGCTCCCGCCTCGCCATAGGTCTGGCCGCGCTCAATATCGCGGTTCTGCTGTTTGCGCTGGGAGAATTCTTCCTGGGTGTGCAGAGGTTTTATCCTCACAACGCCGCGACAATTATTATCTACATGCAGAATGACGTAGTTAAGGGGTCGTTCGATACGTACCGGATACCCGCCACCTTCGTCGCCCAAGCCGCATACTCCGGAACCATGGTTCTATCGATCCCGCTCCTGGTCGGCGCATGGGTGCAACCGAAACACCATCGATACCATAAGACTATCCTGAGCGTTGGCATAATCGCGGCCATCGCCGGAGTGTTCCTCGGCGCCTCCCGCAGCCAGGCTCTGCTGCTGTTTGCCCAGGCGGCGACGATCGCCAGTTTCGCGCAAATCCGGCTCAAGCATCTGATTGCCTTTGCCGCAATTGCGTCCGTGGTGGGCTATTGGGTGTACCGCCAGCCGCGCCTGCAGCGTTTTACACAACTGGATTTCAGCTTTGTTGAAGAACGCGTCCACGACAGCGTCAACGAATCGTTTCTTGACGCTGTCGTAAATTATCCCCTCGGCAACGGTCTGGGCGGCGGCGGCACCAGCGTTCCGTATTTTCTCCAGGATCGCCTCAAAAACCCACTGGCCATTGAGAACGAATACGGACGCCTGCTGCTTGAACTTGGTATTCCGGGTCTGGCTTTGTGGGTTGCGTTTATTCTCTCTACGCTTGTACTCGCACCGAGTACTCGTGCCGGCTCGTGGGCGGTTGGATGGCGCCTCGCGCGAGCAACGGTCGCACTTTATTTTGGAACGGCTTTCATCGGAACCGGATTGCTTACCGCAATTCCGGGCACCATCCTGTTGCTGTTCATGACCGGATGGCTGACGGCGCCCAGGCTGAAACCTCTGCGGATCTCAGTGGACCCGGATTACGCTCTGGCATACCGAACCACCGCCTGATGCAACCCTGGGTAATCGTGGCAGGCGGATTTCACCGCCGCGGTGGAATGGACCGCCTGAACTGGGCGTTAGCCAATCATTTGTCTGGCAATGGTTATCCAGTTCACCTTGTTTGTCACAGCCTGGAGGCGGGATTGGCCGCCACAGCAGCCTCGGTGAAGTTGGTTCCCCGGCCGCGGGGATCGTTCATGCTGGGAAGCGTTCGGCTCGCACATGCGTCCCAAAAGGTCTGCCGCCGCATCCCCTCCGCTCGCGTGATCGTCAACGGAGGCAACTCCAGCTGGCCGGATGTTAACTGGGTGCATTGCGTTCATCATGCCTGGCCATGCTCGGATCACGGCGCTCCACTCTGGTTCCGGATCAAGAACCGCCTGTCGCATCGATGGGCATGCTCGCAGGAGCGAAACGCTCTGTTGAGAGCGCGAGCCATTATCGCAAACTCACAGCGCACGCGGACTGAGCTTGGGAAACACCTGCATATTCCATGGGAGCGCATTCATACGGTCTATCCCGGCTCCGATCCCCACTTCGCGCCCGCCTCACCCGATACACGCCGCGCAGCGCGCGCGCGCCTGAATGCGGGTAAGATGCGGCTGGTGTGCTTTGTCGGAGCGCTGGGCCATGACGCCAACAAGGGTTTTGACGTGCTGTTCTCCGCCTGGGCCAGGCTGTGCGCCCGGCGCGATTGGGACGCGCATCTGGTCGCGGCCGGCGGCGGCCGCGCAGTCGATCACTGGCGCCGCCGCATCCGCGCCGCCGGCCTCGAAGGACGAATCACCATGCTCGGCTTTACCGATCGCGTCTGCGAGCTGCTGGCCGCCGCCGACCTGCTGGTCAGCCCGGCGCGCTACGAAGCCTACGGGCTAAACGTTCACGAGGCGATCTGCTGCGGCGTCCCCGCGATGGTCACCCGCGGCGCCGGCGTCGCCGAACGCTATCCCAAAGACCTGCAGCCGCTGCTGATCGACGACCCGCAGAACGCCGAGGCTTTGGCCGCGAAGCTCCTGCGCTGGCGCATGTCGATGGAGTATTGGCGCGACAAAGTCCAGCCCTTCTCCCAGGCGCTGCGCAAATGGACGCTGGACGACATGGCCGAAGAGATAGTGAGGATTTGTACCGCAACCTCGAACACTGATCTTGAATCGGCGCAGTGCAGCTGAGGATTGTGCCATTGGCTGTGCGCCATCTCAGCCTCGGAGTATTCCGGCATTTTCCACACCGTCGCAACGAATGTCTCGTTCTTATCTTGGTCGAACTTGTTCTGTCGTCCCGACCACGGCGGAGAAATCAACGCGCAGCGATTTGCCTGCATCATCTGACATTGGATGAAGACCGAATCGGTAAATGACGCAATCGGCGAGTGGGCCGGTGCGGCGGCAGCGGCGGACACGGCCGCATCGCAGAGCGATCACGTCCTGCCCGGCGCGCCGCTCTTCAGCATCATGCCGCGGCGCGGATGGGTCAGCCTCAATCTGCGCGAACTGTGGGCCTACCGCGAGCTGCTCTATTTTCTGACCTGGCGCGACATCAAGGTCCGCTACAAGCAGACCGTGCTGGGTGTGGCCTGGGCCGTTCTTCAACCCGTGGTCTCGATGATCCTTTTCACCCTTTTCTTCGGCCGCCTGGCGCACATGCCCTCGGACGGCATCCCCTATCCGATCTTCGCCTATGCCGGACTGCTGCCGTGGACCTTTGTCTCCACCGCGGTCTCCGGCGCCGGCGACAGCCTGGTGGGCAGCGCCGCGCTGGTGACCAAGGTCTATTTCCCGCGCCTGGTCATCCCTTGCGCCGCCGTGTGCGCCGCGATGATGGATTTCGCGATTGCCAGCGTGGTCCTGCTCGCGATGATGCTGTGGTACGGCGTCGCATTTCACTGGCGGATGCTGATGCTGGCGCCGCTGACCCTGGCCGCCGCCCTGCTCGCCGCCGCCGCCGGCATGTGGATGTCGGCGCTCAACGTCAAGTACCGCGACGTGCGCTACGCCCTGCCCTTCCTGATCCAGGTCTGGATGTTCGCCACCCCGATCATCTACCCGGCCAGCATCGTCCCCGAGCGCTGGCGCTGGCTGCTTGGCGTCAATCCCCTCAGCGGCATAATCGAAGCCTTCCGCGGCGCCCTGTTCGGCCGCGCCATCCATTGGCCGGACCTGAGCCTGGCCGCGGCAATAACCCTTACGGCACTGGCCTGTTCCGCCCATGCGTTCCGCCGCATGGAACGCGAATTCGCCGATATCGTTTGAGTGCCGGTCAAACGCCATCGGGCTGAATGCACCTGCCGACTGCCTGCGACAGACCAGATGAACGCGGAACGAGAATATTACGAACAGCAGGGGCTCGAAGCGCTGGCGGCGGGGAGAACTATCGACTGTTCGGAGCCATCGATTACGAACGTGGTAATCCGTCTGGCACGTCTGTACCTGGCAAAAGCCAGGACAATTCTTGATTTGGGTTGCGGTGCGAACCTCGAGTACGACAAGGTTCTCGCCGACCTGGGCAAAAATCCGGTTTGTGCCGATCTCAGCTTCAACTTTCTTCGCCTGGCGCCGAGGGACTCGCGAATGTGCTTACTCCAGGCCGACGCTACCCTCTTGCCATTTCCGGATTCGTCCTTCGACGCCGTAATCTGCTCGGAGACAATCGAGCATGTGCCCCGCGACGATCGCGTGATTGTCGAAATCGCGCGAGTGCTTCGCCCGGGAGGCGTTCTGTTAATAACCGCGCCGAATCTGTGGAACGCCGCCCGCCTCCTGCAAATGGCAAAAAGCGGCGACCTCTCCGTTCGCATGATGCCGGGACACTTACGAGAGTACACTCCTAAAAAGCTCCGAAATCTTCTTGGCTCGCATTTCAAGCTGGAGCGTTGGGCTCCTGTACCGTTTTCCTGGACAGGAAAACTCGGCGGCCCAATCGACTATCTGATTCGGATCGGCATATTGCGCCGCTTCTCTAAATCAATCGCCTTCGTCGCCACACTGGGTTAACTGGCCAAGCATTACCGAGAACGCCGTCGCCGCTTCATCCTCCCAGATTCAAAGCACGGAAAAAGCATGAAACCGATCATCACAATCCGCGGGCTGGGCAAGCGCTACCGCATCGGAGAGCGCGCCCGCTACGGCAACCTGCGCGAAAGCATTACCAACTCTTTCAGCAACGCCATAGGCGCCGTGCGCTCACGGGGCCGCAATGGGCATGGCGCGGTGGAGCAAAACCACATCTGGGCGCTTAAGGATGTCGACCTGGACGTGATGCCGGGCGAGGTGCTGGGCGTAATCGGCCGCAACGGCGCCGGCAAGTCCACTTTGCTCAAGATCCTCTCGCGCATCACCGAGCCGACCGCCGGCCGCGTCGATCTCTACGGCCGCGTCGGCAGCCTGCTCGAAGTGGGCACCGGTTTCCACCCCGAACTGACCGGCCGCGAAAACATCTATCTGAGCGCCGCCATTCTGGGCATGAAGCGGTTGGAGATCGAGCGCAGATTTGATGAAATCGTGGCCTTTGCCGAGGTCGAAAAGTTTATCGACACTCCCGTCAAGCATTACTCCAGCGGGATGTACACTCGGTTGGCTTTTGCCGTCGCCGCGCACCTCGACCCTGAGATCCTGCTGGTTGACGAAGTGCTGGCAGTCGGCGACGCCGCGTTTCAGAAAAAATGTCTGGGCAAAATGAGCCAGGTGGCGCAGGGCGGACGCACTGTGCTGTTCGTCAGCCACAACATGCCCTCGATCAACCGCCTGTGCCGGCGCTGTGTCCTGCTCGAAGACGGACGGGTCAAGGCCGACGCCGACGCCCAGAGCGTCACCGCTCAATACATGATTTCCGATACGGGCACGATGGCGCACCGGCAATGGCCCCACGGACAGCGCCCCGGAGATGACGTTGCACGCCTCCTGGCGGTGACCGTCACGCAGCGCGGCCGAGTGTCAGACACGGTTGACATAAGGTTTCCGGTCGAAATCGAAATGGGCTACGAAGTTCTCAAACACGACGCGAAGCTGCTGTCGGCTCTTTCCTTTTTCGACTCGCAAGGTGTACATCTTTTCGTCAGCGGGGACCTCAATGATCCACAATGGTCGCAGCCCCGCCCCCGCGGGATGTATTCGTCAGTCTGTAGTATACCCGGGAACCTTTTCTCTGAAGGAGTAGTGCGTGTCGCAGCCGAGGTCGCAACCCGCGAACCTGTTTATCAGATTCATCTTCTCGTTTATGACAGCGTCGCCTTTCAAGTTGTGGACGTAGGCGAATCGGGAAGTGTCCGTGGTAGGTGGGGTCGCCCGATTCCTGGCGCAATGCGTCCGCTCTGCCATTGGCGCACAGCCAATCTCACACAGCTCAAAGCCGAGACTCTGCACAAAAACGCGAGTTCCGGTGTCTCATGAACTTTTTCCACACCCATATCAGTGAGACGGCGGTTCAACTCGCCATCGAAACCCTGCGCAGCGGTTTGGTCAGCGAGGGGGCGCGCGTGCGGCAGTTCGAGCAGGAACTGGAGCGCGTGCTGGGGCTGGTGCGGCCGGTTGCTGTCAACAGCGGCACCAGTGCACTCCATCTGGCCCTGTCGGTGGCCGGCGTCGGGCCGGGCGACGAAGTTATCCTTCCGCCTCAGACCTTTGTCGCCACCGGACTCGCCATCCTGATGTGCGGGGCAACTCCGGTTTTTGCCGACATCCAGCCGATGACCGGGAATATCGACCCGGCTTCGATCCGGGCAAAGATTTCGCCTCGCACGAAGGCCATAATCCCGGTTCATTGGGCCGGCTACCCGTGCGATATGGACGAGATTGGCGCGATCGCCAGCGAGCATCGCCTGACGGTGATCGAGGATGCGGCGCACGCGCTTGGCGCCACCTACAGGGGACGGCCGGTCGGCAGCCTCTCGCGCTTCACCGCCTTCTCTTTCCAGGCAATCAAACATCTGACCACCGGCGACGGCGGCGCGTTGTGTTGTCTTGCACCAGGCGACTACCACGAGGCGCGGCGCAAGCGATGGTTCGGGATAGATCGGGAGCGTGATGCGGCATCGTTTCTGGGCGAGCGCATATACAATCTCACCCAGGTGGGCTTCAAGTACCATCTCAATGACCTGGCCGCCGCGATCGGACTGGGCAACCTGCCGGACATGCCGGCCAATCTCGCCCGCCACCGCCGGATCGCCGAGACTTACCGGCACAGACTCGCGGATGTTGCTGGCCTCACCCATCTGGATTATCGGGGGGATCGAAACAGTTCGTACTGGACCTACACGATGCTGGTCGAGCGCCGCAATGATTTCGTCTGCGCCCTCCGGTCTCGCGGCATACCAGTGTCTGTAATTCACCAGGGTATTGATCGGAATCAGGTTTTCG
Organism: Pseudomonadota bacterium; assembly: GCA_021324455.1. GTDB lineage: Bacteria > Desulfobacterota > Binatia > Binatales > Binataceae > JAJPJA01. Next base: position 850 of record JAJPJA010000051.1, on the reverse strand, counting down.
GCGCCAAGCCTTCACACCTGCCACACCAGCGCTTCTTCGACAGTAACCAGATCGCGTTGCCAATTCATGTCGATATGACTGACGACCTCGTTACTGCAGTGACCAATGCGATATTGGCGGGCTGGTGAGAGGTAATTCGAGTTGGTTCTTCAGATATCCGGCGTCCAGGATTCAAAGGGCTGAGAAGGTTATGAGGTGCATAATTTCATCTAACATACGAGTTCGATACCCAGAACGGTTTCACGTAGACGATGATTCAATCGTCGATGATTTTTGCTATTTTTCAACTATAGTAGAGATTGGAAGAGGTTCACATGTTGCTAATAATTGTAGCGTTGCCGGCGGTCCGCAGAGGCTATTCAAACTAGGTGATTACAGCTCGCTGTCGGCCGGTGTGCGAATCTGGTGCACCTCAGATGACTTTAGAAACGACCTCGCGCTCTTGCTTCCCACCGACATGCCACCCATCGGAAATGAACCAATTGCCGGGGACGTGCTTTTAAGTAACTTTACCGCTGTCGGATCTGGATCTGTTGTACTGCCAGACAATTGCATTCCTGAGGGAACCGTGATTGGCGCGATGAGTCTCGTTCCTCCGCGGTCTAACTTCAAGCCTTGGTCGGTTTACGCAGGAATCCCGATTAGCTATCGAGGTCCGCGCAACCGCGAGCGCATCATGCTTCAGGTCAAGCAGCTCGACGACTACTACAAAATCTACCGACGATAAATCATTGAGATTCAAGTGAAGACCCTTATTCTTGGCGGTCACGGCTTTGTGGGGGCGAATCTGACGCGCCTGCTTCGCGCCAAGGGACATGATGCCGTCCCATTGTCGCGCTGCGACGGACTT